>CAIMUF010000086.1 GCA_903844635.1 uncultured Sulfuricurvum sp. | reverse complement strand
TTCTTGTTCCGTGCAATGGTTCATTATTTCAAAGAAGAGAATCCAGACAGAGTACAAAAGTACATGATTTATATGAATCGTTACCAAATGTCAGAAATCTCAAAACGCGTTGATGCAGCAGACGATGAGACAATGAAATTGTGTCATAACCTCGATAATATGGAACAATTCCGTATCGAAGTCGCGTAAGGAAGAGGTGTATTATGGGACCAGAATCACTAGAAGCCAAACAAAAAGCGGCCATTGAAGAGATCTTAAAAGCGTATCCTGAAAAAGCGGCAAAAAACCGTGAAAAACATTTAGGTGTCGGATCTCCAAATGATGAAAATCAAAAAACGTGCGGCGATGTCCGTTCAAACAAAAAAACCGTTCCCGGTGTTATGAGCCAACGCGGTTGTGCTTATGCAGGTTCTAAAGGGGTTGTATGGGGTCCTGTCAAAGATATGATCCACATCAGTCACGGACCAATCGGATGCGGTCAATATAGCCGTGCAGGTCGTCGTAACTATTACATCGGTGTAACAGGTGTTGATACGTTTGTAACGATGAACTTTAGCTCGGATTTCCAAGAGAACAACATCGTTTTCGGCGGAGATAAAAAATTGGGTAAATGTATCGATGAAATCGAAGTACTTTTCCCATTGAATAACGGTATTACAGTTCAATCAGAATGTCCAATCGGTTTGATCGGGGATGATATCGGTGCAGTAGCACGTGTAAAAGCAAAAGAGCTTGATAAAGTTATCGTTCCTGTTAACTGTGAAGGTTTCCGTGGAGTTTCTCAGTCTTTGGGTCACCACATTGCAAATGACACAGTACGTGACTTTATCTTTGACGGTAAAGTTAATGTAAATACCAGTGATGTTGAAGTAACTGACTATGATGTAGCCATCATCGGTGACTATAACATCGGTGGAGACGCATGGTCAAGCCGTATCCTTTTGGAAGAAATGGGCCTTCGTGTTGTTGCACAATGGTCAGGAGATGCAACTCTTAAAGAGATGGCATTGACACCAAAAGTAAAATTGAACTTGCTTCACTGCTACCGTTCAATGAACTATATCAGCCGTCACATGGAAAAAGAGTACGGGATTCCTTGGATCGAGTACAACTTCTTCGGACCGTCACAAACCATCAAATCACTCCGTAAAATCGCGGCGTTCTTTGACGAAAGTGTTCAGAAAAAATGTGAAGAAGTTATCGCTAAATATCAACCGATGATCGATGCTGTTATCGCAAAATACAAGCCACGTCTTGAAGGTAAAACGGTTATGTTGTTCGTCGGCGGTCTTCGTCCTCGTCACGTTATCGGAGCTTATGAAGATTTGGGTATGGAAGTAATCGGAACAGGATATGAGTTCGCTCATGATGATGACTACAAACGTACTAAAGAAGAGATCTTCCGTTCAACTGTTATCTACGATGACGTTAACGAGTATGAGCTTGAAGCATTTGTAAAAAAACTTCAACCAGATCTTGTGGCTTCTGGGATCAAAGAGAAGTATGTATTCCAAAAAATGGGTCTCCCATACCGTCAAATGCACTCATGGGATTACAGCGGACCTTACCACGGGTACGATGGATTCGCTATTTTCGCCCAGGATATGGATCTTGCGATCAATTCTCCTGTATGGGCACATTCAAAAGCACCATGGGAGAAAGAAGGCTGAAGCCTTTTTTCCTAAGCTGAGCGAGCAAAGTCTAGCTCAGATGCATTAAACACACTGAGTTGGCTCTCGCAGAAGGCCCTTGCGCTTTTGGCGCTTTGAAAATTCCTTGCCTCGTATGAGGCAGAAAATTGTCTATACCAAGGAAAACACAATGCAAGAAGTAGAAAAAATCGTAAACGGGAAAGACCTGTTTAAACGACCTGAGTATCAAGAAGTACTTAAAAACAAAAAACAATTTGAGTCGTCCATGCTCGCTGTTAATCCTGCGAAAGTAGAAGAGATTGCTGAGTGGACTAAATCATGGGATTACCGTGAGAAAAACCTTGCACGTGAAGCTATTACTGTTAATCCTGCTAAAGCATGCCAACCTCTTGGTGCGGTTATGGTTGCACTCGGATTTGAAGGTACTATGCCTTACGTTCACGGTTCACATGGATGTGTTGCGTATTTCCGTTCATACTTTACTCGTCACTTCAAAGAGCCTACACCATGTGTATCGGATTCTATGACTGAAGATGCTGCAGTATTTGGTGGATTGGTAAATATGAAAGAGGGTCTTAAAAACTGTGCTGCTGTTTATAAACCTAAAATGATCGCGGTTTCTACCACGTGTATGGCAGAAGTAATCGGTGATGACTTAATGGCGTTTATCATTGCAGCAAAAGAAGAAGACGGCGGCGAATATCTTGCTGCTGATTATCCAATCCCATATGCGCATACTCCATCATTCGTTGGAAGTCATATTACAGGATATGACAACATGATGCACGGTATCATGTCTCAGCTTACAGAAGGAAACAAAGGTGAAACGAAACAACGTATCAACATCATTCCTGGTTTTGAAACGTATATCGGAAGCCTTCGTTCGGTAAAAAGTATCGTAGAAGCATTCGGAACTGACTATATCATGTTGGGAGACCACTCTGATCAGTGGGATATGCCAGCAGGTCAATACGAAATGTTCCAAGGCGGAACAAAATTGGATGATGCAAAAGATTGTATCAATTCAAGTGCAACAATCTCTCTGCAAAAATACGCTACCGTTAAAACCATGAAAATGGTCGATAAACGTTGGAAACACCCAGGCGGATTCTCTAACCCAGTCGGTCTTAAAGGGACAGATGAATTTGTTATGAAACTTGCAGAATTGACAGGGACAGAAGTTCCGTCAAAACTAAAAATCGAGCGCGGCCGTTTAGTTGATGCTATGCAAGACAGCTATCCGTACATGCACGGTAAAAAATTCGCTATCTGGGGTGATCCTGACTTCCTAATCGGTGCAGTATCATTCTTGTTAGAGATGGGTGCTGAGCCTACTCACGTTCTTTGCCACAATGCACCAAACGGTTGGGAAGCAGAGATGAGAGCAATGCTCGATACGTCTCCTGCAAAAGACAGTTTGAATGTATGGGCTGGTAAAGACTTATGGGCAATGCGTTCACTTCTCTTCACTGAGCCTGTCGATTTCATGATCGGTAACAGCTACGGTAAAGAATTGATGCGCGACACTGGCACTCCGTTGATCTACATCGGATTCCCAATCTTCGACCGTCACCACCTTCACCGTTACTCTATCAGCGGGTACGATGGAGCGTTGAACCTTCTTACTTGGATCACGAACAAAGTTCTTGACCAATTGGATGAAGATACCAAAGGTATCGCAACAACCGACTATTTCTTCGACCTTATACGCTAAAAATATTATTTGTACGCCAGTGGAGCAAAGTCCCGCTTGGCTACGCTGGCCGCTAAGGCACTAAAGTTTGCCTCTACTAGGCAGAATTCGTCCCTAACTTTGGGACAAAATTTCATTGATTCTCGTCATTCTCTGCTTCGGCAGAGATTTTTTGGTTGAATATTCTTAGGAATGTTGAGTCAAAAACTTTCGTCATTCCCGCGAAGGTGGGAATCCAGCTTTTAGTTTAAGATGGATACCTGTGACGGCTTATAGGATAATATATGGCAGACGTTCACGAAAAGATAAAAGAGCAGCTTATGGTTGAGATCTACGCAAGTATAGATCGTATCTACGACTCAATCGAGCAGCATTTTGAGATGGATGAAACTCGACGTGATAATGTTATCAAACATCTCAACACTCTCAAAGACGAACTGTATTTTGTGGTTCAGACGACACCTCTGTCTTAAAGTGATTCTTCGTCTTCAAATTCTTGAAATGCTTCGGTAAGGTCAGAGGGATTGACAATTTCTTTCTCTATCTTCTCTGCATATTGGGCTTCTTCGACTTTTGCATACGCTTCTTCGACATAATCAATAAACGTTTCGATATCTTGCTCAGGTTGATAAAATTGTGCATACCCCAACGCAATATCTATAAATTCTGTTCCACACCCATAGTTCACTAATTGCTGTTTTAAATCCATAATAGTTACCTCGTATTTTAATGGGCGGTATTATAAACAAGAACAGTTGAAATACTAATGTGTTACTAATAAATCATTTTTCTTTTAGATCATCTCGAAGTTTTGGGAGTTCTTGACGATAACGTTCACCGTCTCCGTAAGGGGTAAATTTAAAGTAATGGGCATGGTGAAAACGCAGTTTACGTGCGTGTCGAATCGGGCACCAAAATTGTTCTGTTCGTGCGACTATTTCAGTTGTATAAGCCAAAAGACCACTAAAGTATGAGCAATAAAAACAGTTGATTTTTTCTACAATATTTAGAAATTCTAAACCAGCACGATCAAAGGCAAAATAGTCCTTTCGGATTACAGGAGCAATCTTGTAAACCCTAAAATTGACCATTTGAAAGATAAACAAGAAAAATTCTAAAATAAATGCGGGGATAATACCGGCATAGATAATAGGAGCCGTCAACAGATGTAACAGCGGTGCGCGAGTGATATATACAAGTAAATTGATTTTAAACTTTTTTTGTGCAAGCAGAAGATCTCGCGTAAGTTTCTGTTCTTCTTGGTCTATTTCTTTTAACAGGTTCTCTTCCAGAAGACGTATTGCATGGAAAAGTTCATCTATTTTTGGGTTCATGTTGTATCTTTGAATCTAGGATGCATAATACTATCAGGTGAACCCTCAAAGCCTTATGATTTTTACTTTTTAGACAATTTATCTGATAAGCGGAACGAAACGAAAGCCCGGCAATTCATAGCTTTTTATTTCACCATTTCTTGCTTTTGTAATACGCCAAACGCTCTCTAAAATCGGAATAACCAAAATGCCATCAGGTTTGAGCTGATCCAATAATTCCATTGGCATATCCATAGCACTCGCAGAAACGAGAATGCGGTCATACAGATGACCAGGTTTTCCAAGAACAGATGGATTTGCCAATTCAATCGATGCATTGTCAATATTCGCATTTTTTAAACGTTGTTGTCCATACTCTACAAGATATTCAATACGCTCAATGCCTTCTACATATCCATCTTTGCCGACAGCTGTTGCTAAAAGGGCAGTTGTCCATCCTGAACCTGAACCAATATCTAAAATCTTCTCACCGGATTGTGGTTGTAAAAGTTCCAGCATAATAGCGACGGTTGTGGGCTGAGAAATAGTTTGTCCCATACCGATTGGCAGTGGATAATCACCATATATCTCATCGCTCAGTTCTTTTGGAACAAAAAGACTGCGGTCACATTCCCGAAATGCTTTTATCAGTGCCGTAGAGTGAATAGCACCTGATCTGATGAGATGATTAATAAGTTCTGGATTACTGTTCATAATAGTATAAATCTGCCGTATATGTTTAGACAAGAATAATGGTTCTTGCAGTATGTGTATGCATTCTATGTCCTTTTGATACTATTGCCAAATTCCATGCAGTGTATAACTGCATGAAGGGCACTGGTTGTTATGGACTAAATGGTTCGTTACATACTGTCCGATATGGCCGTGACGGTCAATGACCAGTTTTCCGCATTTTGGACAGTAGGTTGATTCTCTTGCTTCATCGTCAATATTTCCGACATACACATACTTTAATCCGACGTCCTTACCAATATCATAGGCACGACGAAGTGTTTGCGCGGGTGTACGAGGAACATTTAACATTTTATACATCGGATGAAAAGCACTGATGTGCCACGGCATGTTGGTATCGAGGTTAGCTTGAAATTGTGCGATTGCTCGAATCTCATCATCCGAATCGTTGTATCCTGGAATGAGCAGAGTCGTTGTCTCTATCCATATCCCTTTTTTATGGGCATATTCGATCGTATCCAGCACGGGTTTGAGAGATGCCCCGCAGATGTCTTTGTAAAACGACTGGCTATATCCTTTAATATCAATATTCATACCGTCCAAATAAGGGGCTATGGTATCGATGGCTTTGTGCGTTTCATACCCGCTTGTGACGTAGATGTTTTTTAACCCTGCTTCATGCGCAAGTTTTGCGGTATCGTAGGTGTATTCGAAAAAGACAACCGGTTCATTGTACGTGTACGCAATGCTTTGACACCCATATTCGAGGGCTTTAGCAACCGCTCGCTGTGGAGATAAAGGGTGTCCGATTATCTCATGATTATGTTCTTTTGGATATTGTGAAATATCGGCGTAATGAAAAATTCGGGTTGCTGAAAACCTTAGAAAACTACGCTACTATCGAGGTTTTTAAAAGGTTTTTTAAAATGGATTGTAAAAAAGCGCTAAGAAGTGTCCAAAGTGTAAAAGTTTAGAGG
>CAIMUF010000085.1 GCA_903844635.1 uncultured Sulfuricurvum sp. | reverse complement strand
GTCTTTAAATTGGAAAACACCCAATGAGGTTTTTTATGGATTAGTAGCAGCGGCTTAAGCTAAAAATAGGTATGATTTTTTAAGTCAAAAAATTGCACTTCAGATTTAAATTTTGGTTATTTTGGAAAGCTCACTCTTTTTAGTGTTAATCTCCGTAGCGTCGATCAGTCCAAGACGATGTCGTTTCATGACGATGGCTAGCTCTTCGGTTGTGGTTTTTTCCAAAGTACTCAAGACAATAAGCTTTTGCTCATCAAAATTCCAGGAGAGATAAATTTCACAAATGGCGCTGGATAAGGCAATCTTTGATGCTGCTATTGTTGCTTTTTGCGCATAAGCACTATTTTTAGCCGCAAGAATTCGTGAACCGCGTTCATTCCAAAAATCGAAATTATAATCGAGAGTCAATGACGGTTGATACTGATTGTTTGTATTTCCGCCTAAAGGGGCAGGAAAGATATGGTTTTCACTGAAGCGTTCTCGGATCACACTTGCATTTGCAGCGAGATGAGGCATATTACGTGATTCAACTGATTGTATGATGCTGTTAGCTTGTGAGTATCGCGCTTCAACGCTTTTTAGCGACGGAGCATCAGATAAGGCCGTATCTATGATACTATTGAGCTGTGAATCACCGTATCCTTTCCACCAGTCGGTTACAAGCTGTGTTTCTTTATCGAATACATCCATACTTTTTTCTAAATTATTATTCACTGCTGTATTCGGAATTACAGTAGCTTTATCAATCTTAGGAATGCAGCCTGTTAGCAATAATAAGGATAAAGAAGCGGCCAAAAGCGTTTTGCTATTCATTATAAACCGTTTTTTAAATTTTCATAAATGGTTTGAAGAAGATGTGACATTTCCTCTTTTTGTTCAGAACTAACTCCTTTAAAAGCCCTTTCAATGACTTTCTCTCCCAATGTAATGAGCTCATCTTGGAGTTCCCTCCCTTTTGCAGTAATCGTTACGAGATACGCTCTTCGATCGTTTTCTTTGGGCTCACGCTTCACGAGCCCTTTTAATTCCAATTTATCCAGCATAAGAGTTAGATTAGATTGCTCAAAATAGGTATCTTGGGCCAACTCTTTTTGAGTCAATCGATCTTTTTCACACAAACGAATGAGTATTACACGCTGTGCATACGATATAGAATAAGGCTTTAGTTCTTTTTCCAATTCATTTTTAAGAATATTTCGTGTTTTAGCGATCATAAAAGCAATCGACTTATCGGATTCAAAACTCATGCATTTCCTTTGTAGTAATTATGCAATTCTAAAACGATACTGCTTAAATAGTTATTATAATAACTATTATGTGTATAATGTTATTCTAAACTCCTAGAAAAAAAATAAACTTCACTTTTATTCAATTTAACACTGCTGGATTGAATAAAAATTAGTTAGAACATGCTTCTATGTTTTTTATGGACTTAGTTTATAATGATTATAATTTAGAGATTAAAAAGGAAATTTATGAATACATTTACCTATTACAATCCGACACGTATTGAATTTGGTCAAGAGAAAGAAAACATGATAGGATCTATGATCGCTGAACAAGGAATCAAACGGCTGCTTCTTGTTTATGGTACCGGTTCGATCAAGAAAAAAGGCTTATATGACCGTGTTATCACCAGTTTGATTTCCGCAGGAATTGAATACGAAGAGCTAGATGGTATTGTCAGTAATCCCCTGCTTTTCCGTGTACAAGATGGAATAGCTCTTATTAAATCTAAAAATCTTCAAGCTGTTTTAGGTGTAGGTGGAGGTTCTGTTGTTGATTCTGCCAAAGCAATGGCAGCAGGAGCTTTGTACGAGGGAGATGTATGGGACTTCTTTATTCAAAAAGCAGCCATTACCCAAGCACTTCCCGTTTATGCCGTAATGACATTGGCAGCAACCGCAAGCGAAATGAACGGGAACTCCGTGGTTATGAATGAAAATACAAAACAAAAATACTCTATCGCATCAGTTTTACTTAATCCAAAGATATCGGTTATCAATCCCGCACTTATGACAAGTGTAACGAGCGATTATTTGGCTTATTCAGCTGTTGACATCATCGCGCACACTATTGAAGTTTATTTTACAGCAACCGATCACCCTCACCTACAATCCAGATTTGTCGAGTCCATTATTAAAACGGTTATTGAAACAACCGAAATTCTTCTTCATGACCCTGAGAACTACAATGCAAGAGCAGAATTCGCATGGGCATCAACACAAGCTCTCAATGGGCTTACCTCTTCCGGTACTGCAGGAGGTAATTTTCCAAACCATATGATCGAACATGCTTTATCGGCTCTTTTTAATATTGCTCATGGGGCAGGACTTTCTATCGTTATTCCCGCTTGGATGAAATGGTACAAAGGAAACAATCTCCCGCAATTTGAACGATTAGCAAAAGAAGTTTTTGGATTGCAGACGGCAGATCAGGGAATAGCCGCTCTTGAACGCTGGTTTAGATCCATTGGTGCGCCGATTCGTCTTTCTGACGTAAATATTCCAAGCCAGAGCATCGATGAACTATCACAAAATGCACATGAGTTGGCAGTACTTTGGGGAATGGGTGGTGAATACAGTAAAGAGACAATTATTGAAATATTACAAAACGCCTAAATAACTCTAAGTCGTAGACTTATTTACTTATTTTTGTTAGCTGTTACAACAAAAATAGGATAATTTTGCATCTCTTTTTCAACCGTATAAGCATGATGAAATCGAATATTCACAAAACCTGCTTGCTCCATGATATCACGTAATCCATCACGTTCAAATCCAAAATGATATACACCTTCATTTCCATGAGCATGAAAACTTCCATCTTCAGCTTCCAAATCAGCAAGTGCAATAAATCCATCCCGCTTAAGATGAGAATAAAACGTTTTGAACAGTGAAGCAGTATCCTCCACATGATGCATTGCCATTGAGCTAACAATCCCATGAAACTCTTCATCCAAAGGCTCACTAATGATATTTTTACACGCTATTTTCACCTGCAGCGTATCACTGTTTTTTGCGAGTATTTGTTCAAGCATTTTTTCGGATAAATCAATACCTGTAACCGAGTGGACCATGGGTGCGATTTTAAAACTCAGAAGTCCCGTTCCCGCACCAAAATCCATAATATTCATAGTATTGGCTAAAGCAATACGGCTGACAATCGTTTGGAATACAGATTGAGCAATATTTTGTCGTGTGTCTCCTTGATCCCATTGAGCCGCAGCATTATCAAAATGTTTTGACATCGTTTTCCTTTTCAATTACATTGCAAATAAAAATAAATAAATACTGCAACCCATCACCGAAGTAAGGGTTAGGGCTCCAAAAATCCATTTTCCCATACGGCGATGTTTTGCCATACCTTCTATTCCTTCTTTTATATACGTTTGATAGGAGGTGATAATCAGATAAATCCAGCCCCCGACTGCCAATAATGCAATCAAAATATGCACAGCTAAAAATAGAAGCAGAAAATCATAGGAAACATTTGAGAGTTTAACGTATTCAACAAAACCGCCGCCAAGGCGAACACCGATTTCAAAGATTAAAACCATAACAACAGTCAATGCCAAAATAACCATTTGTGACTTGTAATGAAGAGCAATCCGTCCAACAACCGCTTGACGTATTGAAAAAGCCAATAAAAAAGGCAAAATTGCAAAATATAAGGTGACGATATCCATGTATACAGCTGCGCGCGTCCCTAAAAATCCAGGTTCAAAAAACATTTTCATCCATTGTATTGAAATTACCGCATTATAGGTTAAGAGAGTTTCATAGATAATTAATCTGAAGAGGCATTTAAGTAATTTTTTATTACTTATAAGGGTACAATACTCCAAATTTCAATATTTAACTTAATTGGAGAGTCTTTTTCATGGATGAAGCAAAAAACTCAATTTACGACAGAATAATAAATATTCACGATGAGGCGCTCGCCTCATTAAGTGCCAAACATATTCCCCCTTATCCGGTCCATTACGAAAAACAATTTAACCGTATTTTTGAATCGCTTTCTGATCATACACTAAAGACTGCTTTAAATCATGACAGTACGATGGATGAAAAAATAAATTCAATTAGTAAATACATTGAATTAGCCAAAATAGCAGTAGAAGCGTTTTCAAAAAGCCATACAAGTATGGCACTCGTAGCCGCTCAACAAAATGATCTATTGAGCTCATACGATATGAGTAATAATACAAATGATCAGGCTCGTTTAAATATTATTAATGGTTTGATGGAGCTTAGCAGCAATATGAATCAAGAACTGCAACGATCAGAAGAAAAAATTGTTGACCTTAACGAACGTCTTGATGATGTTTTATTGGATGTTACAACCGATCCACTGACACATCTCCTTAATCATCGTAAATACATGGAAGATTTAACCAATATACTCTCCAATGGAATGGATAATGAACTCTCCTTTTTATCATTGATGATTAATGCTGATGACTTCAAAAAAATCAATGATACTTTTGGCCATACAGCAGGTGACAAAGTACTGTACTTTTTAGCTCAAACAATCAAAGGAATGGTGCGTGCAGGTGATATTGTCTACCGCTATGGTGGTGATCAATTTGCTGTTTTGATTAATCGTTGTGATAAAGACAAAGCACTAAGTGTTGCAGAAAAAATATTGCATAAAGTTGAAAATTCTCATCTTATCTATAGTGGTAAAAGCATTGAGCTTACTGTCAGCATAGGGGCTACAATGCATCAGTCAAGCGATGACATCGATACCATTATTAAACGAACCGATAGTGCTCTTTTGAAAAGTAAACAAAGTGGAAAAAATAAAATTACGTTAGTATAGGTAAAAGTAAGGTTATGCTATAATTTCAAAAAAATTAAAGGCACAACAATGCTAACCGATCGCGTTAATACCCTATCAGAATCGATTACCATCGCTATTTCAACTTTGGCTCAAGAGCTAAAGGCTCAAGGCAAAGACATCATCAGCTTTTCAGCCGGTGAACCTGACTTTGATACTCCTCAAGTCATCAAAGATGCTGCCATTCGTGCAATTAATGAAGGTTTTACCAAATACACTGCAGTTGACGGTATCCCTGCCCTTAAATCTGCTATCGCATTAAAGTTAAAACGCGATAATGGACTTGAATACAAAGCAGACCAAATTATTGCCAATAATGGCGCAAAACATTCTCTTTATAATCTTTTTGCCTGTACTATTCAAGCTGGAGATGAAGTTATTATTCCAGCACCATATTGGGTTACCTATCCTGAATTAGTACAATATTGTGGCGGTACGGTTATTGAGATTATGACCGATGATGCCAGCGGTTTTAAAATTACTCCTGAGCAACTCAAAAATGCATTGACACCTAAAACAAAAATGCTTATTTTAACCTCTCCTTCGAATCCTACAGGAGCCGTTTATACACGTGATGAGCTTACAGCATTGGGTAAAGTTCTTGAAGGAACAGATATTATTGTTGCCAGCGATGAGATGTATGAAAAACTGATCTATGACGGTGAATTTGTATCGGCAGCTGCGGTCAGCGATGATATGTTTAAGCGCACCGTTACCATCAATGGACTGAGTAAATCTGTGGCTATGACTGGATGGCGTTTTGGCTATATGGCTGCTGCTAATACCGAAATCATACAAGCAACCAAAAAACTTCAAAGCCAAAGTACGTCAAACATCAATTCCATTACTCAAAAAGCAGCTATTGTTGGACTTAATGGCGAAGCAGATGCAGACATCGAGACAATGCGTCAAGCATTTATGGCACGACGAGATGAAGCGGTTCGTCTTTTTAATGATATTGACGGGCTTTCGGTTCTTTCACCCAATGGTGCATTCTATCTCTTTGTAAACATCAAAAAAATCAGTAATGATTCAATGACTTTTTGTAAAGAGCTACTTGAAGAACAAGGTGTTGCGGTAGTTCCAGGAATCGGTTTTGGTAGTGAAGGGTATTTTCGCTTTAGTTTTGCAACCGATATTGACAGTATACGTGCAGGAATTAAACGGATTGCTACATTTGTAGAGACGAAAAAGTAATAAATCTTGAACTTCATTATTAGTCATTCCCGCTAATACAGGAATGACTAACTTATTTTATACTTTGCAGTGCCGCAATCACTTCGTCAAGATTCCCTAATGGAAGATGAACTTTCCACTCTGGGTTTTTTGCATCACCTGAAAGTGATATTCCAATACTTGCTACGCTGTCACTACCTTCACCGTAAGGAGCATCGATCTTACTGACGGCGATAACCCCTTTTTTAGTTCCATTCAATGGTATTTCTTTGATAATAGCTGCAGATGAACTCATAAATTCTCCTAGTTAACGTGATATAAATAAGAGTGTATCGGGATTTTCGCTAAAGAAAGCTTAAAAAATATGTTATTGATTTGAGCTTGAAGGTTGTGTCGTATTACCATAAATAAATGCATACATTTTTCGATAATATATCTCATTACGTGTTCGGTCAGTCGCACTAAAATGATGATATCTTCCAAGAGTTTCCCACGAATATCCAAAGCTTTTTACTAAGCCCGTAATAATCCGATTGGCATGCTCACGCTCCGTTGCATCCACAAAATACTCAGAAAGAGTCGAATTTGGATGATATTTATAATTAATTTGATAGGGCCCAAGATCAAGATTGGTAATGCCGCCATTGATAAGCGCTTGTGCTTGTGAGGAACATTCTTCTGTTGAATTGCATCGGATAATATGACCTTGCACCGCAAAACCTGCCATTTTGGCACGTTGAGCATCTTCCTCGGCATTAATACGAATAACATTTGGATTACATTGTCCATCAGCTTCTTTTAAACATTCACAGTGCTTAATAGCGTCCAAAACAATATCAGGTATACGTACGCCAGAAGTATCCATACCCTCACCCATGAGGTGAGCAGTAAGTATCAATAGCGTACTTAATTTTTTCATCATGACTATCCTGTCTTAAGCTTGTAACATTTTAGCTAACTTTGCTTGAAGTTTCAGCCATAATTTATGTTCCATAAGAGGAAAGCCGCTGTAGACTCCCCCAGTTTTGATACTTTTTGTAACACCAGAGCGTGCAGCCAATGTAGTAAAGGGTGCAATAGTGAGATGACCAGCTGTAGCACTTTGCCCGCCCATGACTACATTGCGACCCAATGTCGTTGATCCAGCAAGACCCGATTGTGAGACCATAATACAATGTTCGCCCACAACACAATTATGACCGATTTGAATAAGATTATCGATTTTACTTCCATGCTTGATGATAGTAGAGCCAAATACTGCACAGTCAATCGTCGTATTCGCCCCAATCTCAACATCATTTTCGACTATAACATTACCATTTTGATAGAGTTTAATATGCTCCCCCATCTTGGTATGTGCATACCCAAAACCATCACTTCCAACAACACTACCCGAATGAATCATTACGTTGTTGCCAATAATACAATCACGATACACCGAGACGTTAGGGTAAAGAATAACTTTATCCCCGATAACCGTATCAGTTCCAATGTAGACACCACTCATAATCGTACAGTTCGAACCGATACGTGCACCATTTTCGATATGGGCAGTAGGATAAATAACACTTCCAGAACCAATAATAGGTGCCATGTCACTGCTGGCAATAGGTTTAGCAAATACTTTTGAGAGTCGCGCCACCATAAGATAAGGTTCATCACTGCACAAAGCTAAAACATTTTTGGGTAATAAATGAACTTTTGAAGCAGGAAGAATAACAGCTGATGCCAGAGTTTCCTCTAAATCTTTTTCATATTTTGAATCCGAGAGAAAAGATATTTCTCCTTCACTTGCTTCTTTTAGAGTATTCATCCCCGTAATATTACAGTTGTGTTCTGATTGAGCATCAAATTCAAGAAGATGAATAATATCGTTAAGTGTCATTTAGCGCTCCATGGCTACAGAGCCGCTTCGAACAATCTCTTTTGGATGAAAGCGTTTAATGGCTTCCAAAAAATGTCCTACACGCATAGGTTCATCCGCAACCATAACGATAAGCGTATCACTGCCAACATTCACAATCCGACCGTTATAGGCATGAGCCAAAGCTTCAATATCTCCCAGAGATTCAGTCAATGGAATTTTGACCATTGCCATCTCTTTTTCTACCAAATCTGCATGTTCATATACTTTTAAAACAGGAATAAGCTTATGCAGTTGTTTGATAATTTGTTCAACAACTTTGATAGAGCCTGCTGTCACTATTGTAATACGTGAGTATTTAGAATCAGGGATAGGAGCAACCGTAAGGGACTCAATGTTGTATCCGCGTCCTGAAAAAAGACCTGCTATGCGAGAAAGGACACTTGCCTCATTTAAAACGATAACGGAAATTACGCGTCGTGCTTGTTCCATTATTTATCCTTATATTCTAACATCATATTGAAGAGTGATCCACCTGCTGGAACCATTGGAAGTACATTCTCAAAGCGTGCAACTACAACGTCGATCAGTGCTACTACATTTTTTTCTACTGCATCTTTTAGCGCCGTATCAAACTCTTCTTTGGTCGTTACACGGTAACCGACTCCGCCAAAACTTTCAGCGAGTTTCACAAAATCAGGCTGAATCGAAAGATCGGTTGAGGAATGGCGTTTGTCGTAAAACATGGTTTGCCATTGGCGAACCATTCCTAAAAAGTTATTGTTCAAAATAACGTTGATAACGGGAAGATTGTATTCAACTGCTGTCATCAATTCTTGAATGTTCATCAAGATCGAGCCATCACCGGTGATGTTAATACTGACACGCTCCATATCCGCTCGTTTGACTCCAATGGCTGCTGGGAAACCATACCCCATTGTCCCTAATCCACCTGAACTGTTCCATTGGCGCGGACGGCTAAATGGATAGAACTGAGCGGTCCACATTTGGTGCTGGCCTACATCGGTAGAGATATTGGCATCGTCACCTAAAAGCTGACCTATACGTTGAACTACCCATTGTGGCTTAAGTCGATCACCCTCTTCTGTGTACGACAATGGATGAAGCTTGTTGAAATTCGCAATTGTATTGTGCCATGGTGCATAACGCAATGGATCAACTTGATCTTTTGCCAATGTCATCATAGATTCAACTACATTTTTGACATCACCAACAATTGGGAAATGAGCATTTACAAGTTTCGATATGCTTGCAGGATCAATATCGACATGAATAATTTGTGCATTTTTTGCAAATTCAGAAAGTTTACCCGTTACACGGTCATCAAAACGAGCGCCCAAACCAATGACCAAATCCGTCTCGGACATCGCCATATTTGCTGCATACGATCCATGCATTCCCAACATTGAAATAAGTAACGGATCTGCGTGGTGCAGAGTACCGCGTGCCATAAAGGTCTCAACCGCTGGAATTTGAGTCATTTTTGAAAACTCACGCACCAGTTCAGCTGCACCCGAACTGATAACACCGCCACCAAGATAGAGTAAAGGCCGTTTTGCATTGGCTATCGCTTCAACCGCTTTTTTAATTTGACGCATATTCCCTTTTACCGTAGGCTTATAGGTCTCAAGCTCTACTTCTTTGGAATAATCAAATAAGGCTATTTGGGCCGTAACATCTTTTGGAATATCGACATGCACTGGACCTGGGCGACCAGTACGTGCTAAATAAAATGCTTCTTTGAGGATACGCGCCAAATCCTTGGCATCCGTTACGAGATAGTTATGCTTCGTACATGGACGACTGATTCCTACAGCATCGATCTCTTGGAACGCATCTGTACCAATAAGAGACATAGGCACTTGCCCGCTGATCACGACAAGAGGAACAGAGTCCATATAAGCATCCGCAATACCTGTAATCGCATTCGTAAATCCAGGGCCTGACGTAATCATTGCGACCCCGACTTTTCCTGAAGCCTTTGCATACCCCTCAGCAGCGTGTACGGCTGCTTGTTCATGACGTGTCAGGACGTGTTGAAACGAACTTTGTTGATAAATTGCATCATAGACGTTCATAATTGCACCGCCGGGATAACCGAATATGACTTCGACTTCCTCCGCGATAAGAGCTTCGATAACCATCTGTGCGCCGCTTATTTGCATGTCGTCTCCTTTACGTAAAATAGGTGTGAATAATATTGAAAAAATTACGAAATTATAAGTGATATTAACTATAAATTACGTTAAATAGCCTATTAGCTTCAGAAAAATAGGTTAAAATTGATATTCATCAATCTATCATAGAACTAAGATCGTTAAAATTCTAAAAATTTAAAGGACTGACTATGAAAATGATCTTTTTGACAACTTTAACTACAGCGATACTAAGTGCAATGGATGGTTATTCTCTCTATAAAAATAATTGTATGAAATGTCATGCAGAGATGATGACGAAAGCGGAAGTTATGAAATCTTTTGGATCACTAAAAGCACCGCCTATGGTGGAAGTTTCCAATCGAATTAAAGCCAATATCCATATTGTGGATGAAGACAAAGACGTCAAGCGTCGCGTGGTAATCGCTTTTATCAAAGACTATATCGATAATCCAAGCATTCAGTACAGCATGTGTGAACCAATGGCATTGGAAAAGTTTGGTGTAATGCCCTCTCTAAAAGGCAAACTCAATAACGAACAAAAAGAAGCGGTTGCTGCGTGGATATATGATCGGTATGAAGGTAAAACGTTTTAATTTACACTTTTTTTGAATTAAAATACTCCAGCGCGACTCCTTCGCGCAATCCATCATCTATGACGATGGCATTCTTTGCTTCAAGAGCATCAAACATCATCATTACAATGTGTATTCCTACAACGATTAACTGCTCTCTTCCCACACCCACATAACGTGATCGCATTTCCTCATCCATTTCAAGTAACTCTTCCAAGACACGTATACAATCAGTGCGCTTTAAAAAAGTACCATTAATTCGATTAGCGTCATACGTTTGATAATCCATACCCAACAAATAAGCTGCAATGGTAGTCGGTGTACCCGCAGTTAAAACGAGAGTTTTCGGGGTTGAGTCTAACGCCAATGATTGAATATAAAAAGCAATATTTTTACGAAATAACGCTAACTCGTAATCCATTATCTCGCTGGTTTGAGATTTTTCACTGAGTGTAACAATTCCCAGAGAAAAGCTTTTTGATACTGATTTATTGTTTGAAACAATGACCACTTCCGTCGAGCCACCGCCAATATCAACCAGTACCAATTCATCACCGCTGATCTTTAATGAATTAAGACGATTCTGTACTGCTATCAAAGTCAAGCGCGCCTCTTCATCTCCATTAATAATATGAAAATTTATTCCTGCTTTTTGACGAATTTTTTCCAATACTTCACTTGAATTATCAGCCATTCTCATCGCAGCAGTGGTAACAGCAATGACTTCTTGATCTGTAAAATCTATCGTTTTTTTAGCCTCATTCAAACCATTTAAAATTCTCTCCAAGGCAAATATACCAATTTTATTGGTTTGATTAAGACCCTCAGCCGTACGAACAATTTTTTCAAAACTTTTTCCCCAACATACTCCATCGTATTCAATTACGCGAAGGGTATTTGAACCTAAATCAATAGCAATCACAACAACTACTTCTTTGAGGTTATATCACTAATAAGCATAGCAGGTGACCATGATGATAATGAACCTTGTTTTAACATTTTAAGATCCATATTTGTTTTATATTCACGCTTATAATGGTTGAAAAAGAAAAGTATATAATCATCTACTCCAAACAAGCCAACATAATTTCGAATACCATTTTCTAACTCTAATGAAGGGGCATTAGCACGTAATTTTTGCTCAAGCTGAACCGAATAACATTGTGCAAATACACTTCCCATAATAGGGTATTTTACACTGATTGGTAAATAAAATTCGAATTGCTTACGTAACCCTTCTACCTCACCTTTTAGAGCATAGCGTAAGGCCTGGTCAAGCACTTTATTCCAATCGTTTTCTAATTTTTTACCTTCCGCTGTTTCATACAATAATGGATACGATGCAAGATATGCAAATGCATTAAGATAATTTTCAGAAGAAATAGCATCGAAAAATAAATTTTTAGCCCTGATTGTATCCAATAGCTCATAAGCCTCTTTAGAATAATCGGGGAAATGAATGAGTATTTCACATGCTTTTTTGCTGATTTGAAGCTCGCCATTTTGATAACTTTTCATCGCTTGTATGTAAAGTTTATCCGCATAGTCCATAACAGTTTTATAGTCGGAAAACTCTTTTAAAAAGGGATGCTGCTTGATCAATTCAAAAAATTTTATAAAATTACGTGAACTGATTACCTTTTTAAAATATTCATAAAGCTGCTTTTGCCCAAAAAGCTGTTGAATCAAAACGGTTTTTTCAGAGATTCCTCGATATGGAGCCAATAACGTTCTAGCTTGCTCTTCGCCACCTGGACCCAAAATGAGCTCTTGAGCTTTTGAAAAAAGTTTTTTCCAGCGAAGTTCCATTTTTAGATAGGGATCAGAGTCTCGAAATGAAGGAAATTGCTTACTCAATGAATATGCCAGAGGGAATCTACCTTCTTGCGCACACATTTCAAACTGTGCGTATTTCTCATAATCATGTAATATTTGTGCAATAAGTCCATTTTTCTGAGAAATTCCACTAAAAAGAGCAAGAAGTTCTTTCGCCTTTAGCTTTTCACCTTTTTCGAGATAGTTCCGTGCTTTGAGTACAATATCGTCCCAAATTTTTTCAGCTAAGTCATATGCCTTTGAATACAGCAACATTGGATTTTTTTCTAAAAGAAGATAAAAAGTCTTGTATTGGGCTTGGCGTAAAAGATTCATATAGGCTTCTTGATCTCCAAACAAAGAGTAAAATCGAACATTGCCTTCTACTGTACCAATGGCGAGCCTAAAGTTACTATCGATAACAGCCATTGCAGTAATTTCTTCACTTTCTTTTAAATAGCGCTGCTTGAGTAACTCCATTGTTTCTATGTTATACAATGCAACATACCCCAACTTGGTTCCCACAAAAACAAATCGTTTATCTTTGCTCATGCACATAGAGGTAATGCTATCATGCATTTTAGTTAATCGTTTAAAAACTCTTCCCGTATTAATATCCCAGACTATCAGTCCACCATCTTTTTCAGCAGACAACAAACGAGCATCGGGTAAAAATAGCATACTGACAATAACACTTCCATGACCGATAAGCTTTATTGGCTGCTTCATAGTCGTTAGATTAAGAATGTTGATCGTTCGATCAAAACTGCCTGTTGCTATCCAATGCCCATTATCATTAAAAGCAATCGATGTTACAAAATCAGTATGCGGAGGCATAGAGAATGCCAGTCTTGCTGTTTTTATAACCCAAATAAAGACTTTGCCATCTTGTCCACATGTGACACAATACCTGCTGTTAGGATCAATACCAACCGTTTCTACCTCTCCCTGATGACGTCCTAATTTGAATAAAAGATCTTTATTTTGCATACTAAAAAGAGCCGCTTGATTACTTTTTGGGACAACAGAAAGTGAGTAATCTCCGTTAAAAGCAACATCCACAAGTGCACCTGAAGTGCGTTCATGTTCAATATTACTTTTAAACCCTCCAATGACTTTATAATCATCCGTAGAAAACATTCGTACTGTAGTTTGAGCATCAACAATGGAAAGTAAGCCATTAAATAATTCTTTAATCTGAATGATGGGGGCTTTGATATTAAGTAATTTTACTGCTTCCATCTACTGCTCTTTAGTTTTCTTCGCTGCTTAAATAACGATGCTCATGCAAAGATAAACGAATTTGAGCTTGATGTTCTTCACCTTTAGTTTCTAGGTGAATTCTGACGTTTGCATCTCCGTATGCCAATGAGGTTGATGTACGATCGTATTCGATGTGGACAATATTGGCGTTGAGTTCTTGTAACATTCGTGTTAACTGCATCAATGCACCCGGCTTATCGATGAGTGTTACCGTGAGTTTCATCTTTCGACCCGATTTAATAAGCCCCTTTTCGATAATAATAGAGAGCAATGTGACATCCATATTGCCGCCACTGAGGACAATTCCTACTTTTTTACCTTTGAGATGTGGTAATTTATCATGAAGCAATGCAGCTACTCCTGCTGCTCCTGCTCCCTCAACAACCAATTTTTGGCGTTCAAGTAAGAACAAAATAGCATTTGCGATCTCTTCATCGTCTACACCAATAATCGTATCCACTGTCTCTAAAATATGCCCCAACGTTAGCGCAGATGTATCTCTAACTGCAATACCATCCGCAATCGTACGGACACTTAAACTATCAATGGCTTTTTTGGCTTCAAACGATTCTCTCATCGCCGGAGCACCCATTGCGCTGACACCGATAACTTCGATTGAGGGAGCCATTTGCTTTATACACGATGCCATACCAGATATCAGACCCCCTCCACCAACGGGAATTACGATTGCATCTAAATCAGGAATAGCGTTTAGCATTTCAAGAGCTATCGTTCCTTGACCTGCCATAACCGCTTCATCCGCAAATGGATGGACAAAAATCATCTCATTTTTTTGGCTATATTCATATGCATACGCATACGCCTCATCGTAGTTTGAGCCTGACAATATAACTTCGGCTCCATAATAGCGAACACCGTTGATTTTTGTAAGCGGAGTGGATTCCGGCATCACAATAAGTGCATTGATGGCAAAAATTTGTGCTGCCATAGCCACACCTTGTGCATGGTTTCCGGCACTTGCCGTTATTACACCAAGAGAGCGCTCATGATCGCTGAGTGAAGCTATTTTATTATAGGCACCCCGTATTTTAAATGCTCCGGTTACTTGCAAATTTTCTTTTTTGAGGTAAATCTCGCATCCGCTTTGTTCACTTAGGCGTGGTGCATAGGAAAAAGGGGTTTCATCTACAATCCCGCTTATTCGCTCATGTGCTGCTACTATCGTTTCTAAATCGATCAATGTTTCCCTTTAAGCATTAATAAGTCGATGTTCGACCATACTGCAATGATTCTGAACTACTTGCATACCCGCATCTCGTGCTTTAGCTGCTGCTTCATTGTTGACAATCCCTTTTTGTGCCCAAAAAACTTTTACATCGCCGCGTACAATACATGCATCCGCAACAGCATTCAGAGCGTCAGGCTTTCGAAAGATATTGACCATATCAACTGCAAACGGGATCTCTTCAAGAGAACGATAGACTTTTTCCCCTAAAATCATCTCTTCTTTTGGATAGACAGGGATAATGGTATACCCTGCATTTTTGAGATATTCTGCCACACGATAACTGTCTTTGGTTGAATCTGGCGATAAACCCAGTACTGCAATTGTTTTTATCTGCGTAAAAATAGCTTTTATTTCTTCATTATTGGCATTAACGGTCGGAAATTCACATTCCATAAAATTCTCCTCAAAAATTCTAAATAAACTTTATTATACCCTAACAACGTCCAGTGTGCAGGAAAATTATAACGTTTTAGCCTCTTCACCCATATAACGCTGTCGTGGTCGAGCAATTTTCATTTCTGGATCATCTTTTAGTTCAATCCATTGAGCGATCCATCCAACGCAACGACCGATGACGAAAATAATGGTAAACATGGATTGAGGAATTTTTAATGCAGTTAAAATAAGCCCTGAATAAAAGTCAATATTCGGATACAATTTTCGCTCTATAAAATAGGAATCATTAAGGGCAATTTCTTCAATTTTTTGTGCGATTTTAAGAAGATTACTATCAATTCCCAAATCATCTTTGAGTTCATCAAGCAATTTTTTGAGGATTTTTGAGCGCGGATCAAAGTTTTTATAGACACGATGCCCAAAGCCCATGAGCTTAAAATCATCATGGGGATCTTTAGCTCGGGCAATAAATGCATCGACGTTTTCTACGCTTCCAATCATTTCCAGTTGTGCGATAACCGATTCATTCGCTCCGCCGTGTGCTCTTCCCCAAAGTGCATTTATCCCAGCAGAAAGTGCCGCATACGGGTGTGCTCCCGTCGAAGCCACTGCACGTACTGTTGAGGTAGAGGCATTTTGTTCATGGTCAGCATGGAGGGTAAAAATCGTATCCAATGCCCGTATTTCCACATCGCGAATTTCAAGATTTTCTCCCGGATACGCACGCATCATGTAGAGAAAATTTTCGGTAAACGGGCGTTCAATATCGGGATAAATATAAGGAATACCAAACATTCGTCTATGTGTGAATGCCGCCAATGTAGGAATTTTAGCAATAATCCGTCGAGCCATCACCTGCGCTTCTTCGTCACTAGAGACATTTAGATGTTCAAAATAAAAAGTGGATAGTGCTGAGACTGCCGATGACATCATCGCCATGGGATGTGCTTTATCAGGAAATGCATCAAAAAGCCGTTTCAATCCTTCGTGTACAAAAGAACGTTTACGAAGTTCGATGTCAAATTCAGCACGCTCTTTCTCATTTGGAAGTTTGCTGGTCAAAAGAAGATACGCTACATCCAAATAACTTTTTTTCGTAGCTAAATCACAAATATCGTATCCGCGATAACGCAATTCTCCTTTGTCGCCATCGATGTAGGTAATGGCTGAACTGCAACTTGCGGTAGAGGTAAATCCAGGGTCGTAGGTAAACATCCCTGTCTCTTTATACAAGGATCTTACATCGATAACATCAGGTCCCATAGTAGGATTTAAAATGGGAAATTCATAACTTTTTCCGGTTCGATTATCGATAAGAGTAATACTGCTCATGTCCTATCCCTAGTATAATGAAAATAAATACCTATACTAATACCATCAAGCTTTGCTATCGATAAAAACAATTCTAAATCAACTGAATCCCCATCATCTCATCAAGAGTAAGCTCAAAACTAAAAATCTCCAAATCTTCTTTTATATGCTGTTGCGACGTTGACCCAATCAAAGGGACGATCCTTATTTGAGTCAGGTAACGATATACGATTTGTGCCGGAGTTTTATCATACTTTTGTGCCAAATCAACGACAGCTTTACTTCCCAGTATGTGAGGATTTGCAGTCAAGCTCCAAAAACTTTGATAAATAATCCCCTGCTCATCACACCATTGGCGTAATTCGACATCGTATCCGCTCTCAGAATAAAATCGATTTTGCACGACAGAGGGGTTTATCTTTGCATCAAAATAGAGTCGTTGCAAGAGCTCCAAATCATAACAGTTGCTAATTCCAAGCTGACGTGCTCCGCCACTATGATAAATTTCTTCCATAGCCTTCCATACTTTCAGGAGATTGGCATACGGGAAAAGAGGAGAATGCAAAACCAGAGAATCGACATAGTCAGTGCCAAGATTACGTTTTGATGCTTCGAAAGAACTTGCTACTTGTATCTCTAACGGATCATTGGGATCATAGGGGATACGCTGAGGATCTTGACCTGCGAGAGGGGTGAATTTGGTTTGAATAAACAATTCTTCGCGCATAATACCGTGATTGCTCAAACGCCCAATCGCCTCACCCACGAGTGATTCTTCATAATGTTTGGGCTGGCATGCTGTATCAATACCTCGAAATCCGTTCAAAACTGCCTGAACAACCAAATCAGAGGTATGCTCTTTTTTCCATGCTGTACCGTAGATAAGGGCTGGCATCTTGACATTTGCATTCGTCGTAACGTGAGGGTGGACGGGCATCAGTATCTCCTACATGTTGAAACTCACAACAGTATAGTCGATGCAATCTCAGTATTAACTTTGCAACTTTTGTCGTTTATACTCTTCAGTGAAAATTTAAAAATACCCTATCATGCTATAATGGTGCACTATCATAGCTGGAGGATTGGATGAATACTTATTGGATGTGGTTTAGTATTTTGGCAGTTATATTTCTTCTGTACAAAGTTGTTTCTCGTAAAACTCCAGACGATGAAAATGAAGATTGCGAATAAAATAAACTTTTAATATAAGGAAACACTCGATGTCATTTTCCACACTCGGTCTCGGAGCTCAAATACAAAACGCGCTCGACGAAAGCAATTATTATGAACCAACAGCTATTCAAAATGAAGTCATACCACTCGTACTGGCTGGGGATGACATCTTAGCACGTGCGCAGACAGGAAGCGGGAAAAGTGCAAGCTTCGTTTTACCTATTTTGGAACTTTGGTCAAAAAATATTTGTGAAGGGAAAGCGAAAATAAAAGCGCTGGTATTGACTCCCACACGTGAGCTGACCCTTCAGGTTGCCCAAACTTTCGAAACGTTTGGAACCTACTTGCCAAGAAAGCCAAAGGTCGTGAGCATTATCGGAGGAGAAAGCCTCAGTGATCAACTCTTTGCGATTCAAAAAGGGTGTGACATCGTTGTAGCAACCTCAGGAAGATTACTCGAAGTACTGAAAAAAAAGCAGATGAATCTCTCCCATCTGGAATTTTTTGTTCTGGATGAAGCTGATAAAATGCTCGATCTTGGTTTCGCGGAAGAACTTGAACTTATCTTAAAAGAGATTCCGATTAAACGTCAAAACCTCTTATTCTCTGCAACCTACCCTCCTAAAATGCAAACCATTGCCTCTCGAATTACCCAAAATCCGGTAGAAGTGACTCTCGATTCTGAAGAGCCGACCGTTGAAAATATCGTCCAACGGGTTATCGAAGTTAACCATGAAAATCGCGGTCCACTGCTTCGCAATCTTTTAGAAACTGAAAAATGGGAGCAAGTACTGGTCTTTATGGCGAACAAAAGAGCCACGGACAACATCGCTGCAAAATTTAAAAAGTATGGCTTTTTAGCGGAATCATTTCATGGTGATTTGCTTCAAGATGAACGAAATTTTACTTTATCCCAGTTCAAGAGTAAAAAAATTCGTATCCTCTTTGCTACTGATATTGCTGCACGCGGATTGGACATTGACGACATTAGCTGCGTCATCAATTTTGACCTTCCCCGATCACCTGCTGATTATATCCACCGCATAGGACGTACGGGAAGAGCCGGAAAATCAGGTATTGCTGTCTCGTTCATTGCCCACGAGGACAAAGATCACTTTGCTCTCATCGAAAAACGATCAGGAATCAAGCTGGAACGAGAGCAAATAGCGGGTTATGAGCTTACAGGAGCAGCCCCGATGAGAGAAAAAGGACCGGAACCTGTAAAAGGCAAGGGAAAAAGTAAGAAAGACAAATTACGAGAACATGCTGCTAAAAACGACAAATAGCTGACTTTATGTAGATTCAGTGATTTTTTTGAACATTCAAAGACGCACATGCTAAATTATGTAAAATAAAAGCACCACTGCCTCTTAGGAATGAAGTTTAGAGTTGAATTTTCAAAAAAAATCACTCAATCTGCACTATTTTGTTAATAGACTTTACTCTAAGAGTTTTTCCAACTCCGCTAATGAATGAACAGGATGGTCATCTGTATTAAACTCTTTGAAATCGAGAGTGACTAGATTATTTGAAACAGAGAGTAGCTCGGTAAAAATTGACTGGTTAATGATTAAAGCTCTATCCGACATAATAATAAAATCATCCCCATGCAGACGAAAAATCAAATCGTTTCCATAATATTGACGAAGAATATCTGCAAACTCTTTTAAAAACAGGTCGCCTTGATCCCAACTGAATTTATTATTGTAAGCAGTGAACTCATGTATAAACAAGCCTATAAAATAGTATTTTTTTCTACTGTGCTGATTTTGGACCAATAGTAAATCAAGATAATGAGGATTGTAAGTTTTGGTCAATGCATCTTCGAAGAAATAGGCAAATCGCTTATTTTCCATCTCACTTGAGGGCAACTGAGTAATTCCTGTATCAATCACAATATTATGCAGCACCTCAATCGACGCTTCGATCACTTCGGGATGAAACTGAATACCGGATAAATTTCTCAATTCGGATATAGCATCTTTTATACTCATTCGAGGCTTATAAATACGATTGGTCGTCATCGCGTCAAACGCATCGGCGACGATCATAAGACGTGCGAGTTTCGGTATTTCTTCACCTTTGATTCCATTAGGATAGCCTGTTCCATCGTAACGTTCATGATGAGCAGCAACAATTTTCGAGAGCTCAACATACATCGGAATGTTTTGCAGCATCGATGCACCCGTAGCCGCATGCTCTCGGATAAGACGATATTCGAGCTCATCAAGCTTACCCGGTTTAAGCAATACGGCATCGGGTGTAACAATCTTGCCGATATCGTGTAAAATCCCTGCGCGATAAATCAAATCGCATTCAGCAACACTGTATCCCATTTTTTCGGCGATCAAACGACTGTAAGTCGCAACACGCTGTGAATGTCCTCCGGTGTAAGTATCACGCTGTTCTACGAGTTCCACCAGTGAAAGGAGTGTTTTTTCATAGTTATTAATTTTTTCTTCTTCTAATGCAAGGTTTTCTTGGGTTCGTTCTTCGACCATCTCTTCTAGTATGTTCTTGTAACGTTCATTTTCACGAAATTTGTGGCGTAATGAAAAATTCGGGTTGCTAAGAAATCATTTTTTATTATAGTTATCTAGAAATTCATCTATCAGTTTCACTTTCCTTTTTTTAGCCAATCCCTGATGTAATTTGATAAGTTTTTTGAGGTGTGAGAATACTCCT
>CAIMUF010000084.1 GCA_903844635.1 uncultured Sulfuricurvum sp. | reverse complement strand
TGCTGCATCAACGCGTTTTGAGATTTCTGACATTTGGTAACGATTCATATAAATCATGTACTTTTGTACTCTGTCTGGATTCTCTTCTTTGAAATAATGAACCATTGCACGGAACAAGAACGTATCTTTATTCGTGTAGCTCAACCACTCTTTATCTCTCTCTTTAGTACCCATCAAAAGTTTAATCTCTTTAACGTCACTGATATCAACATCGGCAATTTTTTCTGCAACTAATTCGTCTGGAATGTGATTCCCCATTGAAGCTGGGAAGTGAAAACCTAATACAAACATCTAATCTCCTTTTTCTGTTGTTTTCTTTTCATTATTAACAAGATGTTATTGGTCATTTTCATGACAGCCATTGAAGATTCCTCAAAAGAGGAACCATATTCGTCATTCCGTGCTACGACACGGAATCCAGTCTAAATGGATCCCGTATCAAGTACGGGATGACAATGATTTACGCCTCTGCCGCTTTACCGACTTGGCTTTCATCAACTTCATCTTCAAGACCGAATGCAAGAAGAAGTTCTTCAAGTTCGTCCATCGTGATTGGAGTTGGGATAACTTTCATATCGTTATAAACGATTTTGCGAGCAAGCTCTTTGTATTCGCGAGCTTGGTCAGAGTATGGGCTGTATTCAACAACCGTCATACGACGAAGTTCTGCGTGCTGAACGATATTGTTACGTGGTACGAAGTGGATCAATTGAGTACCAAGACGTTGAGCAAGCTCAAGTGCCAAATCGTACTCTTTGTCTGTCATACGAGCGTTACAAACCAAACCAGCAAGACGAACTCCACCAGTGTTTGCGTATTTCAAAATCCCTTTAGAGATGTTGTTAGCCGCGTACATCGCCATCATTTCGCCTGACATTACGATGTAAATTTCTTGTGCTTTACCTTCACGAATTGGCATTGCAAATCCGCCGCAAACAACGTCACCAAGAACGTCATAAGAAACGAAATCAAGACCTTCTTCATCGTATGCACCCTCTTCTTCGAGGAAGTTGATAGCCGTAATAACACCACGACCTGCACAACCTACTCCTGGCTCTGGTCCGCCTGACTCTGCACAGTTGATCCAACCGCCTGGAGTTTCTTTATCAAAAAGACCTTTACCCCAAAGGCGAGCTTGTTCCATCTCAACATCTTCAATGGTTCCCAATTCTGCTGCAAGAGAAAGAATAGTATCTTGTGCTTTCTCGTGAAGGATCAAACGAGTTGAATCCGCTTTTGGATCACAACCAACGATCATAATATTTTTTTCGAAATAGTGTGACATTGCTGCCAATGTATTTTGAGATGTGGTAGATTTACCGATCCCACCTTTTCCGTAGAACGCGATTTGTCGCAAGCTAGCTGCTCCAGCCATGTTATCCCCTTATTTTTGAACTTCACTGAGGTAGATGCAAAGGATGTTCTAAGGTTTTTTGAACATTTATCGAAACAACCATGACAAAGCTACGACAATGAAACAAAATTGTAGGAATAGGTGATGCAGGGGTGATCTTTTTCAAATTTACGACATTTTTCCAGTTTAAAATCCAAACTGATTAAAAATTAGACTGCCAATCTCCTAATAAATGATCTTAAATGGCTAAACTTCCTCAAAAAGGGGCTGATATGACCAATAAAGAAAAATTTATCCATAATATGCATCAAGCCAGAACCGCACACGTACGCTGGGTCAATGCAATCAAGCTCCTGGTATCCGGTATTGATGTTGATGAGAAACAAATCACACTGGATGCAACCCATTCACAATTTGGTTTATGGTATTACAATGAAGCGATGCTTTTCAGCCTAGGATCAAGCCGATTGGTACTTAAAGAGATCGAAAACTATCTAATGGAGCTTCATGATAAATACACGAAAATCTATCCTATCTATTATGGAAGTCGCAAACGCAATCTTCTAAGTGAATTTTTAGGAGGAAGATCACGCGCCAGCGCACATGAAATCGAACTTTCCCAACGATTTTATGAAGAGATCATCCAGCTCTCGGATAAACTCAAACATAAACTTCGTATTTTTGAAGCACAACTGATGAGTTTGTCTGAAGAAAAGTTTGATGAATTAAGCAGTTTTACACAAAAAGAGGAATTAACGTCTGAAGCAATAGAAATTGAAACTGCTTCTGAAAATGAGGGAGCTTATCATTATGGAGCACGGGGGAGATAATACATCAGCCCCATATTGCTCGTCTTAAATCCAAAAGTTTGATAAAAAGCAATCGCCGAATCATTTCGTCTATCAGCACCTAATGCAATACGTCCATACCCAAGAGTATTTGCAGTATCAATCATAGAACCAAGAAGTAAACGACCAACACCGATTCTGCGAAACTCGTTGGAAACAATCATGTCTTCGATTAACCCTACACGTTCACCCATCGCAGTCGAAACAAGTCCTTGCATGGAAATCATAGCGATTACCTGCCCGGAAATTTCAGCAACCAAAACAAGGCAATTCTGACTTTCAAGTAAAAGCTCTAGACCGCATATTTGTTTCTCAATGTCAATGATAAAATCGTCTTCAATAAGAAACAGCTCTACCAACAAAGCAGCCATAACGCCAATATCATGATGATGAGCTTCTCGTATGTTAATTTCAGCGCCCACTTTTCATTCTCTCTAGGATTTCGCCCAGTTTATCATTGCGTAATTGAATGAGTCGATCGATTTCATCGTAATCAAATTTCCCAGTATAAGCCATATCAAAGATTCTGAGAAGGGCTGCACGACAGCAGCTCTTGTCACACTCTGTGACGAGTTTTTTAGCTTTTTTATAAGGCAGTGAGGTGTCTTGAAAGATCTTGATAGCATCGGCAACACTCTTGCCTCCGCATTCGCATATTTCGTGGACTAAAACCTCTTCTTTCGTAGGCATGACAACATCCCTTAGAGAGAATGCTCTGCTTTATACGCATTTGCCTTTTCGACAGCAACGTAGAGCTTTTCAGCCAATTCAGGCATTTTTACATGATTACTCCAAACCGTATCTTCAACAATATCATGAATCTCAGAGGCAACTTCGATTGCCAAGCGTTTAAGTTTTGCTAACTCTTTTTTGTGTTCTTGTTCGGTCATTTCCGACATAATCAATCCTTTTTGTATTTAATTTAGGCTACACGTATCTCAATGTTTCGGGCTTGATCTTTTCCCAGTGCAATCAATCTCTGACCGATTTGGACTTGGACACTGCTTTTAAACAAACCATACCGTTTAACGCACACGGTAGCATTAGGGCACAGCCCCATATCACAAAGATGCTGCTTTAGATCATCACTCAAATCTATAGAAAGGACTTTGCATTTTTCATTCACACAACTTTCAAGCAGGTTCATGGAATAATCCTTTCAAAAATTCTGCCCCCAAAGGGGCAAGCTTTAGTGCCATAGCGGCAAGCGTAGAGGCAGGGGTTTTACTCCTGCCTCGTTCAAATTAAAGTGAAAATGCGTAGATATTTTCAAATTTTACAGCATGAGCTTCACCATAGGACATGTGGACAAACGTCCCTTTTTGTTGAAAGTAGTATTTCTCGTACAATTCAACGGCTTTTGTATTTCCCATCGGAACATCAGCAAGTACTTTTTTAAGCCCTCTAAAATACAAAACTCCCTGCATCATTTTTTCCGCTTCATCCTCAAATCCTTCACGACATTGCCATGGACCTAAATATACACCTCGCGCATTGATAACACTGGAGTGTTGGAACGAATTTGGGAGGGCAAATTTCAGAGAACTGTTACGTTCCATTTCATCGAGCATAAATCCCATACGATTCTCACCGAACGTCTCAAAATCGATTTTACGAATCATCGCATCGAAATTTCCACCGTCAAGCTCTTTGGCCTGAGCATTCGTAAAACTAAAGGGAGGAACTTTTCCGACATTCAGATATCGCCCTACTTCCATGACCGCTTTAAAACCACTCTGCTCAAAAAAAGTCTTAAGCTGAGGATTGGCATGGAGGTAGAGAGAGGGATGTTCCTCTTTTAAAACACCAAAGAGGGTATTAAAAAGCCGTCGTCCAATCCCTTGTTTTTGATGGGTTGGTTTGACCATGAAATATTTTATCATCGCTGAGGATTCAAACTCTATTGCCATCACAGCACCGATAAGCACTCCCTCATCGTAGGCACCATAACACAAATGCGGGGCGTGCATCATCATGAGTTTGACATGGTATCCATCCAGAAGCCAACCCGTCTCTTCAGCAATTTTAATCAAATCAGGAACATCAACGAACTTTAGCCACCCTATATGCATGCTGCATCCTGATAGAGAGATTTAAGTTCGAATACATCCAAAACGCGTTTACGTGAAGTAACAATCTCTCGAATTTTTGGCAGAAGCTCACTTAATATGCTGTTATCTGCACTGATACCCATACGCTTTAAATGGTAGCGTATTGTTGCACTGCCAGAGTGTTTACCGATGGGATACGAACTTTCTAGTCCGACTTCTGAAGCTTGATAAGGCTCATATGCGCTAGAATCTTTCATCATACCGCTCGCATGAATGCCGCTCTCGTGGGCGAAAATATGTTCACCCACGACAGGAGCATTGGATGCAAGCGTCATATTCGCTGCACCCGCAACTGTACCTACTAAATTTCGAATAAGGAGTGGATCGATGGGACGTGCCTCACCATATAGATGTTTCAATGCCATGAGAATCTGTTCAAATGAAGCATTTCCTGCCCTCTCACCTAATCCCATTACCGTAGTATTCATACTAATTGCCCCTGCATCAATTCCGCTAAGAGCATTTGCATTTGCGAGTCCAAAATCGTTATGAGTGTGCATTTCAATCGGGAGGAGATTTAAATTCGTCAACGAT
>CAIMUF010000083.1 GCA_903844635.1 uncultured Sulfuricurvum sp. | reverse complement strand
TATCTTGTAACTTTCAAGACGTTTGGAAAGTGCTTTACCGATTCCTGGAAACTCATCAATACTCATAGGGGAAACGAAGTCTATTATGGACTCTTTTGGGACCATTGTAATTCCATAGGGCTTATTGAAATCAGTGGCCAGCTTGGCAATCCATTTGCCACTGGATGCCCCAAAGGACATAGGAAGATCGAATTTCTGTAGTATTTCCTCTTGCAGTGAGGCAATGAAATCATAGACATCTTCATCTTCCACCCAACCGCCTAGATCTCCCCAAAACTCATCAATGCTATATTGTTCTAAGACCGGTATTTTAGTTTGAAGGAATTCACGAAGAGCGCCTGACGTGAGCTGATAGAAGAGATGATCTCCCTGTACCACCAAAAGGTTCGGGCACATTTTTAAAGCATCACTAAGATGTGTTCCTGTTTTTATACCATAGGGTTTGCATTCATAGCTTTTGGCTATGACGATACCGTGAATTCTCCCTTTCTCGTCTATAAAATCTTTCTTCCATTGATTAGGGTCGTAATGACTCCATTGCTTTTCATGCTGAAAGAGGGAATTAAACCCCCCTACTCTATCCGTCATAACGCATTTAGTATCTTCTTTAGAGAATATTGCCCTGTCGCTGCTTTTTACCACAACAACGGGCTTGCCTTTTAAATAAGGGAATCTGACTCGCTCAGCGGAGACAAAATAACAATCGAGATCTAAATGAATAATCATTGTGTACCCTCCCCTGGCTTATATAATAGGGAGTGTAGTGGGATTTTGATATGCATCTCAAATAGATGTCAAAATGACATATTAATATTATTTTACTAAACGTAACAATCTTGCGGAATAAGACTGATTAAATATAAGCTACTTAATTATTGATTCAAAATAGTTGTGAATTGAAGACAAAATATATTTAAAGTACCTAAAAAGTGGCCCTTAGAGCTGAAATTAGGAGTTTAGATTATTTTAAACGTAACAAATAGGCGAAAAAGTATTGACAAAGTTGTTACGTTTACTGTTAAATGTAACATATATGCGCTATTTTTCAATATAAAAACTATATACAAACAAATTTTGCAATATCTAACGTTTTAATAGCTGTAATATAGGGGTTCTACCCATAATTATTGACATGAATGTTACATTTAACAGTAAACGTAACAACTTTGCGTGTATTTTATATGCGAAGTTGTTACTCTTTACACTAGTCTGACGCAATTGTGCGTCTTATTGACATTATTGTTACGCTTAAACGCTATTTATGTTCACTCATCCGACATGTACATGCTATAATTACGCATCATTGTTACGTTTAATTAGCAAAATTGTTACACTAAAACCGCGTTAAAGTCCTATGCACTCGATGTTTGTAGGATTTCACCTAACTATATTAAATATGTAACTATTTATAAATTATTAAAAGAAGAAAAAGAAAAGAACATTTTATACTTTTTCTCAGCATCTTAAGACTAATAAAACTTTGTTGTATTGCAATAAAAGCAATATTGTTTCAAATATACCGCAATATTGTTACGTTTAGATAAAAAACTTGTTTCGTTTATGGAACATAGTTTGCTTAATAAAATAAAAAATATTTTTGAGGATTGTTTTTAATGGCGGATGATAAAGTTATCATATTTCGTAAAAATGAGAAAGATGAATACTTCCGTAAGTCAACTGAATTTGCTAGTGCAGATGTTGTATTGCGTGATGATGTTAAAAATTCAGGCTCTGTCGAAAGATTAAGTGCCACAATTCTCAAAGGGGTTCAAGATCAATTATTTGATATGGCTCGTCAGAAGCAAATTGAATCATCCTCTAAACAACTTACAATCGCATTGTCTGTTGAATATAAAAAAATCTATATTGAAAATTACATCAAAGATGTCCGTAAAAAAGATAAATCTAAGTCACTGGAGCGTCTTACGGATGAAGCTGAAAAGAGTTATGAACTTAAAAAGAAGAATATAGATCGCTTAGCTGAAAAAGAAGCATGGAGAATAACGATCAAAGAGTCAGTTGCAGACAACGAGTTGATGTTTAAATTTGATGCAAAAAGTATATTTGATTATGCAAAAGTTCATGGTGGTGGTCATAAAGATAGACTTTATCAGGACGTTAAGAAGATTCAACAGCGTTTTAATAATTGGTCAGAAAAAAAGTTTGATACAAAGTCTGGGAAAATTGTAGATAAAGAAGTTACAGGTGTTTTATTCCCCTACTCCGAGTATTCTCATGGTGACAATGCCGCAATTGAAATTAAACTCGAAAAAGAGATGCTTTCAATGGTTCTTTTTCTAAATAAAAATTTCTTGAAATATCATCTTGATTCCTATCTTAAAGTTGAAACACCCAATGCAACACGTCTTTATGAATTACTGGTTGACTATATTTCAGGCAATATCTTTGTATCAGGCAGGGATTTAACATTCGAGTATCTGCAAAAGAAATTTAATACCAATTACAAACTCTTCCGTCTCTTTTTACAACGTCTTATGACGCCATCACTTGATAAAATTAACAGCGAACTGGGCACAACGATTTCATGGGAAGTTGATAAGAAAAAAGGTCGTTCCATTGATACCATTAAATTTGTTATCAGTACACATGACAAAAAGATCCTACAAGGGATTAGAGACGAGGACATAGACGATTTTATACTCTATTCATTCGAATATTACTGCGCCCTACTCTCTCTATCGGGTCAGCGAGCTCAGGGAGGACTAAAAGCATTATATGAAAAAGTAAGAGGCATGATTAATGATGGCAGTTATAATTATCTCAATAATACAAAAGAAGAAATGATCAAAGAGCACCTTCAGAACCTTGAAGATGCCGAAGAGCTTGAAGGTCTCATAGAGAGAGATGAAGCTCTAGCTGAAAAATATTTTTATGATCGCAAATATATGAATATCATGGAGCGCGATGAGACATCATTTGTTGGATCAAATGCGATTGAGTCACTTGAATTTATTCGTAGCAGTTATTTAATACCAAGAGGTTTTTTGGGTCCTACACTTTCTTTTTTTGCATCGCATGATGAAGAAAAAGATCTTATCGCCACTATACTGCCAATTTCTTTTAAATTGACCGAAAAAAGATCTATTGTTATCGTCGAAAGTAACTTTGACTTGATGAAAACAACGATTGAGCCTTATTTGACATCAACCGAACGCTTTTTGTTTGACTCTTCTGAGCATAAAGAAAGATTTTGTAAAGTATTTGGAATTGATTATTTTGATGATATGTCCCCTGCACTAGAAGCGGATGTAGTATCTGAAATTTATGTAGACGATATTTCGACTTTGCAACCGGTGAAAACAAACCTTTTTGAGAAGCTCGAAAATATTATGAATATGATTGGAAACCGATCGATTACTAAAAATAAAGATAAATGGTCAAGTGCTGTTGATGATCTGTCGGAAGAGTATGGAGAAACTGCAGTTGAAAATGTACTTAAATTTTTGTCTAGCGGTAATGATAGCGCCATGTTCTGGCTTAAAAATATTACAACATCTACAAAGTTTATAAAGCATTTTGAACAAATCGAACAAGTAAATAATGTAGAGCATGTTAGCCTTTTACAAAAAATTAAATCCGATCCTGAAATAAAAATTTTGATGGGTATGATGCAAAACCGTGGGGAGTCTGAAGAAGCTATCATGAATGAGGTTAATACATTTGTATCCAAAAAGGTTGAATCAGGTGTGTATGAAGCTCAATCTAAAGAAGCACCTTGGCAAGCTGAAAAAAGAATCAAACGAGAATCAAATATAGAATTATTAGCTGAAATTCAAAAAGCAGGCTTCAATAATATATTTGATTATATAGAAAATATGGAAAGATAGTAATTATCCATCCGGATGGATAACTTTGAGTTTGATAAGATTTGAATTTTAAAATATTCCACTATACTTAATTTTTATGCTATACTTTTTGCAGAGTAATAAAATCATTTATCCATCCAGATGGATAAATTTAGAGAGGACACCATATGGGTTCAGTAATTTCAATTGTAAATCAAAAAGGCGGTGTTGGGAAAACGACAACTGCACAGGCATTAGCACGTGAGTTTGCAAAAACTAATAAAGTGCTACTTATTGACTTTGATGGACAAGCAACGCTCACTGAGCTTATGGATCTTAGTAATCATTTTGATAATGAATTTATTAAAGAATATATGTCTACAGAAAGTATTGTAAAAATCTTTGAACGTGAATCGATTGAGCCATTAGATATTACTGGCATACTCAAAGATGAAAATGGAAAATCAATTGTTGCTATTAATGAGCTTCATTTCATTCCATCACCTGGTAATACAATTGTTGCTGCTGCTGAAGGTGTAAGTGGTGGCAAGGATATGCTATTAAATAAATATCTTCAGAAAGTTAAAGATGATTATGATTTTGTCATTATTGATGCTTTGCCGTCCGTTTCAACGTTATTTAGAAATGTTTTGCTCGCTTCAGATGCATTGATCGTTGCCATACAAACCAAAACAAATGCAATAGCCGGAGCCAATGGATTCTTGCAAGTTCTTAATGATGTACTTGAAGATTATGACAAAACCTACAAGCATATTTTTATTTTGCCAACAATGTATAATAAACAGCGCCGTGACGATAAAGAAACCTTGGCGGAGATTATGGGTAGTTACATGACATCGTTAAAAACATACTCATCAATTGGAAAAATCCCCACCACCCTTCTTGAAGAGATTCCTGATCGTACCGTATTTTCAAATGCTCAATCAGTGCGATATTTTTTGCAAGATTATATTGAGGGTTTTGATACAGGGAAGAGAGATATTCTTCTTTTATTGGAAAACATCTCTAAAGTAATTACTAATAAACTTGAAGTAGGGAGCAAATAAGATGGCAAAATTACCTGCACGAAAAAATATATCGGCTGAAACAACTACAAAAAGAATTGAAGAAGCTCAGGCATTACGTCAAAGCATTACAGAGAGTATTGAAAACAAAACAAGTAACGCTATTGAAGTGCCTATTGCATCGATTGCCTCCCCGAAATTCCATGATCGCAGATGGCATGACAAAATGGCGATTGTTGAGCTTTCTAAATCAATTGAAGCTGTTGGGTTAATTTATCCAGTTATTTTGCGTAGGGTAGGTGAGGGCTTTGAACGAATTATAGGATATCGTCGTATTGAAGCCTATAAGATACTTGGTAGAGTAACCATTCCAGCAATCATTTTGGAAAATGTCGATGATGATATGGCAATCTTACTTATGGCTACAGAAAATATGCAAAGAGAGGACATCAGCGTTTATGATGAAACTTTAGCATTAATTGACTATCTCAAAATAGCAATCAATGAGAGCCAGGAGGGTGTTGAGAAACTTCTCGTCCGATTTAAAAATCACAATGCTGGATCAATCCAATTAACAGACGAAGAGAAAGAAAAGCGTGTTCAAATGAATGAGGTTTTAAAAAAGACAGGTAAGATTGAAATTAGTGGCTTATTAAACCGTCTTACTATGCTCTCTATGCATCCGTTGATAAAAGAAGCGCTTAGTGCCAGTAGGCTGTCTTTCTCAAACGCTCAAGTACTTCAAAAACTCTCTAAAAATGAAGTAGTCCTCAAATCCGTTATGAATAGAGTAATTGATGAAAATATGAGTAAGCGTGAAGCGATGAAGCTGATTGCTGAGCATAAAGAAGAAAAAGTTAGCAATATGGGAGAGAACGATGTGAGAGCTAAATTGAAATCACTAAGTAAAATAAATAATAAACAAATTGTAAAACTCAATAAAGCCGACCAAGATAAACTAATGGACTATTTTACTAAAATTGATGAGATTTTAAATAGTAAATTATAATATTTTAACAAAAATATGCTGATTTATATCAAAATATGCAGATAAAGCATTCTTTACACTTTATCAATAAAAGTAAAAAATCAAACTACAGCAAAGGTAACCGATTGGTTTATTTCTCTGTGGTATGATTCCAAAAATAAGCAACTATCCACCTTGAAAGAGTAATCTATGCAAAACCCCTTTATGGCTTATGAAAACGATACCGACAGAATGGATATCGCTGATTTAATGGTCACAAACGGTATGGAGAAGATCACCATTCAAGGAATACTTGAACTCACCAAAGACCGTGAGGGGCTAAAGAACGTATTAAAAATCAAACGGGTCATCGACGCAGCACTTGAAGCTCTTAGACGGGATAAAAATCTTGACTGAAAAAACAAATAAACTGTATTTGGAAAAGGCTTTGCCTACTAAAAACATCCGAATTGAATACCCTTGCGGACGAACCTA
>CAIMUF010000082.1 GCA_903844635.1 uncultured Sulfuricurvum sp. | reverse complement strand
TCTCCTTTTCTGTGGTTAGAATTTGAAGGTAGAGTTTAACATTTAACCTCTTCAAATCCAAAACTACAATTCTTTATTTTATTCGTTTCTCTTATTTTAAGAGATTTTCAAAAATTGCACTTCAGATTTAAATTTTGGCTTATAATCATCGGAACCAACGATGAAAAAGCCGTCATTCCTGTTATTAGTAAAGCGTATAAGAGCGGAATTCCTGTCATTATTCTTGATCGCGGAATCCAGGGAGATGACCACACTACCTTTATCCATTCCGATAACATTAAAATCGGGATGCTTGGTGCACAGTACATCGCAAATCAGCTCAATGGAAAAGGTAAAGTGCTTTTATTTGAGGGGATAAAGACGGCCGATGTCACCAAACTTCGGTCAAAAGGCTTTTTAGATACCCTGAAAAAATATAAAAATATTCATGTGATTAAACGCACGGGTAACTATCTGCGTAAAGACGCTATTATCGAGATGGAGAAACTGATTACTTCCGGTGAGAAAATAGATGCAATTTTTTCTGAAAGTGACAGTATGCTCAGTGGAGCCCGTTTGGCACTCGAACATCATGGTATAAATCCGGCATCTTTCATTACTGTTGGATGTGATTATACTTCCGAAGCGCGAAACGCTATACGAAAAGGTACACAAACAGGATCAGTCTTATTTCCGTTGGGAGGGGCAAAATCAGCTGAAATTACCGCTAAAATTTTCAAAGGTGAAAAAGTGCCCAAACATATTCTAATTCCGGTAAAGTTGATCACAAAAGAAAATGTAGAGAAAGTGAAACCAATTTTTTAATGCAGATAAACTGGTATTCAAAACAAAATCTTAAAAACAAGTTACTGCTGATTCTTGTCGTCACAATATTATTGGTGGTTGGAATCTTTGGCAGCTATTTTGAGTATTTTCTTCGTTCAAATTACGCTTCCGCAGCCCAACAACAAATCCATTTTGCTTTTCATAGAATATCTACGAGTCTAAACTCGCTGGAGACTAATTTGAAAAAAGGGATTGCATTCATCCAAGACGATGAAATAATCATCGCTTCCCTTCAGCTGATAAATTCGTATCAAGATAAAAATAACTACAACGCAATCTTACTTGATGAAGAAAAAAAGAGTATTGCAACACAGCTTCTATATCAGGTAAAGCTATCGCTTAATGATTCCATTACCATTTATAATGCCAATCAAGAACTGATTGCCTATGTTTATAAAACTGCCAATGGATATCGTCTTAATTTCATCTCTTATGAAAATAATACAGTCACGATCTACAGCCGTTTGGAACAAGAGGAAGAATATCATCCAATACCGACTAAATTCCTCCGATTAATACCCTATCATCATACCTCATATTATTCTGATCCAAATCTGTATTCAAAAGGAGTAGTGACGTATCATAAGGAAAATAATCAACTAATCGTTACTACCCATATGAGTCTTTTAGACAAGCAAACGAATCAACTCATTGTGCATGTTGAAATGTCGAAAACAATGGGGGAAAGCTATTTTAAATCACTCTCTGATGATTTAAATATATGGGTTCACGCCAGTTCAGACTCCCGATTTAAAACAGTGAGTACACCACTTAATGATAAAAATCAGGCAATGAAGATACTTGATGAGACTAAAACATACAAAAGCTGTGTTTTCATCCCTACAAAAAATGGTCCTCTCTACATCGTGAGCGATCTTGATAAAACATTTCAGGCTGAGAGCCTTGAAAAAAACAGGTCTGCCTTTCTTTTTATGATGGGTTTATTGACATTAATTTCTATCGCACTTCTGAGACACTTATTTAATCGACAAATTGCAAATCCATTACAGATGCTGATGGAGCAAATTCGGACGATTAAAAACCAAAATTATAATTCTGATATCCTAATAAAAACCGGTGATGAACTGGAGCTGATTTCAAATAGTATACATAAATTAGCGAAAACCGTACAAGATCGAGAATATATGCTTACGCAATTGCTCGAATTAAGCCCCATTGCAGTTAGAATTTTAACACTAAATGATAGCAAACTTGTTTTTGCAAATAATGCTTATGCGAAACTTGTTTATACCGAACAATCTACTGTGATGAATCAAAGTCCTAAAAATTATTATGCGCATATGAATGAGTATGATGAGATAGAAATGCGGATGCATAATAATGAAGTTATACACGATCAGCTTGTAGAGCTTTTTATCAATAATCAAACGATATGGGTATTAGCTTCTTACATTCCTATTGAATTTGAGGGTGAATTGTGTGTTTTAGGATGGCTTTATGACATTACCCAGACGAAGGAACACGAGCACCAGCTTGAATACATTGCTCATTATGATTCACTTACCGGTTTACCCAATCGTGTTTTAAATTCAGACCGATTACGACAAGCAATGGCCCAATCTCAACGGCGACATGATCATATAGCAGTGCTTTATCTTGATTTAGATGGATTCAAAGAAGTGAATGATCGCTATGGTCATGCAGTTGGAGATCAGCTACTGGTAGCTCTTTCTCTACGTATGAAACAGGCATTACGCGAAGGTGATACTCTTTCCAGACTAGGCGGTGATGAGTTTGTTGCGATTTTGACGGATATGAATGATACCGCCATTGCGTTACCCGTTATACAAAGACTTCTTGATGCTGCAAGTTATGCTATTCATTTAGATGACGTTATAGTTCAAGTTTCAGCCAGCATAGGGGTAACATTTTATCCTCAGCTTGATGATGTGGAAGCGGATCAGCTGATTCGTCAAGGAGATCAAGCAATGTATGAAGCGAAACAATCAGGTAAAAATCGCTTTCATATTTTTGATCCGGAACATGATCGTACCATACGCATAAGGCATGAAAATTTAGAGAGAATACAACAAGCACTGAGCAATAACGAATTTATCCTGTACTATCAACCAAAAATCAATATGCATACAGGCGACCTTATCGGTGCTGAAGCGCTTATACGTTGGCAACATCCCCAAGAAGGACTTATCCCTCCTCTTGAATTTCTTCCAATCATTGAAAATCATCCATTAGCCGTAGAAATAGGCGAGTGGGTAATCAATGAGGCCATTTCACAAATCCTACGATGGCAAGATCAGGGAATTACTATACCTGTCAGTGTTAATGTCGGAGCTCGTCAGTTATTGCAAGGGGATTTTGTTGATCGGTTACGATTTATTCTGGCTAAACACAAAAACTTTGATTCCTCTTTACTGGAAATCGAAGTGCTGGAAACCAGCGCGTTGGAAGATGTCAATCGAGCTTCTGAAATTATAGAAGAGTGCAAAGCATTTGGGATACATTTCGCTTTAGATGATTTTGGTACAGGCTATTCCTCTCTAACATATCTAAAACAACTTCCCGTTAAGACCTTAAAAATCGATCAAAGTTTTGTCCGTGATATGCTCAAGAACGTTGATGATTTAGCCATCTTAGTCGGTATCATAGGATTAGCGAAAGCTTTCAATCGTGAAGTCATAGCAGAAGGGGTTGAAACCCATGAGCATGGGAAAAAACTACTTTTATTGGGATGTGATTTAGCTCAAGGATATGGAATCGCACGACCAATGCCATCAGGAAAACTACTTGAATGGGCTCAAAAATGGTCTCAAGATCATGAATGGGTCGTTTGATGATCCATTCAGCTCAGACACAGAACTAAAATCTGGTGCAGCTTAGTCAAGCCATTATCTTGTGCAATGCACGAGGATAAGGCTGGATAAGCTGTGTATAGATTTTTGGGATATCGAGAATAGAAATCATCTCATTTCCAAAATCTTCGGCACGATCAGGAATGATGACCGCTTTGGTTAATGAATTTTCATTTTTCAAAACATTACTATAATGGCTGATTGAACGCAGTGGAATTTCAGGACTGCTGTATATCCCATCCACAGCCAAGCCCAGATAAACACTCTGCGCATCAATCTGTGCATTTACGATAATAATCGTATCCGTCTCTTTGTTGTATTTTTTCTCCATTCCCAGCAGTTTACCCAATGATATGACACTGACCATCCGTTTGTCATACCCGATCACACCAAAATTGTATTCGCTGGCATGGAGAATTGAGGTTAACTCTTGATGTGCCAAGGAACAGACCACATCCTTGGATTCAATCGCCAAGACAGAACCGCCGATAAAGAAAGTCGAAATTTCACAGGTTTCTTCCGCAGCAACCGCTTTTGGATAAACATAGGTTCGTCTGGCGGGTGTTTCATGGACAAGAGCATGAGATTCTCCGATTGGTCGATACAAAATCGCGATGATATCATTTTGATATCCATCACTTTGTTTGTATTCACGGTAGCCGCTGGAACAGGTTGCTCCTACGCTGTAGTAGATACCATTATATTCAATCATCTGCGCATCACTTTGCCCGTTCGAGAGGTGTAAAATCGATTCGGGAAGAACAACCGTCGATCCTATAGAAATCTCTTCCGTCGTTGATGAAATAACCCGCCCAGTACGATCAATAAATAAAGCGAACATCCCGTATTTAATCTCATGGTGTTCATCTTTTGGAAGAACATCATGAAGCATTGCTTCAAATTGCGGTTGAGCATCAAAAACAATTCCGATTCCTCCGATTGCATGACCAGAAAAATCTTGGATGCATGCGTTATAGATATAGGTAGAACGGTTATCATAAAAAAGGCTAGGTTCAAATGGCGAAACAACGTACTCTTGCGTAGACGTAAGGCGAAGTGTTTCAGACGCCCAGCTATAACCGACCCGTTTGCCGATGGTATTACTTTCATTCATATTAGATCCTGCAATAATGAACCCATCGCGATCGTAGACGAACATGGAGGTGTATACCGTATACAAATCATTTATCGTAACTAAAATAGCATTCATTTTTTCGCGATCATTTTCACTGATATTGGTCTGAGAGAGAATTTCTCGAAACGTTGTGGTAAGCGCCCACCATCGTGAGTCGTTGGCACGTTCGAAAAGATTTCGGTCCATAATGTCGATTGCCAATGAAGATTGAAATTTCAAATCTTCAAGATATCGAACGAGCATAGCAGTATTAAGATTGGCTACAGTATCGTCAAAAACGAGTTTGGTTTCCTCCCCTGTTTTGGAAATTTCATTAAGCAATGCTTTGGTAAAAGGACTCTCATTCTTGGAAGCATTCGCAATCTGGACATTCCCATTCCATACTGTGATATCAAGCTCAGATTGTATCTTTTTTGCTTTGTCTAGAATATCTGTGAGTTCACGTGGAAAGTAAACCGTCGCGTTGGCTACGGTATCAAAGAGTTCATTTTTAGAAAATGAGGGTCGTAAAGAGGAACGAAATGCCAAATGAAGCGGTACCATTGCATGACCAATCCATCCCGGACCAAAGTAACCTTGATATCCATTCGTTTTAACCCCATTATACAAATATTCAAATCCTGCATAATAAGTCTGTTGTGTTTCACATTCACGTGCTTGCAAATATGCACCAACAGGTACATGATGAGGAGAGGAAGTTGCAATGACTTGCTCCTGAGGGCTAAGAAGTTCCAATGCAATATAAGGATTTTCTCGGGTAAGTTTTTGAAAAATACTTTTGAGTTCGTCTTCAAATTTAAACATCAAACATAATACCCCTATGGGCTCTTCCGTCTCGGGATGATCAACTCGATAAGAGTAAATAAGAGAAGTTTTTTGATGGGTTAAATCACTTTTTCGGAATGTTTCTACGTACCCATGATGCGTTCTTAATGACTCCTGGATAAGAGAATCTTTTGAGATAGTAACAGGATTTGCTTCATCCAGCTGTACTAGCACTTTTCCTCTGGTATCAAGTAAAATTATGTTTTCATAAACACTGTATTTGCTCACATATTCCTGAAAGTGTTTTAAAAGAGCCTCTTTTTTTGCCAGCTTTAGATATCTCAACTCGTCAGAACTGGACATATCTGCGGTATTAAGAAAAATCAGATAATTGCGCACGTCATCATCGGTCGCTAAAAAACCAATATCAGCAGTACGTTCGAAGAGATTACGGATTAAAATATCGATAACAGATTGAGCTTTGGATTCGAGTTCATCGATGCTTTTGTTGAATGTTTCTTTCGTGAGACGCATAAGAGGCTCATCGAGGAGACCTTCAAATGCTTTTCTCGTTTCACTGGTATCCATTCCGATGTTAGACATAGACCCAAGCAAGGTCAAAAGCTTCCATTTATCGGAAAGTGCACTCATATTCTTTTCAAAATTTTGAACATCGGGCATATAGCCGATTAGATGATCGTACTGCATTTTCACTCCTCAAACATCAAATGTATGTGTTAATTGTTGAAGATAGTATAGGCAATAATCGAGTATAGAATATGCAGTATATGCTTAAATAATAATCAGTTATACATGGGGATCTTTATTAATGGATTACGTAGTAATCCCTAAAATAGGGAATTCATTGAAAAAGAAAAATAATAATTTTAAATAAATGAGATTTATATGAGATTTATAACACTATGAGGCTAAACATCGATTTTATAGCCGATACCGTTGTGGTTGGAAACAATGTCGGTATAGGCTTTTTTACGAATACCTCGAACCAATGTACGAAGGGCGTCCATTGTCATTATCCCCCCTTCCCATACGAGCATTTCTATCACATCATAGGGAACGATGTGATTCTTATTTTTTAAAAGCAATTCGATAAAAAGGTACTCTTTTTTGGTCAATTGACTTGAGATTCCCTCAGGGTTGCTAATGGCTTTATTGATTGGATCGTAGCTAAAGCCATGATGCAGCTTGCTATACGTTATC
>CAIMUF010000081.1 GCA_903844635.1 uncultured Sulfuricurvum sp. | reverse complement strand
GATAACGTATAGCAAGCTGCATCATGGCTTTAGCTACGATCCAATCAATAAAGCCATTAGCAACCCTGAGGGAATCTCAAGTCAATTGACCAAAAAAGAGTACCTTTTTATCGAATTGCTTTTAAAAAATAAGAATCACATTGTCCCCTATGATGTGATAGAAATGCTCGTATGGGAAGGAGGGATAATGACAATGGACGCCCTTCGTACATTGGTTCGAGGTATTCGTAAAAAAGCCTATACCGACATTGTTTCCAACCACAACGGCATCGGATATAAAATCGATGTTTAATCTAAAAAGTGTTGTAAACCTCATTCTTCGTGCATAGGTGCGCGGACTTCATAAACAGTTTATCCCTCTATTCTTTTAAATTATCACACTGCTAGTCAAAATACAAATCTTAACTTATTTTATTAAAAAATAATTTTTACTTAAATTGCATTAACCCCATAAAAATCTCATTTGACCATATTACAATTATTCGATGTTGAGTTGTTAGGGTAAGTTGAAGAGAGCGATGGGCAGTTCAAATACTTAAACTAAATAAATGTTAACAAATCTCAAATGAGTGAGGTGGAGAAGGATGAAAAATAAAAAATGGGGTGCTTTAGCTATTGGCTGGCTTGCATTAGTAGGGCTGTCCAATGAAGCGCAGGCATTGCCGATGTTTGCTAAACAGACGGGATTAGATTGTACTGCGTGTCATCTGCAACATATGCCAAAACTAAATGCTGTAGGTCGAAGTTTTGCTGCTTCAGGGATGACTCAAAGTATAAAAAATACCGATACCAATAAGAGCGGAATGAATTTAAATCCGTCGGTTATGTTTAAATCTATTTATGAAAAAACATCGGATTTGCCAACTGCTTCTGGCAAGATTAAAGATACACCGTCGAACACGCCAAATGGAGATTTGGCAGTTCCTAAAACTGCAAGCTTGTACGTAGGCGGTAGAGTAAGTGAGGATGTCGGAGCGATTATCAATCTCTCGTATAAAGATACTGAAGACAACTCAATCGGCGGGAAAGTAGTTTATGCAAAAGAGATTGAAAATGGGTATTTAGGTATGGCCGTTTACTCGTCAGACAATTTTGGTCCATTTTCGGGGATGGAAAACTATAACTCAAGTCTCTATAAGCCTTTAAAAACGTTTGATATGAAGAAATTATCCAATGCTTTTCAAGCAACAAACATAGGAAGTGGAGCTTCAACGGGAGTTCAGCTGTATTACGATGCTGATAAGCTTTTTGTCGGTAATGATCATATCTTTGGAAGCGTAGGAATGTATGCTCCAGCTCAAGACAATCTCAATATGAACATGAGTAGTAATATTCTCCCGTTTGCGAGATTGGCGTATGAATATCGTGTCGGTGATTTCAATCTGATTTTGGGTACCTTTGGGATCGTAGGAGGTTCTAAAGTATCTGCGAGTGAACCAATGCACATTGAGCGTGAAACCTACGGTATGGATTTCCAAGTAGAGGGGATGATCGCAGAAAAAAGTGTTTCGTTGATCCTAAGCAATGTTTTTCGCAACAAGCTCACTTATACTGGTCTAGGTTCAACAGTTGAAGAGTTTAATGACGTCTATGATGATGCATATTCAGTAGAAGGAGAGGTCAATCTCACCCCTGAATTTGGTATCAAAGCAGCATATATGACCATAAATGACCGTAATGTGTATGACAATGCGAAACAAAACAATGTCAGAGATATCGATAGTGCATATACCATAGGTTTGGACTATTCATTTGCACTTTATCTTCCGATGAAACTCTCGGTAGAGCACGCTTGGGCTAAACCGTATCTTGATAGGGTTAAAGACTATCGAGACTTTATGGTAACGCTAAACATTCTATATTAAGACGCAACTTTAGAAAAAAGGAATAGAGATGAAAAATACAAACAGAAGAAAATTATTAGGACTCAGCGTTGCCGCTGCATTGTTGCTTGGTACGACTGCCTATGCCGGGAAGATTATCACGAATGCTGCTTATGATAATAATGTTACGAGCAGTGCTAGTGCTGTTGTTACAGATAGTACACAGTTTGGTTTCAAAGGTTGGAATCTGGATAATGTACTAGTGAAAATCGTTAATGCTGCCGATATTAATATTGTCATTCCTGCATTAGCAATTGTTGACACGGTATTTGATGAAGTGTCAGGTCTATATACTGCTATGACGACGGGTCAATCGTTTGAATCAGAAATTTTCACAGGCGGAGAAGTCCGTGCTCTTTTGCATGGGAAAAATTGGCCGGTTGGTGAACCATCAGGCATTAAGGTAATCAATGATGATTTGGCAGTTCATGAGGGTGATCCACAAAATTGTATCATTGGCTCGTCATATCTTTTCGGGCATTATCTTGATCAAGTAGATCCTACAGATCGTTGGCCAACTATATGTTCAAGTGCTTTCCAAACACATAAACGTTTTAAGATCAATATGCTACCCTCAACAGTTACAAATGTAGATTTTAATGCAACAGGGGGATATGGCAAACCTTTCGAGCTTGTCTTTAATCTTGATCCTACGGATACAAGCACTGCTGTAAGACGATATGTGGTCTTGCAGAAGATCAATAACTATACTAAGACGATTCTCGATGGATACAAACTTGAAGTATTGGATGAAAATGGGAATAAAAATCCAAATCTTTTCCTTACCATTGATAAATATGATGAAATCACGGGGTTTGATGATGCGGCAAACTTTTCTCACGGTTTATGGGGAGAAATAGATACTCACTTTACTGAAAATGGCTTTTTTGATAATAAAAAAGCGTATTACCCAGTGACCGTAGATCCGACTGAAAACAATAAGATTGAATGGCATGGAGATATCCAAGGCGGAAACTATATGGCTGTGTTTCGCAGTAATTGGTTACATCGTGATCTAGCACCTCAAGGTATTTTCTTTGATCATGATAGCAATCCCCTAACAGACGCCAAACTTGTTTTATTTAGAGGAGTTCCTCCTGCTCTTGATGCGAATACTACCCCAGTGGGTTGGTATACAGGATTTGAGCCACGTACGATTGATGGTACAGCGTATCCAGCTTGGACAAAGGTTGATGATGCGGTTGTAGCCACATTGCTGACTAATCCATTGTACGCTCAAGACGTCATTGATGATACAGTGAATCTTGGAATAACGTATACTGTTAATATCGGGGAGAATAGTAAAATCGGAAGTAAGTTCATCATTCGTATTACTCCACATGATGATAATACCTCTGCGGATTCACCATTGCCACCTGTTGCTGTTTCGGTTGCTAGTGATAGCGGTAGCGGTGGAGGATTTGATGCACTTGACAAGACAAGCCTTATCGCAATGATTTTAGGCTTCTTGGGAATCGGTGCATTTATTGCACGCCGTAGATTGGCTCAACAAAAGAACTAATATGTATGTGAAGCGTAACGTCTTAAGCCCGATGGGCTGGTTTACGCTTCGATACCTTTTTTGGGCACCCTTCCTATTTTTATTCTTTTATTTTGAAAGTTTCTCTCCTTTTATTTTTTTTAATCAACTGGAAACCGATTTAAATGTTTTTTTAATGCAGCAATGGATAGATTTTCATGCTATCCCTGTCACTATGATAGGACCAGAACTCTTTTTTAATCATGGACTTCATCTGACAGTTGTCAATGAGTGCAATGGAATGGCGGCTTTTTTTCTTTTTCTTGCATCAGTACTCTCCTATCCGACACCTGAAAGTCCCAAAATATTCTACGCACTCTTTGGATATTTCGTTATACTTTTAGCAAATGTGGTAAGGTTGGTGGGGATAACCTATTATGTGATCGATCATCCAGACTCTTTTGCTTTGCTGCATGAGGTCATAGGACGCTATGTGATTGCTGGGATACCGTTGGTTCTCTTTTATTTTTTTAGCAAACACTCGCCACACCGTCGTCGAACGGATAAGCCTAGTTAGTACCCTGTATGTTTGGATGTTTGATTTTTATCAATCATCATGAAGGAAAATAATGAAAAAGTTCTTTTTACTATTTGTCATTTTTGGTTCACTTTTATATGCGGCACCGATTAAAAGTGACAAAGAATTTCAGCAAGCGGTTGAAAAAATGGGCAAAGAAAATAAGCTGGTGTTGATGATTTATTCTACAGATGATTGTCCTGAGTGTGCATACATGAAGCATAAAGTGTTTCACGATAAAGCGGTTGAGCCGTATCTGACTCGTAACTTTGTCATTCTCGAGAAGAACATTCATAAGAGCAGTCTTCCTGATGGGTATGATTATTTCGGTATCCCGACAATGTTTTTTATCGACAAAACAGGGAATAAAAAAGAGACGCTCGTCGGAAGCAAACGTCCTCAACCATTTTTGGGTGAACTTCGCCGTATTCGAGGGTTGAAATGAAAAAAGCTTTAGCACTTAGTCTTATTTTGGGTTGGATTTCGTTGAGTGCTTACGATGCTGCACATTTAAAAAAAGCGTTGGAAGAAAAAGAGTGTATCGGGTGTGATTTACGCGGTGCGAATCTCAGCAAGATGGACTTTAGCGGAGGAGATTTTAGTAAAAGTGATCTCTCAGGTGCTGATGTACGCGAAAGCATATTCGAGATGGGAGATTTTAACGACTGCAATCTAAGCGGGGCAAATGCGCAGGGGGCAGTATTTTGGAAAGCGTCGATTCAGCGCAGTGATTTACGCGGACTTCACGGCAAGGGATCAAACTTCAAAGGGTCGCATCTCGAAAGAAGTGATTTGAGTTATGCTGATATACGGGATGCGAAGGTTTGGAAAGCAGATTTTACGGATGCGATTCTTTTCAAAACCGATTTTCGAGGTTCTGAGATTGGGGGATCGAAATTTATCCGTAATGATTTACGTTTCGCAAACTTGAAAAATACCTTGTTGTGGGAAAGCCGTTTTAGTGATGTTGTGATGAGTAAAGCTCAATGTGCTCACGCACAAAAAGAAGAAGCAGTTTTCGAAACGAATGTGATCTGTCGCTAAATTAATTCGATAACATCAATATCTTCTATAGTTAAATGAGTATCATTATTGATAAAATAAAGGCTCAAGCAATATGGAAGCATTGGGAAACGCATTTTGGGAACTGAGTGTCGATATGGGGATGTATATACTTTTTGGTCTTTTGGCAGCAGGGGTATTGCATCAACTCATTCGCGAAGAATGGATTCAAAAGCATTTAGGTTCGAACCGTCAGAGCTCGGTGTATAAGGCGGCACTTTTTGGAACTCCTCTGCCTCTTTGTTCGTGCAGTGTTATTCCGTTTGCCGCTTCTTTACGACGTAACGGTGCATCCAAGGGGGCAACTTTATCGTTTCTGATTTCGACGCCGATTACAGGAATTGATTCGATTTTGGCGACATTCGGAATGTTTGGATGGGTATTTACACTCTATCGTGTTGTCAGTTCTGTAGTATTAGCGATGGCAGCAGGTCTTTTGATGAATATATTTGAGCCAAAAGAAGTGCTGAAAAAAGGGTTTACTTTCAGTGCTGTAACCACGCAGAATACTTCTAAAATAATAAAGTTCCCTATACCTGAAGTGAAAAAACCGTTTTCAGTCTATGGTGTTTTTCAGTACGGATTAATCACTTTGCTGGGTAGTTTCAGTAAACCGCTCTTTTGGGGATTGCTACTTGGAGCAGTTATCAGTGCAGCAATTCCGACTAATCTGCATGAACTTTTTAGTGAAAATCGATTTTTAGCGTATCTCATAGCTGTGGGCATTGCTGCACCGATGTACGTCTGTGCTACTGCATCGCTTCCGATTGCGGCGGCATTGCTCGTTGCGGGGGTTTCTCCTGGGGCAGCATTTATCTTTTTAAGTGCAGGTCCTGCTACGAATACTGTGACAATGGGAGTGGTAAAATCGATGCTGGGGATACGTGCTTTGGTGATTTATCTCTCCGTTATAATGGTGGGAAGTGTCATTTTTGGAGTATTGATTGATTTTGGGTTCGACACTTTGGCGGTCAATTTACAGGTGGATTTGCATGAACATCATGGCTTATTTGAAGAGGGCGCTGCTGTGTTGATGCTCGGACTGATCGGATGGCATTTAGTGCGCGGATGGTTTAAAAAAACTGATCAAAGCTGTAATGGCGGGTCGTGCTGTTCATAAAATTTTATAATACGCTAAGAGATTTTACCTATGAAAAGGTATAATCTACGATATGAATATTTGGTCGTTTGATTTTTTGTGGGCACTTTTTTTGATTCCTCCTGTATTGTATTGCCTCTACCGCTGTAAAGCAATCTCCACAGCACGTATTTTCCCCCATTTACATTTTTTTGGAACCGTCGGGAAATGGCGCAATATCGAATGGTTGCTTAAAGCGCTTGTCGTGATTTTGATGGTAGGAGCACTGGCAACACCTGTGGTCGTTGATTATTCCGATCCGCGTAATCGTAATGGAATCGATATTGTTCTTTCGCTCGATGGGAGCGGATCGATGAATGCTTCGGGGTTTAGTGCCCAAAACGCGCGAGCCAGTCGGTTTGAGATTGTCCAAAAAATTGCTAGTGATTTCGTGATGAAGCGTCTAGAAGACAACGTCGGCGTGGTGCTGTTTGGCGATTTTGCGTTTATCGCAACGCCTGTGACGTATGAAAAAGAGATCGTCTCTGAGATGATAGGGTATCTCACACATGGCATGGCGGGACAAAATACCGCTATAGGAGAGGGTATTGCTGCGAGTGTACGTGCGTTGCGGGACTCAAAAGCCAAAAGTAAAGTCATTATTCTCCTCACTGACGGAGAACATAATAGCGGCACGATTTCTCCCAAAGAAGCGGTGGCAATGGTGCAAAAAAATAACATCAAGCTCTACACCATCGGTATTGGTAAAAAAGGGGAGTTTGACAATGCTCTTTTGGCACAATTAGCGATGGATGGCGGAGGAAGATTTTTCACAGCATCGGATGAAAAAGAGCTACAAGGAGTGTACGATGAGATTGATACACTCGAGCGTTCTTCGATTAAAAGTGAAAAGCATACCTTTAAAGAGCATTATTATTGGGTGTTACTGACGGGGGCCTTGGGGATAATGTTTATGTTAGTGTGGCGACGCAGGAAGGTGATGGTATGAGCCTGCTAAATCCTCTTTGGCTCTTATCTTTATTGGCGATACCTTTGTATTTATTTTTAGCCAAACGTAACGGATGGGGGATGGATACTTCTCAAAAGTGGTTATTGCTTTCCATTGCTCTTGTGATTTTTTCTCTTGCTCGTCCTGTAATTCCTCAAAAACCGCTTCCGATAGAACAAGCAGGGAAAGATGTGATATTGGCCATTGATTTGTCCTACTCAATGCGAGCGACGGATGTGGCTCCCAATCGTCTGGAAGAGGCAAAAAAAATATTGATAGAGACGGTACGAACTCATCCTAAAGATCGTTTTGGAGTGATCGGATTTACGACGCACGCCATTGTCCTCTCTCCGCTGACTAAAGATACCGAGTTGCTCGAACATCTTTTGGGTGCATTGGATGAAACGCAGATCATCACCAAGGGGACAGATGTGATGAGTGCGCTGGAGCTTTCACGTAAAATGTCTCATGGCAATACGCCTTTGGTAATTCTCCTCACCGATGGAGGAGATGAGGTCAATTATAATAAAGAAGCACAATTTTCACAAGACAATAAACTGCGGGTAAATATTGTGATGTTAGCATCTCGAAGCGGCAGTACTTTACCCACAGATGAGGGGAGTGCGCTTAAAGATGAGAAGGGGCATATTGTCGTGAGTGCACGAAATGATGCCATCAGTGAGATAGCCAGTGTGAGTGACGGGAGAGTGGTCTCAACTGCGCAGGAATTGAGTGCCTTGATCGATGATACAGGGGTGGATGATTTTACCGGTAGTTCCAGCGTGAGTGACAATCAGGAACTTTTTACATTTGTGCTAGGGTTGGCGTTGGTCGCATTTGTACTGGCGATGACCTCGTTAGGAGATAAGATTATTAAAATAGTCATCATTGGTTTGGCGTTTATCGGAATTTCTACGAATGCCACAGTCTTGGATTTCGCTTATCTTCACACTGCTTCCCAAGAATACAATCGTAAAAATTTTGAACATTCCGCGCAGTTATTTGAAAAAATCGACTCAAATGAAGCCGGTTATAATCGTGCCAATGCACTCTATAAAGCAGGAAAATATCAAGAAGCATTGACACAGTATCGTCGTATCCGCTCGAATGAGCTATTGTTCAAATCAAAAGTTTATTATAATATGGGCAATTGTCATGTTCGACTTGGGGAGTTTGAGCATGCTCGTAATGCTTTTTTGAAGTCATTGACCCTTCGTTATACGAAAGAGGCGGATGAGAATCTCCGTTTTATTGCACAGGCGCAGGAAAAAAAGACGTTAAATACGCGCAAAGAGAAAAAAGATCAGTTTTCAAAAGATGAAAATGCCCCAACGGGTGAGAAAAAAGAGAGCAAATCAGGGGGCGGAAGCAATATGGAAAGTGATATGAAATCCGGTGGCGGAGGCGATGAGGGGAAAAAAGCCCAAAGTGATCCCCGTTTCTCTGCATCTCAAAGCAAAGCAAAGCTCTCCTCCCGTCAATACGAGCTAATCAATGCGAGGAGTGTCCATGAAACCAAGCCTTGGTAAAATCCTCTTTATCTGGATTATCGCTGTTGGAGAGCTCTGGGGTGCATACCAATGGAGTGTACTAGACGCTCCTAAGACTTTGGTAGTAGGACAAAGTGGGGTCGTCCGTTATGAATGTCGGTTTGATAGCAGTGCAGCGGAATACTCCATCAAATTAAAATTCGAGGATACCCCTACCTATAAAGCAACGATCTTAACGGAGCAAGATAGGGTGGTCGGCGGTAAACGAATCGAAACTTTTGATGTGCTTGTCACCCCTAAAATATCGGGTGCTATTAAGGTGAATACGGAGGCTGTGGTTCGTTTTACGGGATTGGGTGCGGTTGAAAATACAGTATTGGGTCGCGATAATCTTAGTAAAGATGATATTGTCGAAGAAAAAGCAATCCTTCCTTCTGTTGCGTTGGTTGCGAATAAAAATACGATGGCACTTACGGGTAGCAAGCTAATGTTTGAAGTGCGTGCTGATACGCGGAGTGTTCGCGCACATGAGCCGATGCATTTGAGTGTTACAGTACGAGGAGAAGGAAATCTGGATGAGATGATTCCTTATGAGCTCAATATTAGCGGGGTAAAAGTATTTACGCAATTACCTCAAAAATCACTGACCCCTTCGGCGCAAGGATTTGAAGGGGAAGTTTCCCAAGAATTTGCCTTAGTCGCCAGTAAGTCCTATACCATTGAGCCTTTGAGCTTGAGCTATTTTGATACAGTAAAAAATCAAACGGTAACTTTTAAAAGTAAACCTATTTATGTCGAAGTAGGAGAAGGATACGAACCTTCCAATCTTTTAGATCCTCCTACTTTGCGCGACTGGAGCACTTTGGCACGCTATGGCCTCTATGGAGCCTTGGTGCTTGCTGGAGTTGCACTTGGTGAGAGTGCAAGAAGGCTGTGGAAATTGCGACCTCGTAGAAAGGCAAAGCAGTTTTGGGATGAAGCGAAAAGTTCTAAGGAACTGGTGATGCTTCTTTCGCTTTTTGGAGATAAACAGTATGAGCTGATTATCGCTGAACTCGAAGCAGGAAAATTGGATTTGCAGGAAGGGAAGAAGATGTTGGATAAAATTTGTTTTGACAATAAAAGATAAAAGGATGTAAATATGTTCAAAATATTTTACAGTGCATTATTGATCATTTTCACAGTCTCTGCCTATGCTGAATGTCTTGTCACTATGCCTGAAGAGATAGCTAATAAAATTGCACATGGACATGCGTGGACAAATCACAGTAGTGAGTTTGTGGAAAAAAAAAGAATAGCAAATTTAGAAATGCCAGAAAGTCGAAAAATTACTAATTCTGAAGAGTTTCAAAATCATATCAACACGATTATGACGACCAAAACTCTCAAAATTATTCCGGGAAATCGTAAAGTCTATTGGGATGACAATACGGGGACAATCGTTTTTTATGATCCGTACAGTAATGATTGCGGAACGGCGTTTCGTCCCAATGACGGAAAAGAGTATTATGAGCGAGTTTTGGCAAGAAAAGAATCGAATAAAGATCGCTCGAAGATGGAAGCATATCAGTCATCAATGAAAATGACATCACAGGTGAGAAAAAAAAGTAACTTTCAATGTGACACTAGAATGCATTGTTCTCAAATGAAATCATGTGAAGAAGCCACTTTTTTTCTCAATAATTGTCCGAATACAAAAATGGATGGGAATGGTGATGGAATCCCATGTGAAAAACAATGGTGTAAGTAAAATATGAAAAGCTAAAAAGAAACAAGGTAAACTCACAACAGATAAATGAGGAATAAGAATGATACAAATAATTAACGATATACGCACCGAAATCGCCAAAGTCGTTGTCGGTCAAGAGAAAATGATTGATGGGCTGCTTATCGGACTTTTGTGCGAGGGACATATCCTGATCGAAGGTATTCCGGGATTGGCGAAAACCACTACGGTAAAAGCGCTTTCGAAAACATTGGGTCTTGGATTTAAGCGGGTGCAATTTACCCCTGATTTGCTGCCGAGCGATATTTTGGGTGCGGAGGTATATGATCCTCAAAATAATGGGTTCAAAATCAAAAAAGGACCGATTTTTACGAACCTTCTCCTCGCCGATGAGATCAACCGTGCTCCGGCAAAAGTTCAATCTGCGTTGCTGGAAGTGATGCAGGAGCATCAAGTGACACTGGGGGATGAGAGCTTTAAACTTTCTCCTCCGTTTCTCGTTATGGCGACTCAAAATCCCATCGAAAATGAGGGTGTTTATCCTTTGCCAGAAGCACAGCTGGATCGTTTTATGTTGAAATTACGTGTGGGATACAACACGACCGAAGAGGAGCTCTCGATCGCGCGTCGTGTTGCTTCTTCGACACACGAAGAGATAAAAGCGGTTATTGATAAGGCTATGCTAGAACAGCTCAAAGAAAAAGTCCGAAGCATCCATATCGACGAAGAGGTGGAACGGTATATGATTACGTTGGTACAAGCGACTCGTAACCCTGAAGAGTTTGGACTTTCTGAAATCAAAAAATACATCCAGTTCGGAGCCAGTCCTCGGGTGAGCATCGATTTGTTTAAAGCATCGCGTGCGGTAGCATTTTTACGCGGCAAAGAGTTCGTTACTCCAAGCGACATCATGAGTATTCTAAAAGATATTATGCGTCACCGTATCGTTTTGTCGTATGAAGCGGAAGCCGAAAATATTGATGTGGATATGCTCATCGAACAAATTGCCAAAGCCGTACCCGTACCGTAACCAATGAAAAAGACTAAAGAGATTCTCATACGTGCCCGCCGTCAAATCGTGGGAGATCGGATCGGTAATAACCCCTCGATGTTTCGCGGTGAGGGATACGATTTTATCGAGCTACGTGAGTACATCAGCGGGGATGATACGCGCCATATTGATTGGAATGTGACGGCGAAACTCCAACGTCCCTATGTCAAAGTTTTTAGAGAAGAGCGTGAACTGAACATTGTTACTGTGGCGATGTTGGGCGGGGCGTTGCATTTTGGAACGGACAAATTTAAGATCGAGAGTGTCGCTGAGGCGGTAGCATTGATCGGTTACTCGGCGATTGGAAATGGAGATACGTTTACCCATTATAATTTTAGTGAAGCATTAGTGGATGAGGTTCGAGGATCTAAAAAACGATTTGCCGTAGCCGTGAGTGTAGAAAAGGTAATGGGGGCTGAACTCATCGGACATAAGGCGGATTATAGCGTGATGACGGAGACACTGTATAAACGGCTACGTCGTAAATCTCTGATTGTTATTATCGGTGATTTTTTCGATATTCCGCAGTTGCGACTGTTAGCAAAAAAACACGAAGTGGTCGCTGTAGTCGTGCGTGACAGATTTGAGGAAAAACCTGAAGCTTTGGGATTTGGAAGTTTGAGTGACCCTGAGAGTGGAGCAATTTTAGAAGGGGATTTTAATGCCCGAAGTGTCCAAAAATATGCACAGAAAGTACGTGCCCATGACGTGGAACTCTTTGAGAATTTTCGCTCTTGCGGAATACGTGCGGTAAAACTTTATACGGATGCGAATGCTTCTGTGGTACTGCGCCGTTTATTTGAAGGACGATCATGAGTGCATCACTGGATATTCCTCTTCACGATATTATGCCGCTTGTTGAAGTCCCCGATACGTCCATTTATTGGTTCATCGCACTTATGATCGTATTATTGGTTGTTTTTGCAAGTGGTGTGATTTGGTTTTTAAAATGGAAGAAAGCTAAAAAAATCACCCAGCGACAGCTGCATTACATGGCGTTGCAAAAAATCGATTTAAAAAATCCCAAGCAAAGTGCGTACATTATCAGTAGAGAAGGATATTTTTTCGCGCAGGATAATGAACGAACTCTTGGCGCATATCAAAATCTTTTTAAGCGTTTAGAACCCTATAAATATGCCCCTTCCGTAGAAAAAATCGATGAGGAGACGTTGGGATATTATCATCTGTATCTCGGAATTATTGATGTTTGAGGGATTTTATTTCGAATTTCCAAAGCTTAGTTTTTTGTTGTTTGTCTTTTTGGCGTGTGAAAATCTTTGCCCCCTTCGTTCCCAACTGCTCTACTTTCCTCACATTTCACGTTTTGGTGACGCAGGGGTAAAATCTCCTGCGTGGATGTGGATATCCAAATGGCTGATGATCGTTTTTTTGATTGTTACCGTGATGTCACCGGTCAAAGAAATCCAAGAGATTCCACGTTTTGAAGGTCATAGTACCCTGATTGTTGCCGATTCACCCAATGAGGAAATGAAGGCAAAAATTGCATCGTTTATCGAGCTTCGAGAACATGACGAGATTGCTTTATACGTTCCAAAAAACGTTAAAATCCCTTTGACGCGTGATCATGAAGCATTACTTTCAATTCTGAATAAATTGCCAAAGACACCAAATGTACAAATTGATTACACGATAAAAGAGTTTCTGTCTAGCCAAGAACGACCGTGGATTGTTATCTTCTCAGAGCATCCAAAAATATTTATTCATTCGATTCCAACACAAATAGAGACCTCAGTAGTTCCCCAGCAACAGTGGAAAGAATGGATGAAAAAAAGTAATCGGGAACACGTTACTATTCCTATTGTCACACAAATAACGCAATTAGAATATCTTTATTTTTATCCTTTATTTTTTGGATTTATGGCGATGTTGGTCTATTTGTTCGGGCGTAATCAACGAGGTTTTTTATGAGTTTTTTGCATCCTGAATTTCTTTTTTGGATGTTACCTTTTGTGGGAGTACTCTTTTATTTTTGGTTTACACAAAAACGCGATAACGAGTACAATTTTAGCCCAGAAGCATTGCAAAAACTGCGAGTAAGTGAGTCAAATTTGGATATAACTGGACGCAATACTCTGTTTTTAAGCGCGTCCTTGCTCATCATCATAGCACTTGCACAACCGGTGGTACAGCAAGAAAAAATCGTAGAAGCGCCTTCAACCGTAACGATTGCATTGGATATATCAACTCATTCTTTAATCAAATTTGAAGCGATGAAAACCAATGCGATGCATCTAGTGGATGAGTTTGAGGGGGCTATTGAACTGCTAGCATTTGATTCAAAAATTTACCGCATTTCTCCTGCCAGTAAGGATAGAAAAACACTCAAAGAGCTCATTCAAAATCTCTCGCCGCATGTCATGAACACTGAAATTTCGGATGAAAAGAATGTGCGTAATGTCTGTAAAACATCCGGTATTGTTATTGTTGGAAATACGATGCCGGATAGAGAAGAGATTGAAACGTTGCGTAAACCAAAAGAGCATTGGATCTATTTCCAACTCTTTTATTTTCCATTAGGACTTGCAATGATACTTATCGCCATTGCTCTATCGTCCATGAGCAAGCGCCAAAGTGTTTCGATGGCGTTGGTATTTATGATTTTTATGGGTGAGAGTGATATTCGTGCCGGGGTGATGGATTTTAGACTATTGAAACAAGCAAACGATGCTTATTTGCACGGGGAGTATGATCAAAGCGCACGATTGTTTGGAGAGTATCAACGCCTTCATGACAGTCCGCAAATACGCTACAACTGTGCTAATGCTTATTTTAAAGCGGGTCATTATGCGAGGGCTCGGTATTGGTATGAACGTGTGGTTACGGATGATCCGAAATTGATAGAATGGGTAAAAATCAATCTGGCAAAGTTACCCATTGAAAACAGTGAGGAACTTCAAAAAGTGGTAAAAAAATCAGAAAGAATGGTTAATAAAGAGACTAAAAATGTTCAAGAAGTGATTCAGATTCAAAACGCAACACCGTTATTTTTATATTAGGTAAAAATCTCATACAGTTTATTCGCATCTTTCATCTCTTTGTGCAAAGTCGTATAGTCTTTCTCTAGCAATGCCTCTTTGAGAGTTGCGAGTTCCCGTTGAAACAGTTCTACTGCATCGAGTACATTGGCACGATTTTGGCGAAAAATGTCTTCCCACATGGTAGGCGAACTCTTTGCTAAACGGCTCATGGAACGAAATCCACCGGCTGCAAGCGCTAAAATGTTCTCTTTTTCCTCTTGAGCCAACACGGTGTTGGCCAGTGCGTAGGAGATGACGTGAGGCATGTGGCTGATGATGGCAGCATGACGGTCGTGTTGCGCAGCTCCCATCGTATGAATCTGCATCTCGATTGCTCGGAAGATTTTTAGGGCAATATCACGCTGTTTTTGACCGCTGTGCTCGAGATCACATAAAACGACAACTTTATCGGTATAGAGCCCTTCAAAAGCTGCTTTTGGACCAAATTGTTCAGTTCCTGTCATAGGATGGGCTGCAACAACATTAGCACGAATTTCAGGGGGGATTGCAGCGACAATGAGCGCTTTTGTACTTCCTAGATCAATGAGCGTTTTATCGCTTCCCGCCAAATCAACGGATTGATTTAAAAGAGCAATAACTCCATCGACCGGTACCGCAAAAAAGATGACATCACAACGCTTTTTTAATTCTTCAAAAGGGAGAATAGCCTGAACGAGACCAAGTTCAAGTGCCGTGTGCTGATGCTCAAGATTGTGATCGCTTCCGACAACGGAGGTGACGAACGGGAGTTTACGCAGTGAGAGGGCGAGAGATCCTCCCATTAGTCCCAATCCGACGATTCCAATCTCCATGCTCAACCCTTACTCAATTTACTTTGTTTATGCGTATTCTAGCAGATTTACGGAAATATTAACCATTAGGGTGGTAAAATAAGAGACAATTTAACGCAATGGATTTTAACTTGAAAAAAATCACCCTCTCTTTTTTACTTTGCTCTGTTCTATTAAGTGCATCTACTCAGAATATTGAAGCTATTAATTATGACGGAATGGTGCATATTTCAGCAGCCGTTGCCAAGCAGCTTAATACGGTGAAGATTGGGGAACCCCTTAACCCTGCCGAGGTGGATAAAACCATTAAAGCTTTTTTTGATCAAGGCTATTTTGAAGATATATGGGCGGATGAAGAAAACGGTACGGTAACGTTCCACTTCAAAGAGAAGCCGGTTATTTCCAAGATCGAGCTAAAAGGGTACAAAGAAAACGATGAAGAAGCAAAAAAGACTCTTTTACAAATAGAGAAAGGGGCTCTTTATGATACTCGCCGTATTGAAAGTACGCGCAAGCGCATCGTTGAAGCCCTGAACCAAGAGGGCAAAATCGATTCTGTCGTTGAAGTAGAAAGTACAAAACTTGACAATGGCAGTATGCAGGTGAAGTTTATTGCCAATGAAGGTCAAGAGATAATTATCAAAGAATTGAAATACTATGGAGTCTCTGGAGTTGATTCGGATCAGTTTGAAAAAACCACGGCAAATAAAGAGAAAGATTTTATGGGATGGCTATGGGGACGTAATGATGGTAAGATGAAACTTGCAGAATTGCAGTATGACCCCATGCGTATTCGTGATTATTATATGCAAAACGGCTATTTGGATGCGAAAGTAGATCAGCCTTTTGTTGCGGTTGATTTCAATCACTATGAAGCTTCCATGGCATACAACATTTTTGAAGGGGATATTTTTCGTGTCTCTGATATTCTTATTTTTCAAGATACCAGTGTTATCGACGATAAAGAGTTGTTAGCCGTAATAGCACTGCAAAAAAACAAAGCATTTAATATCAAAACATTCCGTGACGATGCAGAGCGGATTAAAACTAAAATTGCTGATTTAGGGTATGCGTATGCGCAGGTTCAACCTGATTTGCGCAAAGATAAAGAGACTAAAACGGTAGAAGTCGTTTATCGGATTATTCCGGGTAAAAAAGTACACATTCATAATGTTATCATCGCTGGAAATAACCGTACACTTGACCGTGTTACCCGTCGAGAGCTCTTTTTGGCACCGGGGGATTTGTACAGTCTTACAAATCTAAAAGATTCTCGTAATGCACTGGGACGAACCGGTTATTTTGAAAGTACCACAATCGAAGAGAAACGTCTTGATGATGAGTCCATGGACTTGATCGTCCAAACCAAAGAAGCACCAACAGGGAATATTCAGCTGGGTGGAGGATATGGAAGTTTTGGCGGTATTATGCTGAGCGTCGCAGTCAGTGACCGTAATATTTTCGGTTCAGGACTGAATGTAGGCCTCAATTTAGAGAAATCAACACGAACAAAAAACTATGCGTTTAATATCTCCAATCCTCGTCTTAACGACAGCGATTTTAGCGGTAATTTTTCGGTGTTTAACTCATCTACGCAATACACTACGTATACGACTAATTCAACGGGTCTTAGTCTTGGTACTGGGCACCGCTTTAGCCGTTATGTGAGTGGATATACAGGATACAGCTACTCAGATAATAAGTACAGTGATGTTAATCTTACGTCTGCATATGGGGCATATGAGAGTTATTCTAAAAGCTCTCTAAGTGTATCCGGAACCTTTGATAACACGGATGATTATTATGTTCCACGGGAGGGAATGGCATTTTCTCAAAGTATTGAAAAAGCTGGATTAGGCGGAGATGCATCTTTTTGGAAAAGCCGTACGACCTTTGGACTTTATCAAGGGCTGCAGAAGCTATTGGATGCCGATTTGATTTTCCGTTACAAAGCACGATTTAATTATGTCCAAGACACAGGTTCAAGCCTTCCAATTGCAGAACGATTTTACATGGGAGGAATCGGTTCAGTGAGAGGATTTCAAAGCTATTCCTTATCCCCTAATAGCGGTTATGATGCCAATGGAGATGGAAAATTAGATTTGATCGGCGGGACAAAAACCTTTTCAAACAGTCTTGAGTTAAGTATGCCGCTTGTCCCTGAAGCCAAAATGCGTGCAACTGCTTTTGTGGATTACGGTATGATCGGGTCTAACAGTATAAGTGAAATACAACGTGGCGGATATGGAATATCGTTAGAGTGGTTCAGTCCTGTTGGACCATTACAGCTGGTATTCTCAAACCCTCTTAAAAGCGAAGCCGGAGATAATATTGCTCACTTCGAATTTACGATTGGGCAACGGTTTTAGGAATTTCCTTTAACCGCTTTCGCGATTTTAAGAATACTGTTTACAACTCCCATCACAATCCCTCCAGCAACAACACCGACAACCCCATCCATCACCATCGGTGTTAACCACCCGAGTTTTTTACCTGCCATTGGCACTGTTTCAACACTTTTGATGATATTCTCAACCCAATGATGCATATCCGGTATTCCATGTACCAAGATACTGCCACCGACCAAGAACATAGCAATAGTTCCTACAATCGTGAGCAATTTCATAAGGCGTGGTGCAAATGCTAACAGGCCATTACCGATTAGACGATTGAGGCTACCTCTTTTGCCTTCAGAGGCATTTTCTACGAGATAGAGACCCATATCATCAAGCTTGACGATAAGGGCTACAAACCCATAAACTCCTACCGTCATCGCAACAGCGATTGCGGATACGACTGTCGCTTGAGAAACAAGCGGTTGAGAAGCTACAGTCCCAAGTGCAATGACGATAATTTCCGCTGAGAGAACAAAATCGGTTCGGATCGCCCCTTTTATTTTTTCGCTTTCCAATGCAACAAAATCAATGTCAGGAATTAATAGTGCTTCGAAAATTTCTTCTTCATGTGTTTTCACTTCTTCATACGAGGCTAAAAAAGGATGCGCTATTTTTTCAAATCCTTCATAGCACAGGTATGCGCCACCGGCCATAAGTATAGGGGTAATCGACCATGGGGCTAAAGCGCTGAGGGCGAGTGCTGATGGGACGAGGATGAGTTTGTTTCTAAAAGATCCTTTAGCAACTGCCCAAACGACTGGAAGTTCACGTTGGGCGCGTACGCCAGAGACTTGTTGGGCGTTTAGTGCAAGGTCATCGCCCAAAACACCGGTTGTTTTTTTGGCAGCCACTTTACTCATGGCAGCAACATCATCAAGAACTGTCGTGATATCATCGATGAGAAGTAAAAGAGAGCTTCCAGCCATAGCGAGCCTTTAGAGGAGAGTAATGATCAGATTTTTTGGGGCAACAAGATTTTTGAGTTGTTCGCGTGCTAGATAAAGCTGGTGAGCCTGGATACGCAGTTCTCCATCACTAAATGACACAGTAACGTTTTGGGCAGAAATACGCCCAGCTAAGAGAATATGAGAAAGCCACAGTAGATAATGAAGAGTATCAAGTGTTTTACTCTCCGGAAGCAGTGATCCATAACTGTTCTTTGGGAGGAGATCCGAGGAACTTTCCCCTTTTTTAAACAGCAGCAGGTGAGAGATAAGGGCGATTTGTGAATGGGTTAATCCATAGTCAAGAGCGCTAAGCGCCAAATAGTGGCTGTGTTTTTGATAAGCATAATAACGAACACCTAAGCCAATAGGAAGAAGTTTTGCCGCAATACTAAGTTCATGACGCCATGAAGGAGCAAGTTTCAGATGTTCATGTGACGCATCAAACAGTTTTTTGAATACGGCTGAACACTCAACGCCATGATTGCTGTGAACAGCATGGGTATCCAATAGATAACGGACAGAAGGATTGTAATTACTGGGAAACTTATGCGCAGAGTTTCGCAGTAAATCACTCAAAAATACCCCCTCCCTAACTCCAACACCACTGCATATCAAAGTTTTAGAGTGTAAATAATTAAGAATACGCAAAAATATCAGTGCTCCTGATTTTATGGTATCAAAACGATCGGGTTTAATGTTAAGGGATTTAAGCTTTTTTGGGGAGGCATCAAGAACGGCGTCACAAAAAGATTTAAAAGATGTATCCGTGGTAGAAAATCCATGAAGTTTCTTGAGAGGGTAGTCCTCTTTTTTCATAATTCCATGACTGATTGCCCGAAATGTTCCACCGATTCCAATAAGAGTCGGTATGGATTGAAAGGGGAGGGCTTGCAATGCTGTATCAATGTACGCACTTGCACCTTCAATATCGCCATTATCCATGAAAAGTTCTTTGAGCCTAACCGTACCGATATTAAGAGAGAGTGTTTGAGTGACATTTCCATTATCCAGCAGTGAAAACTCGCTCGAACCACCACCTACATCAACCGTAATAGCATTCACTTTGGGAAGGAGATTAGCGCAGGCAATGCCACCTAAATAGGCTTCTTTGTCACCATCAATAATTTTAATAGAGAGACTGTGCTCTTGCTGGATACGACGAATAAAATCAGATTTGTTGGGGGCATCGCGCAAAGCTGAGGTGGCAACACAGAGAATTTTACGGGCTTTGAAGGATTCGGCAACACGTAAAAATTCTTCTATCGCTTCGCAACCCCGATCCATTGCATTTGGTTGAAGATTCCCACCGTTGGTGTAAGCATTTTGGGCAAGGCGAACAGAGCTTTTGACTTCATGAATGATATGAAAGGCAAAACGGCTCGTTTTTTGAAATACCGCCATACGCATTGAGTTTGACCCAATGTCGATGACAGCGGTACATTGCGCCATCTATTCTTCTTCTGCTGCTGTGAGCTGTTTATGTTTATATAAAAGTTCTTGCATCGTCTCTACGTTGTCTTTATCGGGAATGATACAATCAACAGGACACACAGCAATACATGCAGGCTCATCATACGTTCCTACGCACTCCGTACAACGATCCGGATCAATGATGTAAATCGGATCACCTTCTTCAATAGCATCCATTGGACACTCTTCACGGCATGCATCGCATGCAATACACTCATCGACGATAATTAATGGCATTGGTAGACCTTGATGTTAAAAGTTTTTGATAATGCGCGATTTATAGCGAAAGCAAGCTTAAGGGGAGTTTTGCTTTAGCGTAAAGGCAATAAGCAATAGAGTTTTGAGGGGAGAATTAGTCGTGCAATCGTCCCGTCATGCCCATCGGTGCGATTGGTAATACTAATGCGGGCACCAATGGCTTCAGCCGCACTTTTCGCTAAAAACAGTCCTAACCCGACCCCTGATTTATTCCCTTGGCGTTTAAAAGGGGCGAAAAGATCAACACTTTCATCGATTCCACATCCCTCATCAATGACTTCAATGATAATATCCGTTTGATCGAGGTAACTTTGAAAAATAATTGTTTTGCCTTCAGGGGTAAACTTAAGAGCATTTTGTAAGAAATTTTGCAAAATTTGATTGAGTAAAGTGACTTGTAAGAAGGCACTAAAAGATTCGGGTTCAAACTTGGTTTGGAGAGTTTTATTCTCACTGTGTGCCAAAAGAGCAAAGTCCCCTTCCCATTTTTTTAAAATTTGGATGATATCGGCTTCGGAGGGCATCTCAAGTTGAGCACCTTCTTGTCGACCGATATTGAGGATATTGGCAACAATTTTATTCATTTCATCCACGCTTTGATTGGTGACACGCAAGGCTTCAATGTACTCTTCTGCTGAGCGCTTTTTAATTAAAGTCACTTGATTTTTAAGTTTGATAACCGCGAGAGGAGTTTTAAGTTCATGCGCTGCACCGATAAAAAGCTCTTTTTGGTATTTAACGAAATTTTGAATTCGTCCCATAAGCCGGTTGAGTGTTTCTCCCAGCGGTTCAAACTCTTCGGGGAGATGTTCTACTTGAATGGGACGTAAAAGATGTTCGTTCATGTTTGCTAGTCGTCGCGTTAAAGCACTGACGGGTGCGATAAGCATCTTGGAAAAGGCGATGGCGTAAAGGATAATGACGACGAAGCCAAACGCATTAATTAAAAAAATGGAACGAAGAATCTTTTGGAGCAAATGTTCAGTAGCGGTAATGTCACGGCTTACTCTGAGGTAAGAAGAGCGTTCAAAATCAAAGGGATAGATCAACGTCAAAGAGGTGCTTTTATCTTTGTGAGCGGTCACATAAAATTCAAGGAGATTTTCTTCTTTTTGAAGAGTAATGAGTTCAACATTGAGTCCAAGCAGCAAATCAGGATTGTTTTGTTGTGCTGTTATAAGAGATTTGGAGGTACAGATGTTTTGGGCAGTACTTATGAGTTCAGCTTGTTTCTCGTCGTAAATAGACTGTTTGATAAAAAGATATAAAAAAGAGGAAAATAATAAGACAAGAGACGCTGAAGCGACAATCAGTTGCAGTAAAAATCGACGTCTTATGCTTCGTTTTGAAAACATAATCCGTCTCCTTCTTAAATCTTTCGCATTTTTGCGAAAAGCTTTAGGGTATTGCAAGGGACAATTTTGTCCCTGCCATCCAAAATGGCTTTGCTAAACATTAAATTAATTTATTTCTTTTGGGAAACAAAAACGGTATCCACGACGACGAACCGTTTCAATCGTTGTAATTCCGAGTGGTTTATCCATTTTTTGACGAATTTGGTTGATCGCAACCTCAATAACGTTTGGAGTAACAAGCTCAGGTTCTTCCCAGATTGCATCCAAAAGCTGCTCTTTAGAGACGATTTGATCACGGTGACGTGCAAGGTGTGTTAACACTTCAAACGGTTTACCTTTGAGTTCAATCTCTTTTTCTTTGTAGATGATTTTTTCTTCTTCAGGATTGATGATTAAGTCATCAATCTCGATGATGTTGCTTCCGCCAAAACGCAAACGCGCTTCGATACGAGCGATAAGAACATCAAAATCAAATGGTTTACGAATATAATCATCTGCACCTGAACGCAGTGCTTCAATTTCACTTTCGTTGTCATCACGAGCGGATAAAACAACGACTACTGTTTTAGGTGTATTACGTTTGATATCAGGGATGATATCAACACTGTTTCCATCTGGAAGCATCCAATCCATAAGGATCAGGTCATAGTTACGGATATCAAGATAATATTCACCGTCTTTTAGTGTTTCTACAACATCGCTTTGGTAGCCAAACTCTTTGAGCCCTTCTGCTAGGGTTTTATTGAGAGTTACTTCATCTTCGATAATTAAAATGCGCATTAGCGTTCCTCGAAAGTGGATATTTTGCCGAAATTATAGCATAGTTTTAGAAATTTTTAAACTCTTTTTAAAGAAATTTTAAAATATGAAATGGTTTTAAACAAAAGCAGTGTATTTTGAGATAAGGATTTTCCCCGTTGGTACAGGGAGTAGGATTATTTTGACGGATTCGGGATAATTTTGATTTCGACACGACGATTGCTTTCTCGTCCAGCTGCCGTATCGTTCGTTGCAACAGGCATACTTTCACCGTAACCAACCGATTTTATTCGACTTGAATCCACACCTTGAGCACTCAGTGCTGAAGCTACACTTTGAGCACGTAATTGAGAAAGTTGGAGGTTATCTGCATTACTGCCTATGTTGTCCGTATGACCTTGTACTTCGATTGTTGTTTCAGGATATTTGCTCATGACATTTGCAATATCACTTAATACTGGATTGAAATTAGGTTTAATGTTCGCTTTGCCGGTATCAAACGTAATTCCGCCAGGCATATTTAGATTGATGGTATCTCCTTGACGTTGAACTTCAACTCCTGAGCCTTTAAGTTCTTGGTTGAGTTCGGCTTGCTGTTTGTCCATATACGCTCCGATTCCATAACCGGCAAGTGCACCTACTGCACCCCCAATCAAAGTACGCTTGGTACTGTGGTTAGACGTTGCTTTACCGGCAACGGCTCCTGCTAAACCACCGATCAGTGCACCTGTTTGTGCTTTAGTGAGACCCGTATCTGTTCCTGCGCAACCGACAAACAATACGCTTGCTGTGATAAGTGATAGAACTGTTTTTTTCATAAATATCCTTTTAAATGATGGTAATATTTTTATAAAACGTATTATAGTTTAAAATCGTGAATGAATTGTTGACTAAAAAAGTGTACGCTGCTCTACGCCAACTGTGCAATTGGAGAGAATATCTGGTTTTCGAATACATAAAGTGAGCTCAGAAATAAGAGGAAACGTATTTTTGAGGGTTTCTGTAATAAATTCTAGAGCCTCTTCGATGAGAAAGAACTTTTCTTTTGTCATGGTCTCTTCGATGAGTGTCGCTACTTCGGCATAATTAATGAACTCATTTTGCGTATACGCATAGTCAATTGTACACACAATAGCAATTTTTTGAGGAGTGAGCCGTTCGGATTCTAAAATACCCAGTATCGTTTCAAACTCTAAATTTTCGATGAGTATTTTCATGCGACTTGTTTTTCTTCGCCTTGAAAGAGTCGGATAAAATTAGGGATGTGTTTGTAAAACAAAATAAAGGCGATAAACACAACCGGTGCATGAAAGATTGTTGGGTACATCACAAACGAAGCAACCACAAGTGCAGCGAGTCCCAACATCGAGGAAAGCGATGAGATACGTATCGTTTTAGCAGCAACAGCCCACACAACAAGAGCAATAGCCGTAGGAACAGGCAGCATAACTGCCATCACACCCATACCTGTAGCTACTCCTTTACCGCCTTCGAACCACATATAAGGGCTAAAGCAGTGACCTACAACGGCCAGTACTGCAACCATCCATTGAACACTTTCATCAAATCCCATGTATTTAGCAGCAAGGACAACGGCAATTCCTTTTAGAGCATCGAGTGCGAGGGTTGCAGCCCCCAGTTTTTTGGCGAGAGCCGGATTGGTTTCTTTCACCACGCGCAGTACGTTTGTCGCACCAATACTTCCTGATCCTGATTCTTTGATATTGACCCCTGCAAAAAATTTAGCAAGTAGAAGTCCAAAAGGGATTCCTCCAAGGAGATAAGCGACAAGATAAAATTGGACGTTTGGGTTAAATAAGAGTTCCATATAGTGTTTCCTTTTTCATTTTCGGTTGAGAATTATAATCCACCCATCGTTACAGAGAACTAAAAAAGATATAATAACGACTTAATGATAATGACGAGGAAAATACTTATTATGAATACCGAAGAGTTAAAACAAAAAATTATTGATTTAAAAAGCCGTTTGAGTGTCACGGTTGTGGCGCATTTTTATCAGCGGGATGAAGTGTTCGAGATGGGAGACATTACGGGCGACTCATTGGAACTGGCGAAACGGGCGATGGCAGATGACAAAGAATTTGTGGTCTTTTGTGGTGTTGGATTTATGGGGCAAAGTCTTAAAATTCTTAGTCCTCATAAGCGGGTCGTGATGCCAAAAGTCGCATGCTGTGCGATGGCACGGATGATTGACGGGCTTTATTTTGACCAGTCGATTGAAAAATTACAGCTATGCGGAATCAAAGCGGAAGATATTTTGCCGATCACCTACATCAACTCCAATGCAGATGTCAAAGCGCGTGTGGGAAAAATGGGTGGTATGGTGTGTACCAGTTCTAATGCCAAAGTAATTATTGAAAAAGCACTTGCCGAGGGGAAAAAGATACTCTTTGTCCCTGATCGTTGTTTAGGACAAAATATCGCCAATATGATGGGATTAAAATCGTGTGTTATCGGGGATGGGAAAGATCCCAAAGAAGCCGATATTATCTGTTATGACGGTTTTTGCTCCGTTCATCAGCTCTTTAGCGTGGATGATATCGAGTTTTACCGCAATAAATATCCCGGAATTTTGATCGCTGTTCACCCTGAATGTGACCCTGCTATCTGTGATCGTGCCGATTTCGTCGGATCAACGTCACAGCTTATCAAGTACATTAAAGAACTTCCAGAAGATCAAAAAGTAGCGGTAGGGACAGAGTTTAACATGGTAAACCGTTTACGCGCCAAAAATACATACATTCTTTCAAGTACGAAACCCGAATGTCCGACAATGAACGAAACGACACTGGAAGATTTGTATCTCACACTAAAAGCAATTGAAGACGGTGCGCCGATTAATGAGATCGAAGTGGATGAGGATACGGCGTATTGGGCTAGGATCGCACTTGAGAGGATGATGGCGTTATAAGTAATCTCTAATCTCCGTTCGTGGTGAGCTTGTCGAAGCATGAATTTCTCTCACCCTTCGACAGGCTCAGGGCGAACGAGAATCGAGCTCTCTATTGTAGTTTAATCTTAGAAAAATGAAAATTAAATACTGACCCCTTCGTGCATTGTCGTCATTCCGTTCTACGACACGGAATTTATAAACACTAAGTGCGTGGATATCGAATCTACCCCAAAGGGCACGTGAAGTTCGGTATGACGAGATTGGCTTTTTTTATTCTTTCAGGAAGCATGGGGTTATTGTTAATTTTAAGATAACAAAAGATATTATCAATTGTTTAATTTTTGAATAATGTAAGGAAAAAAATGTGGTTTGCACTTTTGGGTTTGATAATACTCGCTTTATTGATTGGTATGAAAGCTACTATTTTTGTAATTGTCGCATTTGTTATAATAGTTGTAATACATGTAGTTTTAAATCCGACGGTAGATAAGACAAAAATCATCCAAGAGAATATCAGTCGTTTAGAAAATTTCACCGTAACCCAGTCATTGGCTAATCCAGAATTTCGAACAGGTATTTTATTGGATGAGCAAAAAAAAGAAATATGTTTATGGATATTTTCTGATGCAGGTGATAAATGGGAAGATGGAAGATTACATTACAATGATATTTTGTCTGTTGAAATTATTGAAGATGGAACATCCATTACAAGAACAAATAGAGTTTCGCAAGTGGGCGGTGCATTGCTTGGTGGTATTTTATTAGGTGGTGTGGGTGCAGTCATCGGGGGATTAAGTGGAAAAAAAGAAACATTGAATGGAAAAGTAAAAAACTTGGAACTTAAAATTATAATCAATGATACTTCCAAGCCTATTTTTAGTATTTCACTATTATCAAAAACATCTGATGAAGTTTCAACTAATGATGCAAAATATAAAGAAGCCAAAACTAAAGCATATCATTGGCAAGCAGTTTTTGAAGCTATTATCAAACAAGCAGACGCAGAAGAGCAACAGATTCAAAAAAGCACTACTGTTGAAAGTGGCTCAATATCGGATGAACTAAAAAAATTAGCGGAACTTAAAGAATTAGGAATATTGACTGATGATGAATTTTCAGAGCAAAAGCAAAAACTATTAAGTCGATAGAGCGCATAAAACGAAAATAAGGATATATGTTGGATTTTTTAGAAATTCTTAAACTATTTGTTATTCCTGTTGCTCTTGCTTTTTCATCTGCTTATTTTGGTGCATGGTTTGCTATAAAAAAGTATAAAGAAGAAAAGCTATGGGACGAGAGGCAAAAATCATACAAAGCAGTAATTAATGCGTTTGAAGAATTGATACACTGGGCAGAGCAAGAACGAGCAATCTATTTTTGTGAACCTTACAATAGCGTTGAATCTAAATATGAAGAATCTTTGCGAGAAATTTCAAGATATGCTGAAGCGGGTGAGCTTACATTTCCAAAAGAATTTCATCAAGCGATTGTAGATACGAATAACGCATTATTTCGATTCAGATTTGAAGTCAATGAAGATAGTCTTGGTGATATGGAAACGGAACGTGATTGCGTAGAATTGGCACTTATTTCTGCAAATGGAATAGCTAGAATAATTAGAGAGTATCTTCCAAAATTAATTCAAATAGCAAAAGAAGATTCTCATTGAAATGGGTATAAAAATAACGGGAATATGTCACCTTAAAATAAGCAAAGGGAGTTGGATACCGAATTAGGTTCGGTATGACAAGAAGGGTATATCTTGTGAATCTCTTTATGAGTTTTGGGATATAATTTACTCAATTACAAAGAGGAGGGATCAGATGGTAGATATTGAAGCACTCAAATACGAAATTGTTGAATGTCTTAAGCCTCTTGATCCTGATAAAATTATCTTGTTTGGTTCTTATGCCTATGGCACTCCTACGGAAGATAGTGACATCGATCTGTTTTTAGTCAAAGATGATCTGAACATAGAAGATGGTAGGGATTATAATTTAAAAGCAAGAAAACAACTGCGACCCATCATCATGAATCATCATACCAACGGAATCGACATTCTATCCGCTCCATCGAGTTTTATTAATGCGCGTGAAGATTATTTTTACAAAGTAGACATCCTACAAAATGGAAAAGTGTTGTATGAACGAAACGTCAGCTAAAGAGTGGTTAACAAAGGCTTGGCATCACTTAAGCACGGCTAATTTACTGTATGATCTAAACCATTACAGTGATATTGTTGCCGTTGAAATTCATTATTCTGCTGAGATAACATTAAAATCGATACTGGCATTTGAAAATAGTAAAATAGTAAAAATTCACGATTTGATAGAAATATACAAGCTTATAAAACATCGATTGACTCTACCTGAAGATGATCTCTCTTTTTTAGACATTATGAGTGAATACCATATCCGTGAATCGTACCCCTCACCCCATAGAAGACTACCCTCAAGAGAAGAAATCAAATCTATGCTGGAGTTCACAAATAACTTATTTGCAGACGTTTGTACTATTTTGAACATTCCTATCGAAGAGATCAAAGTTCTGTAAAAAAAGTTAAAAAGGCAACCATATGATCGAAAAATTTATCCGTGATGTATTAGCTGAAGATGTAGGACGTGGGGATTTGTATGCCCGAGTTAGTGCTCCGGTAGATGCTAGTGCGAAAATCATCGCTAAAAGTGATGGGGTATTTGCCGGTGAAGAATATTTGCGGGTACTGGCAACTATGGAAAAATTTGAGATTTATTGGCATAAGAACGATGGTGAACGATTTGTTTTGGGGGATGTGTTGTTAGGGCTTAGCGGTGATTCTCATACGTTGTTGCGGATAGAGAGAACGCTGCTGAATATGCTGTTGCATGCCAGTTCGATTGCCACGTTGACGCGTCAATATGTTGATCTTGTTACTCCATACGGTACAAAACTGCTTGATACTCGGAAAACCCGCCCTCTTTTGCGTAATTTTGAGAAATATGCAACGCGTATCGGTGGAGCAACGAACCATCGCATGGGTCTGGATGATGCCCTGATGCTCAAGGATACTCATCTCAAAACGATTGAAAATTTAGAAAATTTTATGGAAGAAGCACGTGCTAAAATCCCTTTTACGGCAAAGATAGAGATTGAAGCCGAGACAATAGAGATGGCAAAGAAGGCGATGGAAGTGGGAGCGGATATTGTGATGTGTGACAATATGTCTCCGGAAGCATTGCGTGAAGTGGTGGAGTATAAATGGGAACATCATTCCAGTGTTTTGCTCGAAGCAAGCGGAAATATTACCCTCTCAACCATCGAAAGCTATGCTCAAACGGGTGTCGATGCCATCAGTACTGGCTCACTAATCCATCAAGCCAATTGGATTGATATGTCGATGAAAATGGACTAATCAGTGGCTGACGATCAAGAAAAAACAGAAGTAATATTTATTTGGAACGAAAAAAGAATATATCCTTTTTTCTACGCTAAGACCGCTATGGTCACTAAAGCGCATCTTTGCAGATGTGATAGGTTCTTCTAGGATGATGCATGGCTGACGATCAAGAAAAAACAGAAGAACCTACCGCCAAGAAGCTAGCAGATGCCAGAGAAGAGGGGAATGTCCCCAGAAGTCAGGATACTGCGGGAGTCATAGTTTTATTTGTCGCTATTTTAGCACTCTTGATGCTGTTACCATTTATCTCTGAGCATCTGCTCACAGTCACTCGTTATTATTTTTCATTGATGAATCATCCGCTGGAAGAGACGAATTTAATTGATATTGCTTTTGTAACGTTTAAAGAATTGTTCATTATGATCTTGCCCATTAGCGCTATTATAGCGGTTGCTGGAATAGCTGGTACGGTATCTCAAATAGGATTTAATTTCACGACCAAGCCTTTAGAACCTAATTTTTCAAAAATTAATCCGATTGCAGGACTGAAAAATATGCTGAGTATGCAAAAAGTACTTGAAGCGTTAAAAATCACCTTTAAATCATTTACGGCAATGGGAATCGGTTTTCTCTTTTTCTGGTCGTATATAAAAGAACTTCCGACTGTTGCTTTATTTAGTCTCTGGGATCAAATGGCATGGTTTAAAGAAAAAGCGATTATTTTGGCTGCCGTCATGCTGGTCATACTTTTTTTATATGCTATCGTTGATTTATTTTTGACCCGAAAACACTATTTTGATAAACTCAAAATGTCGCTTCAAGAGATTAAAGATGAAATGAAAAATATGGAGGGAGATCCGCATATCAAAGCTAAGATTCGCCAAATTCAGATGCAAGCAGCACGTAAGCGGATGATGTCAGCAGTTCCTAATGCCGATGTAATCATCACCAATCCTACGCACTATGCGGTTGCGATAAAATACGATGAGACGAAACATAACGCTCCGGTTGTTGTCGCCAAGGGTGTAGATAACATTGCCATCCAGATCAAAAAAATAGCACGTGAAAATGGTGTCCATGTGGTTCAAAATCCTCCTTTGGCACGGTCGCTGTATGCGGAAGTAGAGATTGATCACCCGATTCCAGAGCTGTTGTTTGCAGCGGTTGCGGAAGTGTTGGCATATGTTTATAAGATGGGGAAAAAGAGCAGATGAACAGGATGATTGAAAAAGTGATGCAGGTGCTTGGAAATAAAAAAATTATTGCAGCAGTTTTTTTAGTCATTATGGGTGTTTTGGGAGCAGTTTTTATCCATTTGGAAAAAGAGGTAACATCGCAAACGCTGCAAAGACTCAGTGATCAACTCTCCATGGCGTTAAACAATCAACTCGACAAAGAGCGCTCAGCAGCACTTCGCTATGCTTTAATCTTGAGTCAAAATTCAAACTTGAGTGATGCTCTGGAGCAAGAAGACGAGGACAAAGGATTTAAAATTCTCTCAGAGGTGATGGAATCGATTCAATTGTATACAAAGACATTGATTCGTTCACAGATTATTACGTCCGATTATTTTATTTTTGCACGCAGTTGGGATAACTCTTATGCTGGAATGCCTCTTGATTTTCATCGTCCCGATTTACTCTATTTTCAAAATCATAAAAAACCACGAGCAGCTATCGAAGTAGGGCGCAAGCTTGGAATCAAGGCAACGGTACCGGTGTATCATCAAGAAAAAATGATCGGGTTTGTCGAAGTGGTATCGTTTTTTGAATCAACGCAAGAATATTTTGACCGATTGGGTATTAATCTGTATGTTTTAATGGATGAACGATTTTATGAGACCGCTGTGTTTATGCAAGAAAGTCCTGCCATCGGTAAAGAATACATTTTGGCGAATCCGAAATATACGCAAAGCGATTTGAAATTACTTGGAGGAATTGATTTTAAATCCTTTAAACAAGCCCGTGTTCTTTTTCGACAGGGTAAATATCTTTTTTATGAACCGATGAAAAACGGTGAAGGAGAAACGATTGGTGCGTTTGTCTTTTCTTTGACTGAAAAACAAGTGAGTGCTTATTCCCATTCGGACAGAGAAGATATCTCGTTTTTGATCCATCTTAGCCGGGATGAACTCTATGATGTGATGATGAAAAAATCTATGGATAACGCATTATTCCACAGTACGTATGATAAAGATCTCTTGTATCTCAAAGATGTCGTCGCACCGGAAGATCGGGAACTTTTTTTAGACGAGGCGCGTGAACGGTTAAATAGTTATTCCAAAGAAGAACTGATTGGGATATTATTGGATTATAAAGTTTCAAAAGAAGTAAAAGGGGAGATTCGATGAAGGTACTTTTGCTCGAAGACGAATACATGCTGCGCATCAGCATCACCGAGTTTTTAGAAGATATGGGATTTGAAGTGAGCGGTTTTTCCAATGGCGAGAAGGCGTTTGATGCGACGTATGAATCCCGATATGATCTTTATTTGCTTGATGTGAATGTCCCGGGGATGAATGGGTTTGATTTATTGCGAACACTGCGCAAAGAAGGGAATAAAACTCCCGCTATCTTTCTCACTTCCATGGTTAATGTGGATGATTTGCAAGAAGGGTACAAATCGGGATGCTGTGACTATATACGTAAACCTTTTGACCTCACTGAGCTTCAATTACGCATTATGCATGCGCTAAAAAGCTATTATCATGATGGAGAAAGTCTGCTCGATTTTGGGAATGGACTCATCTATAATACGGAGAATTTTAGCCTCACGCATAACGGTCAAGATATCGCCTTAAGTAAAACCGAAAAAGAGATATTTTCTGTGTTGCTCAAGCACAACAATCAAATCGTTTCTGTTGAAATGTTCCAAGATGAGATATGGGGGGAATACGTCGATCCGGCAAATATCCGAGTGCAGATCAATAATCTACGTAAAAAACTTCCCATCGAGATCATCCAAAATCGACGCGGATTGGGGTACATCATTGAACGATAAACGGTATGCTCTTAAAAATGCATTTTTGTACACGATGCTTGTTGCGGTGCTATTGCTGACGCCGACGTATTTGTATGTCACCTATATGAAATACATTCATGAGATCCAGTATGAGTTTAGTCTCAAAGCAAAATCACATCTCGTAGTTCGTGCGATGGAAGAATTTCAACAAAAAGAGAAAGAAGCCTTCAATTATCCTCGCTTTCGATCGTTTGAGTCCGGATTGTACAATGAGCATTTTGCCCCAATTTTTACGTTGATACAAAAGCCATTAGAAATTCAGACGACTGGATATCACATCACCGATGGTTATGCCTATTTAGTAGTCTCATTACCGGAAAAACGTTATTTTGATGCATCGTATCTGGTGGTTGGCGGAGAACTTTCGTATGTTCGTATCTATCAGGATGTGGTCATTATTTTGCTGGCGATTGCACTCTTGATTTTTGTGTTATCGCTCTTTTTTCTGGATCGATTTGCTTTGCCGTTTCAGCGGTTAAATAAACGGCTGGACCAATTCATCAAAGATTCGATGCACGAGATCAATACTCCTCTCTCGATTATCAATGTGAACATAGACCTCTATAATCGTGCCAATCCTACCAATAAATATTTGCAACGAATCAAAGCTGCCACTAAAACACTCGCGACACTTTACAATGATATGGATTATTTGATTAAGAATGAGAGACTCTCTTTTACGTATGAAGAGATCGATTTGAGTCGTTATGTGCAAGATAGGATTGACTATTTTCATGAAGTTGCAGCGCTCAAAAATATCACCATCGAAGCTCGTATTACGCAAGGGATTAGACTTATGTTTAATCCGACACAACTCCAGCGTATTATTGATAACAATCTTTCCAATGCGATTAAATACTCTCATGAAGGCGGGACGATAGAAGTTACGCTTGAAGCGGATGAGCACAGTTGCGTTATGTCATTTAAAGATTTTGGTGTCGGTATTAAAGAGGTTGGCCAGATTTTCGAACGGTATTATCGTGAGAATCAAGACAAAGGCGGCTTTGGTATCGGGCTGAATATTGTCAAATCAATTATTGATAAAGCGGGGATTGATTTACACATCGATTCTGAGTATGGCAAAGGAAGTACCTTTAGTTACACTTTTAGCCCTCCAATCTATATTTTAACGCACAAGGAATAATCCTCTAGGGGGTAAAATCCCTTTCGCTCCGCTAGTTGCTAAGGCATTAAAATTGCCTCTACGAGGCAGAATTCATTTTTCCATAATTTTCTCATTTTTTTTACGTTAATTTTACACTCCTGCTTTACAATACTCTTCGAAATAAATAAAAATTAGGAGAGCCAATGCGAAAAGTGATTATGCTTGGAATCGCGACCTTTTTAGGTGCTGCTGATTTGTCGCAGGTGATTGAAATACCTGATGCGACTGCAATCTTACTAAAAGATGCACTTCCTGCACCTAAGTTGTACGCAATGCCAGAGGGATGTATTACGGATGATCTTGCTGCGATTGCACGCGGAAAATATATTTTCCATAATCTCAATGGAAAAGAGACAAAAGAACCGGCTCCAGAAGGACTGCTGAAAGTTTTACCTAATGGAAAAGAGAAACAATACGGCAACTGTGTAGCGTGCCACAATATTGAAGGGGCAAAAGGGTACGGTAACATCGGACCTGATTTGAGTAATTATAAATCTCTTTTCGTAGACAGCGGAGCACGTAAAGGTGAGTTTGTATATCAAAAGATTGCTGATCCTCGTATGGATAATGCAGAAACACATATGACAGTCAATTTGGCAAATGGACTCTTTAATGAGCGTGAAGTATGTGATTTGGCATCGTATGTCATGTCTAAAAAATAAACCTAAGGAGAAAAGATGGAACGTAGATCATTTTTAAAAAGTTTTGGAGCAGTAGCAGCATGTGCAACACTGCTTCCTAGTATTGTAAGTGCGGCGGATGAAGCTAAAAAAGTTACAGGTCCCAATGAGATGAACATCGAAACAGCGATTTCGGCTATTACTGGCGGAAAAGCGGTAACTCCATCATCAAAAGTGTCTCTATCTGCTCCAGAAATTGCAGAAAACGGTGCAGTTGTTCCGATCAAAGTAACTGTAACAAGTGCTATGACAGATAAAGAGTATGTTAAAGCAATCCATGTATTTGCAACAAAGAACAATAATGTTCGATGTGCAAACGTCTATTTGACTCCTGCTAACGGAGAAGCTTCTTTTGGAACGCGTATCAAACTCGGTGGAACACAGGATGTTTTGGCGATTGCTGAGATGAGTGACGGAACTTTCCTAAGCGGCAAGCAAAACGTTAAAGTAACTATTGGTGGATGTGGTTAAGTTATATTTTGAATGCCAACGGAGCTAAGCCCCGCCGGCTAGGCTAGCCGCTAAGGCACTAAAGCTTGCCTCTGTCGAGGCAGATTATTAATGAAAATAAAAGAAGGATTTATTATGGCAGAGATGAAAACATTGATCAAGATCAAACCAAAAGATTACAAAGCAGGCGATGTCGTCAAAATCGATTTTATGGCGATGCATCCTATGGAATCGGGAATGCGTAAAGACAAAGATACCGGAGCAATTATTCCGGCACATTACATCAATGAAGTTAGTTTTTCATTCAACGATAAATTGGTGACCAAGATGGTAACGTGGGAATCCCTTTCGGTGAATCCTGTTTTAACCATCAGTTTCAAAGTACCGTCAGCAGGAACGTTAAACGTTCTAGCAAAAGACAATAAAGGTCAAAGCGTAGAGAGTACTGTAGCCATTACTCCAAAAGGATAAGTCATGCGTAATCTTTCTATTTGTGCTGCATTACTTTCCGTGGCTCTTTGTGGCATGTTAAGTGCGGATGAAAAACTGAGCATGAGTGATGCTGATAAGGCAATGTACGCTGAAATGGTTGAAAATAACCCGGCTGCTATGGATTTGGCAGAAGGTGAAGAGGTGTTTAACTCTCTAATCGGTCAAGAAGCCTATGCAAAGGTACTTGGGGTTAGCGTAAAAGATCTGCCAGAAACTATTGCCGGGTTTCCTCGTATGCTGACAGCCACACCTAAATATGATTTTACGTTTCCAAAGACGATGCGCAAAGTCGTGACGTTATCTCAATCCTTACAAATGGCATTGGCGGATCGTGATAAAAAGGTTTTTAAGCTTAAAGACAAAGAGATGGTTAATATGACAGCATATGTGAAATCACTCGCAAATGATCTTAAGACGAACATTGACGTCAAAGCAAACAAGCAAATGCAAGAGATGCACGCATTGGGTCAATCGGTATTCGAAGAGCGTCGCGGCGGACGTGGACTTTCATGCAACAGCTGTCACAGTGCGGATGTAGTCGGTCAGCGTCTTCGTATGCAGCCTCTTCCGGATTTGGGAGCAAAAGAAACGGCAGCTGCAGGAACATGGCCGGCATATCGTATGACACAAAGTGCGATGGTGACACTGGACCAGCGTATGCAGCAATGTATGAAAAATGCTCTATTGGCTGAGATCCCATTGGGCTCTAAAGAGATGGTTGCACTTGAAGTCTATGTAACTAACAAAACCAAAGGAAACGCGATTCAGATTCCTGGATTAAAGCGCTAAGGGGAATCAGATGGATGTATCACGAAGAGATTTTTTTCACATTGCAGCTGCTTTAGGAATCGGATTACCGACTCTTGCTTCTGCTGCACCTAAACGTCTTGATCAAGTAGGCTTGCAAGACATTTACGGATTTAATGCTCGAGGTAATGTGACGCTGTTACATATCTGTGACATGCACGCTCACATCAAGCCTCTCTACTGGCGTGAGCCTTCGACATTGATTTCGGCTCCAAATCTTACAGGAACTCCAGGGTTTTTGTGCGGTGAGTCGTTTTTGAAACACTACGGGATGAAGGGCAAGACTCTTGATGCGTATTTCGACACATTTATGAATTTTGATGCCTTGGCACACAAGTTCGGGAAAATGGGGGGAATCGCTCACATGAAAACCCTCATCAACCACGTCAAAAAAGAGCGCGGTGCTGACAATGTATTACTTTTGGATTCAGGAGATACATGGCAAGGTACCGGCGTTGCACTAAAAACTAAGGGTGAAGCGATTGTCCAAGCACAAAACTATTTGGGCGTAGACGTTATGGTCGGTCACTGGGAATTTACGTATGGTAAACAGCGCGTTAAAGAGCTGATCGAAATGCTCAAAGGAAAATTTATTTCTCAAAATATTGTCGGTGATGATTCATTTGCTGAAGACTATGAGGAATTAATTTTTGAACCGTATACGATTATGGAACGAGGCGGCGCGAAGATCGGTATTATCGGTCAATCATTTCCGTTTACTTCCACGGCAAATCCAAAAGAGTTTACCCAAGGGTGGAGTTTTGGATTGCGTCTTGATACACTTCAAACGTACGTGGATAAATTGCGTAAAGAAGAAAAAGTCGATTGTGTGGTTCTTTTATCCCATGACGGCTTTAGCGTAGACCAAGAAGTTGCGCGTCAGGTCAAGGGGATCGATTTCATTCTCAGCGGTCACACGCATGATCCGTCACCACAACCGACCGTCATCAACGGTACAGTCATCATTATCGCAGGAAGCCATGGCAAATATGTCGGACGCTTGGATATTGATATCAAAAACCATAAAGTCAAAGGATATGAGTATAAACTCATCCCCGTGGCTGCCAATCTTATCCCTGCTGATCCAGAAGGGGTTGAACTTGTCAATTCTCTTTATGCTCCGCATGAACAAGAGTTTAGTGAAATACTCGGTGTGACAAAAAACATCTTGTACAAACGCGATACCTTCCATTCACCGTTTGATGAGTTGATCAATGACTCGATTATGGATGCTATGGATTCAGATATTTCGTTTACTCCGGGATACCGTTGGGGAACCACAGTTCTTGGAGGCGAAGCCATCACGATGGATGATGTTTATGGGATGACGGCGATTACCTATCCGAATGTGTATACGTTTGAAATGGGCGGATTGCAGATTCGAAATGTTCTTGAAGACATTGCTGATAATGTCTTTAATGCCAATCCTCTATACCAGCAAGGTGGCGATATGAGCCGTCTTGGTGGTGTAACCTATGATATCAAGATCGGTGCTCCAAGCGGGAAACGTATCACAAATATCATGGTAAAAGGGAAACCATTGGATGACCGTAAAGTCTATAAAGTGTCATCATGGGGCGGAAACTTGCAAAATGCAGGAACCAACTTGAATGATCAATTGACTCGTCCGGTTTATGATATCGCTGCCAACTACATACGTAAACAAAAAAATGTGGACATCAGCGGTAATAGCAATGTCAATATCTTAGATTACGATTGTGGTTGCCCTCGCAAGGGCTCAAAAAGCTGCTAATAACCAAATTCTGCCCCGTATGGGGCAAGCTTTAGTGCCATAGCGGCTAGCGTAGCCAAAGGGATTTTATTCCTTTGGTGTTCTAAATAAAAAAAGGAGTTAGAATGAAATTAGTTAATCTTAGTATCGCAGCAGCAGCTGCATGTTTGTTCGCAACATCGGCGCATGCGCTTAAAAGTGACGATCGTAATATCAAAGGTAATTATCAAGTTGAGTACACTAAAGCACCGGGAGATGTAAATTCATTCGCTGAGATGTTTAGTGAGGGTGAAGTGTACGGACGCCTACGTTCAAATGCTTTTTTGTGGGATTGGGATAACGAGCAGGGATCTACAGATGCTCTTGCTAAAACTCGCGATAATGACATGTGGGGCTTGGGTGGCAGCTTAGTAGCAAAATCAGGGTTCTATCATGGTTTTGGTGCAACTGTAGGTTTTTATGGTGCAATGCAAGTTTTAGATGACAATACGGTTCCTGGTAATACAACGAACTTCGGTAAGGCAGGAAAAGATATGTATCACACCCGCCGTGATGGTACTGAAGGTGGGATGGGTGTTTTTGCTGAAGCGTATGGCGAATATAAAAATGGTAAAACGGATGTAAAAGTAGGTCGTCAAATAATCGACAGTATTATGTTGGCATCGAATGATACGAAAATGATTCCAAATACCTTTGAAGCAGCTGTTGTTGAAAACAAAGATATCAAAGACACATCGGTACGTGTTGGATATATCATGTCTCAAAAGCTTCGTGATCACCAAAGTTTTCATAGTTTAATTGCTAGTGGGGCTGATAGTGCTACCCTTAGTACTGATAAAACTGCATACAATGATGATTCAGGCACTCATAAAGGTTTATCAGCATATAACATTCGTACCAAAGGTGGAGGAGATGTTGATCCTGAAATGGTATTGGTGACAGCTACCAATAAATCAATTCCAAATCTTAAATTGGATGGTGAATATATCGGATTAAATGGTTTTTTTAATACTGCTATTGCCGAAGCTAATTATCAAATCAAACTAAATGATGCATGGACACTGACTCCTGGTGTTCGCTATCTTCGTCAAATGGATGATGGCGCTGGAAAAATTGGTGGTGCAGCATTAAATGGGAATGTTACAGCTGCTTCAGCTAAAGGATACACTAACCCTACAAGTGTAGATGGTAGTATTATTATGGCACGTTTAGTCGCTGCAAGTGGTCCATTGGAACTTTCAGCAGGCTATTCAAAAATTTCTGATGATGCAGATATCATTGCTCCATGGCGTGGATTCCCTACTGGAGGATATACTCGTTCAATGGCACAAGTAGATTGGATCGCTAACACTAAAAACTGGGCTGTAAAAGCAGTGTATGATTTTGGAAAAGCAGGTTTAGTCCCAGGATTACTTGTAGCAGCTGATTATGAAAATATGAATTTTGATGATGCTAAAATGTTAGCTGGATCAAGTACGTTTTCAGATCGTACAATTTTTCATGTCGATGCATGGCAAACGTTTAAAGCACTTCCAAATACCGAGTTTAAATTACGTTTTGCAACAATCACGGCTGACCCTGTAACTACAACAGCTGTACCTGTAACAACTGATTATGCATCGTATAACGAATACCGTTTCGAAATCAACTACCTCTTCTAAAGGATAAAACATGCGTTGGATGTTGCCATTACTACTCACGGTCACTGCACTCGGTGCATACGATTTCGCACTCACACCCAAGCGTATCACTCCTGAAGTGACGTGCTTTTTCGGTGAACCTGCTGTGATGAATACGACGAATAATGGCAACATGGTCAACACATGTTATATCGATACCAAAAAGAGCTATGTCGTTATCGACAGCGGTTCTTCGTACGCGTATGCCAACTCGGCATATCAGGCGATGCAAAAAATAAAAGCTTTACCTGTAGAGCTAGTTATAAACACCCATGTCCATGATGATCATTGGCTGGGTAACGGCTTTTTCGCTCAAATGGGAGTTAAGGTTTTGGGTTCGGATGACTTTGTTCATAATGCCAGCATTGATTCTCCTTCCCGAATCCAAACCCATATCTCTCCAGAAGCATATGCAATGACGGTTCCGACCCGTCCTACTGAAATGATAAACTCGGATAAGACCCTGAAAATCGGAGATCAAGAACTTCAACTGCATCTCATGAAGAAAAAAGCCCACAGTGCTAAAGACATGGTGATATTTCTACCCAAATCAAAAACCCTTTTTACTGGGGATTTAGTTTTTAATGACCGTGTTCCTTCTCTCGTTGGTGGTGATATCAATGGGTGGATTGATGCCCTCGATGAGTTGAAAAAATTGAAAGCAACGACGATTATCGGCGGGCATGGGTATCGTACCGATAAAAAAGCAGCAGAGATGACCTATAATTATCTCACGGACATGCGATCCCAAGTTCGTGCGGCGATTGCTGATGGGATAAGTATCGATGACACGGTTGCAAAAGTGACAATGCCTCAATACAAATCGCTTAAAATGTACGAAACCCTCCATCGAGGGAATGTTGAAGCATCTTATCGCATGTTGGAGTGGGAATGAAAAAAATAGTCATGAGTATGCTGATAACATCCCAACTTCTTTTTAGCAGCGGTATGGAGTGGAAAAGTTGGAATGATGCACGAGCATTATCGAAAAAAAATCATAAGATTATAATGCTTGAAGTGGTTCGAGACGGATGCCATTATTGTGAAAATATGCAGCGGGATGTATTCGATGACAAAGCGATGAGCGATTTTATCCAAAAACGTTTTATTGGAGTAAAGATCAATATCGCTCACCAAAAGATGCCCTTGGATATTGAAACTTCAATGACACCGACATTCTATTTTATTTCAGAAGATAAAAAAATAATCAAAACGGTTCCGGGTTCATGGAATCAAGAAGATTTTAAAAGTATGCTGGAGGAAATTAAATGATACGACATGCAGTTATTCTTATGCTTTTTGTTATTGGCAGCTTTGCAGAGACCCAATTCGCTGAACCAAAACCGTCGATCGATCATCCTCGCCAGATCGTTTTTTGTATCACGAGTGCCGATGATGAATCGATCAATCATGTGTTGAGTTCTGCTAATAACGTCCTCAAGTTTTACGGCCCAGAGAAGGTAGAAATGGAAATTGTTGCCTATTATCATGGAATTCGAGCCTTGTTAAAAAGTGAAAAAGAGATTGCCGTTCGGGTAAATGCATTGATGCAGTATGATGTAAAGTTCGTAGCCTGCGGGAATACGATGGAAACAAAAAAGATAAAACCAGCAGAACTCATCGAGGGCAGTGAAATTGTCACAGCAGGGATTGTTGAGATGCTAGAACGTGTTAAATCCGGCTGGATTTACATAAAACCTTAAAAAAACAAAGGAGTCAAAATGAAAAAAATAGTGTTCTTAGTATGGATGTTTTTAGGAATGGTCACAGTGAACGCAGCAGGTGATTTGCATATGTTCAGTGTTCCCAATGCGGATGGTAAAGTGAATGCTGCGATAATCGAAAAAGCACTCGAAGCGAATGGGTTTTATATCTCGGCAAATTCTGAAATGAACGGTCCGTTTATGAAGCAATTTGAGAAAAGTGATTTTACCGCGTTTAACTTGCTGACCGTATTTCACATTAAACACGCGGCATCATTGGTTAAATCTCATCCGGATGCAGGTATATTTGTCCCGATGGGTGTGGGTATCTATCAGCGCAAAGGTGAAAATGAGCTTCATGTATCGGTCTTGACCTCAAAAGCGCAGGAGAAGATTGCAGGTTTTAAAGCACCTGAATTTGCTTTGATTGAAAAAGAGGTTTTGGCTACATTCAAAAAAGCACTTCCTAAAGCTAAACACACATTGAGTGAAACATCTCTTCCAAAAGAGGGAGCATTGCTAAGTCGATTTGTCCGTTCATCGAGTAGCGAAAGCTGGAAAAAAGACAAAGAAGATGTTGAAATGATGATTGAAGACGGGTTGAAACCTGCTGGATTTGTTATGTCGAACTTTACTGATTATCAGTTTATGTTAACGGAGAAGGGACAAGTAAGCCCTTTTGATTTTTATGATACGTATTCAATCTGTAAATTAAAAGTGATTTATACGGTTGCTAAAACACGTCCCGAAGCAGCAGCTTTTGCCCCTTGTACACTTATGGTATACAAGAAAAAAGATACCAATGAAATTGTTATGGGATTCCCTGGCGTGTATAACTGGATGAGCAGCGTAAAAGTAAGCGATCCTGAGGGTAAACAAGTATTGCTTCAAGCTCAAAAAGACTTCGAAGAAGTGCTAAAAGCTGCCACGGAGTAGAATTAGGTATAATCGCGAATATTTTTTGCGAAGAGGATTCCATTGCAAGCTCTTATTGATTCTGCCCGTCACATCGTTCTTATTGCCCATGAGCACCCTGATGCAGATTCATTAGGGAGTGCATGCGCATTCTATTCCTACCTCTTACGATCAAAAACCAAAGTGACACTTTTTTGTGTCACACCTTCTGTGGATAAAAACCTCTCCTTCCTTCCGTGGTTCAGTGAAATAACGTCTAAATTTCCTTCGGATGCGGATGTAGCGATTAGCTTTGATTGTGGCAGTTTTGGGCGATTAGGGATAGATTACAGTGGTGAACTCATCAACTTCGATCATCATATTAGTAATGAATTATATGGCACTCATAACTGTATTGATCCCCAAGCTTTGAGCACGACACAAGTCGTTTATGAATGGTTTGTTACCAAGTCAATCAAAATCAATGGTAAAATGGCAAATGCGCTTTATGCGGGATTGATCGATGATACGAGTTGTTTCAGTGACCCTCAATGCACATCTTCAACTTTTAGTATGGCACATTCATTGCTACAATTGGGTGCAGATCATGGGCAATGCGTACAAGCCTTGTTTAATAGTCGTTCTTTAGCCTCAATGAGATTAAAAAGTAAAATGCTCAGTGAGATGAAAATTCTTCATGATGGTCGTGTAGCTCTATTTGAAGTGAATCAAGTACTTTTGGAATCAACAGGCGCACTGTTACGGGACTGCAAAGAGGTTGTCGATGGTGCCTTATCGCTTAAAACAGTTGAAGTAGCCCTTTTGGTAGTAGAGTTAAAACGTGGCGGGGTAAAAGTCTCACTGCGAAGTAATGGTATTCTCAATGCTGTAGATATACTGCAGCATTATGGCGGCGGAGGTCACCGCACGCGTGCAGGTGCCCGCATTTCAGAATGTACGAGTGCGTCAGCAAGCAAAAATTTAATGGATTCAATAAAAATAGCACTTGAGCTTACTGCTGAAGTAAACATAGCGTTAGCGTAGTTTGTTGGGATGAGTTCCAATAAGCGTTTAAAATAATAAAATATTACGGAGGTATTAGTGTGAACAGACGAGGAAATGGTTCAGGAATAGTAGGATTGATTTTGGGTGCGGTCGCAATTGGTGCCATTGGATTTATGGCGTTTTCACCACTTTTTGAGCGAGAAGATCCCAAATTAACGATCAGTCGAGATGGTTACTGGAATTTTCAAGACCCGATAAAAGTAGACGTTGAAGACGTAAGCGGTTTAAAATCTTTTACAGCGACTATCGTAGGTCCACATGATGAGTGGGTGGTAGTAGATGAAGCAACTCCTTCTAAAGAGACCAAAAAAAGTTTTGAAGTTCTCCCTCCTAAAGGAATACGCAATCCGGAAGCCCAATCCGTTATATTGAAAATTGAAGCAACGGATAACAGTCTTTGGGGAATGTTTACCGGCAATACCATCAAAAAAGAGATGACATTGGTTATCGACCAGCGTCGTCCAGTTCTCTCTGTTATTGCAAGTTCGTACAAAATCCAAAAGGGTGGTTCTGCTATCGTCATTTTTAAAGCAGAAGATACGCAGATGGAGAGCTTGAAAATCGAAACAACCATCGGTAAAACCTTCATTGCACAACCTTTTTATAAAAAAGGATATTACGCATCACTTCTAGCATGGCCGGTTCAAAGTGAGAGCTTTAGTGCGACGGTTGTTGCTCGTGACAAAGCAGGTAATGAAACTCGCGGGAGTGTCCCTTTACGATTAAAAGACCATGCTTACAAAGTTTCCAAGATTGAACTCAGTGATGCATTTTTGGACGGTAAGATTGCTGAATTGGCAAATGTATATGAGCAAACCGTAGGAGTGAATGATCGACTCGAACAGTTTCGCATTATTAACGAAAAAGTACGTGCGGATAATGAAAAAGTTATTCATACCATCACTTCTAAAGTTTCAAATGTGATGATTAACGATTTTAGACCTGTCCCTTTTTATCCTTTGGTCAACGGTCAAAAAGTCGCAGATTTCGGAGATCACCGTATTTACAGCTATAAAGGTCAGGAAAATATCTCTCAAGCGTATCACATGGGACTTGATTTGGCAAGTATTCATATGGGTGCGATTACAAGCTCAAACGGCGGTAAAGTGGTTTTCTCTCAGCCGAATGGTATTTATGGAAATCTTCCGATTATTGACCATGGTTTTGGTCTTTATACCTTGTATGGGCACTGTTCTGAAGTACATGTTCACGAAAATGACAGGGTTGCTACGGCACAAGAGATTGCAAAAACGGGTATGAGCGGTTATGCGATGGGAGATCATCTTCATTTTGGTATCTTAGTTCAGGGAATCGAAGTCCGTCCTGAAGAGTGGATGGACAGCAAATGGATTCACGATAATATTGCGAGTGTCATCGATACGGCAAAAATGTTTATTGATCAACAGTAAAAACAGTTATAATGGGAAATAATTCTCTAGTATGAGGAAGCAGCAGTTATGAAACGACAAACAACAATCGGTAAAAAAGTTGAGCTGGTAGGAATCGGATTGCACAAAGGTGTTCCGGTTCATCTGCGTCTTGAACCGATGGAGAGCAATAGTGGCATTGTCTTTTTCAGAAGCGATGCAGGTGTTTCTATCCCATTGACACCAGAGAGTGTCGTGGATACGAAAATGGCAACCGTCATTGGAAAAGACGGAGTGACTATTTCCACGATTGAGCACATGCTTTCTGCCATCTACGCATACGGGATTGATAATCTTCGTGTTATTGTCGATGCGGATGAAGTTCCGGTCATGGATGGATCTTCTATGAGCTTTTGTATGCTTTTGGATGAAGCGGGTATTGTTGAGCTCGATGCGCCTAAAAAAATCATGCGGATTAAAAAAGAAGTTGAAGTCCGAGAGGGAGACAAATATGTCAAGCTTTCTCCTTCCAATGATTTAAGTTACGATTTTACGATTAAATTTGCACATCCCGTGATTGATAAGCAAACGTATATTCTAAAATTTACCAAAGAAAATTATAAAAAAGAGATTGCCAGAGCTCGTACGTTTGGCTTTGTTCATGAAGTACAGTATTTACGTTCAAAAGGGCTTGCTCTGGGCGGAAGTTTAGAAAATGCCGTAGTTTTGGACGATAAAAAAGTTCTTAATCCAGAAGGATTACGTTTCACAGATGAGTTTGTCCGTCATAAAATCCTCGATGCGATTGGGGACATGTCATTAATCGGAATGAATTTTATCGGTAACTATGAAGCCTTTGCAGGCAGTCATGATTTAAATCATAAGCTGACGATGGAGCTTCTAAAAGATCCTGCCAATTATGAGATTGTTGAACTGGTTACCGCAGAGTCAAAAGAGTTGGCAAAAGCGTATGCATGATGCGGTGGTCATCGCATTGGGAAGTCCTGTTTTAGTTGGGATTTACGATGAATCAGGAAGATTAGTCGAAGCCATCAAAAGTGACAAGATGGGATCCGATGCGTTGAGTGAAATTTTTGAAGATTTATTGAGTCGGTATTCATTTCGTCATTTAATGTATGCGAATGGACCTGGAAGTTTTATGGGGATAAAAGTCACCTATCTTTTTTTAAAAACACTCAGTATCGTCAAAAAAATTCCACTTTTGGCAATAGATGGGTTCTTTTTCAATGAAAATCACCCCATCAAAGCGTACGGAAAGCTCTATTTCGTTAAAAATAGCAATACGATTTCGACGACAGTATTGGAACAGCCAGTTTTAAAAGGCTTTGAGCTTCCAAACGTCATAAATGTTGAAAATTTTAATACCGATAACGCCCCCTATTATGGAATCGATGCGGTCGGATAAGGAACAAGAGTGTTTGTAAGCGTACCTGCGACCAGTGCCAATTTAGGGCCTGGTTTTGATTCATTAGGATTAGCCGTTGATTTGCGTAACCGTGTTGAGCTTGTCCCATCACGTTTTTTTACGGTTTCGATCAAAGGAGAGGGTGAAAACAATCCCCGTCTCAAAGGGAACAATCTGTTTGTGAGTATTTTTAACGAGCATTATCGCCGTTTAACTCAAAAGCGCCAAAATTTTAAATTCACTTTTTACAACCAAATTCCTATGTCGCGCGGGCTTGGAAGCTCATCGGCTGTTATTGTTAGCGCAATTAGTTGTGCACATGAAGCAGCAGGAGTAAAAGTCTCTAAACGCCGTATACTCAATTACGCATTGGTGTATGAAACTCATCCTGACAACATTACCCCAGCGGTTATGGGTGGATTTAATTCGGCAATGGTAGAGAAACAAAAAGTATTTTCACAGCAAAAACACATGCCTGATTATCTCAAAGCCGTTGTCGTCATCCCCAACAAGCCTATTTCCACAGCTAAATCACGAACAACTCTTCCCCGCTCATACAGCAAAGAAAATGCGGTATTCAACCTCTCACATACGGCCGTTACGGTTGGAGCATTTTATAATGAAGACTGGGAGATGCTGCGTCTAGCTACACAAGATCGTTTTCATCAAAGATTACGGATGAAAATGTTACCTGAATTGTTCGATGTGCAACGAATTGCGTATGAAAATGGGGCACTTATGAGTACATTGTCGGGAAGCGGTTCAACGTTTTTCAACATGGTGTACGATCAAGATGCAAACTCGATGGCGGATAAGTTTATCAATGCATTTCCGGATTTTGAAGTAAAAATATTAAACTTTGACAACGACGGACTCGTCGTTGAACGATAAGTAAAGAAAGAATTTGGTATAATGGCGCAAAATAGTAGTCATCCCGTACGCATGTGTATTGTTTGTCGTGAACGCTTCGAGCAATCGACGTTACTTCGGCTTCAATGCCGTGAAGGCAATTTAGAATCGTACCTCGGGATGGGGCGAAGTTTTTATCTGTGTTTTGCATGCATGGATCATAAAAAAACTTCGGGGCAACTCGCCCGCCACTGCAAGAGCAACACCCCAGTACAGCTCATGAATCGTTTAAAGGAGATCGTTGTTAATGATGGATAAAGTAAGAGTTCATGAAATAGCCAAGGAACTTGGTATCAATTCTAAAGAGGTGGTGGATAAAGCCGCCGTTATGGGATTGAATGTAAAAACCGCTTCGAGTACAGTATCAATGGAAGAAGCTGAAAAAATCATGAACTACATCATGAGTGGTGCAGCTCATGAAGCAAGTGCTCCAAAAGTCTCAACTCCTGAATCAACAGTTGAAGTAGCAGTCGTTGCGGCTCCTGTTGTTGTTACCGAAACAGTGAGCGCGCCTGAAGTTGCTCCTGTTGAAGTGAAAGCTCCAGAAGTTGTGGCTGAAATTGAAATTCCAAAACGTTCAGGTTTAAAAATCGTCAAAAAAGCACGCCCTGTTGAGGTAGTTGCTGCTCCTGTTCGTTATGAGAATGTCAATATTTCTCAATACGGTAAAGTAAGTGCTGAAGTACAGCGTGAGTTGGAAGCCAAAAAAGCCAAAAAACTTCATACAAGCGGACCAACACAAAGAAAAGAACAAGGTACTCGCCTTGATATTTTTGATGGTGGAATGTCTGACATTTCTATGGATTATGAAGATGAGCAAGTTGTTCTTCTCGACTTTAGTGACCTGAATGCAACGATGCCTCCTGAAGAAGTTCAAAAACCAAAAGTTGCAAAACCTCTTGGTCGTAATAGCGGTAAAAAACAAGGGGCAAATCGTGGCAAATCACGTCAAGTTTCTCGTGAATCTCGTAAAAAATACGCGAAAGACGCTAAAGAAGATGAAGTAATTACACATGTTGAAATTGCTGAAGATGTTCGTGTCTATGAATTTGCAGAAAAAGTAGGACAAAGTATTTCTGCTGTTATTAAAGTTCTTTTTGATCTTGGAATGATGGTCACTAAAAATGACTTCCTTGGAAAAGATGAAATTGAAATTCTTGCAAATGAATTTGGTGTTGAAGTAACGACGATTGATCCTAAGGATGCATTTAGTCTTGAAGCAGCATACGACGAAGAGCATGAAAACAGCGAAGGTACGTGTGAACGTCCTCCCGTTATTACTATCATGGGTCACGTTGACCACGGTAAAACATCTCTTTTGGATGCTATCCGTAGTGCAAAAGTAGCGCATGGTGAAGCAGGCGGAATTACTCAGCATATCGGTGCGTATTCGGTAGAGCAAAAAGGTAAACTCGTGACATTCTTGGATACTCCAGGACACGAAGCCTTTAGTGCAATGCGTTCACGCGGTGCACAGTTGACCGATATTATTGTTATCGTTGTCGCTGCTGATGATGGTGTTAAACCACAAACACGCGAATCCGTTCAGCATGCTAAAGATGCAAAAGTTCCTGTCATTGTAGCTATCAATAAAATGGACAAACCAGGTGCTAATCCTGATATGGTTAAAGCACAAATGGCAGAGCTTGGTCTCAATCCTGTAGAGTGGGGCGGAGATGTTGAGTTTGTCGGTGTTTCAGCTAAGGCTATGACGGGTATTGATGAGCTTTTAGAAGCGATTTTGGTACAAGCTGAAGTGTTAGAGCTTACTGCAAATCCTGATGTTATGGCAAAAGCGGTTGTCGTAGAGAGTACGCTTGAAAAAGGACGTGGACCAGTAGCAACAGTGATTGTTCAAAATGGTACTCTCCGTATCGGTGATAACATCGTTTGTGGCGGTGCATACGGACGTGTTCGTGCATTGATCAACGATCGTAAAGTACAGCTTCAGGAAATCGGACCAAGTCAAACAGCTGTCGTTGTCGGACTTAGTGATGTTCCGCCATCAGGTGAAGTAATGATGGTTATGGAAACGGATAAAGAAGCACGTGAAGTAGCACAAAAACGTGCTGAATACGATCGTCATCGTGAACTTTCATTGAGTACAAAAGCATCGTTTGATGACTTGACGTCGTTGATTGCTGAAGGTCGTGTTAAAGCGCTTAAAGTGGTTCTTAAAACAGACGTTCATGGATCATTGGAAGCGATTAAATCGGCTCTTGCAGATCTTCGTAATGAAGAAGTTAAAGTTGAAGTGATCTCAAGCGGCGTTGGTGGTATTACCGAAAATGATGTCTCATTAGTCAATAACAGTGAGAACTGTGTCTTGCTAGGCTTTAATGTTCGCCCTACCGGAAATGTTAGTGCAGCGGCAAAACAAATGGGTATTGAAATCAAAACCTACTCTATTATTTATGAGCTTATCGATGATGTTAAATTGTTGCTAGGTGGTATGATGGCTCCTCAGTTCCGTGAAGAAAATACCGGTCAAGCTGAAGTACGTGATACCTTCCCAATGCCAAGAGGCGCAGGTACGATTGCTGGTTGTGTCGTTGTTGACGGTAAGCTTGTTCGTGGCGGTATGGTTCGTGTTATCCGTGATGGTGTTGTTATCCACGAAGGTGACTTGACTTCTCTACGACGTTTCAAAGACGATGTTAAAGAGGTTGGTAAAGGATTTGATTGTGGTGTTGTTCTAAACGGTTATACTGATGTTAAAGTTGGTGACGTTGTTGAAACCTTCAAAAAAATTGAGAAAAAAGTAACTCTGTGACTCCGGCTCAGATAAAAATAAAACGGACAGAATCGATGCTCAAAGAGCTGATTCCTGAAGCTATTTCAGGTCTCGCTGATGCACGTGTTCGCGAAGTCGATGTAATCGATGTAAAATGTTCACGAGGGCGCAGCGATGCAAAAGTCTATCTTGATCCTCATCATTATACGCCTCAAGAACAAGCTGCATTTATAAAATTACTTGAGAAAGTGCGTCCTATTATTGAAGAGCACTGCATGAAAGATCAAGGATGGTTTCGATCACCTCGCCTAACATTTGTTTTTGATGATACATTAGAACGAAGTAAAAATATCGAAGCTTTATTTGCAAAAATTGCCAAGGAGAAAAAAGATGAGTCTTGAACGTGATATCAAAAAAATGGTTGAATCCATCGGTCTTTCTCTTTATGACACACAAATTTTACATGAAAATGAGAATACGATTTACCGTGTCAGTGTTACAGCACCAGGCGGGGTAACATTAAATCAATGTTCTGAAGTAACTCATTTAATCAATCCGCTTCTTGATGTTACACCTGCTATGAGCGGTGAATATAGACTTGAAGTAAGCTCTCCTGGTATTGAACGCCGTCTTAAAACGTTAGAACATTTTGCTCAGTCCGTTGGGGAAAAAGTAGCCCTTTCTACGGTAAACAAAGAAAAAGTTGAAGGAGAAATCCTCAGCGTTCTCGGAGATGAGATTACTATTTTAACCAAAGAAGAGGGCGAACAAAAAGTCTCTTTTCGTTCTATAAGCAAGGCAAAAACCTACTTCGAGTGGTGATGAAAACCTCTCAAACTGCTATGAACCTCGCCATCAATGCGGCGTGGGACTATCAACTCTTAACTTTTCCTAATCCTGCTGTCGGTGCTGTGTGTATTGGTGCTTATGGAGAAATTCTCTCTATTGGGGCTCATAAAAAAGCGGGCGGTCCTCATGCAGAGGTATACGCACTTCGAGATGCGTATGTCGCTCTAAGCGGTGATGATGGGATTGCTTTGAGCAATGATTCTGCTTATATTCACAAATATTTACGAGAACATCACAATAATCTATTTCACAACATCTCAATGGCAGTAACACTAGAACCGTGTGCTCATAGTGGTAAAACACCTTCATGCGCCTTACTTATACGTGATTTGGGGATAAAAACGCTTTTTATTTCGTGCAAAGACTCCAACCCCATTGCTTCAAATGGTGTGAGTATTTTGGAAGATGCCGGAGTGACGTGTACCTTTGGTGTTATGGAAGAAGCGGGAGATAAACTGCTTGAACCCTTTTTACAATGGCAAAATAAACCTTTCGTCTTTTTCAAATGGGCTCAACGACTTGATGGAACAGTAGACAATGGAATTATCAGCTCTCAAACGTCTCGCAAGCATGTCCATGCCCTGCGTAATGTATGTGATCTGATCGTTATTGGCGGAAGTACCGTTCGTAATGATCGTCCGACGCTCGACGCACGTTTAGTGGATGGAAAAGCTCCTGATGTATTGATTTATTCACATGATCAAGATTTTGATACGTCTATTCCCCTTTTTTCCATTCCAAATCGTCGCGTATTTATTGAGCCTTCATTGGAAAAGATAAAAGAGTATTCGTTAGTGATGATTGAAGGCGGATCAAGTATGCTAAAAGCGACAGAGGATGTATGTGATTGGTATTCGTGTTACATTGCACCCATAATTGGTGGTGGAAGTATGAGTATGGGGGCTGTTACAGAGAATTTTGAGGTACTGCACGCTAAAATCAACGATAATATTCTCCTCTGGATGAAAAATAGGAATGTAAATGACTAAACAAGAAAAAATTGTCTCCATGTTTAATGATATTGCACCGACGTATGATCGGGCAAATCGTGTTTTGAGTATGGGTGTTGATACAATTTGGAGAAAAAAAGCGTGTAATCTTGCTTTTGGTTATTGTAATGACAATGCGCTTTCTATTGTTGATGTTGCCTGCGGTACGGGCGATATGATGGGATATTGGAAGCGTATTGGAGATGAAAACAGTATTCATATTGATGAAATTGTCGGTATTGACCCCTCAGAGGGAATGGTAGGTGTTGGACGTGAAAAGTTCCCGCAAATGTCATTTTACATCGCTCCTGCAACGGAACTTCCAAGAGAGAACAGCTCTGCAGATATTATCAGTATCTCATACGGAATTCGTAATGTTATGGAGCGTCAAGCAGCTCTTATTGAATTTAACCGTGTACTCAAAACGGGTGGATTGGTTGTTATTCTTGAATTTATGAAAAATGAAAATCCCTCTATGCTTGGTAAAGTTCGTGATTGGTATATGAACAATGTTCTTCCTCGTATCGGTGGACTTATTTCCAATAATTATGAAGCATACCGTTATCTTCCTGATTCGATTGAAGGATTTTTGACGGTTGGAAAAATGGAAAAAGAGCTTGAAGAAGCAGGGTTTGAGATGTTGTATGTACAAAGTTTTTCGATGGACATTTCAACGCTGATGATTGCCCGTAAAAAATAATTTTATGGCTTCTACTCTTAGTGTTAGCGGATTAAATGAGCAAATTAAGACGCTATTGGAAACAACTTTTGAGTTTGTGAGTGTTGAGGGGGAGCTCTCTCGCGTTACCAAACACGGTAGCGGTCATATTTATTTCACCCTCAAAGATGCCAACTCTTCTATCAAATGTGTCATGTTTCGAGGCAATGCTGCACGATTAAAGTTTTCTCTTGACGAGGGAGCACATGTTGTGATTCATGGCGCATTAAGCCTTTATACTCCACGTGGTGAATATCAGATTAACTGTGTCAGTGCTGAGCCTTACGGGGCAGGAGCATTAGCGGTAGCGTTTGAGCAACTCAAAAAAAAGCTTGAAGCCAAAGGGTACTTTGACCCAATACACAAAAAACCATTTCCTAAATTTCCCCAAAAAATTGCATTGGTGACATCCGCAACAGGCGCCGCTTTACAGGATATGCAACGGGTTGCTGCCAACCGATGGCCATTGGTAAAGTTAACAGTGATTGATGTGTTGGTACAAGGGGTTAGTTCAGCTGCGATGATTGCGGATGCTCTTAGGTTTGCAGATACCCTAAGTTGTGATGCGGTAGTAGCAGGGCGTGGAGGTGGAAGTGTGGAGGATTTATGGGCGTTTAACGAAGAGGTGGTTGCCGATGCTCTTTTTGCGATGACTACACCCGTTGTTTCGGCTGTTGGACATGAGATTGATTGGGTGATCAGTGATTATGTAGCAGATCTTCGCGCACCTACTCCCAGTGCTGCAATGCAGATGATTTTACCCGACAGGAATGAACTGATGCAAAGCATTGATGAGATGCGGTATGGTGCATATGGGATGATCTCACAGCGATTAGAGCGAAAACGTGAGCAGTTAGCAATGATGCAAGAAGCATTTAAGCGCCATGGGGTTGAACAGCGATTGGTGCATCAAAAAGAGCAGTTACAGGAACTGCGTGAGAGACTAAATGGACAAATAAGAGTGATTTTAGAAACTAAGTTTCGTGAATTCTCCCCTCTTGGAGAACGTTTATCGCAAACCATAGAAAGTTTGATCCGCCAAAAACAAAATATACTCTCTCAAATGATCCAGGGATATGAATCACAACATCCTAAACATAAAAATAAACGAGGATTTGCTCAGATAACACGTGATGGCAAAGTAATTGATTTGGATAATCTAAATGTTGGTGATGTGTATGTAGCGATGAATGATACAACTTCAGTGACGTCAGAGGTTGTTAAAATAACGAAGATGTAACCCTTATTTAAGAGTTACAGGTGGAAAGTACATGTGGGCAAGTGTTGCACCCTCAGCCGCAAATTTTTTAAAGAATCTATCGACAGGGTCTTCTTTATTCCATGTTGGGTCGGTCACTTTGGCGAGTGCTTCAACTCGTTTTTTTGCATCAAACTCTACCCCGAGTGAATCGACAAGCTTCACTTCTTTGGCCTGAGCAGCGGTAAAAATATGAGCATCGGCATAGTCATTACTACGATTTAAATCGAGTTTACGCGCACGGGCAACATCTCCGACGAAAAGAGTATAGGTGCCACTGATTACTTTTTCGAGTTCTGCTCGTTCTATATTGCTCCATGGTCGATCAAAGGTTCCTACTTGTTTGTACGTCCCTGCATGAACCACTTGGGTTTTTACTCCTACTTTTTGCATGAGTTCAGAGATGTCAGCTCCTTCCATAATAACACCGATGGAGCCAACCATACTTCCGGGATTGGCTACGATCTCGCTTCCCCAGATAGCAGAGTAATAGCCGCCGCTTGCCATGATACCTGCCGCATAGACGACGACGGGTTTAACCTCTCGCAGACGTTTTACCGCATACGCAATTTCAACTGAAGGGGCAACGGCTCCACCGGGAGAATCGATGCTAAATAAAACCCCTTTAACGTCTTTATTTTCTCGTGCTTTATCGAGTTGTTCAACAATCGATGTCGCATCCATGATGGGACCAACAAGCGATATTTTCTGTAAATTATAAGAGGTGAGTCCCTCTTCGCTTGAAGGAAGTATAAGCCATAGTACGAACAGTAGGAGAAGTGTTGCTTTGAAATGATTTTGGATAAAACGTAATCCATTTGCAAGACATGAGCCTATTTTTTTAATCCATTCCATCATTGATTATCCTTTTATTTTTTGTCCGACAATATAAATCGATTCGATGTGTAGCGGTTGCAGCAGCAAATGAATCGGCAATTGATCGTTGATCGGATAATTGACTCGTGTTACGAGTAAATCCGCATCATAAGAAGGTGCGATTGTACCACAGTTTAATCCTAATGCATCCGCTGCATCGGTGGTGACACTTTTCCATAGACGGGTTGAAAGTTCCAACAAATTAAGATTATGCTGCATAAATAAGGCAATTTTCATTTCTTCAAATAAATTCAAAGTGTAGTTGGAGCTTAGACCATCGGTTCCACATACCCAACGAATATTTTTGGAATCCAATTCTTTCAAGTTGAGTGCTCCATTACCGAGAAGTCGGTTGGAAATGGGGCAGTGGATGATGGTGTGATTTCCTTCTTTTATCGCGATGATTTCATTTTCATTTGCATGTATGACATGGGTAAATAGAGTCGGTACTTCTTTGAAAAGCTGTAAAAACTCTTCAGCAGTATTGGCGGCTTTATGTTGTTTGAGAAAATTTTGGAAAAAAGGTTGAAAATCTCCGCTATTGTTGTCAAGCCACTCGCGCTCTGAGGAACTTTCTAGTAAATGGGCGGTGACGCGAATTGCATTTTCTTGCGCATATTTGAGCGCTTTTTGGATGAGTATACGATGAACAGAGTAGGGGGAATGGATGGCAATTGAGGGATAAAACCCTTCTCTTTTTACACTTTGTGAGGCAAACAAACGCTCTTGAAAATCGCCGTATAAAGCATCCGCCATGAGGGGATCTGAACCTATGAGCTCATTGAAATAAACGACTTTTTGAGTTGCTTTAGCGCAAGCGTCCAAGTCAAAACCATACGAACTCACCGCCCCAAACGCAGTGATGCCATTGTCCAGCATCATCTGCGTAGCATGTTCCATACACTCACTATCACAGCTGTTAATCAGTTCATCACGATTTGCGATAACACTGGAAAGCCACGGCATAAACTCACCATACGTAAGTGTTGAGCGATTCGCACTGAATTCGAGATGAACGTGCGCATTGATAAGACCGCTCATAATCACCGAACCCTCGCCTAGCATTTGACATTGGGCTCCGTATTGTTCGAGAAGCTCGTTATTTGGGGCAACTGCAATAATTTTTTTATCAAAAACGATTCCGTGATTGCGTAAAATGTTGTTAGGGGTAAAAATAGCATCAGCGAGAAGTATCTGCAAAAGAGGGCCTTTAAAATTTTTAATAACAGTATAGCAGAACCCTTTTACCCATTGTTGGCTATAATCTAACTAATAATGCATAGTATGCAGGAGTAAAGAGTGAAGATATTAGTTGCAGATGATTCAAAATTGGCGCGATTGTCACTGATTAAAAGTATCAAGGGGCTTGAGCCTCATTGTGAAATTATTGAGGCCGAAAATGGTTTAATCGCAGTTGAACAATTTAAAAAGAATCTTCCCTCAATTGTTTTTTTGGATTTGACGATGCCTGTTATGGATGGGTATGAAGCATTGGAAAAAATCATTGAAATGAATTCAAAAGCACAAGTAGTCGTTGTGACAGCTGACATTCAAAGTCAGGCTCAGGCTCAGGTTATAGCGTTGGGTGCAAAGATGGTGATTCCAAAGCCTATCAGTAGTGAAAAAATGCAAGCTGTTTTAGAACAGCTAGTATTCTAATAAAGGAAATCGGTGCTGAAAAGAGTTGAATTTAGCGGGGACCATTTAGATGTTCTTCGAGAGCTTATGAACATAGCTGTGGGAAATGCTACGGCGAGTATTGCTGATTTGCTGCAAGCATTTGGAACAATGCATATTCCTAAAATTGCCATCAGTGATATAAAGGGATTGAAGCAGTACATGCATGAAACTATCCCCAGCGAAAGCAGTCACTATGTGACAAAACAGCTTTTCGGAGGTCCTTTGGGCGGGGAATTTATTTTTGTCATTACCGATGAAGTGGCAATTAATTTGGGCAACCATCTTTATGACGTTGAGGCTCCAAATGATGCTGATATTTACGATGCAGTGATTGAATTAACCAATATTTTAAGTGCTACGATGATAAGTCGATTGACGGAAGAATTGAATATAAAAGTTCAGTTTTTTCTCCCTTCAACACAGATTATCGCAGGGAATGATTTAATCTATTTAGAAGAGACCGCTGAATATTCCCAGATTATTATTATCAGTACGCAAATGGAATTTCAAAATCAAAACATCAATGGGCATATTTTTATTTTGACCAAAGATGCCATGATTCAAAGTCTCAAAGACCTTATTGACCAAAAACTTGAAGAATTGTATGCATGAAAAAACCGGTTGATTATCCCAATATCTTACTTGATGCGCTTGAGCATGGGATAATGATCGTTGATGAAGAATTTAACGTTCTGTATTGGAACCAATGGCTGGAAATCAATACCGGGCATGCTTATAGCAATATGGTGGGAAAATCACTGTTGACGTTTTATCCAGAGATTGATTATCGGACGCTCCAACGAAAAATCAGAACAACCTTAAGACTCAATTCTCCCACTTTTTACGATGCCTCATTGACTAATCGATTTATCCCCATCCCTCGAAACAAAATCAGCAGTTCACTTTTATACCATGCAGCTGCAAGTAACGATTTCTCCTTATATTATTGATCAAGCTATGGTGATGATCGCGGTGTATGACATCAGCGATCTTCATGAATTGAAGCTAACATTGCAAAAACAGATGAAAAAAATAGAACATCTCAACCATGAGCTTCAGCACGATAAGCAAATTATTGATGATAATTTATTGATTGTAAAAACAGACGGAGAGTTTCACATCATTGAAGTTTCAAAAGCTTTTAATACATTTTTTGGATTTGAGAAAAATGAGCTTGTGGATTCTCAATTGCAGGTGATTTGTTCGGATAAAATACCGGTTTCTGAATATGCACAGATGAAAAATACACTTCAAAATGGGCAGCGTTGGAGTGGAGAAATTGAAATAATTTCTAAAAATAAACAAGCTATATGGGTGGACGCCGTAGTTACACCATGGAGTAATAATTCGGGAAGCTTGAGCAGTTATACGGCTATTTATCATGATATAACCGATAAAAAACGATTGGAACTTTTAGCGACTACTGATCCCCTCACCAAGCTTTATAATCGGTATAAATTTGATGAGATCTTTGGCATTATGTTGATGCGAGAGCATTGGAAAACAGATGATTCTTTTGCCATTGTTATGGCAGATATTGATCATTTTAAACAAATCAATGATGTTTATGGACACCCAAGAGGAGATGAAGTCTTGGTTCAAATCGCTAAAGTACTGTCTCAAACGTTACAAAATGGAGATGTAATAGCTCGATGGGGCGGAGAAGAATTTATTTTCTTATTATCTCATGTGAGTGCAAGCAAAGCAATCCATGTAGCGGAAAAACTAAGAATGGCGGTTGAGCAGCTTAGGTTATTTGTAGACGTTAGATTATCATTCGGAGTGAGTTTATTCGTTGAGGGTGATACCCATGCAACGCTTTTGAACCGGGCAGACACGGCGTTGTACAAAGCGAAGAAAAACGGTAGAAACCGAGTTGAAATAGTCTAATAAAAGTTCCTTATAATCTATCTACGCGTATAATCTACCCTTAAAAGTAAAATTCAAGGTTTTTGTATGAAGATAGCGGTAATTCAAGGTCCAAATCTCAATATGTTAGGTGTACGTGACACTCAAGTGTACGGTCCGATGCGTTTAGAACAGATCCATGCGCAAATGAAAGATTTTGCAGGGCAAAATGGGATCGAAGTTGATTTTTATCAAAGTAATTTAGAAGGTGAAATTGTTGATAAAATTCAAGAGTGTTATGGAGATGCAGATGGGATTATTATTAATCCTGCTGCCTACACACACACATCGATTGCGATTCGTGATGCAATCAGCGCGGTTAACATTCCAACCATTGAAGTTCATATCAGCAACATCTATCGTCGTGAAGAGTTTCGTCAAAAAAGTATGACCGCTCCTGTATGTACGTCATCTATTATTGGTTTTGGACCATTTGGTTATCATTTGGCAATGGTAGGAATGATGCAGATTTTGAGTGAAATTCAAGCAATGCAACGTGCTCAACAAGAAGCAACACAAGAATAAATATGTTTTTAACGCGAAGAGTGGATGAAAAACATTCGATTTATGTAAATCGAATGTTTCCTTCCAAGGTACGAGAAGTAAATAAGCATCGATTTTCTGTTATTTTGGGAGTCGGTGGTAATGTTGGCGATGCTAGACGGCGTATAGAACATTTGTGGATTTATTTAGGCAAACTGTCTCAGCTTAAACGTGTTCAAAGCGGAGTGATTTTAAAAAATCCTCCATTTGGATATACTCAGCAAGATGATTTTTATAACACAGTGATTGAGATTTCAACATCACTTTCTCCTCGAGTCTTTTTACGATTGCTGTGGAGAATTGAAAAGCGTTTTGGGCGGGTTCGTAGTTTCACGAATGCGCCAAGAACACTTGATTTAGATGTGATATTTTACGGTGACAAGACTTTGAATTATCCAGAGCTTAGTGTTCCTCACCCCCATTGGAAAGAGCGATCTAGCGTAGTGATACCATTGCGAAGCATGGCTCGAAACACGATACGGAGACAATATGAAAATCTTAACGTTTAGCGGTTCCACTCCAGCGGAGGCATTGAAAAAAGCACAGCTTGAAGTCGGTGAAGATGCAATGTTAATCGAAACACGTGAGATTCAAAAAAAATCACTTGGAAAAACTGCTCTGTATGAAATCGTGGTAGGGGTTGAAGAGAATGCAATGCCGCGCAGTTCTCAACGTCAACCAGAACCTTTGACCAAGCAGCGGCCTTTAGCCCAAAAAAGTAATGATGTTTTGTACAACATATCCGAAGCGGCAAAGCAAATTTCTAAAATCGCGGAAGTAACTGAAGAAGATCGCCCCTCCAAGCTTACTCCTGTTGTGCAAAGTGAAGATCTCAAAAAAATTAAAGATGAGATTGAAAAACTCGGTGATAAAGTCAAATTGATTCAAAATATGTTTTGGAATGAAAAATCACCAAAAACCAGTCTTCCCATCCCTCCTGAGTTTGCTGAGATTTACCGTCTTGCACAGCAAAGCGGTATGAATCAAGAACATTTAGATGAAATCATGCAGCTTACATTGGAGCATATGCCTTCTAAAATGCGTGAAAATTCGGAAACTGTCAAGCGTTATTTTCAAACCTTATTGCGTAAAATGATTCCCGTTCGGTTAGAGAGTGCACCTAAAATGGGCGCTAAAAAAGTGGTGATGCTTGTAGGTCCTACGGGAGTGGGGAAAACAACATCTATTGCTAAACTGGCCGCCAGATACTCTTATTTTTTAGAGAAAAAATACAAAGTAGGATTGGTCGTATTGGATACGTATCGTATCGGAGCCGTTGAGCAGTTGATGCAATACGCACGGATGATGAAGCTAGGGATTGAGACGGTGGTTGATCCTCCTGAGTTTTCAACTGCATTGAATTCCCTTCAGTACAGCGATTATATTTTGATTGATACTATGGGTAGCTCACCTTATGACAAGGGTAAAATCGAAAAAATTTATGAGTGCTTGCGCTCAAACACGACGGATTACAGTGTGGATGTCATTCTTGTTTTGCCAAGTTCTATTAAATATGAAGATTTAAAATCAACGTATGAGAATTTTGCTCCCTTAGGAATTGATACAATGATGTTTACAAAGCTTGATGAAACACGAGGGTTTGGCAATATTTTTTCTCTCGTGTATGAGACTAAAGTTCCCATCAGTTACTTTTCAATCGGACAAGAAGTTCCGGAAGATTTAGTAGTTTCCAGCAGTGATTTTTTAATTGACTGCTTGCTAAATGGATTTCGTAAGGGTGAAAACCTATGACACACCAAGCCACTAAACTCGAAGCTCTGGTAAAACAAAACTCTCATGTTACGTCTAAAAAAACTCGCTTCATCGCAATTACCAGTGGGAAAGGCGGCGTTGGAAAGAGTACTATTAGCTCAAATATGGCACATGTAATGGCGAAAAATGGGCTAAAAGTAGGGATTTTTGACGCGGATATAGGTCTTGCCAATCTCGATGTGATGTTTAATGTCAAGATCAAAAAAAATATTTTACATGTACTGCGCGGAGAAGCCACTGTTGAGGAAGTCTTGGTTCCGATTGAAAAAAATCTCGTCCTTATCCCCGGTGAGAGCGGTGAAGAGATCTTTAAGTATGCTTCATCTGGGTTGTTTGAACGGTTTATGGATGAAGCCCATGTGTTGGATGATTTAGATGTCATGATTATTGATACGGGAGCAGGTATCGGTGAACATATTCAGCTTTTTTTACGTGCATGTGATGATGTAATTGTGGTCACTGTCCCTGATCCTGCAGCTATTACCGATGCTTACGCAACCATAAAAGTCACCTCACGTCTTCGTAATGATATTAGTGTTATTATGAATCAGGTTCGCAGTGAAAAAGAAGCGTCAGCCTTGTTTGAAAAAATTCAAAAAGTTGCCCTTGCAAACATCGGCGAACAGTTGAAATTAAATTTTTTAGGACAAATCACTTCGGATCCGAAGGTGTCTATCAGTGTTAAAAAAAGAGCATTATACAGCCGTGAGTTCCCAACTTCGACTCCAGCTGTTGAGTTGGAAATGATTGTGAAAAAGATTGCAAAGAAATTGGAACGAAATGTGCTCGTTAGTCCACAGGAGAGTGGACTTGGCGGCTTCTTTAAGCGCCTAATGGAACACTTTTGATATTCCTTCAAGGCACATAATGAGCGGTCAGAATTTTGTCTCTTTCTTAACAGTACAAGGATTTCTCTTTGGTATTGTGTTTGGGATATTACAATCGAATTCTGCTGAAAACTTTTTGGGATTGGTGCTTTTAATTACCACGTTTTTTTATTTGTTCGCCCATTTATGCGTTGGATTTTATTTTCAAACTTTGGGAGTCAAAGTTCATCCATTTCCCAAGCATTCGCATGAGAGAAGTTTGGACAATTATGTTCGTGAAATTAATCGTCGTGAGCAGTTTATTGATGCCTATTACGTCCATAAGTCTGAATTACTAAGCGATGAAAAGGTGAGTAAATGAGTGGTGCAGGTGTGTATTGCCAAGAGTTGAAGCACCAAGAAGACCAACTTGCGTTGCAATACCTTCCCGCAGTCAAAGCAATGTCCTTTCGGCTCAAAGAACGCTTGCCAAGCTCCATTGATTACATGGATTTATCTGCGATTGGTACAGAAGAACTCGTAAAACTTGCACGCCGTTACGATGAAGCACAAAATGATTCCTTTTGGGGATACGCTAAAACGAGAGTGTATGGGGCAATGTTAGATTATCTCCGATCATTAGATGTAGTGAGCCGTGCGAGCAGACGTCTTATCAAAGAAATCGATGTTGCGATTGAACGTCATTTACTTCAGAACGACAATGAACCGACCAATAAAGAGTTGGCAATAATATTGGGAATTGAGGAAGAAAAAATTCACGAAGCTCGTATAGCTTCGGATATTTATACGGTTTTACCGTTGGATGATCAGTTAGGCAATGAATGTGATGGCGGAACGCTCGAGCGTATGGAGCACGAAGAATTAGTGGATGTGATCAAAGATGTATTGATGGGGTTTGATGATCGCGAACAGATGATTATTCAGCTTTATTATTTCGAGGAATTAACGTTGAAAGAAATTGGCGAGATCATCAATATCACAGAATCTCGTATCTCGCAGATTCATAAATCGGTCATTCGACGTATTAAAGAAACGGTAAGGGGGTAAAAGATGGCTGATATTTTATCCCAAGAAGAGATAGATGCTCTGTTGGATGTTGTGGATGATGAAGGTGAAGTATCACTGGATGGTGAAGAGGAAAATCTATTTGCTAATCGTCAAATAACGCTTTATGATTTTAAACGTCCAAATCGTGTTTCCAAAGAGCAGTTACGGGCATTTCGAGGCATTCATGATAAGATGGCGCGTTCTATCTCATCGCAAATATCCTCTATTATGCGTTCCATTGTTGAGATACAGCTTCACTCCGTCGATCAGATGACGTATGGGGAATTTTTGATGTCCCTGCCTAATCCGACGAGTTTTAATGTCTTTTCGATGAAGCCGTTAGAGGGAAACGGTGTATTAGAGATTAATCCTTCTATCGCTTTTCCGATGCTGGATCGTATTTTAGGGGGCAAGGGCGAACCTTTTGAAGCAAATCGAGAGTTTTCCGATATTGAGCTCTCCCTGTTTGAAACCATTTTACGTGTTATGATGGCAACTTTACGTGAAGCGTGGGGTCCTGTAACGGAGCTTTATCCTCAAATTGAGTCCAAAGAATCCAGCCCGAATGTGGTTCAAATCGTCGCACAAAATGAGATTGTTGTCATGGTAGTGATGGAGATTATTATCGGGCACAGTTCTGGAATGATGAATATATGCTATCCTGTTATTGCACTAGAACCGATATTGCCCAAGCTTGCCAGTCGTGATTTGATGCTCAATGAGACAAGTTCGAAAAAAAGCCGTAATCAGGAACTGCAAGTTCTTCTCGGTGGTGCGCACGTAAACGTGGACGTTAATCTTGGATATGCAGAGTTAAGTCTTCATGAACTGCTCGACATTGAAGAAGGTGATATTTTACGGCTCAATCTCCCTGCGAATGATGTAGTAAGTGTCAGTGTTGATGGTAAAGAGCGTTTTGTAGCACAAATGGGACTGCGACGTTTTCGAAAATCGGTTCAAATTACGGAAGTAATCGATACAGAAAAAGATGCGGTCAAACGAGCTCTTAAAGAGTTTGAATCGAAACGTAAAGAACGAATTATTGGCGCAAAAGAGATAATACGAACTCCTGATGAGTTTGATGAGGATGAAAGATGAGTAATTTTACCGGGCTATTTTCTACCGAAACCACAGCAACAATTGAAGGACTAACCGGTCAAGCCCCAACGGTTACGTTTAAAGATGCTGAAACCATTTCGATTGTCAGCAATGTTATTCCTCCGATTGCTTCGGTACAGTTGAGCTTTAGCGGAGCAGCATCCGGACGGGCTGTAATTATGGTTCCGCCAATGCTGGCTACTGCGCTTGGCGATATGATGCTGGGTGGTGATGGTGAGGGCAAAGAGGAGATGAATGATGATGATCTCGATGCCCTTAAAGAGATTGTTTCAAATATCACGGGCGCGATGAGCACCACTCTTGGTTCACAAAAAGAACTTCCAAAGTTTTCCATTAAAACAGAAAGTGCCGTTTTTATTGGTGAAAGTGAAGAGATCAATCTTGATCCGTATGCAAAGATGTATGTTTTTTCTTTTGTTTTGGGAAGTATTAATTCTTTAGTGATGTTTGCAGTAGATTCATCGATCGTGAATGCATTAGAGGGCTCCAGCGGCTCAGTAGCTCATGAAGATATCGGTGAACGAGACTCAGGGTATTCGAATCAAGAAGCAGCAAATAAAGGCCGTCGTCTCGATGAAGGTGAGATGAAAAATATCGGTCTCATTATGGACGTCAAGCTTCCTGTTCGTGTTCGTATCGGCAAGAAAAAGATGCTATTGAAAGATGTTTTGAGTATGGACATAGGTTCAGTGATCGAGCTCAATCAATTGGCGAATGATCCATTGGACATATTGGTCGATGATCATGTTATTGCACAAGGCGAAGTCGTAATTGTTGATGGCAACTTTGGAGTACAAATAACATCAATTGGGACAAAACGCGATCGTTTGACAAAGCTAAAAGGGTAATAAATGTCCAATGGCCGAACGAAAAAACAAGAGTATCCCAGCAGCCGCTATGTCAAAGATATTAAGTCTGCTGGAGCATGGAGTGTTTTTAAAATTATTGCCGATTTCGTTCAAGGGTTTGATGAATTAGGAGATTTAGGTCCATCCGTAACCATTTTTGGAAGTGCGCGCGTTGATGAAAATCATCCGTATTACCAGCAAGCTATGGCGCTTTCTGATATGCTTGGGAAGAAGGGCTATAATGTCATTACAGGTGGCGGTCCAGGAGTTATGGAAGCGGCCAATCGAGGTGCATTTAAACATGAAGGTGTAGAATCGATAGGATTAAATGTCGAACTTCCCTCAGAGCAGAAGCCAAATCCGTATATTACTAAAGGGCGGAGTTTCGATTACTTTTTTTCTCGTAAAGTGATGCTGGTTAAATATTCAATGGCGTACGTCATTTTCCCCGGCGGTTTTGGTACTCTTGATGAGATGTTCGAAGCGTTAACTCTAATTCAAACTCGAAAAGTGTGGGGAGTACGTCTGTTTGTAATGGGAACAGAATTTTATGCACCGCTTATAGAATTTATACGGACAAAACTACTCTCTGAGGGAATGATCGATGAACGCGATATTGATTTAATTACTCTCAGTGATGATTTGAATTTTGTGATGAGTGAGATTGATAAATCACTAAAAACTCAAATGATAGGCTTAGAAAAAGAGGGACTGGACAATACAAAATATTATCAGTCTCTTTCTACGTATGTAAATGATCGATGCAATGTGGACGAAGGAAGTATCTAATGGGACAAAAAGTAGTTATCGGGATGAGCGGAGGAGTAGATTCTACCGTTTCAACATTATTGTTAAAAGAGCAAGGTTATGAAGTGGAAGGCGTCTATATGAAGCTCCATTCGAAACCGGGTTATCATGAAATTCACCAAGAACGCGCGCAAAAAGCTGCTGATTTTGCAGGTGTAAAACTTCATATCCTTGATCTTCAAGAAAAATTCAATGAAAAAGTTTTTACTCCATTTATTGAAACCTATAAAGAGGGGAAAACTCCTAATCCGTGTGCATTGTGCAACCGTAATATCAAATTTGGTGCTATGGTAGAGTTTGCGGATTCTTTGGGAGCGGATTTTATAGCTACTGGGCATTATATTCGCCATAACGGGCAATATCTTCAGATGGCAGAAGATGATACGAAAGATCAAAGCTATTTTCTTTTTTACATCGACCCTGCACTGGTTCCGCGCCTCCTTTTTCCACTGGGTGAAAAGCATAAAACGGATATAAAAGCGTATGCCGCAGGTATTTCAGGATTGGAATCGTTTGCTTCGCAAGGAGAATCCAGTGAAATATGTTTTGTAGAAACTACTTATGCCGAGGTGTTAAAACCGTATGTTAATGTCGATGTTGAGGGTGATGTTCTAAATCTTGAGGGTAAAGTAGTCGGTAAGCATAAAGGCTACATGCACTATACCATCGGAAAACGTAAAGGGTTTAGCGTTCACGGTGCGCATGATCCTCATTTCGTAGTTGAAATCAGACCGGATACCAATCAAATCGTTGTTGGTCCTCGTGAAGCGTTAGAGTGTCATAGCGTCGTACTGGAAAATGTCAATATGTTTGATGATCGGGTCAGTTTTGAATGTGATGTAAAACTTCGCTATCGAACGACTGCAGTGCGATGTAATGTTATCATTGAGGGCAACCATGCTACTGTGGAGCTACATGAACCCGTGCTAGGTGTTGCTTCAGGTCAAGCAGGTGTTTTCTATGACGGTGATACGCTTCTCGGCGGTGGATGGATCATATAAATGTTACGCACTAAAACGAATTTATCCGTTTTAGTGGCAGGGACGCCCAGCCGGTACTTCGTACATCGACATGGGTTCCAAAGCTAAAAAAGTCAAGAAATTGGCTTTTTTTACGCTTTTCACCCGTACAACCCCCTAAAGCTACAAAAAACACGTTTTTTGAGAGTTTTGAGGCGATATTAGAGGGAAAATCATGACTTCAAAAAAACGCATTATTGCCGCAGGAATTATCGGTAATGTCATCGAATATTATGATTTTGCCCTCATTGGTTTTTTAGCGGTGATGATGGGGAAGCTCTTTTTCCCATCAGATGATCCATTTCTATCCTTGCTAGGTTCTTTTGGAGCGTTTGCTGCAGGGATGATTATGCGCCCTGTCGGTGCCGCTATTTTTGGTCATATTGGTGATCGTATCGGGCGACGTTTTGCTTTGATGGCATCGTTGATGTTGATGGCACTACCGACGTTTTTGATCGGGTTTTTGCCGACGTATGGACAAATCGGGATTATGGCCCCGATACTGCTTGTCGTTCTTAGGATGATACAAGGGCTTTCCGTCGGTGGGGAATATGCTAGTTCTATTGTCTATTTAGTTGAACAATCCAGCCCCAACCGTCAAAATCTTTACGGGTCATTTGTCTCTGTCGGCGCAAAAATCGGAATGGCACTGGGATCCGCATTGTGTGGTGGATTGCTTTGGTATTTGGGTGAGGATGCAATGGGCGAATGGGGATGGAGAATCCCGTTTATCTTGAGTATTGTAATCGCAGCAGCAGGAATGTATTTACGCCGAACTCTCACCGATAACTATCAAGTACACGAAGATAAAACGATTCCTTTGGTCGAGATCTTTAAACATCATAAAAAACTTTTTGGACGATTTTTAATCGTTGCTTCTGTGATTTGGATGTTTTATTACACGTTATTTATATATCTTCCGATTTGGCTTGAATCAAGTGCAGGATTAAGTAAAGCACAAGCCGGAAACATTAATACTATTTCCATTATTTTAGGGGTGATTTTTATCCCCCTTATGGCGATGGTTGCGGATAAATTTGGCTCGATTCGTGTTATGAGAGCAGCGGCATTAGTGAGCGCTGTTAGCATCTATCCTTTGATGTATACAATGATTCATGGTGGATATTACGGTGCGCTTGGTGCGGTAATGGCCATGGTGATTTTACTGTGCGCCTACCAGGCACCGATCTTTTCAGCCGTCGTTCATGCGCTTGAATATCACGGATATCGAGCATCGTTTACCGCATTGATTTTAGGAAGTGCGGCAGGACTTGTGGGCGGGATTACTCCGGCATTGATGACGTCGATAGTGAAATTAAGTGGTAACGCGTATGCCCCTGCTTATTTGCTCGTTCTGGGTTCTTTGATTGCGTTGGGTACTTTGGGACGGATCAAAAGTAAGTAAAACTACTGTGTAAGATTTCCCTCATCTTGCATAAAAACAGAAGAGTCTACGGTGTTTTCAGTTACGGGAGACTTACCATTTTCTGTGGGTGTATCACTTGTGGACGTATTAAATAATGATTCCACTGAAGCATTCACTTCAGTTGACTTCTCTTCTTTTGCAGGGGTCATAACCTCTTTATAGATGGATTGGATGACACCACGGCGTTTCATTGTCTTAAGAATGATTCGAGAACGATTTTTGACGTATTTTTGATTGCCTGTCGGATTGTATTTGATAGGATTAGGAAGAACAGCAGCGAGACATGAAGCTTCGTTTGCTGTGAGGTTTTTGGCACTTTTATGGTAATAATGACGTGCGGCGGCTTCGATACCGAATATTCCATCACCCCATTCAGCGACATTGAGATAAATTTCTAAAATACGACGTTTGGAGAGGGTCTTTTCGATACGCCATGTGATTATGGCCTCTTTGATCTTTCGAACCGGATTTTTGCTTGGTGAGAGGTAGAGGTTTTTCGAGAGCTGTTGGCTGATGGTGCTTCCACCGGCTAAGGTTTTTTTCTTGATACTGCGCTCGATAGCGTTTTCCATCCCTTTGACGTCAAATCCATCATGATGGTAAAATCCGTCATCTTCACCAATCAATACTGCCTTAATAATATTTGGGGAGATTTGATTCATGCTGACCCATTTTTGGGTGAGGTGCATATCACGATTTTCATCTGCCCATTGGCTCTCTCGATATTCCATAAAGGCAGTGGGTATTGGTCGAACCTCTTTTAGATCATTGATATTAGGATAAACAGCGTAGCGCCCGATGTCGATTGCTCCGAGTACGAAAAGAATGAGGATTATTTTCCAAAAGTTATTCATTTGATTTCCAGTTTTGGCAAATGCCATTGTTTAGTATAGGCTAAAAGGCGTAGCGTAATCGCGAGAGTTGCGATGATGGTGACGCTTGCGGTATTGAGATCCCAAAGAGCATTCGATATGATGAGTAAAACAGCAACGATAAGGGCAATAGAACCATAAAAATCGCTGATGAGAACAGACGGGACTTGATTGATCATGGTGTCACGCAATACACCACCTCCAATGGCCGTTAAAAAGCTTAGAATGATTACACCAAAAAAGTTAAAATTGGCATCAATAGCGAGTAATGCTCCCGTGATACTAAAGGCTACCAGGCCTATGGTATCACTGATGACAAAAAGCCATTGGCGTTCAAATTCCTCACGCAGTTTATGACGAAAGACAAAGGCGATGGAGATCGTGACGAAAACGGTAATGGCAGGATAATATTCATTAAACGCAAAAGGGGTACGATCTAAAATGACATCACGAACTACCCCGCCGCCAAGTGCAGTGATGGAAGCGGAAATGATGAGTCCCAATAAATCAAGTTTATGACGCACCCCGATTAAAAAACCGCTCAAAGCAAAAGCAATGATTCCGAGAATATCGGCAACGACTACGAGATTAAATTCAAACATTAGGTGCGCGGTAGTTTTCTTTAAAGCTCACATAGCGGCGTGCAGAGGCATAAAGTTCAGCAACTTCTTCATCGGTGAGTTCACGAATTACTTTCGCAGGGCTTCCCATGATGAGAGAGCGTGGAGGAAAGATTTTATTTTTAGTGACCAGTGACCCAGCTCCGACGATGGATTCCTTACCAATGACAGCCCCATCAAGGATAGTGGCACTCATTCCGATTAAACACGCATCTTCGATAGTACAACCATGAAGCATGACACGATGACCCACTGTGACATCGCTGCCGATAATAGTAGGGTGACCATCACTCATATCATCACGCTTGTGATGGGTGACGTGAACCATGCTCAAATCTTGGATGTTGCTGCGATCACCGATTTTAATAAAATGGACATCACCGCGTACAACACACCCAAACCAAATACTCACATCCTCACCCATTTCAACTCGACCGATAACATCGGCAGAGGGAGCAATCCAAACTCGCTCTTTGAAGGTTGGGGTATAGTTTAGGTAGTTGTATAGCATAGTGATATCCTTGTATTTAGTGAAACCTCTAGAGTTCTCAAAAACGTTGTTTTTGTAGCTTTAGGGGATTGCAAAGGACTTTAGTCCTTGCCACGAAAACGGATGTACCCTATAGGGTACGAGAACCTCTGGGAGGTATTCGTTTTCGTGTGTAACATAGGTATGTTTAACTCTCTCTAAACAAGCGTGACGTGAGTTGCTGCATGTAATTGGGAGATTGTTTTTTGGCAGAATTATATACTTTATTGGTGGCACTTTCAACAATTTGCTGAGAGTTGATTGTATTGTTAGCTTCATGAGGAATTTTTGTATACGTCCCATCGCTTTGGAGCTCGTGCGCTAAATCATTATCTGAAATTTGCAATTGTAAGATTTGAAGGAGTTTACCCGAAGCTTCTTCCCCTGCAATCGGTGTCAGCAGTTCGATGCGACGCAAAAGATTACGAGGCATCCAATCGGCACTGGAAATATACGTTTGCGGAGTAGAGTGTTTAAAATAAAAAATTCGAGCATGTTCGAGGTATTTCCCGATGATTGAGATAACTCGAATGTTATCACTGATTCCCTCAACACCAGGACGTAAACAACAAACTCCTCGAATGATAAGCTGAATTTTGACTCCCGCCTGAGACGCTTTATAGAGTGCTTTGATAATATCGTCATCTACAAGGGCATTCATTTTGGCGATGATCATTCCTTCACTTCCTAGGCGGGTTTCATTATGAATGAGGGAGAGAATTTTCGGTTTAATCTGAGTCGGAGCCATATAAAGTTCGTTAAGTTTGCCTTTTTTACTAAAGCCCGTGAGGAAGTGAAAAAAGCGAGTCATATCGTTGGTGATAGCATCGTTGGATGTCATGTAGCTAATATCGGTGTAAACGGTTGCAGTGGAAGGATTATAGTTACCCGTAGCAAGGTGACCGTATTGTTTGAGTTTTCCACCAACTCTACGGGTGATGAGTGCAGCTTTGGCATGTACTTTAAATCCAGAAATACCGTAAATAACATGTGCTCCGGCACTTTCAAGAGCTTTTGCCCAAATGAGGTTGTTTTCTTCATCGAAACGGGCTTTGAGCTCCACCATAACCGTTACTTGTTTACCGGACTCGGCTGCGGCAATGAGGGATTGGACAATAACCGATTTGGAACCTGAACGATAGAGTGTCATACGAATCGAGACAACATCAGGATCTTTTGCTGCCGTTTGGATGAGACGAACAACGGGCTCAAAGCTCTCAAAAGGGTGAAAGATCACAAGATCTTGTTTATCCAAAATGGAGTACAAATTTTCGTCTGAATTGAGTGGAGGAAGATTGCGTGGCTTAAAACTTGGGCTGGTAAGATGAGCAAAATCTTTATTGCCGACGACTTGCCAGAGAGCTCCTAGATTCAAATACGTTTGAAAACGGTAAATGTCATCTTTGAATACATTGGCGTGACGGTTAAAGAAATTGAGTAAATCATCATCCGCATGATTGCTCAGTTCCAGTCGAACCAATTCTCCTTTTTTGCGAAGTTTTAACCCCTCTTCGAGCATCTCCATAAAATCATCCGCTTCTTCTTCTTCGATAGCGATGTCGGCATTACGGGTAACACGGAATGCCGAAAATTTGATAAGCTCATATCCAGGGAAAAGATCATCGATATGCTCTGCTACAATACTTCCGATAGGGATATAAATACGGTTGTCAATATCCACAAAACGAGGCAATACACGTGGAATTCGGATCAGTCCGTACCGTTCGACTGCAGAATCATCTTTGTCTCTGAGTTTGACAATCTGTCCAAATCCGAGATTGTTGAGATGAGGAAACGGGTGGGTAGCATCGATGGCGATAGGGACAATAACCGGATAAATATTCTCATGAAAATATTTATCGAGATAACGCTGCTCTTGCTCGGTTACCTCTTTATACGATTTGAAAAAAATTCCCTCTTTTTCAAGAGATTCCATGATACCAAGCAAACATTTTTCGACTTCTTGCTGCTCAGTATGAAGATACGTCCGTATTTCACGAAGCTGATGGAGGGGAGTAAATCGATCTGCACCCGAAACATTGACGCCCGCACTAAAGAGCTTTTTGAGCCCAGCAACGCGAATCATGTAAAATTCATCGAGATTGGTTCCATAAATTGCAAGAAATTTCAAGCGTTCGAGTAATGGGAGTGATTCATTTTGTGCTTGCCCTAAAACACGAGTATTAAACTGAAGCCATGAGAGCTCACGGTTGATATAAAGAGCTGGATCTTTTAAATTACTGTGCATGATGAGTACCTATTATTATGTTGTTGCGATTATAGTATACTTTGATTACAAAAAGGAGTCACATGAGTACATTTGCCATTATTATGTTAGCAGCAACAGGATTTTTTGCGTATCAAATTTATCGTCATGTTCAAACATTAGAAGATCCCGTCGAGAAAAATGAAGCCCCAGAAGCCATTTCTACCAAGGCTGTTATGATAGATAATTCAACGAATTTAATTGAAGAAGCAGATGAAGCTTACAGTGAAGGAGATTTGGAGCGTGCGCTTGAGAAACTTAATCGTGCTAATACCCAATTTCCAAATAACACCGAAATCCTTAACAAGTGCGCTTTTATTAATGGAAAAATGGGAAATGCAGAAGAAGCAATTTCTCTTTATACTCGTTCGCTGGAACTTGATGCTACGGATGATTTAACCCACATCGCTATAGCATCCATATACAAAGAACAAGGTGATTTTGAGCACGCACAAGAGCACTATGAAAAAGCACTGGCCATAGATAAAAAATACGCAATAACGTACTACAACTATGGAAATCTTTTTAATGATAAAGGAGACTTCGAGAAGGCAGCACAGATGTATTCAAAAGCTCTGGCTTTACAAGAAGACTTCAAAGAAGCACGCGAAGCACTGGAACAATTAAAGGACGTTAAGTGAATCAAAATCAAGCTCGACTGGCCGTATTGATCGATGCAGACAACTCTCAACCATCGATTATTGCAGGTTTGCTCGATGAAATCGCGGGACACGGTGTAGCGAGTGTCAAACGTATTTATGGGGATTGGACAGATGTCAAGCTGAAGGGTTGGAAAAATGTGTTACTCGAACACGGACTTCATCCGATGCAGCAATTCGCTTATACAACCGGTAAAAACGCGACCGACAGTGCTATGATCATCGATGCGATGGATTTGCTGTATACGAAAAATTTTGACGGTTTTTGCATTGTGTCCAGTGACAGTGATTTTACGAGGCTTGCCAGTCGTATTCGGGAATCAGGGATTAAGGTGTATGGCTTTGGTGAACAAAAAACACCTAAATCGTTTATCGGCGCGTGCGATAAATTCATCTATACTGAAAATCTTCGCCGTTCTTCTGCCACAACTGCACCGATCGCTCCCTCTACCGTCAAGCACGACACAAAAGCCCTTTTAGAGCTAGTACGTAATGCGGTCGAAGATACAACAAATGAAGCAGGGTGGTCGTATATGGGGGCAATAGGACAAAATTTGATTAACAAATCCCCCGAATTTGACCCGCGCAGTTTTGGATACAAAAAATTGGTCGATTTGATCGAAGGGTTAGGCGAGTTTGAGTTCAAATATTCCGATCCTCTTTCAGGCTCTCAATCCATTCACGTGAGGGTAAAGCGCAAGAAAAGGAGTTATGAAAAATGACAGTACGAGAAATTTATACCTTTTTAGATGAGCTGTCACCCTTTTCACTTCAAGAGAACTGGGATAACTCAGGACTCTTAGTCGGTGATTTTACTCAGGAGATTTCGACGGTAGTTCTTTCGATTGATTTGGATGAAGGATTGCTTGAATCCATTCCTGATAATGCGTTGCTTATTACGCATCACCCGCTTATCTTCGGTGGACTTAAACAATTACAATTCAACCAATACCCCGCCAAACTTCTCGCACCGATGATTCGTAAAAATATTTCCAACATCGCCATGCACACAAACTTCGATCAAACTCATCTCAACGAATACGTTGCAACAAAAATATTAGGGTATGAGATCATTGTAAAAGAAGGATTTGTCGCCTATTTAGGAGTCGATGAACCGTTTGAACTTTTTGCAACAAAAATCAAAAAAGCGATGGGGCTTGACCATATTCGAAGCGTACAGTGTCATGATCATATTCGTTCGTGTGCTTTGGTAACCGGTTCAGGTGCATCACTAATGCGAAATATTCAAGCAGATTGCTTGTTAACCGGAGACATAAAATATCACGATGCGATGGAAGCAAAAGTACTTGGTTTATCAATGTTGGACATCGGTCATTATGAAAGTGAATGCTATTTTGGAGAGATATTGGCAACACACTTGGAAAAATTAGGTTTGAGTGTTATAATTTCACCATCAAAAAACCCATTCTCTTACCATTGAGATGAAGCACCCCCAAAAAGGCACATTATGAACAAACATTTAGAGCAGCTAATCGACTTGTCGTTGATTGACAAAGAGATCGATGCGTTCGAGCCACAAATTGACGAAGCAAACCTTCAGTACGACGCTCTTTTAGCCACAAAAACAGCTTTAGTAAACGAGATTTCAACCCTCTCTGGTGAGATCAAAGATGAGCAAGTCAAGAAGCAAAAAAATGAGCTTCACCTTGCAGAACTTTCTGCAAAACTAGAAGATAACAGCAAGAAAAGTGCTGAAATCAAAACCGAACGTGAGATGAAATCACTTCAACTTGAAGAAGAAATTGCAAAAGAGCAAGTAAATTTTGCCAATGAAGAGATTGGACGTTTAGAAAAACTTATCGATCACAAAAAAGCTAAAATCGAAGAACTTGAAGCAAAAGCATCCGAAGTAGAAGGGAAACTTTCAGGGGTAAAAGCGGATGTTGATGTCAAATTGGCAAGAATTGATGAAGAGCGCAAAGTAATATTTGCTAAAAAAGAGATTCTTGTAGGTGCAATGAACCAAAAAGGGCTCTCTTTCTATCAAAAAATTCGTCGTTGGGCGAAAAATACGACAGCAGTACCAGTTCGCAATCAAGCGTGCATGGGATGCTATATGGCATTAAGTGATAAAGTATATACTGAAGTCATTAAAGGTGAAGAGATCACAATGTGCCCACACTGTGGACGTCTTTTGTACCTTGAGCCTGTTACTGAAGAGATGGGTGCGTAAATCTTTTCGTGAAGGTGTTTGACCTTTTTTACACCTTACTAGCCACCATTCTTTTTATGGTGGCTCTCCCTTTTATTATTTTTCTATCCTTTAAAAAAAAATACCATTCCTCGATTCCCTCCCGTTTTTTCCTCTATAATAATCGCCCATTCAAAGATCATGATATTTGGTTTCACGTTTGTTCGTTGGGAGAAGCCAAAGCAATCGCTCCGATAGTAGAGGGCTTAAAAGGGGCTAAGATTGCTATTAGCGTTATTACCCATACCGGATATGAAGCAGCATCAAAATACATTGCAGAGGTACGCTATCTCCCTTTTGAGCCATGGTTATGGTTTTGGATTCGTAGTCCAAAAACGGTCGTCATCTTAGAAGCTGAATTTTGGTATCTTTTATTTAGTATTTGCACCCTCCGAGGCGCGCGGGTAATTGCCCTCAATGCTCGTATCAGTGATCGAAGTTTTCCGAAATATTATAAGATGAGATGGTTTTATGCGAGACTGTTTAAAAAGTGTGATCTTATTTTATGCCAAAGCAGTGAGGACATGGCGCGTTTCATCGCATTGGGTGCACACAATGTCGAAGTGGTCGGAAACATCAAGCTAGCACAAAAGATAGAAGCGACCAAAGAGTACCCAAAACCCGATGGATTATTGATTGTTGCAGGAAGTACCCATGAGGGGGAAGAGGAGGGAATTTTACGAGGATTTATGGAGTATCGTGTCAAAAATCCTCACACAAAAATCCTCATCGTCCCGCGCCACCCTGAGCGCTTTGGCAAAGTAGCAGAATTAATTACACGAATTGCTCCAAATAATAGTTTTTCACGCTGGAGCCAAACCCAAACTATTAGTGAAGATATTACTCTCATTGATGCTATGGGAGAACTCAACAATCTTTACGCCATCAGCGACATAGCGATTTTGGGAGGAGCATTTTCACCCATCGGAGGACACAATCCTCTAGAGCCTGCCCATTTTGGATGCAAGATCATTACTGGAAAGCAGATATTTTTGCAGCGAGAACTTTTTAAATACGTTTCACATGTTCAGTTTGTAGAGCTTGATGAAATTTCTGAAGCTCTACAAACTGCCGAAACCTTACCGCCATCTCAGGTGAATGCAACCATTGACTTGGACAGGGTAATGGAGTGTTTACGCTAACAGGATTAGAGTTGAAGCACGATAGTGCTATAATTCGAAAAATAAACGGATTGAAAATCAACCTGAGGACGATAAAATGGAAAAACCAAAAGCATATAAACTCTTAGCAGCACAAGAGGGAATTAGTAATTCCGAAGCAAAATCGCTGATTGACCGAGGATTGGTCTATGTGGGTAACTCCAAGGTCTTGATTGCGCGGGGTGAAATTAGTGGTAAAACCAGTTTTATCGTTCAAAAGGTAGAAAAAGCTCACCCAATCTATGAAGATGACAATCTGATTGTTATCGATAAGCCGGCATTTGTCAACTCTGATGAGATTGAGCGACAGTTTAAAGGTTCACAACTTCTTCACAGACTTGACCGTGAAACAAGCGGTGTCTTGATGTTGGTTAAAAATGAAGAATATCGTCTCAAAGCCATTGGCGAGTTTAAAAAAGACAACGTCTATAAAGAGTACGTTGCGTGGGTAGATGGAATCATAAGTGAGCCGTTTGTTATCGATCAGCCGCTTATTACGGAGAAAAAAGGGAACAAGGCGTATACAAAAGTGGCCAAAAACGGTAAGCCCGCTATTACCGAAGTGACCCCACTGGAAGTTTCAGGGAAAAAGACGAAAGTTCAGTTGATTATTCATCATGGACGAACGCACCAAATCCGCGCACACATGAAATATGCTCTACATCCGATAGTAGGTGATGAGAGCTACGGCGGTCGACAAGCGAAGCGCGTTATGTTACACGCTAAAAAAGTGGAGATTCTGGGATTGACATTTATAGCGTCAGAGCCTAAAATATTTGGACATTTCGGTAGTTGAGGTTAAATTTTTTGACTTTTATCTGCCTTGAAAAGGCAAGCTTTAGTGCCATAGCGGCCAGCGTAGCCGTTGGAGCTTTGCTCTAACGGCGTTCAAAATAAAAAGCGTAGCTAAAGGCAACTTTAGCTATAATGCGGAACTTTTTATACCCTGTAACCGTACTATTTAGGAGTTCAAGTGTTTGATACGCTCACCGAATCATTTACATCTGCCATACGCAAGATTCGTTTTCATGACGATGAAAAAGCACTCACCAAGGCATTGGGCGAGCTTAAAAAAGCGTTATTAAAAGCAGACGTACATCACAAAGTGGTGAAAGACCTTATTGATTCGGTCGAACTTCAAGTAAAACAAAATGGTATCGGTAAAGATCAATTTCTAGATGCACTACGAAGTTCATTGTATGAGCTTTTGAAAGTCAAAGGAAATTCGGGTTTTGTCTATGCGCCTCAATCGCCTACGGTTATTTTAATGACCGGCTTGCAAGGTTCAGGGAAAACCACTACCACGGGTAAGCTTGCGAACTATCTTAAAATTCGTCAGAAAAAACGCGTTTTAGTTGTTGCAGCAGACTTACAGCGTCTGGCGGCAGTTGAACAGCTACGCCAAGTGTGTGCAGGGATTGAAGTTGAGCTTTACAGCGATGAAACAACTAAAAGCCCGTCTGAAGTAGTCAAAGGGGCGATTGCGTATGCGCAAAAGCTTCTTGTTGATGTTGTATTAATTGATACGGCAGGACGTTTGGCGATAGATGATGCACTTATGGATGAATTGGCTGAAGTTAAGCGTGCCGCAAATCCGCATGAAATTTTCTACGTTGCCGATTCGTTAGCAGGTCAAGATGCAGTGCGTACTGCGGATTTGTTTAACCAAAAAATCGGTATTGATGGAGTCATCCTCACCAAATACGATGGAGATTCTCGTGGCGGTGTTGCACTGGGTATCGCCTCTCAGATTCAAGTACCGTTACGCTTTATTGGTGCGGGTGAGAAGATGGAAGATTTAGAAATTTTCTTGCCTGAGCGTATTGTCAACCGACTTATGGGTTTTGGGGATATTGAAGGACTTGCGGAAAAAACGGCTTCAATTATCGATGAGAAAAAAGCAAAACAGCTCACCAAGAAAATCAAAAAAGGTGAGTTCAATTTTAATGACTTCCTAGAGCAAATGGAAAGTCTTAAAAAAATGGGGAGCATGAAATCCATTATGGGAATGATTCCTGGAATGGGTGGCATGGCCTCTGCACTCAAAGATTTTGATCTGGAAAATTCTGGTGAGTTAAAACGGATTAAAGCGTTGGTTTCGTCGATGACAATGAAAGAACGTGAAGATCCTGAATTGCTTAACAACAGCCGAAAAGCACGTTTGGCAATGGGGTGTGGTCTAAATATTATAGATGTTAACCGTATCCTGAAGCAGTTTAAAAATGCTTCAAAAATGGCAAAGCGTTTTTCAGGTAAAAAAGGGATGCAAGACCTCCAAAATATGATGGGGCAAATGCAAGGGTCTAAAATCCCACGATAAGCAGAACGTTAAGCAGGAGATTTTTTTAAATCTCTGACTTAGCGTTCTAGTCATTTTGTGGTTTTTTTTTGCTTTTATGGGCAAAACACTCTTCAAAGTAACTGTGCGCAAAATATAATTTAAAAGGATCTAAAATGGCAACAGTCATTCGTCTAACCCGTATGGGTCGTAAAAAACAACCTTTCTACCGTATCGCAGTAACGGATAGCCGTAAACGTCGTGATGGTGGTTGGATTGAATTGATCGGTTATTATAACCCAATGACTGACCCTATTACGGTTAAAGTTGATGAAGAGCGTCTTACGTATTGGATGAGCGTTGGTGCTCAAATGTCAGATCGCGTTAAAAAAATTACAGGTAAATAAGTATGATTGCTGACTTCGTCGCTGGTTTTGCCAAGCTAGTTGCCACCTATCCTGAGGATGTTCGAGTGGAATTTTACGAGCGCGATGAAGTAACAGAAATTTTATTGTACGCTAATCAAGCCGATGTAGGTAAGCTCATCGGTAAAGAGGGAAAGATGATCGGTGCGATCAAAACTGTCATTTCTGGTTGTAAAGCCAAAGATGGAAAGAGTTATCGTATCAATGTCGAACCGCTTTCGTAATTCTCCTAATCCTGATCTTCTTCATGTCGCCACATTAGGTCGCGTGGTAGGGCTTAAAGGTGACATCAAACTTAATCTTCATACTGATTTTCCAGAGCAATTTGCCAAAGGTGCAACCTTTGACTTAGATAATGGCAAAAGCATAACTCTCCAAAGTTACAACCCGGATCGTGAGCTTGCACATATTGTGGGATACGATACGCCAGAAACGGCAAAAGGTCTCACTAATGCAAAGCTTTTTACAACACACGAAGCAACTCGTGCTCGTTGTAAGCTTGCTGATGGTGAGTTTTTTTGGTTTGATCTACCTGGGCTTAATGTCTTTGAAGGTGAAAAACTTCTTGGAACAGTTATTGAAGTTGAGCGGATTGGACCACAGGATTATCTGTTGATCAAAACCGATAATGCTTTGGTTCTACAAGAATTTCCTACGACGTTCTTAATTCCTTATATTGACCGTTTTGTCTTAAATATTGATTTAGAAACGAAAAAAATCAGCGTGGATGGTGGCATCGACTTACTTGAGGCATCATAAATGCGATTCACGTATGTTACCCTTTTTTCTAATCTGATAGAAGGTTATTTTCAAGATTCTATTTTGAAGCGTGCCATTGAATCAGGAAAGTTTGAAGTAGCGTATTTAAATCCTAGAGATTACAGTGCATCCAAACACTCTAAAGTCGATGATACGGCTGTAGGTGGTGGTGCTGGGATGGTAATGACCCCTCAGCCTCTTTTTGATGCACTTAACACGTTAGAAGAGGGTGCATATGTCATTTTTGCAGCACCTGTAGGAAAACAATTTACCCAAAATGATGCCAAACGTCTTGCTTTGAAAGAGCATGTTGTTTTTGTTAGCGGACGGTACGAGGGAATCGATGAACGTGTGATTGAATCCTTTGCGGATGAAGTGTTTAGTATCGGTGATTATGTTCTCACCGGTGGTGAACTTCCATCGCTTGTTATGAGCGATGCAATTGTTAGAAATATTGACGGCGTTCTTGGAAACAGTGAATCACTTGAATATGAAAGCTTTGAAACGCCACTTTTAGAAGCACCTTCTTTTGGAAAACCAGCTATTTATGAGCAAATGGGTGTTCCATCAGAATATTTAAAGGGAAATCACAGTAAAATTCTAGCACTAAAATTAGCTATGTCTGAATGTAAAACAAAATATTTCAGACCTGAACAGCTACTAAAGCATAAAATAAGGACTTCTTATGAAAAATAAATACATTGCTAGCTTCGAGCAAGCACAAATCGCTGGGAAAGATATTCCTTTATTCCGTGCAGGCGATACACTTCGTCTTGCTGTTAGCATTACAGAGGGTGAAAAAACTCGTGTTCAAAGTTATGAGGGTGTATGTATCTCTATTCGTGGAGAAGGCACTGGCCGTACTATTACTGTTCGTAAAATCGGAGCAAATGCTATCGGTATCGAACGTGTATTCCCAATCTACAGCGATAGCTTAGAGAAGATCGAAGTACTTCGCCGTGGTCGTGTTCGTCGTGCGAAATTGTTCTATCTTCGTGATCTTGCTGGTAAAAAAGCACGTATCAAAGAAATTCGTCGCCCTAAGACAAGTAACGTTTAAAACCAAAACGAATATCTTCCCCAAAATTACTCGCATCTTTCTGATGCGGGAAAACATTTATCTTATTCTTGTTTTATTTTCCAAATTACTGCACCAATTAGCAATATAGCAAAAATAATCATACTTTCAAGCGCATATACGGTTCCAAAGCTTATGTCCTGAAATGGTAATCCACCTGTATTCATTCCGAAAAAACCAACCGCAAGATTAAGAGGTAAAAAAATGACCGAAACAATCGTGAGGACGTAGATACTGCGATTCATCCGATCGTTGGATCGAAGGTTATAGTATCGGTATAAATCATCGAGCTGGTTATTAGCAGAAATTGTGGAACGAAGTGTTCGCTCGAGATGTTCATGAAGATCATTAAATTCATTCTCTAACGACTCTTCTGTGAGTTTGGATTTTATGATAAATTGGCCTAAGGTGTCCACTGCTTTTACAATAACTCGCTCAGAACGTGAAAGCTCTTTTTTAAGGGTATGCCATCGATCCATAAGGGCACTATTGTGTTTTTTATACAATCCCTCTTCAAGAAAAGCAATTTTCTCTTGAGCCATGTCCATATCCTCCATTAGGGCATCAATCTTTGTATCTAAAAAATGATACAAGTCTTTCATCCCTTCGGAGTAGTTAACAAAAGAATTGGTTTTTTTATCGTAATAGCAGACTCCCTTTGGACTAATGACAAAACCATAGGAGAGAAACTTTCCTTTTGCTTCCCAAAACTCCGGTAATCGAAGAGAGAGGATACTTGATTTACCTTCCCATAATTCGGGTAATCTAAGGATCAAAATTTGGTAATCACTAAAGCTTTCATAAACAGAAGGATGGATGGGATTTTGAAGATCTTTAAAGTGCAGATCATGCAGGGTGATGCCGTTCATTGTGACCATGGTGTTATTCTCCTTTGAGGGCTCGTTCCATGTCCCGTTTAAGACTTTTCTCTTTTAAGTCCTCTCGTTTATCGTAAAGTTTTTTCCCTTTTGCAATGGCGACTTGCATTTTAAAAATATTTCGATCATTGAGATAGATGCTGAGTGGAACAAGCGTGAAGCCTTCTTTTTCGACTGCCTTGAACATCTTATCAATTTGTTTTTTGTGTAAAAGAAGTTTACGAGACCCACGTTCTTCATGCGCATAAAAATGATGTGTTGTAGAGAGGATACCAATATGAACGTTAAAAAGAAAAGCTTCCCCTCGGACGATCTTGATAAACCCCTCTTTGAGATTGACTCGTCCTGCCCGCAGTGCTTTCACTTCAGAACCGTGCAGGACAAGACCTGCTTCAAACTTCTCTTCGATGTGGTAGTCAAAAAAAGCTTTTTTGTTGGTGGCTATGTTTTCGCCCATAATTATCTTTCCTTTATTCTAAAAAAACTACTGCCGCTTCCGCTGAAAAACCATCCCTCTTTTTCTACAAGTTCAGGATAGCATCCAAGTGCAGCTTTATAAAGGTCATTTGCCTCAGTAGACTCCATGGAGGCTAAAATATCCAGAGAGGATGTTGCTTCAAGCTGTGATCCTTTATCTTCACTGATAGGGTTATAGAGTGATTCACGATAGTAGCGATAGACCGCAGGAGTACTGATTTGGATAGGCGGGGTAATTATTTCAAAATCAATGAGTTTCTCACTGTATGGCTGAACGATCTCTCCGATGCCACTGACATTAGCACTTTCATAGCCATAAACGAAAAAAGGAACATCGGCACCCACAGAAGAGCCGATCTCGGAAAGTTCTTGTATGCTTAATCCAAGATGGAGGGTATCGTTGCAGAGATGAAGGTAGGTAGCGGCATCCGAACTGCCTCCCCCTAAACCTGCATAAGATGGAATTTGTTTATCAACGCACACAGCATTCTCTTCCATTAGAGTTGAGAGAGAATTTGATCGTGTATAGGCAAGGAGGTATTTATAGGCTTTGTAAATGGTATTAGAATGTAGCTCACAGTCGAAATTTCCCCGAATTTCAAATTCAGGTGTTGGTTTTGGCTCAAACCATAGGGTATCAAAAAGAGAGGAAACACGCATAAACCGTGAAGAGATTGTGTGATAATCTCCACGCATCCCTGTGATTTTTAAAAAAATATTGACCTTGGCAAAGGCTTTGTAGCGTTTCATAGTTTAAATTTTTGGGCAAGTTGATGCAAGAGGGATTCATCATGTTCAGCGGAAGCTGCTTTATTGGAATCTTCCACTGCGCGGATGAGTTCACTTCGAAGTACTCGAATGTGGGCTGGGGCATCAATGCCGAGTTTAACGACACCTTTATCGATGGCGACTACTTTAATCGTTATTGAATCCCCAATAAGGATGGATTCATCAAGCTTTCGTGAAAGTATTAGCATGCCTCAACCTTATTGAGAATATAGTGAACCTTATCGTCTGCAACCTCTATGATGGAGATTGTTTCATTGTTATCAATCCAATAGGTGCCATTAGTATCATTATCAAACAGTGCACGATCCAGCGGTTGACCTAAAAGAACGGTTTCTTTCGTGCCATTATACCTATTTTTGGGGATACCAAGCCCAGTTTTGATATCGATTGCCTTTTCATTATCGAATACAAATTGTCCTTCACTCAAGCGTTCTAATGCGCTAAGTGAGCCTGAACATCCCAGTGCATCTGCAATCATTTCACCCAGTGAACGAATATAGCTCCCCTCAGAAACACTTGCTTCAAATGCGACAAAAGGATGGCAATAATGAAGCATTTTTATCTCATGGATGGTAGAGGTAATTGTTTTGAGCTCAACTTCAATACCGGCTCTTGCAAACTCATACGCTCGTTTTCCATTGAGTCGTTTTGCGCTGAATTTTGGGGGAAGATAGCTGAGTTCTCCTTGAAGTGCCGCAATGACTGCTTCTACTTTTTCAATAGGAAAAGCCTCCAGAGTATCAATCTCATCTACGCCTTCGATGTCCAATGTTGGGGAATACGCACCCAGCCACAGAGTCGCACGATAGCGCTTAGGTGTTTTGTTTAAAAAACGAAAGAGGCGACCGTGATTACCAAAAGCGACAATCAAAACTCCTTTTGCAAACGGGTCAAGGGTTCCTGAAAAACCGGCTTTTTTAACGCCATATCGACGTTTTATTCGTCCTAAAAAATGATTGGAACTTATCCCTGCGGGCTTATAGGCTACAAAAAGACGATTCAATTAGAGTTTCTCCACAAAGGAGGCTAGAATATCACGTTTGTTGCCACCAAAGTTAATGAGAAGTTTAAACTCACGTCCTGACTTGCTTACACCCTCGACACGTCCGGCACCGAATATTTTATGGCGTACTAAATCGCCTTTTTTATAGGCAGTGTTTTTTTCCAAAATGAGGGATCCCTCACACAGACCAGCTTCATTGATAAAGCGGCTTTTTTGCAGTTCTGTTCGACGGCCTTTGTAAAAACGGCTGTTGACACTTGACAAAGTTAGATTGCTCTTAGCGCGGGTAAAGGCAACGTATCCAAGGCGACGTTCTTCTTCAAGATCACTTCCATCACCGATTAGCGGCAAAAATCCCTCTTCCATTCCGATGACAAAAAGATGTTCAAATTCCAACCCTTTTGAAGCGTGAATGCTCATAATATAGATACTCTCCCCTTCCACTTGATCTTGATCACTTTGGAGAGTAATGTCGTTTAGAAATTCGGCGACTGAAGCTTCAGGATTTTGTTTGATGTAATCGCGGAAGAGACCGTAAAATTCATCCACATTGGAGATTTTATCCGCTTCATCGGGTAGCCCTTTGAGTGTTTCTTTGATTTTGAAACGATTTTCAAGCTGATCGATAAATTGGTAAATGGCTTCTTCGGCAATATCGCGCAATTCGACAATTTCACGGATAAAACTGCGTAATTCACCGACGCTTTTTTTACGTGCAAGACTTTCTAGCTCACCATCAGACAAGGTATCAATAAATTCGAACATCGATTTACTGGCAGCCATTGCAGAGAGTTCAAGTTTTTCGATGGTTGCTTTTCCCAAGCCTCTTTTGGGTTTGTTGATAATGCGTTTGAGGGAAAAGTTGTCATGAACATTGGTGATAACACGTAAATAGCTGATCAGGTCTTTAACTTCGGCACGATCATAAAAGCGTAATCCACCTACGAGCTTGTAGGCAACTCCGGCACGGTTTAGTCCCTCTTCAAGAGAACGGCTCAGAGCATTGATTCGGTAGAGTACCGCAATTTCATTAGCGCGTACGCCACTGTCTAAGAGTCGACGAATCTCTTTTGCTACTTTTTGAGACTCTTCAGTCTCATCATGTGCGCTGAGGACTTTGACATCCTCACCGCTAGGTTTGGTGGCAATAAGAGTTTTTCCCAATCGGGATCGATTGTGTTCAATAAGGGAATTGGCAACAGTAAGAATAGCTTGCGTAGAACGGTAATTATGCTCGAGTTTAACAATGGTGGTATTGGGAAAATCTTGGTCAAACTCTAAAATATTACGGACATGCGCTCCGCGCCATCCGTAGATACTCTGGTCATCATCACCGACGACGCAGAGATTATTGTGAGTAGAGCAGAGTTTTTGCAGCAACCGCAGTTGAAGTTCATTGGTATCTTGGTACTCGTCAATCATAATGTAGCGATATTTTTCACTGGTTTGAGTACAAAGTTCATCGTTTTCGTCGAGTAGTTTGTACGTAAGGCAGAGAAGATCATCAAAGTCAACTAAATTATTATCCAATAAATAGGCTTGGTATTCTTCGTAGATTTTAGCGATATGTTTGTAGTTAGTGAGTTCAGCTTGGGCATAAGCTTCTTTGGGATCGATCAATGAATTTTTATAACGAGAAATTTCACTGGCAACAAGTGCGGTAGGTAGATCTGCATTGATTTTTTTGAGAATCTTTTTCTTGTCATCACTGTCAATCACGACAAAAGTATTGCTTCTTCCCAGCAGATGAATATGAAATTTTAAAAACAATAAGCCAAATTTATGAAAGGTACACAGCAGCGGTGGATAACTATTTTGAGAGATAAGCCCCATGGCACGCTCTCTCATCTCTTTGGCAGCCTTGTTGGTAAACGTCAGGGTGAGTGTTTGGCTGGAGGGGACACCTACGGAATCGAGCAGGTAAGCGAGACGTGAGGTAATGGTTTTAGTTTTTCCGCTTCCTGCACCTGCTAGGATGAGTAAAGGACCATCAATCGTCTCAACTGCCGATCGTTGAGCATCATTGAGACTATCAAAAATTTTATCCATATCCGAACGAGCCTTCATAGCATTAGATGTTTTATTATAGCCAATTTTTACCAAAGTATGAAAAAAATGACAACAGCTTGCCAGGTTCATAATTCTGGGTTATAATACCTGCATATATTTTACTTATAGGAATTATTATGTTAAAAGACTTTGCAAAACTATTGACGTTCTTGACCGTGGTTAAAGAAAAAAGCTTTTCAAAAGCATCTGCTAAACTCGGAATTTCACAGCCTGCGGTAACGCAACAGATTAAATTTATCGAAGATTATCTTGATACACGTGTTGTTGAGCGAAAGAAAAATGGGATTAAACTTACAAAAGAAGGTGAGGATCTTTATCGCATTGCTATACGACTTGAAAAAGCCATTCTCAGCAGTGAAAAAGATTTACTAAAAATTATCAATAAAGAATTTACCTTTATTGTCGGGGCATCATACGCGATTGGAAATTATGTTCTTCCAACGTATCTCGCTGCATTAAAAGAGAAAATTAACAATGAAGTTCATATTCGTGTTGCTTTTTCTGAAGAAATTATTGATCAGCTAATTGATAAAAAAATTGATATTGCGCTAATCGAATCACCTGTTATAAAAGAAGGCCTTATTTATCGTGAATGGGAAGAAGATGAATTGGTCGTTTTTTCCAATCAACCCATTCCTAAACAGCTTCGTAAAGAGGATTTATATAAATTTGATTGGATTTGTCGCGATGAAAACTCTCATACTCGAAAGCTTACGTCAGAAGTCTTTGAAGAAATTGGAGTTGAGTGTTCTGGATTCAGTGTTATCGGTGTAGTTGCAAGCTCTACCGCGATTAAAGAGACGATTCTTCGTTCTCCTAAAAGCGCTGAACGCCCTGTTGTATCAGTAATTTCTCGTCATGTTATTCAAGATGAGGTGGAAGAGGGAAGATTATTTGAAGCGCGTATCAAAAACTTTAAAATCAAACGTAAATTCTACATTGTTTACAGCAAAGAGCGTAAGCACGATGCCTTTATTGATAATGTTGTAACGTATTTATTAGGGTTGAAATTATAACTAAACTTTCGTATATGCCGTCATCCTCGGGCTTGACCCGGGGATCCATCCCCAATTTTTCATTCATAAAACTTAGCTGGATTCCCGCCTACGCGGGAATGACGAAGTAATTTCGATGTGCGAAAATTGAGATTATAATTTAAACCCTATTTTTTTAAAAATTTCTGATTTTCAGGATTTGTAAGAAAGGCACTCATTGAATTTTGAACACCTTCATTTTTTTCACTGTTTACGGGCATTACTTTCTCATGTGGTAGCGCTAGATTGACAAAAGCCGGGGTATCATCAATAATTACTTGGACAATTGATATAAGAGGAACGCTTACGAAACTGCCAATATTTTCCTGACCAAATCCTGCTTCAAAAATTAAAACATCATTATCAATTCGAGCACTTTCAAAGGTGTATCCTGCAAGAAAAAAGAGTGTCATAGCTCTAAATTCATCTGCTATTTCTTTGGGGAGAATCGGATCAAAGGTAACCGCTTCGATTTTGCATAAGATCCCGAAATTTTGATCATTTTCGAATAGATAAATGAGCATTTCACGAACATGGTTTTCCATGAGTCTGGCGAAAGAAGAGCTTTTTATAATATCGTATAGCATGTTGTTTAACCTATTTTTTTATGTTTATCGGATTATACCATTTTCCATCTCAATGAAGCCTGTCATAGCATTCATAAGGGCTATTTTTGGTGCCTTAAGAGCATCTGAAATAGTTATATTGGCAGGAATTATTTTCCCCTCATAAATCAGTCGTGAACGTGTCGTTCCCTCAAGCAGAGGTATTTCAGGAGTCAGCCATTGATTATTGATAAAAAGAGCAATGTTGGCTATTGTGGTATCAGTAAGGTAATTATTTTTAATTATGAGCACATCGTCACATCCGTTACGCGCGGCAAAGAGTTTATTTAATTCGTCTCGATTGGCATATTTCGATGAATATTCTAGAGTATTGTCCTGAATTAAACGCAGTGAGGTGATTTTTTTTGGAATATAGAGATGATATTCAACACTATAATTTACGTCATCATACAAAAAACGACATCGGTACTGCGTATCATCAGGCGGAGCTATAAGTTCTGAAAGATTATAGTGTGCGTGAAGATTAAATTTTTGTAACGTTAGATCCAATCGCTGTTGATGATAAGAGAGATGCTGAGCAACTCCCTCATTGCACAATATGGTCTCTAAAAATACGTTAGGCTTCAAACAGTGCTGTACTTAGGTAACGTTCTGCAGTATCACAAAGGACGGTAACAACGATTTTGCCTTTATTTTGGGGACGAGAAGCTATTTGGATAGCGGCGTAAACATTCGCACCTGCTGAGATACCTACGAGGATTCCTTCCTCGCGAGCAAGTTTTTTAGCTGTGGCAATAGCATCTTCATTGCTAACCATAATGACTTCATTGTAGAGAGCGGTATTCAGTATATCAGGGATAAAGCCTGCTCCTATCCCTTGAATTTTATGAGGACCTGCTTTTCCGCCTGAGAGGACGGATGAGTCTTTTGGCTCAACGGCTATGATCTGAACATTGGGTAAAACAGCATGTAATGCTTCACCTGTTCCCGTAATCGTTCCGCCTGTGCCTACAGCTGCCACAAAAATATCTACTTTCCCATCGGTATCGCGTAAGATTTCTTGTGCTGTTGTTTCACGATGAATCTGTGGATTGGCAGGATTGGAAAATTGTTGTAAAACTATGGAATTTGGAGTAGTCTTATTTAAATTATTAGCTTCATCGATAGCCCCTTTCATTCCTTGAGACGCGGGTGTCAAAACGAGATTTGCTCCGAGGGCATAGAGGAGGTTACGTCGTTCGATACTCATGGATTCTGGCATGGTGAGGGTGAGCTTAAGTCCTAAAGCAGCACAAATAGAAGCAAGTGCAATACCGGTATTGCCACTGGTGGGCTCTATTATCAAGGTCTCTTTGGTAATTTTACCTTCATCCATTGCCGTTTTAATCATATTGAACCCAATACGATCTTTAACGGAACTGGTAGGATTCATAAATTCACATTTGCCTAAAATTGTTGCGCCTGAAGTTTTAGAAGGAACATTAAGGTGCACAAGTGGGGTATTTCCGATAAGTTCAGTGATGTTGGCGGCGATATTCATGAATTCCCCAATTTTTTTCTTATTATAAACCAAATAAAGAAAAAAACAAAAGAATGAGCAGTATTACATTGAGGTTTTATAGTTTAATATTAGGTTAGGTATAATTTTCACAATAAAATTCATTATTTGGGGTATCCGATGGAGCACAAAACGATCAATAAAATTTTGATTGCAAACCGCGGTGAGATTGCATTGCGTATTATACGTGCGTGTAAAGAACTTGGTAAAAAAAGTGTTGTTGTTTTTTCTGAAGCAGATGTAAACGGCGTCTGGGTTCGTAAAGCAGATGAGTGTTATCCGATTATGGGTGATCCAATCGCCGCTTATTTGGACTATGAACGTATTATTTCTTTGGCTAAAAAAGCGGATTGTGATGCGATTCATCCGGGATATGGTTTTCTCTCTGAGAGTGCTGAATTCGCGCAAGCATGCGCGGATAACGGAATTGTTTTTATCGGACCAAAAGCAGATCATATTGCCCTTTTTGGCGATAAAATGGCATCAAAAGTAGCTATGCGCGCAGTAGGTGTTCCGATGCTTCCTGGTACGGATGAGCCTATTGATAATATTGAAGAAGCGGAAAAAATTGCAACTGAAATCGGTTTCCCTGTTATCATCAAAGCAGCTTTCGGCGGAGGCGGACGCGGTATGCGTATCGTTGAAAAAGCGGAAGATTTTAAAGAAATGTATGAGTCTGCGACTAACGAAGCATTACGATTTTTCAATCGCGGCGAAACATTTATTGAAAAATATCTCAAAAATCCTCGTCATATCGAGATCCAAATTGTTGCGGATAAATACGGTAACGTTGTCCACTTGGGCGATCGTGACTGTTCTATTCAGCGTCGTCATCAAAAAGTAATCGAAATTGCTCCATCACCGTTGTTAAATGAAACAACTCGTCGTGAGCTCTACCGTATTTCGACCAAAGCAATGTTCAAACTCGGATATGAAAGTGTCGGTACGATTGAATATCTGGTTGACCAAGACGATAATATTTATTTCATTGAAATGAATACCCGTGTTCAAGTTGAGCATCCGGTTACTGAAGCGATTTCAGGAATTGATTTGATCCAACGTATGATTCAAATTGCTGAGGGTGATCAACTTATTTTCTTGCAAGAAGAGATTAAATTCCGTGGATATGCTATTGAATTCCGTATTAATGCTGAAAATCCAAAACTTGGATTTGTACCGTCACCGGGTCTTATTACGAACTATCTAGCTCCAGGTGGTCCAGGTGTTCGTTTGGACAGTATGGCATATACCAACTATCAAATTCCATCAAACTATGATTCTATGATCGGAAAGCTTATTGTTTCTGCATTGACATGGGAAGACGTTGTACGTAAAGCACGACGTGCGTTGGATGAATTTATCATCGAGGGTGTACCTACGAATATTTCTCTTCACCGTCAAATTGTTCGTGATCCAGATTTTATAGCCGGAAACTTGGATACAGGTTACTTGGATACTAAATTGAGTACTTTTAATCTTGATGCAATCCATAATATGGAAGATGAAGAGACAAAGATGAAGCATATCGAACAAGTGATTGCTGCGATCAATAGTAAGAATTTAACGGTTCGACACTAAAACACCACTCCACTTCCTCCGCCATTGGCGGAATGGAATACCATTGAATTATTTTTTCGTGCATAAAATCGGATTAAAAGATTTTGTAATGTAGGCTCAATAGAAGGCTTGAACCATCCGTTGTTGCTTGTTGCAATGAGATAGCGAGCATCGGGAGTATAAAGTTCCTCACGCGTGGCTTCATAACAGATGGCATTACGAAATTTCACCCCTTTTATACTAAAATCAGTTGGTTTATCTGCCGTAACAAAATCTGATCCTCCCCCAAAAATTTGACGATTTACCCATACTTTTAAAAATGATGGCAGAGGAATGTATTCCCCAAAAGGGACAAGAATCATTTTTTTAGCCACCGTGATTTTGCCTTGATCAAAAAGATACGAAACATTGTAATTGAGGTTTTTTTCATCGTGCAGAGTTCCTGTGAGAATAGCAATCGAGGTAGATTTCTTTTGAAGCTCTTTCATTAACATCGGAGCGTGATTCATATAGAGGGTAAATGCGGCTTCTGGGAGAACTACAAGATCGTATTTCTGCGCTATTGCTTCATCGATAAGCTCCAGATTGTTATTGATGGTATCTTCGAGAATAAATCCCTGCCATTTTAAATCCTGCGGAATGTCAGTTGATATCAGTTTGATTTTTAATGGTGGCAGTGGAGGTGGAGTATAAGCCGTTTGAACGGTTAAGGGAAGCAATAGCAAAGGGAGAAGCTTTTTCTGTCGAACAAACCATGTTGTAGAAGCTAAAATAAGTAAAACAGAAGCAAATTGCCATTTTTCAAAACCGATGTAGCTTTCCACAAAAATAAGCTCAGGCTGCATCCAGTTAAAATCCATAGGCCATACATAGGTCAAGCCAAATAGAATAAGTGCACGAAGCCATGGGTTAGTCGTTAGTCCAAGTGCTCCATAATAAAGAGCATAGACACCGCCAAAACCAAGAGCTATTAGCCATGTAGCCCATCCAAGCCCATAATATTGAAAACTGAAGCCGATCCAGTAGCACCAAAAAAGACCAATCCAAAATCCTGCTATGGGAAGTACAATGCGTGGAGCATGCAGCAGGCCATATAGTGCTCCAAGCGCCATAAGCGTGTTGATGAATTTAATCGTAATATGAAAGTGCTCAAAATAGATAAAAGCACTAAAGCCAAGTGCAATCAGCAGCGGAGTGACGAGTAGGTTATAGGGGACAGTAATCGGTAATTTCATGGGCGAATTATAGCGATGTTAATCTCTTTTGAGTATAATGCACCAACTTTTATACATCCAAGGATCTTCATGGAAATAGTAACTCAATTACTCCCTTTTGTCTTTTTGATTGCGATTATGTACTTCGTCATCATTCGTCCACAACAACAGCAAGCAAAGAAACATGCGCAGATGCTAAGTGCCCTTACCAAGGGAGATAAAGTGGTTACGAACGGTGGTTTGATCGTTGAAATTAAAAAAGTCGAAGAGACCTTTTTTGCAGTGAAATTCAATAATGACGTAGAGGGGCGTTTAGTCAAAGACGCTGTTGCGCGAAAGTACGAGGATGAAGCTTAATTATCGCGTCGTTTTACTGATTATTGCTACGATTTTTGGGATTGTTTTTTCGCTACCTTCTCTAACACAAAGTGAACGTGGTGCAAAAGTAACTTTGGGTCTGGACTTGCAGGGTGGATTGCATATGTTACTCGGAGTAAAAACCGAAGAAGCCGTCACTTCTCAACTTAAATCAATTGCCTCCGGTGTGAGCAGATTTGCTGAGAAGAACGATATTATGATCGATGGCTTAAATGCGAGCAGTGATACGGTTACATTTGAATTACTTGATAACGATGATGCGGTATTGCTAGATGGCTATTTTAAAAAAATAGAGGGGACAGTTGTCCGAGCATCTGGGGGAAACTATAGCATTGCAATGACTCCAGTGGCCGTTGAGAAGCTAAAAGTTCAAGCTGTCGATCAGGCAATTGAGACGATTCGTAATCGACTGGATCAATTTGGCCTCGCAGAGCCAACTGTGGCAAAACAAGGCGTCGATAAAATCTTGGTCGAACTTCCCGGTATCAAAACCCAAGAAGAGGAACAGCGTGCTCGTGAGCTCATTTCACGTGCGGCAAAACTCGAGCTTATGGCAGTCGATGAAGATCGCGCTATGCGCGTAAATGAGCTTGGCGATGCAGAGGCAATGGGCTATGGAGATAAAATTCTCGTGGATGCTTTGCAACCAAAGGTCAAACATTTGGTACGTGAAATTCCTATCCTAGATGGGACAATGCTTACCAACGCTCAAGTGGGATACGATCAAAACAATAATCCTACAATCAACTTTACTCTCAACTCTGAGGGTGCACAGATTTTTGGGGACTTCACGGCTAAGAGCGTTGGCAAACGTCTCGCGATTGTTTTGGATGGAAAAGTTTATTCTGCTCCGGTGATTAATGAGCGTATTGGCGGCGGAAGTGGTCAAATCAGCGGTAATTACACGACGACTGAGGCGAATGACCTTGCAATCGCACTTCGTTCTGGAGCATTGCTTGCTCCGATTTATATGATGGAAAAGCGCTCAGTTGGGCCTAGTTTGGGAGCGGATAGTATTCGTGCTTCTCTTTTGGCTCTTGTAAGCGGTTTTGGATTGGTCATTTTATTTATGATGTTCTATTACGGTTTAGCGGGTGTGATTGCCAATCTAGCGGTTGTGATTAACCTTTTCATCATTTTGGCACTTATGTCATTGATGGGGGCTACTCTTACTCTTCCGGGAATGGCAGGTATTGTCTTGCATATTGGACTTGCGGTGGATGCGAATATTATTATTAATGAGCGTATTCGTGAGGGTCTTCGTGCAGGAATACCAACTCGTCGAGCGATTGCGGAAGGGTATTCTAAGGCAATGAGAGCAATTTTAGATTCGAATGTAACGCAGATTTTGGCATGTACTATTTTGTATGTGTATGGAACCGGTGCTATCAAAGGATTCGCGGTAACCCTTAGTATGGGGCTTTTGGCTTCGATGCTTACTGCTATCGTCGGATCATATGGTATTTATCTATTGTTTATGGATCGTATTGAAAAAAATAAAAACTACACCTTGTGGTTTGGTATGACGAGAAAGGCACAATAAGCATGGAACTTTTTAAAGAAGATAAAATTTATAACTTTCTCGGAAAGGGAAAAATCTTTTTTCTCGCATCGTTTGTGCTCTTTTTTCTTGCCATCGCCCTTATTTCGGTAAAAGGCTTCTCTTTTGGAATCGATTTTACCGGCGGGACGGTGGTGCAAGTTAAATACACCGAAGCTGCACCGATTGATAAAATACGTGAAAGCTTGAAAAAAAATGAGCTGTTTGCGCATGCTACGGTCACAGAATTTGGCTCACCTCAAGAAGTAATCATTAAAACACCTGCATCGACGATGGGATTAAGTAATGACATCGGCGATACCACGAAAAAGATTCTTACAGGAACGGGTGATTTTGAGATTCGCCGCGTTGACATGGTGGGACCAAAAGTAGGCGATGAATTGCGAGTGAAGGGTTTGACTGCATTTTTACTGACACTTCTTGCGATTATGGCCACTGTAACGTTTCGATATGAGTGGCGCTTTGCTCTTGCTGCAATTATTGCGATTGTTCACGATATTGTGATTACATTTGGATTTGTATCGTACTTTGAGGTTGATTTTAATATCGAAAGTGTTGCGGCATTATTGATGATTTTGGGCTATTCAATTCATGATACTATTATTGTCTATGATCGTATTCGTGAACACATTGAAGAGTCTAAAAATACTGATTTTGTTATGATTGTTAATGAAGCGGTTTCTCGTACCCAGTCTCGAACGACACTCACGTCATTGACTGTATTCTTTGTCGTATTGACACTGTTTGTTTTCGGTGGTGACATCATGATGGGCTTTAGTTTCCCGATGTTGATCGGAGTTATTGTCGGTACATACAGCTCGATTTTCGTTGCGGCACAATTGGTCGTTTGGACAGGATTTAATGTTGCAGGTTATCGTCAGATGTTGGCAGAAAAAGTAAAGAACCGAGCTGAAAAAGAAAAAATGCGTGCTCAATTCGAGCAGGGCATTGTTTAATTAGGAGTTTTTTTGAATTACGTCCCAAAAGATATTGAAGCGAAGTGGCAAAAATTTTGGGCTGAAAATAAAAGTTTTGAGCCCAGTGAAGATTTTTCGAAAACCAAAAAATACATCTTAAGCATGTTTCCATTCCCCAGTGGACGACTCCACATGGGGCACGTGCGAAATTATACCCTCAGTGATACCTTCGCTCGTTATTATCGTCAGCAGGGATTTAATGTACTTCATCCAATCGGTTTTGACAGTTTTGGTATGCCCGCTGAAAATGCGGCGATTAAAAATGGTTCGCATCCAAAAACATGGACGTACGATAATATCGATTACATGAAAAAAGAGTTTGCCTCTTTGGGCTTTTCGTTTTCAAAGGATCGAGAACTTGCCACCAGTGATGAGCTGTATACGAAGTTCGAGCAGGGCTTTATCATTGATATGTATGAAAAAGGGCTGTTATATCGCAAAAAAGGGATGCTCAACTGGTGCCCCCATGATTTGACGGTATTGGCGAACGAACAAGTCGTTGACGGATGTTGCTGGAGATGTGATACGCCAATCGTCAAAAAAGATATGAATCAATATTATTTTAAAATCACGCAGTACGGCGATGAACTGTTAGATGATTTGAAAAAACTTGAAGGCGGCTGGCCAAAACAAGTTTTGACGATGCAGGAAAACTGGATCGGAAAATCGAACGGTTTAGCATTTGATTTGTTTTTTGATGAAGAGAGTAAGGCAAAATTAAATTCGACTTTTGAGAGTTTTGATGTTTTTACTACACGGCCTGATACGATTTACGGTGTTTCGTATACGGCATTAGCCCCTGAGCATCCTATCGTTTCTTATATGATTGAAAATACTTTATTGAGTGATGACGTTGTTTCTCAAATCAAAGAAATGAAAAATAGCTCGTCCATTGATCGTCAAAAAGAGAAATCGGGTGTTGCATTAGGATTAAATGTCCTTCATCCATTGACAGGTAAAAGTGTTCCGGTCTGGATCGCTAATTTTGTCCTAATGGATTACGGCAGCGGTGCAGTGATGGCGGTTCCGGCACACGATGATCGTGATTTTGATTTTGCTAAAAAATACGATTTACTGATTCATGCAGTGATTAAACCTTTAGAAGGTGAGCTGGATTTAACGAAAGCCTATACTGATACAGGGATTATGTTTAACTCAAACTCCTTTGATGGATTGAACTCCAAAGAAGCGCAATCAAAAGTAATTGACTATTTTGAGAGTGAAAAAATCGGACAAAAAACGACAAACTACAAACTTAAAGACTGGGGTGTCTCACGTCAACGATACTGGGGTGCTCCGATCCCGTTTGTCCATTGTGATGATTGTGGTTTGGTAATGGAGAAAAAAGAGAATCTTCCAATTGCTCTTCCCCATGACATCGAGATCACAGGAGAGGGAAATCCTCTCGAAAAACATCCAACATGGAAACATTGTAAATGTCCTGAATGTGGTAAAGATGCGATTCGTGAAACCGATACGATGGATACATTCGTCGAATCGAGCTGGTATTTCTTGCGCTTTTGTGCCTCACCAGCTAACTGGGAAAATGAAGCATTTTCAGCTGAACAAATCAAATACTGGATGGGTGTGGACCATTACATCGGTGGGATTGAACACGCAATTTTACATTTGCTTTATGCGCGATTTTTCACCAAAGTATTCAGAGATTTGGGATATATAGCGTTTGATGAACCTTTTGAAAAGCTATTGACGCAAGGAATGGTCCTTAAAGATGGGGCGAAAATGTCCAAGTCCAAAGGAAATACCGTCGATCCTGATGCAATTATCGAGAAATACGGAGCGGACACTGCTCGATTATTTATATTGTTTGCTGCTCCTCCCACGCAAGAGTTAGAGTGGAATGACAGTGCAGTTGAGGGAGCATTTCGTTTTTTAAAGCGGTTTTCGGATCGCAGCTCATACGTCAATAAAAGCAATAAGTTTCCAGTGATAGATCATGCAAGTCTCTCTAAAGAAGAAAAACATGCACGTAAAAAAGTCTATGAAGCACTGAAACGGGCCCAAGACGTTTACAATGAACGCTATACATTCAATACCATGATTGCCGGAGTTATGGAAGCGATGAATGCGCTTAATGAACAAACAAATCGTGATGTCTGGAGCGAGGGATATTGGATTCTTACTTCTGTGATGGAGCCGATTGTACCACATCTGTGCTGGGAACTTTCTCATACCCTTTTTGGCGGGAAAAATCTTGCTCCTCAACAAGTCCTTGACGAGGTTTTTGAAGTTGATGCACTTGTTTTAGGTGTTTCTGTAAATGGAAAAAATCGTGCTACTATTGAAGTAGGGGTCAATGTCAGCGAGGAAGAGATTATTTCGATAGCAAAAGCTTCTATCGAAAAATGGATTGAAGGTAAAGAGGTAGTAAAATCGATTGTTATACCTGGGAAACTCGTTAATCTCGTTATAAAAGGATAAGTATGAAACTTTTACTCTCATTGGCAATTCTTTTTTTGATGCTAGGGTGCGGTTATTCACCGGCAAGTCATTATGCTAAAAATATTGTCGGAGAGAGTGTCAGTACTGAGGTTACCATTTCAATGGAAGATCCTCAACATACTGTCATTATCAAAGACGCTGTTGATACGGCGATAATTACCAAATTTCGCACTGCATTGGTGAGTAAAAGTAGTTCTCAAACGCATTTGAAATTTAGTATTGCTTCGGTTAGTTTTTCTCCGTTGCGCTACGATACAAATGGATATGTGATAACATATCGAACGACTGTTGCAATGACTGTCGAGAGAGTTTCGAAAGCCTCAAATGGGCATTATGCAGTTTCAGGTGTGTATGATTTTGATATAGAACCCAATGCCATTATTTCGGATCAGGCTCGTTTTGAAGCGATACGGCAAAGTTCACAAAAAGCGATCGATGTATTTATTGCCCATGTTGCAGCACAGGGTTCAAAACCTCCAAAGGAGTAACAGTGACAATCAATCAAATTGTACGTAATACAGTAGAACGGCTAAAAGCTGAGGGGAAAGTATGGACACCGGATGTGTATACTCAAACGTTTTGTATGGAAGCAAAAAAAGCAGGTGTGCAAGTAGAAGACTGTAGCGGTATCGATCGATTTACTATTTTATTGGATAAAAAAACGATTGAAGAAGTGAAGCAGTACCGTGTTAGAACAACTGCAGAATTGATCCGTTTTTTAATTTCTAAAATGAGCCGTCTAAACCCAAGTGAAGCCACTATGCTGGTTGAAGTTTTGAGTGCTCTTTCACGCGCTATGGCGCAGAGTATTGATATTCTTCATAACCCTGATGCGTCAGTTCTGGCTAAAAAAACCATTACTATTTTAGATGCACAAGGGGGAAGATCCCAGCTTGAACTATTAAAACAGGCGTGGGAAAATTTCTTGAGTGTGTATGATGATACATTCTTGATGAAACTTTCTTCTTTTGGAGATGTGGATCGAGCTAACCTCAAAAAAACCGTTGAAGGACTAGAGCGTGTGCAAGGAACTTCTACTTCAAACGATTATTCTAAAATAGCTTCATTTCTTATAATGGGGCTTTCTCCATCAATTGCTCCCAAGATGGATGATGAATTGGCTGCATTGGCTCGTAAAGTAAATGATAATCCTGAATACATATCGCACAACACATTTGAAAATGAGATAAAAACAGCAATAGCCTTGCGTATCACTCTGGATAAAAAAAGCGTGAATGAGATGATTCGTTCGTTGGATACTTTATTGGGGAAACTTTCAGCACAGCTTATTGATTTGATTGAGCGCAGTGATATGTCGAGTGTTGAAATTAAAGAAATTAAAAAAGATCTGGAAAGTTTAGGATCAGAAAAAACGAGTGATTTTAAAACAGCACACAAGCGACTTTATACGATTGCAAGTGCCCTGGAAGAAAAAGTTGAAGGTCTAAGTAAAGATTTGAAATGTCATAACGAACAAGTGATTCAAATGGGGGCCAAGATTACTGAACTTGAAGAAGAATTGGCACAAGCGACACACGCGTCACGAGAAGATTTTTTGACGAAGCTTTATAATAAACGGGCCCTTGATGAGTTTATGGCGCATAAAGAGGCTGACTTTGATCGCCATGGACGAACGTATTGCATTGCAATGTTTGATTTAGATCATTTTAAAAAAGTGAATGATACCTACGGGCATGAAGCAGGCGATATGGTACTGCGAGCATTTGCCCGCATTTTAAAAGATGAGGGGCGTGCTAATGACATTATTGGTCGTTTTGGTGGCGAAGAATTTTTAGTTATTTTAGGAGATACGACGCTTGAAGGGGCGAAAATTTTTGCCAATAAAGTGCGAGAACATGTCGAAGAAGCCCATTTTATGTATCAAGAGAAGCGAATTAATTTGAGTGTGAGTGCTGGTATTGCACAGCGTGACATGTATTCATCCCTTGGAAGTACGATTGTTGGTGCAGATGAGCAGCTTTATACGGCAAAGAAAAAAGGGCGTAATCGCGTAGAGCCTGCATGACATTAGCCCAATTCCTTGGCTCTAAGCCTCTCTTTTACGATGTGATTGATTATGCACGATTTCCCGCTGCATATGAGAGTATCCGATATTTTTTATCTCTTCCAAAATTCATTCATATTGTGGGTACCAATGGCAAGGGTTCTACAGGACGATTTTTAGCGACAGCATTGTATCGAGCAGGAAAAAAAACAGGACATTATACTTCTCCCCATATTGTACGTTTTAATGAGCGGGTATGGATGAACGGGGAAGAAATATCGGATGAGCTACTTGAAAATGCTCATCAAAAACTTTTAGGTCTTTTGAGTTCGGAATACGCATACGCTCTTAGTTATTTTGAGTATACAACGCTCCTTGCAATGGTAGTATTTGAAGAGTGTGAATATGTCGTTCTGGAAGCTGGACTTGGTGGAGAGTTTGATGCGACCAATGCTTTTGATAAAGTTTTAAGTATTTTCACCCCCATTGCTTTGGATCACAGTGCCTTTTTAGGGAACACGATAGAATCCATTGCCGCAACAAAATTACGCAGTATGCAAAGTGTAGCGTTGATGGGTAAACAACCGTATATCGAAACCAAAATAATTGCTCGTCAAATTGCGAATGAGAAAAAAACGGATATTAAATGCATTGATGGAATGGCAAGCCCTGAAATCAAAGAATGCGCATTGCATATTGCCATAAAAAATGATCTTAGTGATTATTTACGCGATAATATGGAACTCGCAATGGCTGCGTATGAAGTTTTGGGCTATACAGCAGAAAAGATGTTATTTGACCAAAAGGCACTCTTTGGGCGACTGACTAAAATCAACGATAATATTACTCTTGATGTCGGTCATAATGCTCTTGCTGCGCGGGTAATTGCTGAAGCGTTTGTCGGTCAAAAAATAACGCTTATCTATAATACCTATGCGGATAAAGATTATCAAGAGATTTTAACCATTTTAGCGCCCATTATTGAGAGTGTCGAAATTATTGAAGTGAATGAAGCTCGTATCGTAGAGAGAGAGTTGCTCGAATCGGTATTGAGAGAGCTAGGAATAGACTATCGTCTATTTAACGAAATAAAAGAAGAAAATAAATATTTAGTCTTCGGCTCATTCAGTGTCGCCGAAGCGTTTTTAAAGAGGATGAAAAGCCATTAATGCCACAACCACGATTTTATGAGTATCTAAAAAATAATCCCAAAAAACGATGCGATATACTCGTATGTGAAGATGCCAAAGAGGCGAGCGAGCTTGCGGATGTGGCAAAGTATTTGGAGATAGAAACACTTATTTTCCCTGATTTTAGAGCCTCCTATATGGATGATTTGCGCCCCTTTCATGAAGAGTTGTTTGCGCTGTTTGCCGCATTGCGTACTTATTATACTTCTGCGAAAAAACCGCTTATCATCTCACCTCTAAAAACCTTGCTCTATCCTCTTCCTAATGCCTCTTTGCTTCAAAGTATGACCATTGAATTTGCTTCTCGTATCGAGCTTAAAAGTGTTAAAGAAACGCTTTTACGTTGGGGTTATACATTTGTCGATATGGTGGAGATGGAGGGGGAAGTGTCCCATCGAGGCGATATTCTCGATATTTTTATCCCCAATACCGAAAATCCTTATCGTATCAGTTTGTTTGATGATGAGATCGAAGAGATAAAAGCATTTGATGTTGAGACACAACGAACGCAAAAAGAAGAGCTCGCCTCAATCGAGGTAACCAGTGCCTTTTTCTCGCTGGATGATGAGCAGGGGAAACGGTTTGATAAGGCTATTTTAAATGCTCAAAGTGACAGTTTTGTCAAAGATATGGCATCCCTTGGATTTTGGGTTTTGGGAGAAGAGGGAGCTGATTTTACGTTAGGGAAATCACTTCTGCGTCTTCATGAAATGAAATCACTGTTAGACGAATCGTATGGATTGGATTTTCCTCTTATTCCACGTGATCATTTAGAAGCTGACATTATCCCTGATGCAGTGCGTTATAAATCGCTGATTGCGCCTAATTTTCAAACATTGCAAAGCGTTCATAAAAACAAAAAATTCACCCTTATTGTCGCCAGTGATACACAGCTTAAATCAGCAGGGATTTTTGAGACTAAAGACTTAACGATTAAAACCTCAGGAATTGTTCTTAATCTTATCAGTTCGGATGAGGTAATAATTTCACTAAACCGTCATGAGAAAAAACGTCGCCGTCGTAAGACATCAATATTACTTGATGATTTAAAAGTAGGGGATTACGTCGTCCACGAAGAATATGGTGTCGGGATATTTGAGGGGATTGAGCAAGCTGAAATTCTTGGCGGTATTAAAGACCTCGTTGTTATCAAATACATGGGGGACGATAAGCTCCTACTCCCCGTCGAAAATCTTGATACCATTGATCGCTATATTGCCTCGGGATCACTTCCGGTACTGGACAGATTGGGCAAAGGAAGTTTTGGAAAACTCAAAGAATCCGTCAAAGCACGACTCTTTGAAATCGCTTCTGAAATTGTGGGAATCGCGGCAAGTCGTGCGCTCATAAAAGCGCCAAAATTAAATGTCGATGTGGGCGAGTTGAAGCGCTTTCAAGCAGCTGCAGGATTTGATTATACAGCCGATCAGTCCAGTGCGATTGGCTCTATTATAAATGATATATCCTCAGGACAGATCATGGATCGATTGCTCAGCGGTGACGTTGGTTTTGGGAAAACGGAAGTAGCTATGAATGCTATTTTTGCCGCAGCTCGCGGTGGATATCAGTCCCTTCTTGTTGTCCCCACAACGCTTCTTAGTTCACAGCATTTTAAATCCTTGCAAGAGCGTTTAGGTGCATTTGGTCTGCGTGTTGCGAAGCTTGACCGTTTTGTAAGTGCCAAAGAAAAAACTGCAACGCTTAAAGCTCTCTCCATGGGTGAGCTTGATTGCGTCGTTGGGACGCATGCATTGTTTGGTGTGAGTTGTGCGAAGGTTGGATTGGTTATTATCGATGAAGAGCACAAGTTTGGGGTAAAACAAAAAGAGAAGCTCAAATCACTCTATGAAAACGTCCATCTCCTCTCCATGAGTGCAACACCGATTCCGCGTAGTTTGAATCAAGCGATGAGTTCGATCAAAACAATGTCAGAGCTTTTAACTCCACCAAGCGAGCGGTTGGGTGTCCGGACATTTGTCAAAAATTACGATGAGAAGCTTATAAAAGAAGTAATATTAAGAGAACTTCGCCGTGGCGGGCAACTCTTTTATGTCCATAACTCGATTGATTCGATGATTATTAAATCAGGAGAGCTCAAAGCGATTTTGCCAAATTTACGTATTTTGATCCTTCATTCACAAATCAGTGCAACCCAAACCGAAGAGGAGTTAGCGAAGTTTGCTAATCGGGAGTATGATGTATTGCTTGCGACGTCGATTATCGAATCGGGCATCCATATGCCTACAGTTAATACGATGATTATCGACGGGGCAGACCGTTTTGGGATGGCAGACTTGCATCAGCTTCGCGGACGTGTAGGACGAGGTCATATAGAGGGGTATGCGTACTTTATCGTTGATGACAAAGATCATTTGACCGAAGAGGCAAAGAAACGGCTTATAGCCCTTGAATCGAATTCATTTTTGGGAAGCGGTTCGATGTTGGCGTATCATGATCTCGAAATCCGTGGCGGCGGAAATCTCGTGGGCGATGCTCAAAGCGGCCATATTAAAAATATCGGTTATTCCCTCTATCTGCGGATGTTGGAGGATGCGATTAAAATTCTCACGAATCAAACGACTGCCGTACGCGCCAAAGTGGATATCAAGCTCACGATCAGTGCCTTTATTAGTGATGATGTGGTTTATGAGGATCGTTTGCGGCTTGAACTCTATCGTCGCCTAAGTCATTGCGAAGCACCCAGTGAAGTGTATGAGATACTCGAAGAGGTCGAAGACCGTTTCGGTAAGCCTGACGTTGCGACAAAGCAGTTTTTTGAGATTATGGTCATGAAACTGTTGTGTATCGAGAAAAAAATTAAAACAGTGAGTAATTACAATCAAAACATTGGTATCGAATATTTAAATGGTTCAAAAGAGAGTTTGCAGAGTAAGAGCAAAGATGATGATGATTTGATTGCTACGGTATTACACTATTTACGAACTGCTAAGCCAAAGGTTCTCTGATGAGTTTTTGTTCTTTTTATGATGCACAAGTCTGCCGCTCTTGCTCGTGGATTGACTTTTTTTATGCGGAGCAGTTAAAGCAAAAAAGTGTGCTTTTACATGAGTTACTTTTTAAATTTGCTCCTAAAGAATATCTGAAACCCTCTCCAAGTCCATTAAAAGGATTTCGAAACAAGGCCAAGATGGTAGCAATCCCTAGTCGTGATGGTGTAGTGCTTGGACTATCAGAAGATGTAAGTTTGATTCAATGTCCGCTGTATGATGCCTCGATGCAGCATGTACTGGAAACTACACAAGTATGGTTGCGTAGTTTGGGTATCAAAGCTTATGATGTGAGATTGAAAAAGGGTGAACTAAAATACGTTTTATTGACGCGAAGCAGACACAATAATTCTATGATGCTCCGCTTTGTTTTACGTTCACATGGAGTGATTTCACGGCTTCAAAATGGTTTGAGTGGATTGATTGCACAGTGTCCCGAACTAAAAGTTGTTACTGCAAATATTCAACCGATTCATATGGCAATTTTAGAGGGTGAGGAAGAGATTTTTTTGACGGAGAGTACTCGTCTTGAAGAGCGGCTAAACGGCATTCCTCTTTTTATACGACCCAAAAGTTTTTTTCAAACCAATACGGATGTTGCAGCTAAGCTGTATAAAACCGCTTCAGAATGGGTAGGCGAAAGCAAACCGAAAGTGATCTGGGACCTTTTCTGTGGTGTAGGTGGATTTGCCCTTCATTGCGCCGCAGTGGATCGAGAAATTGTCGGTATTGAGATTGAGAGTGAAGCCATTGCCTGCGCTCGTGATTCGGCAAAAATAATCGGATTTGAAAACCTTCGTTTTGAGGCAATGGATACAGCAAGTTTTACAGCTGTATCAGGGAAAAATGTGGATGTTGTCATTGTAAATCCTCCGCGCAGAGGGCTAGGTGAGCAGTTATGCAAATGGCTTGAGCGAAGTTCCCCTGCACGGATTATCTATTCAAGCTGCAACGCAACAAGCTTAGCACGCGATTTGGAGTATTTACCTCAGTACAGTGTTAAAAAAGTGCAATTATTTGATATGTTTCCGCATACAGAGCATTATGAAACCTTAGTGGAGTTGGTAAGAGGTTAAGTATCTTAAGGATTTGATTAGCCCTGAAATACTTCTTATTTCTTATTTCCTATTTCTACGAATACGATGATATAAATGTAAAATCAATCCTTTGGTTCGACCAGAACGGCTTGCCACTCGTTGACGTATATGGCGAATAAAAGTGATAGTTTGGAAATAGAGTGCACTGGAGTGAAGTTTTTCAAGTTGCTGCGTAACCCATCTATACGCGAGTGCAAACCATCCAATCGAGAGAAGCTTTACCTTTCCGTTTTGTAAAATCGCAAGAGCAACTACAATGAGAGGAATTTTACAGGCATATAAAAGTATGGCGCTAACAATATAAAGCTTGGCTGCAAGAATTCCTGAAAGAATCCCAATCGCTTCACCGATAAGAAAAGGGACAATAAAAAGAATCAAAACGGTAGTTCGCCCTGCCCGCATCTGAATATATTCCAGAAAATGTTGATAAAAATGAAAAGCAGATATGGTTTGTATTAATGGTACGACGGCTGTATTCCAAACTAATTCTTCAAAGAGGATGTACAACATGATAAGTAGTATAAAAATAATATTACGGATACGACGAATCATAATAAACTCTTCCTTCTGGAGATAATTATATCATTCTCATTTCACATTCGTTTAGAAAATTTGATTAAGATTTTGCATCTCTAATGAGACAAAGGATATAAATGTTTTTTTCTAAATTACTCATCATTGTGTTTGCTACGGTAATGGTATTTGCCGAAAATCTTCCAACGATACATCAAGTATATCAAACGGCAAAATCTGGAGACCTGAATGGCGCACACCAAATGGTTGAACAAGTTTTAAAGGCTCATCCTGAAAGTGCAAAGGCGCATTTTGTGGATGCTGAGATACTTGTCCGCCAAGGCAATGTATCCGATGCCAAAAATGAGCTTGCAAAAGCGGAACAACTAGCACCAGGCTTACCTTTTGCAAAACCGCAATCCGTTCAAAATTTAAAACAGCATTTACAATCACCTTCTACTTCATCATTAAATTCAAGTATTGTAGAAGCCAATCAAACAAATAATCATTCTATTCCCTGGATGATGATCATTATGGCTCTAGGTGCTGTTTTACTGATTTGGTTAGCCATTCGAGCTTTTTCGTCACGCAATACAAATGGATATCCTGCTCAATACAATGGTGGGAATCCTACATCAGGAGTCAATCCAAATCCAAATAATCCTAATGGATCGTCAGGTTTTGGAGGCGGACAGCCTTATCCTCAACAAAGTAGTGGTTTAGGAGGTGGCATCATGTCTGGATTAGCGACCGGTGCTGCTGCAGGAGCTGGTTTTGTGGCAGGAGAGGCCCTGATGCACCATTTCATGGATGAACCTTCAACCAATACTCATGATAATACAAATAATACGCCGATTGTGAACAATGAGCCCACTAATGATATGGGTGGAAATGATTTTGGAGTGAATGATAACTCTTCATGGGATGATAGTTCTTCTGAGACCCTATCTGATTCCAGTGACGATTCGTGGTAAATTTTTTATAGCATTAAAATAAAATTATTTTTATTCCATAGTTAAAATATACGTACTCAAGGGACACAAATGTCAGGACACGAATTTCACGTACACGGCGCACATGATCATGCAGTTGAGCATGCAGGTGAAGAAAAAGGATTAGGTCAGTATGTGGCTATATTTACAGCTATTTTAGCATCAATAGGGGCTGTTGTCAGTTATCAAGGCGGTGCTACTCAAAACGAAGCAATGCTGTTTAAAAATGAAGCGGTACTTTTAAAAACGCAAGCATCGGATCAATGGAACTTTTATCAAGCCAAAAGCAATAAAGGGCACTTAATGGAGTTGGCGTCGGATATCGCCCCGAAAGAAAAAAAAGAATTCTATTCAAAACAGCTCGAAAAATATGAAGCAGAAAAAGCTGTAATCAAACATAAAGCACAAGGACTTGAAGCGGCATCTGAAAAAGCTAATAAAGAGAGTGATCTGTCTATGGTTCCACATCATCATTTAGCCCAATCGATGACGTTGATCCAAATCGCGATCTCTTTAGCCTCAATTACTGTCTTAACACGTAAAAAATGGCTCTTTACTATTGCCATTGTCGCTGCTGTCGGTGGGATAGCTTTATGGGCTGAAGCATTGTTATGAAATGGTATTTGTACGATTGGGGCGGATTAAACGTTTGGTTGTTTCATGTAATCAATAATATTCATAATGGTGTGATAGACAGTATTATGCTTGGGGTAACGGCTGCAGCTTCTCATCAGCTTTTTACTTGGTATTTGGCAGTATTGTGTCTAAGCGCGACAAGTGCTATTGTGAAAAATTCTCGTGATCAGGTAGATACAAAAGCGTTGCTTTGGATAAGTACGATTACTGTATTTAGTATTGCTTATTTAGCCGATGGCTGGCTTTTGGGAGTATTGAAGCCCCTGTTGGATTTTCCAAGACCACCTTTGGTTTTTCCAATAGAAACAATACATATAATAGGACAAGCGGAATATCATCATAGCCTACCCAGCGGACACTCTTCATTCGCTATGCTGATAGCAGCCAGTATCTGGCCATTACTTGTGGCACCTTGGCAAAAATATCTTGCTGTCTTTTTTGTAATTTTAGTAGGGGTTTCACGTATAAGTTTAGGGGCGCATTTTCCGGCTGATGTTATGGCTGGGTGGATTTTGAGTTTACTCATTGTTTTACTTGTCCGCTACAGTTTACGCACTATTTTTGTTGTTAATCCAAAAGAGCACGTTGAAAATAATAAAATCCTATAATTAAAATTTTTAATAACTAGTGTTTACCGGTTTGATATGCGCGGGAAGTGTAAGATTCGGATTAATGAGTAAGGCAGTATGCTCTGGCTACACTTACTAGGACATAGAAATTTATGTTTTCAACATAATATTAGCAAGCAAAAATGTACCATAGAGATTTACATATTATAGGAAAATTTAATAATTGCAGTAGGATATATCTATAAATAAATGATATTAATAAAGAAGACTTGATTTAAAGAAATTTAGAACAATAATCTACAGCCTTGGCTTCATATTATTGGTTAAGATGACATCGTTGAGTTTATGCAATTTTGGTAAGTGTGATTTCGTACGATTGGGTGCAGTATAGCTGGACAAATTGGTAATATCTTTGAAATTAGCTTTGACACCAACTTTTAAATTACAGATATCAAGAGATGTATTATCCATGAATTCTGTTATAAAGTAGCCGTAATTGATGGAGTAGTAGTTTGAAATATTGCTTGAAGCATTGGTATAGGAATACGCAAAATTAATATCATTATTTGAATAGTAATTGATTGTGCTGACATAATTGGTTTCTTTTTTCGAAAGCGTTTCATAAATTTTTGCTCCTTTGAAGGTTGTGTTAACCGTTCCTATAGGTAACTCTATAAACTTCGCAATCGACAAATAAGTATCATTAAATGTTTGGACTTTAGCTTGCTCTTCAGCATCAAGAGCGGGAGTTTTTAGCTGAGTAAAAGAATTGCCCATTTCAAAATAGAGATCATTCTCAATCCTGTAACCACCGCCAAGTGTGCCAGAATATTGGCTGATATTATTGGGGTAAACACTATCTAAATTTTGAGTAATATAATTGGCACCTAAAACAACATACATCTGATTTTTAAATGGATTGTACGTTAAAGCTCCTGCTGACTTGAAAGTGTCATCAGAACCTTCAACTTTGATTTTGATATCGTTGTCATTATAGGATATGCCTAAGCTGTCATAGCTAGAGGGAGATTGATTGGGTTGATTGTTGATACCATAAATTACGAGGGTATTTTTTTTAATTAACGTGTTGATTTCATCTATATTTGAGGCATGAAGAGTAATAAAAAGAAGTGTAAGGAATGTCACGAGTTTACTGTAATACAATGAGTACCTTTTTGCCAATTCAATTTGAAAGTGTAGCAGATTTAATTAAAATGAAAAACTTTGGCACAAACAAAGTGGAAATGATGTTTTGTAATCAAACGATTTCCAGTTGGTAGATTAATAAAGACTTCCAGAATAATCACACTGTGTCAAATACAATCTCACGTCAAACTCCAGTTGATGATATTCGGGTTCTATATGGATACAGAGTTTATAAAATGCTTTGTTATGCTCTTTTTCTTTGAGATGGGCGAGTTCATGGGTTACAATCATTCGTAAAAAGGGCTCAGGTGTTTTTTTGAAGAGATGTGAAATTCGGATTTCATTTTTAGCCTTAAGCTTTCCCCCTTGAACTCTTGAGACAAAGGTGTGCGTGCCAAGTGCCGATTGCAGATCACGGATTTTAGTATCGTAGAGGACTTTTGAGATGGGAGATGCGTTGCGTAAATGGGCATTTTTAAGTTCGATCACATAATCATATAGACTCTTGTCGGTGGTATAGCTGTGCGTATCGGGATAGCGATTAAGAAGATATTCGCCAAGTTTGTTTTGGTGGAGTAAAGATTCTATTTGAGTTTTAATGGTTTGATTATAACCGTTGATGTACTTTAGCATATCGTATTATACAAAAGCATTGTTTTGATAAACTTCGATAACGCATATAAAGGGTAATGATTGAAGATAGCATTTATAGGAGATGTCGTCGGTCGTCCGGGACGAGTGATGATTAAAGAACACGTTAAAAAACTTAAACGTGAATATGGAATAGATTTTGTCATTGCCAATTATGAAAACGCCTCACATGGTTTTGGTTTAACATTAAAAAATGCACAAGAGCTCTTTGATTCGGGTATCGATGTGATGACCGGCGGAAATCATACATGGGATAAAAAAGATATACTCCCTCTCCTTGAGTCACTGCCCTTGCTTCGCCCTCACAATTATCCAGCAGGTGTACCTGGAAGCGGATGCAGAGTGTTTGATGTTGCAGGTGAAAAGCTTGCCGTACTTAATGTCATGGGACATTATGGGATGCCGTACGTTGATAATGTATTTCGATGCGCTCGTGATACCGTGGCGCAACTTAAAGAAGAAGGAATTAACCATATCTTCCTCGATTTCCATGCAGAGGCCTCGAGTGAAAAGCGTGCCATGATGATGTTGCTTCAAGGTGAAGCAAGCGGTATTATCGGTACGCATACCCATGTAGGAAGTGATGATTTCCAAATTTCAAAAGGTACGGCCTATCTTACAGATATGGGTTTGAGCGGATGTCGAGACAATGTTATCGGAATGGATGCCAAAGTCCCTTTGGAACGATTTATTACCGGTATGGCTGGACGTTTTGAAGTACCAGAAAAATGCCGTAAAATTTTACAAATCGCTATCATGACACTCGAAGAAGGCAAATGTACTGAAGCATTTAAACTCAAAATATTCGATGACGGCAGAAGTCTCAGAACCGATGCCTGGATTGAATCCTAATGGAACTGTCCGATTCATGGGAACTTTTTTGTGCCCTTGAATGTCTCAATCTTCTTGAAAACTCTCAGCCTCTTTGGTGGCCAGAACACGGCACATTTGAAGTTGTCATAGGTGCAATTTTAACCCAAAATACTCAATGGGCAAGAGTTACTGTTTCCCTCACTAATCTTGCCAAAAATGACTTTCTAACGCTTGAAGCACTTTCTCAGTGTGATCCAGAAATTCTCATGGAGCTGATTCACTCAAGCGGACTCATCAAAGCTAAATCTCAAAATATCATTCGCCTTTGTGGCGCGATACTAAAAGATTTTGGATCATTTGAGGAATTTGCACTGAATGTGAGCAGGGAATGGTTATTAAATCAAAAAGGGATTGGTCCTGAGACGGCAGATTCGATTCTTTGTTATGCCTGTATGCGTGATGCTATGGTCGTAGACAGCTATACCGCACGTCTCTTAAAAGCTTTTGGTTACGAATTTGAGAGTTATGATGATTTGCAGGAGTGGTGTGAACGTGGAATACGGGAACATTGTGATGATGAAGTGCTGCAGCGGACGTTTGCACATTTTCATGGGATGATAGTGGAGTATGTTAAAAATAATAGTAAAGGGAAAGTGGTGAATGTGGAAATCTGCCAGAATGCGATCAATGATAACAAATCTTTTTAAAAGTGCATTGTATATCAATTTTATAGTTATTGAATATTTGGCACTGACACCACAACATATTGAAGTGTTAGATGGTCTTTGGGATAAGCAAAATCATTTTATTGCTTTTTTTGTGCTTTTCATTTTACTAAGTTCTACGTACACTCATTTCTCAACACGTAAAAAAATTGCTCTTTTATTGCTCGTTGGTTTTCAAATCGAAGCAACACAGTATTTTATACCGGGACGATCTTCTTCGTTTATGGACATTGTCGCAGATAGTATTGGAATTATAATAGGGGTTATTGTCTACAGGGTTATTTGTTCGTCACGCGAGTCTTTTAAAAGACTTCTTTAACGCGACCAACTTCACCGCTCATTAATCGTACTTTGATACCATGAGGATGAGAAGAGGAGTTAGTAAGAAGGTCACGTACGATTCCCTCGGTAAGTTTTCCCGAAGATTGATCTTGCTTTAGGACGATGGTGACTCGCTTACCCGATTGAATATTTTTACGTTCGTTTCCATTCATGCTGTGTCCTTAGTCTCTTAGATTGAGCCATGATGGAGGATTATCGAAACAAAGTTCACTTTGATTCCAGTCATTTTTTTCTCCGTGACGCGCATGAAGTTTACCATCAATGTAAATGTATTGTAAGCCAGTAACGCTACTAGTGAGTTTTTTGCCTTTTGAAAGGGCCTCTAAAACGGCTTCTCTGCTTTCCATTGGGTGATCCTTAGTGATCTTGAATAGGGTTGGTTGATATTATATTTGGAAAGGTGAATGAATAAGTTGTTATGAAACGATTTAAAAGAGTGAAGTAGAAGATATTGAGTAGGGAACCTACTCAATAAGAAGAAGTTACAGCGCTGTAACGTTCTCTGCTTGTGGACCTTTTTCACCTTGGCCAACAGTATAAGTTACTTTTTGACCTTCTTCAAGTGAAACACGACCATAACCAGTACGGTTAATTTGACGAAAGTGAACAAACAAATCTTTGTCTCCGTTATCTTGTTGGATAAATCCAAAACCTTTTTCGCCATTGAACCATTTTACTGTTCCGTTGATTACATCTGCCATAGTAGACCTTTTTGTTAAAAAATACACCGCGTTACCGTGGTGGTCGAAAATATAAAGTGGAGTATTCTTAGAGCGGGCCGTACTGTTAACAAAAGGTCTTCAATAGAGAGCTAGCTAAAGATGAAACTCTAAATCATCTTTCAATATCTGAAGTATAGCTGAAAAAAAGTAAAAAAGCAATAAAACAATTTAAATTCAATACTATAATCGGATAAACTCGTAAAAAAATTGGATGCATAGTATGGATAATGTTACAAAAGAAGAGGCAATTAGAGGGGCATTTTTCGGTGCTTTAGTGGGTGATGCCCTGTGTTTAGGGAGCCATTACGAATATGATGCACAAAAGATTTTTAAAGCGTACGGTGATAAGCCCATTGAAAAGTTTATGTCACCCGGAGAAATGATGGGTGGTCAAACCCATGGTATTGGTTGGGGTGAGCGTAACTACCATCCGGGGAAAAGTGCGGGCGGTACTACCGATTATGGTGATTACAATGTCGTTGTTTTAGAACATTTGAGCTCTACTGCAGTACCGGCAAGAGCTTTTGATGTGAGTACCATGATTGGGCATTGGATGAATCGTCTTGAAAACGGATGGGGCTCATGGATTTGTACCATGACTAAAGAAACGTATGCCCAAGTACGACAGGGTGTCCCAGTAGAACGTTTAGGGGGAATTTCGAATGCAATGGCGATTCGTCATGTTGCGGCTCATGGCTATTATGAAAACGAAGAAGAGCTGGCGAATGTTGCTCGCGCATGTATGTTTACGCATAAAAACAGTGAAGCGCTTGGCGGAGGAGAATTTTTTGCCCGGGTTACACATCGTGTTATAAACGGGTTGTCTCCTCAAGAGGCGATTGAAACGGTTGCCGTACAGATGGGAGGTTTTGTGGAGCGTAAAGTAGCGCAGGCGATTGCGAAATTTACGGAAGCAACTGCCCCTGAGTCGCCATTGTCGCAGGAACCTTTCGTAGATGATCTGGCATTGACCAGTATGGCACGATTGTGGGATATTGGACGCTCAGAGCCGATAAAAGTGGGTAAGGCGAGCCCGACGGAGGGTACGCTTCCGGGAGCGGTTTATTTTATTCTCAAGTATGCCAATGAAGCAGAGGGTTTAAAGAAAGCATTACAAGCAAATGCAATGGTCGGAGGCGATAATGCTTCTCGTTCTATTGCCATCGGGATGGTCTTGGGTGCGTACAAAGGCGTTAATGCGATTCCCTCTGAGTGGAAAGAGACATTGGATCAGTGGCAATATTGTGAAAATTTACTTAATACACTTCCATTATTAAAAAGCTAGGTGGACATGATGAAAGAAACAAATATTTACGAAACGGATGAATTGGTCTCTCAATATTGTGATTTTCAATATGGAGATGACTATTTTGGTGTTGAAAACTTTGCTAAAGTGTGTGCACAAAAAGCCATTGGGTATTCTAAAAATACGCAACAAGGCAAAGCATTGGATCTAGGATGTGCAACAGGGCGAGCGTCTTTTGAGCTGGCACTGGAGTTTGATCATGTGGATGGTGTTGATTATTCTCAGGCGTTTATCGATGCGGCAGCAGAGCTTCAAAAAAATGGTCGGATAATCTATGCGCAAAATGGAGAAGGTGAGCTTAAAAATCAAATACTTGTTGATATGACAATGTACAGCTTCCGTGATGCGTGTGTCAAAGTTGCATTTTCTCAAGGGGATGCGTGCGCTTTGGCTGAAAAGTTCAGCGGCTATGATTTGGTTATGGCCACCAACCTTATTGACCGATTGTATCAGCCAAAATTGTTTTTATCAACCATTCATGAACGGATTAATGATGATGGAATTTTGGTACTGACTTCACCTTATACATGGAGAGAAGAATACACGGCGAAAAAGTTTTGGATTGGCGGCTATGTGGACGAAAAGGGAAAAGAAGTCTCGACGTTAGAGGGATTAAAAGAACTATTAGAAAGCCATTTTGAGCTGATCGTAACCGAAGATATCCCGTTCGTTATCCGTGAAACTGCACGTAAGTTTCAACATACGATTTCACAAATGTCGGTGTGGAAAAAACGATAAAATCGAGGTTATACCTTCGATTGCACCGTAATCTTGGTTGCTTCAAAGAGTTCAGCGGCTTTGGCAATCATGGGTTCTTTTAGGACGTCTGAACCGTCAAATTCTTTTACACTGACTTCATCGCATTGACTGACACAGCTTCCGACGCTAATTTCAACATCTTCTACCATAGAAGCTGGTTCTGTGACAGGTTCAGGGATTGGCTCAATGATAGGGTCAGGTGTTGGCTCTGGAGCTTCTGCGACTGCTTCTTTGGTGCATCCTTGAGATTTTATCACCGTGTCGATTCCGTAGATTTCACGGACAAATTGGCGGATAATGGAATATCCGTGTTTTAGTAGCTCTCTATCATTTCCCTCAGCACAACTTTCCCATGTTAGAGTGCTTCCATCAAATGAAACAAACGTGATATTGTTCTCAAAGCATCGTGAAAGGGTAGCATCACGATCACGGATTTTGGCGCATAAGTGATCAAAAGGGGAGACTTCGGACGCGGTTACTGTGATTTTTTGAACAGGTTGAGGAGCTGTTGCTACCGGTGTTGTATTGGGAACTGAATGCAGCGGTGTACGTGATTCAAGGGACTCGATCATTTCATCGATCTCTTTGATCTTCAGTGCTTCAATCATCTTAAATAAGATGAGTCCTATGACAAACCCGCCATCGGCATTGATGGCGAAGAGGGTTTTTGCATCACTGAGAATTCGAAAAAATCGTTCAATAACCAGAGGGCTAAAGCGATAGTCTCCTTCGTAAAGCTTTTCTTTGAGAAAGGCGATGAGTTCATCGACCACCATTTCGGCTTCATAGGCTTCGAGCTCTTTGAGCATACCGATAAGTGAATTACGGTTTTTGGCAAAAATGGCGTCAAAGAGGAGCGAGATATATTCAGGATCAAGAAGTCCCAGCATATCCGTAACCGTTTTTACGTCAACAAAACCTTTGGAATAGATGATTGCCTGATCAAGAAGAGTAAGGGTGTCTCGTAGGCTTCCTGAACCGCTTCGTGCCAGAATATCGAGGGACTCTGGTTGAAACTCAATGTTTTCAAGGTGGAGGATGTGGCTGAGGTGATGAACGATATTCGGATGACTGATACGTTTAAAACGAAAATGCTGGGTTCGGCTCAGTATGGTAGGCGGGAGTTTGAGCGGATCAGTGGTTGCCAGAATAAACTTGACATATTCAGGAGGCTCTTCAAGCGTTTTAAGAAGAGCATTATGCGCTTCTTTGGTGAGCATGTGTACTTCGTCAATGATGAAGATTTTAAATGCCCCTGCTGCCGGACGGTATTTGGTGTTTTCGATGAGGTCACGGATGTCATCGATTTTACGACTGGATGCAGCATCCATTTCGATGATATCAATATGACGACCTTCGTTCGCCATCACACAGTGAGAACAGACATCACACGGTGAGGAAGTAGGACCGTTTTCGCACATGAGTGATTTAGCAAAAATACGTGCAGTAGAGGTTTTTCCCGATCCGCGAAGCCCTGAAAAAAGATACGCATGAGAGAGACGCTTGGAGTCCAGAGCGAGGCTGAGGGTTTGAGAAATACTCTCTTGACCGATAAGCTCTTCGAATCGTTTTGGGCGGTATTTTAATGCTAATACTTCGGAACGTTCAGCCATTTCTTCTCCTTGTGACTTAGGGGATGGATCCCCGGGTCAAGCCCGAGGATGACGTAGAGCGTCATTCCCGCGTAGGCGGGAATCCAGCTTTGAATTTTATAATTGTAACCACTCTTTTGCGGTACGTCGAAGTCCCTCTGGATTTTCAGAGGCGAAAAATTTCAGTTGGGTATGCTCAAACCGTTTCGTAAAATCGTAATGCGCTTCTAAATACTCAACGATTGCTTCTCCTGAGTGGATCAAGGTACTTTTTCCCTCGAAGTAGGACTCTATAGCATTGGCGATAAGGGGGAAATGGGTACATCCAAGGATAATCGCATCCGGTGCTTGGGTCAAATTACCAAAATAATGGTGCAGTGTGCTTTGGAGAACTTCTCCTTCATACAATCCCTCTTCGACGATGGGGACGAGTAGCCCTGTGGCAATGGCACTTAGATTTTGATATCCAAGAGCATTGAGCCCTTTTGTGTAAGCGCCTGATTTTACGGTCGCTTTAGTGCCTAAAATAAGAATGTTGGCATTCGTATCGGGGATCGCATTTTTGAGTGCTAAGACTCCGGGATCCACAACACCGATAACATCGTGATCGCTATGAAGACGCATTTCATCTAGGGCGTAGGCACTGACGGTATTGCACGCGGTGATGAGTAAATCGATCTCAAAGTTTTTAAAAAATTCGATTGCTTCGAGAGAATAGCGGATAATGGTATTTTGATCTTTGACCCCATAAGGGACACGGGCGGTATCACCAAAATAGATGATTTCTTCAAAAAGATGGTGTTCCAATAAGGATTTGACGACGCTTAAGCCTCCAACCCCGCTATCGAAAACACCGACGCGCATTATTTACCCGACTCGTTCATGCTGTCAAGAAATTCAGTATTGCTTTTACTCTTTAGCATGGTGCTGTAGAGGAAACGCAATGCTTCGACTTCATCTTCTTGCTTGTGCAGCATAGAACGCAATACAAATACTTTTTGCAAGACATCGGCACCTAAAAGAAGTTCTTCTTTACGTGTACCTGATTTGAGAATATCAATAGCAGGATAGATTCGACGTTCTGAAATCTTACGGCTGAGTACGACTTCGGAGTTACCGGTCCCTTTGAACTCTTCGAAAATGACTTCGTCCATTTTGCTTCCTGTTTCGACCAGTGCAGTAGCGATGATGGTTAAACTTCCGCCATTTTCGATGTTACGTGCTGCTCCAAAGAAACGTTTTGGCTTGTGCAATGCGTTGGCATCGACTCCCCCTGAGAGGACTTTACCTGAGCTTGGAGTGACAGTATTGTATGCACGGGCAAGACGGGTGATGGAGTCAAGCAAGATAACAACATCTTTGCCAAGTTCTACGCGACGTTTTGCGCGCTCGATGACCATTTCAGCTACTTTGACATGGTTTTTTGCGGGTTCATCAAACGTGGAACTGTAAACTTCGCCTTTAACAGATCGCTCCATGTCGGTTACTTCTTCCGGACGTTCATCGACGAGCAATACCATGAGCTCTGCTTCGGGATGATTGGTGGTAATACCATGAGCAATTTCTTTTAAAAGTTCTGTTTTTCCTGAGCGTGGAGGGGCGACAACGAGACCGCGTTGACCTTTACCAACTGGACAGAATAAATCCATCATTCGTCCAGTCAGATGCGTTGGTTGGTACTCAAGTTTGAGTTGTTCGAGTGCGTAAAGAGGAGTAAGGTTTTCAAATAATGGACGTTTTTTAGACTCTTCAGGCGGAAGATAGTTGATCGCTTCGACTTTTAGAAGAGCATAATAGCGCTCTTGATCTTTTGGTGCACGAACTTGCCCTGTAACAATGTCCCCATTACGGAGAGCAAAACGGCGAATTTGAGTGCTGGAAACATACGCATCGTGCATCGAATCGCTGAAACCTTGGTCGACAGCACGTAAAAAACCGTAACCGTCTTGCATGATTTCTAAAATACCGGTAAAAAGGATAAATCCGCCTTGCTGTACTTGGGTTTTTAAGATTTCGAAGATCAGGTCTTGACGTTTAAGTTCATTGGGATCTTCGACACTGAGTGAGGTTGCAATCTCTAGGAGGGTTTCAAGTGTTTTTGTTCTAAGGGCTTCAATCGTGAACCCTTCTACTGGGGTATGAGTACGGTTTTTGGAGTTATTTCGAGGAGTAGGGGTTTTTGCGATATCGCTCATTATGAAAGAAGCCTTAGGGTATGTGAATTTTGTGCTATAGAAGAAAGTCGTAGATTGCTTGAGAGTCTTTTTGTAATAGTGACATTATAATCAATGGTGGATAGGTTGTCAAGTTTGAGGTAAATATGCGATAATACAGTCAAAAAAAAGGGTAAATAATGATACATAAAAAATTAAACTCTATCGAATCTATGCCTCAAAAAGCGGGATCTGGGGTGAGTATGCAGATGCTTCTTTCTTTACAAGAAGTTCCCAATTTTGCAATGCGATGCTTTACGATAAACGCGGGTGGTTTCATGCCACATCACACGAATACGGTTGAGCATGAGCAATATGTACTATTCGGAAAAGCAAACGTGAAGTGTGGGGATAAGACGTTTGAAGCAGTTGCAGGGGATATTCTCTTTATTCCAGCAGGTGTTGCCCACAGTTATGAGACGGTTGGGGAGGAAGCGTATGTGTTTTTGTGCCTGATCCCTAAAGGGGAAGATTGCATTGAAATGGTCGGCTGCTAATCGAAGCTCCCGCTTTCATAGAGCCATTTTCCATCTTCTTTTAAAAATCGGCTTTTCTCTTTGAGAGAGCCGCTGTCCAAGATAGCGTCAAACGTCACATACGCGACCGTTTCACCATCTATAAATTCACCAATCTTTAATCCTAAGAACTGAGTATTGTGGGAAAACTCTAAAATACTTTGTTTCCACAAAGATGTTTCAACCGTGTAATCAGGATTGTTAGGATGGGTTGTTTTTAGAATGTAATCCGCTAAATTCAAAGAATAGGCGCTGTAGCGGGAGCGCATAAGCTTGAGTGCATTGGAGGGAAATATCCCTTTATGATAGGGCTGACAGCATTTTTTGTATTTTTCACCACTGTGACAGGGGCAGGGTGTATTGGAAGATATTTTCATCTAAAAATATTACACCATGCCATATTTTTTTCGCCTTAGCTGGCGGTTGGTTATAATCACACCATGATATATGAAATAACAACCCTAATTGCTACCCTAACTGCAGGAACACTCGCGTGGATGTGGAATCAATCCCGCCAAGAATACACGTTGTTGGAATCACGTGCCTTACAGATTCAAGAGATGTTCAATCAAGAACATCAATTACGCATGGAGTCTCAATCAAAATTTGAAGCCAAGAACAATGATTATCATGCACTTGAGCGGGATTTTGCGGTATTGCATACGCGACATGAGGAATCAGCACGTGCTTTTGAAGAGAAATTGCGTCTACTCGATGAAGCAAAACTGCAGATGAAAGGGCAGTTTGAACATTTGGCGACCCAAATTTTTGACCAAAAAGCTAAAACTTTTGATGAAGCGCATACGAAAGGGCTTGATCTGTTGCTCAAGCCGTTTCGTGAACAGATCACGAATTTTGCGACTCAGAGCAAAGAACAGTTTATCCATGATGCCAAAGAGCGTCAGAGTATCAAAGACGAAATACTTCGTCTAAAATCTCTCAATGAACGCCTCAGTGAAGATGCGATCAATCTCACTAATGCCCTTAAAGGTGAAAATAAGACTCAAGGCAACTGGGGAGAGATTGTACTGGAACGGATACTGGAAGATTCAGGGCTTCGTGAGGGGCATGAATACGAAACCCAAAATACATACAGTGATGAAGAGGGGAAAAAATTCAGACCTGACGTCATCGTTCATCTTCCACAGAATAAAGATATTATCATTGACTCGAAGGTCTCATTGGTCGCGTATGATGCCTTTATCCGGGCTGACAATGATGAAGATCGTGCTCATGCTCTTAAGCAGCACCTTGTTTCTATTCACGGACATATCAAAGGACTGAGCGGCAAACGGTATGAACAGCTCAGCGGTGTTCGGACACTTGATTTCGTCCTGCTCTTTATGCCGATAGAAGGGGCATTTTTACTCGCATTGGAACAGGATAATACCTTTTTCAAAACAGCCTATGAGCAAAATATCGTTGTCGTTTCTCCTTCCACACTTCTCGTAACATTGCGCACGATAGAACATATTTGGCGAAGTGAGTATCAAGAACGTAACGCTAAAGCGATTGCCGAATCCGCTGAAGCGTTGTATGAGAAACTCGTAGCGTTTGTTGAAGATATGGAAAAAATCGGTGACCAGATCGGGCGAACCCAAAAAAGCTATGAGGGTGCCATGAATAAACTTTCTACCGGAAAAGGAAATTTGATCCGTCGGGTAGAGTCGATGCGTAAGCTGGGATTGAAGCCTAAGAAGATGCTTCCATCGTCGGTAATAGATGATGGTGAAGAAGATATTGAAAGTTAAGTATTCTCTCGTTCCCAATCGCGAAAGTGGGAATACGCGGCTGGAAACCAGATATTAAAGGTGTGGAATTTTCACCTTAGAATTAAGCAGCGCTCCGATAATAATCATCAGGGCAAGTACTCCCATCCATCCAATAAATCCTGATCCAAGCCATACGAGCCATAAAAGAATTGCTCCAAGTGGTGTAGGCACTCCCGTAAAATGTTTAGCTACTTCTCCGACATCGGCATTAATGTTAAACTGAATCAGACGGCGCAGACCACTGATGACATAGTAGATCGAAGCGATTGACGTAATGATAAGAGGAATCCCCTCAAGATGAGTATAGACTCCTTGGAAGATAAAGAAGGTCGGGACGAGAACGAAGCTGAGAAAATCAGCAAATGAATCGAGCTGAATTCCAAATTCGTTAGAGAGACCGAATTTACGGGCAATTTTACCGTCAATAATATCGAACGCTCCCCCCATCCATGCAAGGACTACGGCTACGATGAACTGATTTTGAGTAATAAAATACGTAGCAAGAAGACCGCAGGTGATGTTTGCCATTGTTACCAAGTTGGCAAGGTTGAAGTGACTGGTTGAGCGCCATAAAAAGTTCATTGAATTCCTATTTAGTGAGAGATTAATAGTGTTATTATAACAAGTGCTTACGAAAATTTAAGAGTGATGGCGTATTGAGAGTCATGTTGGGTGATTTCATACGTATAATTGAGCTCTTCGCTGAGTCTTTGCAGCATTTTATGTCCTATTTTGGAGCTGAAGAGGTATTTTTCATGACCGGAATCGTTGGTTATGGTAATAGTTCGTATGATAGGGTCAATCTTTATATGAATTTGGCTATTTTCCGGAGCATACGTCATGGCATTTTCAATCAATGCTAAGAGAACTTTTTTGAGTAATCGCTCAGGGGCTGTAACGATAAAACTTTCAGAGGGAAGCTGAAGCAGGAGTTGTTTTCGTTTTGCGAGAATGTCTACCTTCTGAACGATATTTCGTAGTGCTGTAGTTATGTCTAGGGCTATGGGGTCTTCATAATCGGAACTTTCTAAAAAAAGAACATTTTTCAATTCCGTTGTTAAACGCTCGATATCATGTCCCAAATCAACGATAAATTTATTTTTATCATATCCTTGGGTATACTCGTACACATCCAAGCGTGAACGCATAAGTGCGAGAGGTGTTTTTAGCTCATGAGCTGCTTCTTTGAACAGTTCTCCTTCTTTTCTCCTAAATCCTTCTATTTTACGAATAAGCGATTCAAAAGCGATCGATACTTCTTTTATCTCGCTGCCTGCGTTATCCAGTGAAAAATCAAAGGGATCACCTATTTGCCAATCATGAGTTTTTTTGGCTAATACAGCTAAGGATTTCATGTAGTAGTTGAGTAAAAATATACTGATCAGTAAAATAGCAAGCAATGAAAAGAGGTAGCGCGCTAAGAGCTTTTCACCGTATTTATCGAGTGCCGTATCAATTTTTCGTGAATTACTAATGGCATTGAGATAGATACTGTTAGGTTGTTGTACGGAGGCGACAATCTCATTATCGTACGGAATATAAGGATGCTTAGAGGCCAAAAAACGTAAAGCAGATACTTCGGAGTCATCAAGAATCATTTGATTGTGAGGGATAGAGTATAAAAAGGTCAGGGAACTATCTGGGGTGAGCGGCTGCGTAATGTATTCATCGTTACTTTCGTTCAATAAATGTTTAAGAACCTTTTGAATATCACTTATTTTTTCACTGCGCATCGTCTGGAGAGCAACCATCCAGTTGAGGCTAAAGGCAATTGCCATGAGAATGGCGAAGATAAAGGAAATCTTGAATTTAAGGGATTTGCTCCAATTAAAGCTCAATGACATATCCTCGTGTTTTGACAGTTTTTATAATAGCAGGGTCAAGTTTACGACGCAGGCGCCCCACTAATTCATCAATAGCATTGGGGGTAATGTTTTGAGGATTATTGTAAAGAGCATCCATGATTTCATCGCGTGAAGCAACACTAGCGCGTTCAAGAAGGTAAAAAAAGAGTTTATGCTCGTTAGCACTAAGGAGAATTTCGCTTTTTTCTTTTCGAATCGTTTTATTGTGAGGATCGATTTCTATGCCTCGAAATATTTTGATCGTTGGTGAAAATCGGCGCGAAAGGGCGACAAGTCTGGCTCGGAGCTCTTTAATATCAAACGGCTTTTCGACATAGTCATCTGCGCCATACTCTAGCCCTTGCACTTTTTCATCGATGCTTCCAAGTGCACTCAGTACAAGAATGCCTAACGTATTGTTTTTAGTTTTTGCATAGATAATCAGCTCTTGCACACGATCTTTTCCATGAAACGTTCGATCAACCAAAAAAACTTGATAATGGTACGCATCTAAGTAGCTTTTTGCCTCTTCGACATCGCAAGCTGTATCTATAATCCACTCTTTGTTTTCGAGTGAAAGCTTTAACAGTTCGAGCATCTCTTTTTCATCATCGGCAATTAGTAATCGCATTTAAAGCTCTTTGACCTCGTTTATAAATATCTTAATCGTTTTGTCTTTTAGTTCTTCTTTGATAGCTGCCGCCAGAACGATAGCTTCTGCTTTTTGCAGAAAAAGGCTAAATAACCCAAAATCCCGTCTGGCACTTACTTGTTCTTCAGAACTTACCAAAAAGGCTCCTGCCCCGTAGCGTTTACAAGGAGAAAAATAAAAATCATCATATCCTTCTTCCAATAATAAATCAACTAAGGTGTCTTTATTCGCGACATCAAAGTATATATCCATTCTATTCAAGTTCATTTTTTACCTCGATTGTAGATCATTTTAAAGGCAGGCGGTAAAATCAGGAGAGTAAGAATCGTCGATGTGACCAATCCTCCCAGTACAACGATTGCGAGCGGTTTTTGAATCTCACTTCCGACCCCGGTTGCAAATAGTAATGGCAGCAATCCAAGTGCCGCGATAAATGCCGTCATCAGTACGGGACGAAGTCGTCTGCGCGCTCCTTCACCCACTGCTTCATCGATGGTATAGCCATTGGCCAGCAGGGTGTTGAAATAGCTCACCATGACAATACCGTTGAGTACTGCAATACCAAAGAGGGCGATAAAGCCTACCGAGGCAGGTACAGAGAGATATTCACCGCTGATAAACAAAGATATGATTCCCCCTGTAATCGCAAAAGGGATATTGAGCAAAATAAGCAGTGTGTTGCTCACTGAGCGAAACGTGAAAAAGAGAATAAAGAAAATGACCACGATACTGACAGGAACCACCGCCATCAAACGTGCTGAAGAGCGCTGCTGATTTTCAAACTGTCCTCCATAGGTGATGTGGTAGCCATCTGGGAGTTTAATATCAGTGTTTATTTTTTGTTTTGCTTCCTCAACAAACCCCACTAAATCTCGATTTTCAACGTTTGATCGGACAACACTGAGTCGTTCGTTATTTTCACGAATGACTTGTACGGGTCCTTCATTTTGGGTAATCATTGCGATACTTGCAAGAGGGACACTCCCCCCTTCCATAAGAGGGATCTCCAGTGCGCTAAATTTATCAAAATCTTTTGCAATGTCACTGTCCAAACGGATCATAACCGGGGTTCGGATATTCCCCTCTGGTAAAGTATCGACGATAATACCCTCCAGTGAGGCTTTTAAAAATTGTTGTAATTCACCGCTGCTTACCCCTGTGTTCGCGGTTGCAAAACGATCCGGTGTTACGGTGAGATAGTTGATTCCAGCATTGAGAGTAACGATAACTTCACTGGAGCCGGAAATTCCCTCTAAAATTTTCCCTACCTGCGAACTGAGCGCATTTAACGTGTTGATGTCAGTACCAAAAATTTTGATTGCCAAATCTCCGCGAGAACCGGTGAGCATTTCAGAGATACGCATATCGATGGGTTGTGTAAAACTAAATCCAACCCCTGCAAAAGGTTTGAGGGCTGTTGTGATGTTTTGGAGGATTTCTTCTTTAGAAGCGGCTTTCCACTCTTTTTTTGGTTTTAGAACTAAAAATGTATCCGTTTGGTTGAGCATCATGGGATCCAAGCCCATTTCATCCGATCCTGTACGGGCAACGATGGTTTTAATTTCAGGAATATTTTTGATTAACTCTTTTTGGATGGCGAGATTTAGCTCTTTAGAGGCTTCAAGAGAGATCGAAGGTATGGGCTCAATGGCTAAAATAATATCACCCTCATCGAGTGTGGGCATAAATGTTTTACCTACGAGTGTGTAGAGTGAAAAACTAAGTATTAAGAAAATAATAGCTCCGGTAAAAAGTGTTTTAGTGCGGTTGAGGGCAAAAGAAAGGAGTGGTTTGTACAGACGAGCAAAAAACATATCCAATTTTGTCTCATGATGAGGAGTGGATTTTAGCAATAGCGATGCGACAACAGGAATGACGGTCAAAGATAGGACAAGAGAGCCTAAGAGTGCAAAGACAATCGTCATGGCAACAGGGGCAAAAAGCTTTCCTTCTAAACCTTCAAGGGACAGAAGAGGTAAAAAGACAACAGAAATAATAAGTAGACCGCTGAATACCGAGAGGCTCACCTCTTTGCTAGCTCGATAAACGAGATGGAGTTTGGGAAGTTTTTGATTTTTTTCACCCAGTGCTGCAAAGGTATTTTCCACAACAACAACAGCGGAATCGACGAGAATTCCCACGGCAATGGCTAATCCTCCCAAACTCATGAGATTTGCAGTAATTCCAGTGGCTTGCATGAGGATAAAGGCTATTGAAATGGCCAATGGCAATATCACAGCGACACTGATCGCCGCACGAGCATCTCCTAAAAAGAGGAGCAAGAGTATGATAACCAGTACAACTGCTTCCGTGAGGGCTTTAGAGACAGTATCGACCGCTTTTTGGGTGAGTTCACTACGATCATAAAAAGGGACAATTGTGACTCCTTCCGGAAGTGTTGGTGCAAGGACGGCAAGACGCTCTTTGATCTCAATAATGCTCTCTTTGGCATTTGCTCCTCGCAATGCCATAACAAGACCCTCGGTTGCTTCGCCGAGTCCGTCTTTGGTTACAAATCCCATGCGGGTGCGAGATTCTTCGTTAATGGCACAAAAATCGCTGATACGTATCGGTCCATTGTGCGAATGGATGGTAATGTTGCCGATTTCATCTTTGTTCTTGACACCGCTTTGGACTTTGACCAAATAGCCTTCATCGCCTTTATCAAGTCTTCCTGCACCGTCATTTTTGAGGTTTTCGCTTAAAGCCTGCTCAAGGGTAGAGATGGTAATTCCAAGTCGTCCCATGGCACTAACATCGGGAACAATGGTGATGGTACGTGCTTCACCGCCCAGAGCATTGATGTCCGCAACTCCTTTTGCACCTCGCAGGGCAGGACGGATAGTAAAATCAAGTAATTCGCGCTTGGCTTGCTGCGAGATATTTCCCTCGATGGTGAACATAAAAATTTCTCCCAATGGAGTCGTGATGGGTGCCATACCACCGTTAACGCCTTTTGGAAGGGCACTCATTGCTCCTGAAAGTTTTTCAGAAACTTGAGCGCGGGAACGATAGACATCTGTACCGTCTTTGAAATCGATGGTAATATCGGCGATACCGTATTTAGAGGTACTTTTAAGCATGGTTTGGTTTTCCAACCCCATGAGCTCAGCTTCCAGTGGTCGTACTACTCGTAATTCTACCTCCTCAGGAGACATCCCGGGAGCTTTTAGAATTATTTTTACTTGCGTAGATGAGATGTCAGGGAATGCATCGATTGGAATTTTAAGAAACGAATAGACCCCTCCTATGAGTATCCCCACCGCCATGAGTAAAATAACAATCCGCTGTTTGAGTGAAAACTCAATAATTGAGCTTAACATTATTCAAACCCCAATCCGCTCATTGCGCCTTTTAGAATGATAAGACCGCTGATGGCTACTTTGGTATTTGTATCAATCCCTTTTTGTCGTACCAAAACACCCTCTTTGCTTGTTGCCACGATTAGGAGTTCTTGAGCGCTAAATCCAGTAGTGTTACGAATGAAACAGATGGTTTTTCCACCAAACTGTGCTAATGCATGCGACGGGATTAGGATGCTGGCAGTTGGTTTTTGTGCGGATACTAATACACCGATGGTCGTTCCGGCGCGCAACTGTGAGCCACGAATCTTTGCTATGGCGATGGCTGAGTTTGTCAAGCCGCTAATGGCAGGAGAGACGGAAATAACAGTACCAATAGGGTGAGCGTCTTTGGACAAAACAGTGTCGCCTTTGGAAACAGAGGAGATAAGCCTTGGGGAGATATTAATCATGGCAATCATTGCGCTAGAGTCTGAAATCCTAAAATAGGGCTGATAAGGGGTGATTTTTTCGGCAACAGCCAGTGGGGCATTCGTGACAATACCACTTTTTTGAGCGATCACATTCATAGTACCATTTGCGTTAGCACGAACTCCTGCGATAGCGAACTGACTCTCCAGGACAGAGATTCGAGAACGAAGTGTTGATGCTTCGAGTGCGCTGGTCTGATAATCACGATATGAAATTATTCCCTCTTTGTAGAGTGTTTCATCTTTTTTAGCGTTGTTTTGCATCGCTTTATAGCGATTCTGCAGTTCTTTAAGCTCAAAACTGTTTGCCATAAGAGAAGGTGAAGCAATCGTACATAACGTCGAGCCTTTTTGGACAAGATCTCCTTGGCGGACATTGAGCGAGATCACAGAGGCCTCTTGATCTAAAAAGTAGCTTTTGGATTTATCTTCGTCATAATCGATTTTGGCGATTAGTGGCCCAATAAGGGCAGTGTTGCTAATATTGACATTACTCGTTGTAATCCCAAGCTTTTTCATTTGTGCATCACTGATAGTGATTTGCGCCATCGCAGCTGTTGTTATTGCCAGTAATAGTAATAGTGATTTCATAACCAAATTCTCCCTAATTTTTCTTCCATTGCACTCATCTCTTGAATGTATTCGCGTTTAAGTTCTACCGCACGCAATTGCATGTCATAAAAACTGTTTTTCGTTGACAAATATTCAAATTGGCTGACAACTCCTGCCTCATAACCTTTTTGAGCCATATCCATCAGCGTTTTTTGGTACTTTTGCGCTGTTAAGGAATCTTTATATCGCGTTTCTCTCGTTTGTAAATGCTCTAAAAGAGTATGGATATTCATTTGCAATTTTTGGTGTGTTACGTCTCGTCGATGAAGAAGTGCACTTTTTTCTGCCATCAATGCAGCGATTTTTTGATCATTTTTTTCACTAAAACTCAAGGGTATGTTAACACGAAAGTCAATACTGTTTTGTACCGGTTCATGCGTCGCACCGGCTCCCAGTGATATGAATTCTTTCCCCTCGTAATGGGTACTTTTAATGCGAGTATCGAGAATGTTGATTTGAGAGGTGAGAGTTTGCAGGATCGCGGCATTGTTGATTCTCTCTTCCGTAGCATTATCATCCGCAATGAAGGAGAAGTGTAAATCATCAACAACGATTTCTTCGTGGAGCATTGCCGCTTCTTGAAGAGAGTGCTGAGCATGTTCAAGCTCCATTTCTCCCATAGCAAACTCTTGAACAGCCGTACGCTCATCGCTTTGCAATCGATACAGTTCCATTTGTGACATTCGTCCGGCAGAGACTTTTTTTTGACCTATCAGGGCGGCATCCCTGGATAAAGTGACTTTCTCCCCTAAAATCTTAATTTTCTCTTGTTCGATCAAGGCTATGAGCCAATCGTGTTTTAGAATGACTTGGATAATTTTTTGTTGAAGTTGAATCTCTTGCTGAAGATTTTTCATATTTTGGTCATAGTAATTAGATTGTGCTTCTTGGACGCCGAATTGTTTGAGCTGGTAATTGAGCATAGCACCATAGCGCATCCCATTGTCTACAGGGTCTTTTCCTGTGACACTGCTTGCACTTCCCTCAATCGATAAAGGCTCACCCGCAAGAGCCGCAGCCTTAGTGTGTGTATTGGCCAATAGGTGACCATTTGTTTGGATAAGGTCACTTGAGGCGTTGTAGGCATGATTGCATAGAGTGTTAAAACTCATCCCATACGAGAATGCAGGTACGAGAACAATAGCGCTAAACAAGGAAAATAATCGCATCCAAATCCTTTTTAATAATATATTGGCTAATTATAGGGATATTGGATGAGAAAATCTTGAGAAGTGTATTCCCCTTAATAGCCATCCGTAAGTGTTTGTAAAAATACAACAATAGCATCTTCTTCAGCATCACTGAGTCCTAGATTCCCAAGTTCGGTGCGATTGACTGTTTCAGGAATTTCCGCAGCGCCCCAACGGCTTTGGTTTGTATCCCGGGTATTGTAAAATGATACTACTTCTTTAAGTGTTTTAAATACACCATTGTGCATATACGGTCCCGTTATAGCGATGTTACGTAATGTTGCTACTTTGAATTTTCCTCGATTTTCAGCCACTCGTCCATCGGCAATAACTTTAATATTTCCAGCAAGACCGATATCGGTAAAGTTGGCATCGGCGGCATAGGCAGGAATAGCCATATTTTTTGGAACTCCTAGATTGTCATACGTAAAATCAGTGAACAATCCCGGTGTACCGTCAGCGGTAGGACGGGTCGGATGACATGCGACACACTGCGCTTTTCCTTCAAATAGAGATAACCCTTCGAGCTCTTGTGCACTTAGCGTTGCCGTTCCTTTAATATATGCATCAAATTTTGAGCTAAAGGGTGAAAATACTTTCGTCCGCTCATACGCGGCAATAGCGCGTGCAATTTTATCGTATGCCGTTTCTGGGTCATCAAATACATTTAGCCCGAAGATTTTTTTGGCTAAAGGAGCATAGGATGCTGCCGCTACTTTGGAAACATACGATGCCTTATTGGGATTGTGCATTTCTACCGGATTTAGAGGTGGTCCTTTGGCTTGATCTTCAAGCAGTGAAGCGCGACCATCTAAGAATTGTCCTCCCGTATAGAGTCCTTCTATAACATCATAAATAAAAGCAGGAACGAATGCTGCATAGGCAGCTGTCGGAGTGTTTCGTGTTCCAAATTGTCCTGCAATAACACCTTCAGATGTAGACAAATTGCTATCAGGATCGGCGAATCCATTTGCCGCTGTATGACACGATGCACACGATTGACCTGAAGGTTCGGAGAGATTTGTATCAAAAAATAGTGCCTCACCTAGAGTTGCTAAATCAACTTCACTAGAAGAGGGTGCAGAGGAAGTAGAACCTTCATTGCAGCCACTCAAGAGAAAAACCAATGTGGTAGAGAGTGCTAAGGTTATGAAACTTGATGTTTTCATTCGAACATCCTTTATGATAATGATTTTCAGAAATATATCATAAGAGATACTATAAGTCAATAGTGATAATCGTTATTATGTTTAATGTTCGTTATTTTCTATCGTCACTCCTTCTAATTTCTTACTATAAAATATATGTCCATCATTTTGAATCAAAAAATATCCGATATTTTCACGCTCTAATAGTGCGATTGCCTGATCTACTCTCATAATAGAAACACCTGTGGCGATTGCATCTAGCGCGGTGTTATCCCCTTTTCCAAACAATGTAACTGAAGCAAAATTTTGCTCAGATTTTCCTGTTTTCGGATTGAGAAGATGATTATGTTCTTTATTACGAATATAGCGTTCATAATTACCACTGGTACTGATGGCAAATCGAGGCAAAATTGAAGTTACGGTTGCAACGATACCTTTAGAATGAAAAGGATCTTGGATACGTACCTCACATTCTCCTAAGCACCCAATATCTCCCGATGCAGCAATCACCGCTTTTTTGACTCCATGGCGTTCTAATAAAGTGATAGAGAGATCAACAGCGTATCCTTTGCCAATACCGCCTAAATCTATAATCGTTCCCTTTGTCACACGTACTTTCTCGTGATCCATCCAAATATGGTTTCCACCTACAAATGTCAAAGCATGATGGATCTCAGCCGATGTTGGAAGTTTCTCCTGTGTTCCGAAATGGTATGCCCCATGGCTTAAAGAACCGATTGTTATATCAAAAGCACCTTGCGTTTTGTGATTCATTTCCATTGACCGCTCTAAAACAGTACGCGTTACATTCGATAGATTGGCTTCATGATCACGATTCAATCGTGAAATTTCCGAATCACTTTTATAGGTTGAGAGTTTCTCATCCAAATCTTTAAAAAGTGCGAATACCTCATCCGTAAGATTTTCATCCCCTGCGGGTATAAAAACCTCTTCACTGTCAGTGATATTGATACTGATGAGGGTTCCCATATGCATCTGAACCCGCTCATCGCCGAAAAGAAAAGTTACTAGAGATAAAAAAAAGAATAATGCTTTCATACCGAAAGTGTACCATTTGAACGGCATTTTTTCCTAAATGATAATTGTTTGCATTATTAATATTGTTTTCAGCTTGCCGCTCTATAATTTCGCAATCAATAATCACTATCATAAAAGGATGCGCAAATGAAAAAACTTTTCCTAAGTACTGTAGCCGCTTTGGCGATTGGCACAGTATTATCGGCTGATGAGCTAAGTGACCTAAAAGTACAGCTTAAAATTCTAAGTGAACGTCTCAGTGCGCTAGAAGCGAATGATAAAAAACAGGGTGAACAAACCAATGCCCTCACATCCGAGCTTATTAATGTTCAAAACGCGACCTCGTTTGGCACCGTTGATATGGATAAAACTGAGCCTGGCATGGGGGCGGCAGCTTCTAAGGTCTATTACTCTAAAAATCCTCTTTCCATTGGCGGTTATGGAGAGATCCAGTTCTCACACGATAAAAATAGCGGTATTAATGAAACCGAAGTGAACCGTTTCGTTCCTTATATAGGTTATAAATTTAGTGACAATATCATCCTAAACTCTGAAATTGAGTTTGAACATGGTGGAGAAGAAGTTTCAGTTGAACAGCTTTATGTCGATTTTTTACTCGATCCGACGTTCAATATCCGAATTGGGCAGCAAGTCGTCCCGATGGGCTTAGTTAGTCTAAATCACGAACCCGTTTTATTTAATACCGTCAAACGTCCCGATGTCGAAACCTATCTTATTCCCTCTACCTGGCATGAAAACGGTCTCACCATCCACGGTAAAACGGAGAATTTTAACTATACGGCAGGGGCAGTCGTCGCATTGGATATGGGTCTTGCTGAACATGACGGAGCCGTTGAAGAGGATACTTATGGAAAGAACTGGATTAATAACGGTCGTCGCGGTGGATATGAGAGAAACGCTCAAACCTCCAATCTTGCTGCCGTTGCTCGTCTCGATTACACCGGTATTAACGGTCTCCTCGTAGGTGCAAGCTTCTATACGGGAGAAGCGGGTCCCTCTACGAATGATAAAGAAGTGGGACGCTTGACCCTTGCTGATCTTCATGCTCAATACCAAAACGAGGGCTTTAAAATCAAAGGACTTTATACCCAAGCTCATTTAAGCCATGCGGATTCCTATCTTGGTTCACATACAGTCGGTGATGCAACTCTCGATTTTCCATTTCATCCCGAATCTGCACGGGGAGGCTATGTGAATTTAGAGTATAATGTCTTACCATATTTTACACAAGCAAATGCACGATTACCGATCTTTTTTCAATATGAAAACTACAATTTAGCCACATCAATGGTCAATGGGATTGCGTTTGGAAATACAGAAAGCTTTACCTACGGTCTGAATTACTTCCCCCATGAACAAGTGGTCTTAAAAGGGGAGTACAAAGTGCGTCATAACAAAAATGATGCCGACTCAGCCAACTATAGTAATGAAGGTATCTACTCGTTTGGATTAGGATTTATATTTTGATGAAAACCGTTTTATTTCTTTTAGTAGTGCCTCTTTTGGCGTTCGCTCAGGTTTTGGGTGATCCTGTAGCCTTGACTCAACGGACATTCGGTGCCAAATCGGTGGAGCAACAAAACGTTATTTTAAATGACGTGCAAATGCAACAGCTTGTCAAAGCGTCACAACAGCCTATAGAGACGAAAATATATCGCCTCTATATCGCTAAAAATGACTTGAAAACAGTGGGATACGGAGTGCTTTTGAATAAAAAGGTGCGGACTAAAACGGCTATTTCCCTCTATCTCATTGACATGAACGGTAAAATAAAGTCAATCGAAATCGTCGCATTCAATGAGCCAATCGAGTATCTCCCCACTAAAACATGGTTGGATGGATTTGATAATAAAAGCAATACCAATACCCTACGGCTCAATCAAGATATTCCAACCACAACGGGGGCAACATTGTCCGCTCGTGCGATTACCGACGGAGCTCGTGTAGCCCTCTCTCTAATCGATATTGTAAAGCCCTGAAAATGAAATTTATCGCCTCTAAAAAACTCTCTGATAACAGTGTGATGCGCTCTATCATTATGGGAATGCTTCTCTCTTTTATTCTTGCTATGGTGCTTAGTATGATCGCAAAAGGGATAGATTATGGATTGACACCAAAAGCATGGACTACTACCGTATTGGGTAATGAAGCGGAGTTTATCGATCCGATGAGCTTTAATGATCTTCTTTTGGGGATTCATACGGATCTTTTTGGGCTTATCATTACGTTTGTTCTTATCGCTTCTGTCTATGCACGCATGGGACGCAGCCGTGTTATGATGATTAGTTTCTTAACCCTTTCCTTGCTCTCACTCCTCGCTTATCCTATCGGGATGCTTTTTTCTCCGTTACTTGGCAGTGCGGGAGTCATTCTTTCTTTGAGTGCATTTATCCTATTTCATAGCTTGATGATTATGGGGGGGCTAGATTCCCTCATAGGGCTTCTACGGAAAAAATTCTAATGAATTCTAAAGTTTTACAGTTTATAGCTTTGACCTTTAGCACCTTGTTGATACTGCAAGCCTTTTTAGGGGTAGTGCTTTTTGGACGATTGGTCGGATTTAGCGTTCATGATGTGAGAGTGTATTATGGAAATAAATCATTGCATGGGTTGTTGGAAGTGACTCTGCCCCATACCCTTTTTATCTCTATTGCTCTTATGGCAGTGCTTCATTTTTTGGCGTTTATTAAAACCATTGATCCCCAAACTACAAAAAAAGCTACCTATTTCCTCTTTACTCTTTTTTTCCTTGATCAGTTCAGCCCACTGTTTATTAGTATTGGTTGGGGATCCTTTGCCGTACTTAAACTCTTTGCGTTTTTCGGCTTTCAGATTGGACTGCTATGGATTTGGACTTTACTCTTCAAGCAAACACTACAGGGTTTCAGATAATCAAAATTATTAGTGTGAAGTTGAGTACAGATGTGAGTTATGCTAAAATAGAGGATCGAGATAAAAATTTTGATGGAGAGAAGGATGCTGGGTATAGCCGTTTTCTCGCACGAATAAACGATACATTTTAAAGGTTTTGAGAATGAACAAGGATACGATGACACTCTTAAGTGCCTGCACCAAAGGTGGTGTGGCGACAGTGACAAGAATTAAGGCAACCGGTCCGTTAAAACAACGTTTAATCTCTTTTGGGCTGATGAAGGGATGTGAGGTAAAAATGCTCGAGTGTGGAATTTCCAAAAGCACGTTTGAAATCAAAGTGGGAAATGTCTCTTTGGCGCTTCGCCGTGAAGAAGCCGAACTGATCGAGGTATGCAATGTCCGATAAAAAAATTAAAGTAGCCTTAGTAGGGCAGCCCAATGTCGGTAAAAGTATGCTGATTAATTCAATCAGTAATGCACGCCTGCAAGTCGGTAATTTTACAGGGGTAACGGTTGAAAAAAGCGAAGTTGTTTTTGAATTTAAGGGATATTCGATCAGGGTTGTGGATCTTCCAGGAACCTATGCTTTTAGCGACTATTCGATCGAAGAGCGGGTCACTCACGATTTTTTATGCAATGAAGAGTATGACATCATTTTAAATGTCGTTGATTCGACCAATCTTGAAAAAAATCTTCAACTTACCGCTGAACTTATGGGTATGAATAAAAAGATGGTTCTGGCGCTGAATATGAATGATGAAGCGAAAAAGGAAGGTATTTTTATCGATGAGGGGATGCTTTCTCAGCTTTTAGGGGTAGAAGCGATAAAAGTTTCTGCGGTTGAACAGACGGGCTTGGGGAAACTGCTCAAAAAGATTTTAGAGATTTACGAAAATGATTTTAAAGTGCCTAAACTTATTTTTAGTGAAGCGGTGGAAGAGGAGATAGGACAACTTGAAGAGTACCTAAATCGGCACCATTTTAAAGCGTCTATCAGTAACCGTGATATTGCTATCAATTTGTTGAAACAAGAGAAAAAGACCTACCGAACACTTCGCGATAACCCTATATGGACAGAGCTTCAGCCGATGTTGATCGAAGCAGATCGTCATGTATTGCTCCATCACGATACGGATGATATGAAAGAGGCGTTTGCAGAAGAGTATTTCTCTTTTAATCGGGGAATTATTGCCGAAGCGGTAAAAGTCAACAGCAAATCTCAGATGAAGAAGACAACGACTGAAAAGATTGATGCCGTATTGATTCATCCGATATTCGGAATACCGATTTTTCTCTTTTTTATGTGGGGATTGTTTCAGCTTACTTTTGAACTCGGGTCTATACCGATGGATTGGATCAATGGTTTTTTCGGCTGGTTCGGCGCGGCCATAGGAGCCACGATCAGCAATGATGAAATCCGATCTCTTGTAGTGGATGGAGTGATCTCAGGAGTTGGGGCAGTGGTACTTTTTGTCCCCAACATTGTTATATTGTTTGTGGGGATTGCATTGCTTGAAGCAACGGGGTATATGTCACGAGTAGCTTTTTTATTGGATGGATTTTTTCATAAATTTGGATTGCACGGACAGTCATTTATCCCGCTCGTTACAGGATTCGGATGCTCGATACCGGCGTATATGTCGGCACGGATTCTAAAAAATGATCGGGATCGGCTGCTGACATTATTTGTCATTGGATTTATGAGCTGTGGGGCCCGTTTGCCGGTTTATGTTCTTTTTACCGGAGCATTTTTTGGTCCCGAGATGGCGGGAAGTGTATTGTTTGGCATCTATATTCTCGGCGCAATGATTGGATTAGTTGCAGCTAAAGTATTAAAGATTACTGCGTTTAAAGGGATTGATGAGCCATTTGTTATGGAAATGCCAAAGTATCGGCTTCCATCGGTGAAGCTGATATGGCATACCGTAGTGACAAAAACGACGATGTACCTCAAAAAAGCCGGGACTTTTATCGCTGCCGCATCATTAATTGTATGGTTTTTAAGTACGTATCCAAAAGACAGTTCCCTTGATGCAGTGTATACGGTAAAAATCGAAGCAGCAACATCAAAAGAAGAGGTAAGAAATTTAGAAAACCAGCTCTCTGAAGCACAATTGGAACAAAGCTTTTTAGGGGTGATCGGGCATACAATTCAGCCTTTGTTTGCTCCTCTTGGCTTTGACTGGAAAATGGCAGTGGCATTACAGACGGGATTGGCCGCAAAAGAGGTAGTCGTCTCGACACTGGGAGTCTTGTATTCACTGGGCAGTGATGCTACCGAATCAGATAACTCACTAATGCATGCGATTAGTTCTCATATCCCATTGGCTTCGGCAGTGGCGTTTATTGTAGTGATAATGACATACCTTCCGTGTTTAGCTGCATCGGTTGTTTTCACGCGTGAAGCAGGGGGAATTAAATATTTTTTCTATCTCTTTGCTTTTACGACGATAGTAGCCTATTTACTCGCGTACATAGCGTATCATGTGACATTCTGGTTGACCTAAAAGAGATTTAGAACAATTCAAATACAATTTTTAACTACTATTCCCTATATGAAATATGCACTTGCTATATAGGAGAATATCAGAATGCTTCGCCCATCCCCTACCGATATTGAAGTTAAATTTGAAGGCGGTAATATGATTACTGAGACCGATTTAACAGGTAAAATCGTTTATGCCAATAGACTCTTTTTAAAAATGACCGGATATTCAAAAGAGGAATTAATAGGCACTCCCCATTCAATTATCCGTCATCCTGATATGCCAAAAAAATGTTTTGAGATGATGTGGAAAGCCGTTAATACGGGAAATTATTGGGAAGGGTATGTCAAAAATCTTCGCAAAGACGGTGCCTATTATTGGGTTATTGTTGTTGTGACGCCAAAATTTGATGATGATGGAAAAATATGTGGCTATATTGCTGTCAGAAAACCGCCTGGCGATTTCACCCTTGAAGAGATGAAAGAGTTGTATATGAATATGATGGATGCGGAAAAATACGAACGCACTAATGGGATTATGACGTTAATCTAACAATTAAAATACCTTTTATAACAGTATGAGCACAATTGGTCATTAAAATTTCACTATCTTAAACCGAGTATGATAGGAAAAAAATGACATCACCAAATAACGCTTTATACGGCCTTGCAATAAAAAGACAAATTTTAAAAGAAATACGTGATGCGCATATTGCTCATACCAAGTGGGTTCGACGGGCAAAGCACCTCGTGGAAAATCTTCCGGTAGATGAAAAAATGATACCGTTAGATTCGACCGAATGTCATTTTGGAAAATGGCTTTACAATGATGCAATGAAATACAAAAATATTCCGCAACTGACCGAAACTCTCCATAAAATCGAAGAAGACCATCGTGATCTTCACGACATGTATCTTAAAATTTATAAAATTTATTTTTTAGAAACAAAACGTTCGTGGATGATGAACCTTGTTACCCAATCTCGTAAAGAAGTACCACCTAAAAAACAGCTAGAAGCTCTGAATCACTATCAAAGCCTTGAAAAAATTTCAGTAATGTTGATTGAATCCTTCGAAAAATTTGAAGCGCATTTACTCATGCAAAAAGATGAGACGCTTGTAATCCTCAGCTAATTTTATTGTATGCTATTTAAATAATACGTATTATCACAGAAGAAAATGATATAATTATGACTAATGAAATGATAATAGGTTGATGATGAATTTGGAAACAATGTATGAGCAAACAAAGCATTTGTCTGTTTTGTTTGTTGAAGATGATGCATTATTAGGTGTACGAATCGTTGAAATACTCGAAGAATATTTTCACCATGTTGATTTCGCAAGAGACGGGATCGATGCACTTGAAAAATTTAAACACCATCATGGGGTCAAAAATACTTACTACGATTTAGTCATCTCCGATATTCAAATGCCTCGAATGGATGGCGTCCAACTTGCTGCGCAATTGTATGCTTTACGTGAAGATCAGCCTATCGTTATCATCTCTGCACACACTGAAGTCGAATATTTGATAGCCTTGATTAATCTTGGAGTGGCTCAATTCATTACAAAACCGATTCAATATCAGCAGATGCTAGAGACGCTCTATATCGTAGCTCTAAAAATAAATTTAGCACCAATAAAATCTATCCAGCCAGCTCATATTCTTTCATTGGATGATCAGGTTATCTGGGATAAAGAGAAGCAGTTGCTTCTGTGTGATGAGGTGAGTATCGCTTTGACTAAATATGAAATCTATTTAATGATTGTCTTAACACTAAAATTTGGGCAAGTGTGCAGTACGGATGAAATTTTAAACCACTTTTTTCTTCATGAGATCGATATAAGCTCTGAGAGTCTGAGAGGAATGATGATGCGGTTGCGTAAAAAACTTCCGGAAAATACTCTTACCAGTATTTATGGATTAGGCTATCGACTCTCGGGCATCTAAGGGAAGGGTAATCGTAAATAACGCACCATTCTCAACATTTGTAGCAGTAATCTCTCCCCCCATTTTTGTTTTTATAATCGCACGTGAGATATATAAACCTATACCGCTTCCTTTCGTTTCGTCTTTCGTCGTAAAATAAGGCTCGAAAATTTTATCAATGACAGCCAATGCGATTCCGCCGCCATTATCTTTTAGGGTAATGGCAACATTGCTTTGATCTGCAACTAGCTTAATATGAATCATGGGGTTTATTGGGTTATTTTCCAACAATGCATCGCGGGCATTGTGAAGCAGATTGATGATGACTTGTTTAAATTCACTCGGTGAACCCATAATCATCAATGGTTCATCTGAATACTCTGCTATGATCGTAATTGAGTTGGCTTTGAATATTCCCGATAGAAGACGAATCGATTCTTCAACAGACTTGTTAAGATCAAAAAGAATATTTTGTCGGTCAGGTTTGACAAAATTGCGAAAATCGTCAATGGTTTGAGACATAAAGAGAATCTGTTCCATCGAGTCTGTATTCATTTTTTGGATGTACTTTTCATCCACTTTTCCTTTTGAATACGCAAATTCGGCATGTTGGATAATGACACCGAGTAAATTGAGAGGTTGGCGCCATTGATGGGCAATATTATCGATCATCTCGCCCATTGCTGCGAGTTTTGATTGCTGAAATAGCATCGCTTTTTGATACTCAATTTCACTTTCACTGGCACTCAAGGCGCTTTGTAATCGTTGTTTTTGTAAAGTAGAACGATTGAGTTCATCAATAAATCTCTTTTTGTTGCGATAATCGATAAAAAACATTAGTAACGCCAAAATAAATAAGTAAGCAGATAATGGGATGATGAGGTAGCCAATGGAGAGATAGAGATGATATTGCCACGCTAGGGCGGTGATAATCCCTGCCAATAAAGAGATGGTCAAATAGGAAATAACAACACTTAAATACTGTTTTCGGATCATTTGCATTAATAGCAAAATACCAATGATAAAGGAAAGAATAATATTAAGAGGTTGGTAGAGAGAGGGCTGAACTCCCAAATCACCGTTCAAAATATTTTCAACCATAGTCGCATGGATATAGACACCCGAACGAACCGAACCGTCACTCATCGTGTACATACTGTCCAAACCAAGAGCCGTAGAACCTATGAAAACACATTTCCCGTTTAATCTCTCAGGTTTCACACTGCCATTGAGAATATCGACTGCCGAAATTTTTTCATACTGATCAAAGGGATAAAAAGAGAGAAGAGCATTGCTGTGGCTGTCAGCAAAGAATCGCTTGCCGCTTTGGGTTAATTCCATTCCACCTAAAAATGGGGAAGCTGCATCAAACTGAATTCCTTTATGTACAGAAGCCGTAGCCGCCATACCCAGTGTCGGTATCCATACATCTTCATGCTGCATGACCAAAGGTAAACGCCGTAGTATCCCATCCTCATCCGCCATTGCATGGATATGCCCGATTCCTTGGGATGGTTGCTGAAAACGGGGCAAACTGCACACCAAATTGTTTAATGGGTACAGATTGGTATTTTTAAGAAAATTGTCATAGGTTACAGTACTTGGCAGTATGCAAATACTGCTTTGTCTGTCGGTATTCGAAAATACCGGTAAGACCATCGGTGATCGATGTATGGCATCGGATAAGACAGCATCATTGTCGTGCAAAGATTTAGGCAGACCGTCAATGGTTATCTTGACTCCTAAAGCGTTGTTATAAAAGCTTTGAAGTATGATTGGGGAGGTTCGATCCTCTTCGGAAAAAACCATATCCATTACGATAGCCGATGGTTTAGAATTGGTAATGGTATCAATTAGCTTAGCCGTGATGATTCGAGGCCAAGGCCATTGACCCAGCGCTTTTAAGCTTTTATCGTCAATTTCTATAACCACGGTTGATGCAGGAGCATGAGAAGAGGGCATTGAATGGGTGAACCGGTCGTAGAGTTTGTAATCAAGATAGGTGAGTAAAGGATTTTGCCACCAAAAAAGGTAAAACAGGATCGTTAAAATCAACGATCCCGCAATTAATAGCATGTTTTTTTTCATAAAACTAGCGTACAATCACTTCAACACGACGATTTTGAGGTTCGGATACACCATCTTCTGTTTGGATAATAGGATCATTTTCTCCATACGAAGTGACGGAGCTACGGTCTAATTTCACATTACGTTCTAAAAGATATTGTTCTACCGTTTTAGCGCGTTCCAATGCCAATAGGTAATTTTTATCAGCATCACCGGCACGATCAGAATGACCGATAATATCAACAGCAGCAGGTTCACGCGATGAAATGAGCTGGATCAATTCACTGACTTGATTTTTAGAAGATTCGGTCAAATCAGCCGTCCCTGGTTCAAAATGAAACAGCATTGAAACAGGCTTTGTCGGAAGCATATTGAGTTGTTGAGCGTATTTCTCACGAATAGACTCTGGATCAGCTTTTTCAATCGACGAGGGCTGTTTATCTTGAGCTGCCAATGTTGTATATGAATAAGGCTGATCTACGATTACGCTTCCAACATCGCTTTTGACGACGACAGCATTATGGGAAGATTCATTATCGAGTAATATAACAGTTGTTTTAGGTTCATGTGTCAAAAAAGGTAACGATAAAAGTAGGGCAGTCCAAATGAGTAATGGTTCCATAATTATTCAGCCTCCACGATAAATTTGGTGCCACGAATTCCAATAATGCCCTGTGGTACTTTGATGGTCACTTTTTCAGGTGCCAATTTCCCTATTTTCCCTGATTCAAAAACGATCGTCCCTTTTGGAAGCGTCATATTAAAATGGAAATCTTTTTGCGCAGGTTCAAAGATATAATCATCGATAATAAAGATACTTTCAGGACCAATGGCGATGCGAGTTCCGTCGTTAAACGAGATTCCAATGGTTGTTTTTTTAGCTGTTTGTATGCTGTCTCCGCTAAAAAGATGCTCCCCTTTTTGAATGGCGTGTGGAATATTGTCATGTTTTACAATGGCATTACCCTGAACATTTTTAATAAATGCTACCGGCTGGGAACCCCAAGCCAAAAGGACAAATCCCATCATTATAATAAGTAATTTCACCATCATCCTTTTTTTGTATAATAAAACAATTTTATCCTATTTTCGCTTACGCTAGTGATTAAGTTAGGAAACTATTAACTGTTCGTGGGCTACAATTAGCGTATGAATAAAATATTAATGATAGAAGACGATCTCGAGCTCGCCGAGATTTTGACTGAATTTTTAGAGCAGTATGATTTTAAAGTGACGACGGAAGACGATCCGTTCAAAGCGCTTAGTATCCTCAAGCTTGAAAAGTTTGATGCGGTAATTCTAGATTTGACGTTACCGGGGATGGACGGTTTGGAGGTATGTGAAGCGATTCGCTCTCGTCAAAATATCCCGATTATCATCTCATCGGCACGTTCGGATGTGACAGATAAGATTAACGCGTTGGAATTGGGAGCGGATGATTATCTTCCCAAGCCCTACGACCCGCGAGAACTCGAAGCGCGTATTCACTCAGTGTTACGTCGTTACGATGCGGCATCACAGGCAGCAGCAGAGAATGAGAGTGATTTTAACCTCAACGAATCTGCTATGCAGATCAGTTACAAGGGAAGAACCTTGGACTTTACGAATGCAGAATACGGTATTTTAGCTCACATGATTAAAAAGCAGGGGATGGTGGTGTCTCGTGAAGATTTGATTCACAACGTGAGTGCTATCAATGAAGATTCTTCAAACAAAAGTATCGATGTGATGATGGGACGTATTCGTAATAAACTAGGAGATAAAGCCCTCGTCGAATCGATTCGCGGTATCGGGTATAAACTCTTAAAATGATTATTAGACGTAATGCTGTCTTGCTCACGGTTCTTTTCGCTCTTGCCGTCACGGTAGGGAGCGTTAGCTATACATTTTATCAACTGTATCAAACCAATCGTACCAAGCATACCGATAATCTCTTTAATAAATATTCGCTTATTTCCCAAATTTATAACACTTTTCTGCTCAAACAAATCTCATTGCCTATTTTAGAAGCCAATCTGGCTGTGTATGATTTGTATGTTGTGAGCGATTCAGGCTATCATGATATTACCGAAAATGCAGTTGTGCTCAAAGAAGAAGGTCAATCAGTATCGCAGCATATTTCGTTTGAAGCCCCCTATAATGATTTGATCGTGAGTCAAGTATATGTCCGGATGCTCGAATTTGAGGGAAAAATATATTTTTTGGTTCAATCCGACCATCACTCGATTCTTTTAGAAGATCGCAAAGTTCAAGCGTATAATTTTTCCTATTTGTTGTATTCCTATGGAACTATTTTACTGATTTTACTATTCTCTTTTGGGTTGATTATTGTTCGTATCGCACCACTTCGAGTGCTGCGTCGTCAAATTGCCCGTTTTGGTGAGGGGGATATGGGTGTTCGATTTCATACAGACGGAGAAGATGAGATTGCATTGATCGCCAATGAGCTTGAAACGGCTCAAAATAAAATTCGTTCTCTTATTGAATCTCGAACGCTTTTTTTACGCAACATTATGCACGAGCTTAAAACACCGATTGCCAAGGGGCGTATTGTTACCACCATGATTTCGGATGATAAACAGCGAGGACGATTTGTCAGTATTTTTGAAAGACTTGAGGGTTTAATTGGAGAATTTGCTTTGATTGAAGAGATCAGCTCCGGTTCTCAGCATCTAGAGAAAAAAGAGTATCGTCTGATCGATATTATCGATGGTGCGATTGACAGTGCAATGGTGGAATATGAATCGGTAGATTCCAATATCGATGCTTCGGTTAAAATCGAAGTGGACTATCGCTTGTTTGTAACGGCGGTTAAAAATCTTATTGACAATGCTATCAAGTATTCTCCTGAGAAGAAAATGTCTATTTTTATGGAACATGATGAGATATTTTTTACCAATCTTGGTGAGCCTCTAAAAAAACCTCTTGCCCATTACATCGAACCTTTTACCAAAGATCAGCCGACCAAAGACAGTTTTGGCTTAGGTCTTTACATTGTCGATGCGATTTTGAGAGAGCATGGGTATGTGCTGGCTTACGAGCGACGCGATACGCTTAATTGTTTTATATTTGTCCCCATAAAACCAAAAGGAAATAGAAAGTGAAAGAAATACTCATCACGAACGACGATGGATACGAATCCGAAGGATTGCTAGCCCTGATTGATGCGCTTAAAGATCTTGGGCACATTACCGTTGTTGCCCCCTCCACCGAAAAATCAGCATGTGGGCATTCGCTCACTCTTACACGTCCTCTCTCTTTTATCAGTGTCGGGGATGATTTTTACAAACTTGACGACGGGACACCTAGCGATTGTGTCTATTTGGCGCTGAATTCGTTATTTGAGGTTAAAAAGCCTGATCTTGTTATCAGCGGGATTAACAAAGGCTCAAACATGGGGGAAGATATCACCTATTCAGGAACAGCTGCCGCAGCTATGGAGGGCGTATTGCAAGGTATCCCCTCTATTGCAATCTCTCAAGTGATGGACTTTACCCAACCAGTGGGGGATTTTGCATTGGCGAAAATGGCAATTCGAGCATTGGTTGAAAAGATTTTTGCGGGTGAATTTCCTCTCAAAGAACGAGAATTTTTAAACGTTAATATCCCATGGGATGTGAAAGAATTGAACTTTTGTCCAACCTATGCCGGATACCGATTTTACGCCAATGATGCGCACTTGCACCATAATCCAAGAGGTCTGGAATATTATTGGCTAGGATTGCATCCCCTTGAATACAAAGCACGCCCGAACCGTGAAGGGTACTGTGATTTTGAAGCAATTGAGAACAAAATGGTATCGGTGAGTCCGATAAAATTGGATTTAACGGCTTATAAATCGATGAATACCTTACGAGAGTGGCTGTGAGAAACGCTCGAACCAAACTCGTTTTTGGCGAAGAGACGTACGAGAAACTTCAAAATGCTAAGATTCTTCTCCTTGGAGTCGGTGGTGTGGGAAGTTTTTGTCTTGATTGTCTTTATCGCTCGGGTGTTCGGGACATCACCATCATTGATTTTGATCGCTACGATGCGAGCAATCAAAATCGCCAGATGCACTCAGAGCTGCACGAAGGAGACCTAAAAGTCGATGCACTCAAAAGTCATTATCCGGAAGTCATTGCCATCGCAGAAAAAATCACTCCAGAGTGGGTGGATGCTTATAACTTTGAACCCTACGATCTAATTCTTGATGCCATCGATGATATGTGGGCCAAAATTGCTCTAATCCAAAAATGTTCATCCAAACTTATCTGCTCAGTAGGCTCCGCAAAACGACTTGACCCCACCAAAATTGAAGTACGCTCCATCTGGAAAACCGAAGGCGACCCCTTTGCTTCCAAACTACGTAACGAGTTGCGTAAACGGAAATTTAACGGTGATTTTAGCTGTATTTGCAGCAGTGAACTCCCTCGTATCAAAGAAAAAGGAAGCTTTGTTGCCGTGACGGGCGCTTTTGGATTGGCAATGTGCTCGTTGGCGTTGCGTCGAATTACAAAGCTTTAGTTTCTCCGCGCTATAATGCCTATTATTACTTCACGCGGAGAGAACAGTGGAACACAAAGAGCCAATGACCAAATACGGATTTCAACGATTATCCGATGAGCTAAACACCCTCAAAAATATCGATCTTCCCGAAGTTAATGTGGAAATAGACCGTGCCAAAGAGTATGGCGACCTAAAAGAAAATTCTGAATATCATGCAGCGCGTGAAAAACAGGCGTTTATCGGCACACGTATTGCAGAGTTAGGCGCAGTTATCTCTATAGCTCAGATTGTTGATCCCAGTGTACTTGAGCATGCACGTGTGAGTTTTGGCTCAACCGTTGTGTTGTGTGACCTTGATACCGACGAAGAGGTAACGTATACGATAGTCGGCGGATGTGAGAGCAATCCTGCACGCGGACTTATATCGTTTAACTCTCCCTTAGCTAAGCAACTACTAGGACGCGAAGAGGGAGATGATATACATGCAAAACTTCCTGGCGGCATAAAAAAATTCGAGGTCTTAGAGGTTAAATATCAGGAGATAGTCTTTGAAAGCCATTAATGTTGGGATAATTGGAGTAAGCGGGTATACAGGTTTAGAGCTTGTTAAGATGCTCCTTAACCACCCTCGATTTATTTTGACGTATTGTGCCAATACCGAAGGTGAAACTAGCTTGAGTAATCTTCATCCTGCCCTTTTTGGTGTATGTGATTTGGGTGTTGAAAAGGTTGATTTAGATCGCGCCGCGCAGATGTGTGAACTTATATTCTTAGCTCTTCCTCACAAAACTGCGATGAATACCGCCAAAGGTTTGTTGGATCGCGGTGTAAAAATTGTTGATCTTTCCGCTGATTATCGTCTAAATCGTGAAAATTACGAAACATTTTATTGTGAGCATGAAGATATCACTAATCTGGAGCATGCCGTTTATTCTATACCGGAGCTGCACGGACGTATCGCAGAGGGTGCACGATTAGTTGCTAATCCTGGATGTCATGTTACTGCAACCTTGATGGCTCTTGCTCCTTTTTTAAATCATATTGATACGACACAGCCTATTTTTGTCGATTCTAAAACCGGCGTTTCGGGAGCAGGTAAATCACCTACGTCCGGCGTTCATTATGTGAATGTCAATGATAATATTAACTGTTACAACATCATAAAGCACCGTCATGCCATTGAGATAGAACAACACGCGAGCCTCTTGTGCGGTAACGATGTTAAAGTGACTTTTGTACCTTCTCTCGTCCCCATGACTCGCGGAATGTTGGCGTGTGTCTATGCTACGTTAAAATCGGATGTTCAATCAGATGAGTGTATGGCAAAGTTTTATGAAGGTCAGCCATTCGTCCGTGTTCGTACTGCACCGCCTCACACTAAAATGACAGCAGGGACGAATTTCGCAGATGTATACGCCACACGCCACGGCAATGCTTTGGTTGCTATGTGTGCGATCGACAACCTGATGCGTGGAGCCAGTTCACAAGCTATGGTGAATGCCAATATCATGATGGGGTTGGATGAATCACTCGGAATTCCTGTGATTGCGTATGTCCCTTAAACAACTTCATGATGGGGCTATTTTAGTAGCTGATTCTCATTATGCACCGTGGCGAATCCCTTTTATTGATTTTTTGCGAGCAGTAGAAAATGAGACCATTAAAACCACACAGCTTATTTTGATGGGAGATAATTGTGACCTTCTTTTTGGTCCGATTAGTGAAACGGTTCTTTTAAATCAAGAACTTATCGATCTTCTGAATGTGCTCTCAAAAAAAATAGATATACTCTATTTGGAAGGGAATCATGACTTTAGACTTGCCTCTGTTTTTCCGAATATTACCATTGTCCCGCGTCATCACCAGCCTTTTATGATGCTGTATGGTTCTCAAAAAATTGCTTTATTGCACGGTGACAGTCGGGTTGCTTTGGGGTATGAAGTCTATACGGCGATCATTCGTAATCGGCCTATTTTGTATGGTTTAAATATCATTAATAATATTTTTGGCGGGATTATCATCAAGTGGCTTACTCGGGATATGCAACGAAAAAACCATTGCAAAAAAATTGAAAACTTTGAGTCAATTGCTCATCGACACAGTGGCAAAAAATGGATTGAGGAGTGTGATATGGTAGTCGAAGGACATTATCACCAAAACAAATCTTTTGACTTTGAAACGTATCGTTATTGTAACTTGGGTGCTTTTGCTTGTAATGAAAGATATTATGTTGTAAAATCATCTCAGAACCAACTCATTTTAGATGAAACACTATTTAGCAAGGATCCCGGATGAAGGTACAAAAAGATATTCTGAAGGTCGGTAGCAATGAGATGGAATTGGTCGATTTTAGAATTTTTAAGCGTGAAGGTGAGGAAATCTATGAAGGAATTTATGGAATTAATGTTGCCAAAGTACGTGAAATAATTCGTCTTCCGATATTAACTGAACTACCTGGTACGCCAGAGTTTATAGAGGGGATTTTTGACCTTCGAGGAGTCGTCATTCCTGTTGTTAATCTCGCTAAATGGATGGGAATCGATGCACCTGAAGAGATGGAACGGGACGCTCGCGTTATTATTACGGAGTTTAATAACATCCTTATAGGCTTTGTCGTACATGAAGCAAAACGTATTCGACGTATCAACTGGAAAGACATAGAACCTGCATCCTTTTTGGATAACAGTAAGGATGGGTCAAAGATAACGGGTGTAACTCGTATTGAAGATGATAATGTACTGTTGATCTTAGATTTGGAAAGTGTCGTTCAGCAGCTTGGATTATATCAGCCTGGTCATGCGACAATGAATGAGCACAATAGCAATTTTGACGGCTATGTTTTACTTCTTGATGACAGTTCAACTGCACGCCATATTATTAAAGATGCGCTAGAAAAAATGGGCTTTCACGTTATTGAGGGCAGTGATGGAGAGCAAGGATTAAAAATCCTAGAAGATCTCTATGAGATACATGGCGATGCTCTTTCATCGAAGTTACGTCTTATAGCTTCAGATATTGAAATGCCGCGCATGGATGGATTCCACTTTGCTGCGAAGGTAAAAGAGGATCCAAGATTTAAAATGATCCCTATTGTGTTTAACTCTTCAATCAGTGATCACTTTAGTGAGATGCGGGGTAAGGAAGCAGGTGCTGAGGCCTATTTGGTTAAATTTGATGCAAATATATTTTATGATGAAGTCGCACTAGTCGTGCAAGCTCATATTTTAGGGGTAAAACATGGATGAATTTGAAGAGATATTACAAGATTTTTTAATTGAAGCATTTGAGCTGATTGAACAGCTTGACCAAGATTTAGTAGAATTGGAAACACGGCCGGATGATTTGGATTTACTGAATCGTATTTTCCGTGTAGCTCATACCATTAAGGGTGCAAGTTCATTCCTCAATTTTGATGTCCTAACGCATTTGACGCATCATATGGAAAATCTGTTGAATATGGCACGGCATGGTGATCTTGTTATTGATGCGAATGTTATGGATGTTATTCTTGAATCCATTGATTTGATGAAAGCCCTTTTGGTTCGTATTCGTGACCATGGTGAAGATTCCGGATTGGATGTTTCAGGATGTGTTGCGAGATTGGACGTTGTTGCAAACGGCGAGTCTGAACCTGCTCCTGTTGCAATCGAAACCCCTATGGTGCAAGCGCCTGTTGTGTCGACGGCCAACGAGGAAGAGCCTGATTATGCCAACATGAGTGATGCTCAAGTCGAAGCAGAAATCGAGCGTCTTTTAGCCCAAAATCAAGCGGAAGCTATTGCTAAGCGAGCGGGAGTTGCCGTCGTTAGCGCAGAAGTGGCTGAACCTGATTATGCCAATATGAGTGATGCAGAAGTCGAAGCAGAAATCGAGCGACTGTTGCTTGAAAAACAATCTCAAGATGCAGCCAAACGTGCGCAAAAAAGCCAAAATGCAGCACCTCAAGAGCCTGTTGCTCCAAGTGCACCTGCAGTTGTCTTGGCCCCAGCACCACAGCCTAAAACGGAAGTGGCGCCTGTGGCTAAAGCAGCTCCTTCTGCCCCGGCACCAAGACGAAGCGAACCAAAAGAAGAAGGAGATTCTAAAGGGGGCGGCGTAGAGCAAACCATTCGTGTTGATGTCAAACGTCTTGACCACCTCATGAATCTCATCGGAGAACTGGTACTGGGTAAAAATCGTTTGATTAAAATCAATGATGACGTCGAGGAGCGATATGAAGGTGAAGCATTTTTAGAAGAGCTGAATCAAGTCGTATCCATCGTTTCATTGGTCACAACTGATTTACAGATAGCTGTTATGAAAACCAGAATGCTCCCAATTGGAAAAGTGTTTAATAAATTCCCTCGTATGATTCGTGACTTGTCGCGTGAGCTCAATAAAAAGATCGAATTGGAAATCGCAGGAGAAGATACAGAACTGGATAAATCCATTGTTGAAGAAATCGGGGATCCGCTAGTGCACATCATTCGAAACTCATGTGATCATGGGATCGAGATTGGTGATGTTCGTATGGCAGCCGGTAAATCTGAAGTAGGAACCATACAGCTAAAAGCGTATCATGAGGGCAATCATATCGTTATCCAGATTATCGATGATGGAAAAGGCCTTGATGCGGATATGCTCAAGCAAAAGTCTATTGAAAAAGGGATTATTACCGAAAAAGAAGCCGATGCAATGTCTGAAAAAGAAGCATTTGGTCTTATTTTCCGACCTGGTTTTTCAACCGCAGCACAAGTGACCAGTGTTTCAGGTCGCGGTGTAGGTATGGACGTAGTAAAAACTAACATTGAAAAGTTAAACGGTATGATTGACATTGATTCCGAAGTGGGTCATGGAACATCGATGAAGCTCAAAATTCCATTGACACTTGCGATTATTCAAGCCTTATTGGTTGGAGTCCAAGAAGAGTATTATGCGATTCCACTCGCATCCGTACTTGAGACCGTTCGTATTAGCAAAGATGACATTTATACCGTAGAAAACCGTTCAGTAATGCGCCTTCGTGATGAAGTTCTTTCGCTGGTACACATTGGAGATATTTTTGAAGTAGAACGTGTATTTGATAGCAGTGAACACGCGTATGTCGTTGTTCTTGGTCTTGCTGAGAGTAAGATCGGTCTTATCGTTGATACCCTTATAGGACAAGAAGAAATTGTTATTAAATCGTTGGGTGAGTATCTAAAAGGAATCGAAGGGATAGCCGGAGCAACCATTCGAGGTGATGGAGGAGTGACATTGATCGTTGATGTCGCAGCACTTATGCAGATGGCCAAATCCGTCAAATCTACTATCGGGAGCGAGAGTGGAGATGCAAAAAAATTAGGTATCAAAAATAGTGCAAGCGATTATTGTGTTATGATCGTCGATGATTCAAAAACCGATCGCACGATTATGCGCAAATCACTTGAACCGCTTGGTGTGACTCTCGTTGAAGCTGTTGACGGTGTCGAAGCACTCAATATTTTGAAGCAGGGCGATCATTATTTTGATGCGATGTTGATTGATATAGAGATGCCGCGTATGGATGGCTACTCTCTGGCTTTGGAAATCAAAAAATACAATAAGTATAAAAACTTGCCTCTTATCGCAGTAACCTCACGTGCAGGTAAAGCAGATCGTATGCGCGGAGTCGAATCAGGAATGATTGAATACATTACTAAACCGTATTCTCCTGAATACCTGATGAACGTGGTCAAACGTAATATTAAATTCAATGAGGGGCTATAATCATGAGCGAAAAATTACAACAAATCATTAACAGACAAAATCAAGCCCTCATCGGCGATGATCAGAAAGTCGATGAAGTGATTCAATTGGTGGGCTTTATTGTTGGGGAAGAGGAATTTTCGATTCCCATCTTGAGTATTCAAGAGATTATTAAACCTATTAGCTGGACGCGTGTACCACAAATTCCATCGTACATTTTGGGTGTATTTAATCTACGCGGATCCGTTATTCCATTGATTGATTTACGGGCTCGTTTTGGCTTGCCGTTACAAAAACACACGGATGAGACTCGCTTTATCGTGATGAAAAATGGTGATGATGTTGCAGGATTTGTCATTGACAGACTTACCGAGGCGATTCGTATGCCCAAGCGTGATATTGGACCGGCACCCGATACGATTTCTGAAAGCGAAACGATGATTGACGGTGTTGGTAAGCAAGCTGATCGCATTGTAACCATTTTGAAAGTACATAAATTATTAGAGCGAAATTTCTAAACTAGACGTAAAATGAATACATCCATTTTACTACGCTAGCTGCTAAGGCACTGAAGCTTGTCTCTTTAGAGACAGAAATCTTTGTATTTATGGCACAATAGCATCTATGAACGAAACACATTACCAAGCCAGACGGCAAACATTATTAGCCAGCATAGAAGAGGGAGTTATAATCCTCTCCTCATCTCCCCTTAAAACGCGTTCCAATGATACGGAATATCCTTACCGACAAAACAGCGATTTTTATTACCTTACCGGATTTGAAGAAACGAACAGTGTTGTTGTTTTAGTCAAAACACGTGAATCCAATCGAGTTATTTTATACGTTGAACCCCACAGCGATGAGTTCGCATTGTGGAACGGTGCGCGTCTTGGTGTTGAGGGTGCAATGAAGCTTTTTGAGGTTGATGAAGTTCATAGTATCCTTGAATACCCCAATCATATCAAAGAAATTTTGCGTGAACACATTGCTCTTTATTTTGATTTTTACGATGACTCCAATAATTTAAAATTGGCGCAGCAAAGCGCAAAAGAGTTGCGAGAAGTACGAGGTATAAAGCGAACCATTCGCAGTTTTCATGACGTAACGCATTTGACCCGATCGATGAGATTGATCAAATCACCTGAAGAGATAGATAAAATACGCCACGCGATTTCTTTAACCGCATTGGCACATCATGAAGCGATGAAGCGATGTCGAGATGGATTAAAAGAGTTTGAATTACAAGCGAGTATGACTTATGTATTTCTATCCAATGGTGCAATGAATGAGGCATACGGAGCAATTGTAGCGGGTGGGAATAATGCGAACACTTTGCATTACATTGATAACCGTGACGTCTTAAAAGAGGGTGATCTGGTACTGATTGATGCTGCGTGTGAATGGGAACTCTATGCTAGTGATATCACCCGTACTTTTCCCGTCAATGGAAAATTCACTGAGGCACAGCGTGAGGTATATGAAAAGGTTCTGGACGTTCAGTTACGTGTGATTGAGGCTATGAACCCCGATGTTAAGCGTGATTGGTTGCAGCGCTACAGTGAAGAGTTACTGTGTCAAGCGTTGATTGATTTAGGGATATTAAGAGGAGAGGTAAAGGCACTAATCGAAGCCAAAGCTCATAAAAAATATGCTCCTCATGGAATCGGTCACTGGATGGGGCTGGACGTTCATGATCCGTGTCCGTATACAGACGATGAGGGGCAGAGCTTGGTATTTAAAGCGGGAATGGTAATGACTATCGAACCGGGGATCTATATTCGAGCCGACGATGAGAGTGTATCCCTAAAATACCGAGGAATCGGTATCCGTATCGAAGATGATATTCTTATTACCGAAAGCGGATGTGAAAATCTCTCCTTTATGATTGCCAAAACGGTTGAGGAGATCGAATCGATGTGCAGGAGTTAGCTATTGTAGCTATAACTCCACCCGCTCAAGCCGTCTTTAGCTTCTTTAAATTCATCCGATTCACCCAAAAAATCAATAATATGCATTAAAGTCCATGGAATGGTATGGGCTTCCGCATCGTCTATGATATGGCGAGGCATCGGGGTATCTTGCGGAGTTTGCGCAAAAGCAATACGTTCGCGATTACTAAGAACATGAGACGTTGCTGTAATCGAGTATTCTTGACAAAATTTTTCCAACAGTTTCTCTTTTATTTCTTCAGGGATTTTGTCTGCAGTATTTAAAAAGATACTAAAATGGAGTGGAAGTTTAGGCGCAGTCAGCAGTGACGGTGCTGCCATGATGATGTACTCTACGTTTTCGAGATGTTTTTCAATTTCATTTTTTGAGAGATACGTATGGATCTTAAGAGGTTTTGCTTCAAACATTGGTAATATTCCCATTTAAAATTTTACGAATAAGATCCGAAATACCAATATGAAGATTGTAATTTCGGATCGGAAAATCGAGTGTTTCATCGACGAGATTGATCGTATAACTGCTCAAATATTTCCCCAAAATTTCTAAATCAATCGGCTGATAGGTTTCATTCGTAATTTTTGTACGGACTAATTTTCCTTGATCGTTACTTTTTGCAAGGGTAAATGCGAGCGTTTTAAGACTCATCAAATCGCACCAACGTAGTAATAATGCAGGAGTTAGTACCTCATGAGCATTCCCTTCCGGATCAAAAAGCAGGTGTTGCTCCTGCAAAGGAATAAGAACACTTAAAATAGCTTCTACAAAAGGAAGCGTTTTCTGTCTCCAAAAAGGAGCTTCATCACTTCGCTCTAAAGTCGCAGAAATAGCACCTAAAATAGCAGCTGAATTACCTGTTGCAAGCAGTGTTGGCATAGAATGTAATGTCATAGGAAATCTTTTTTACCGAACTGTAACCTTTTTTGTATAATATGTGTATTAACTAAAGGAGATTATATGTTGGACAAAGGTTGGATGACAAATGCAATTTCGTTAGGTTTAGTGGGTAGCTCGTATGCGTTTAGCGGGATTGGCTCGGATATGCTTCGCAGTGCAGGGCTATTTGCCCTTTCAGGAGCGGTTACCAATCAGCTTGCGATTCATATGCTGTTTGAAAAAGTACCATTTATGTATGGATCAGGAATTATATTGGATCGTTTTGAATCGATTAGAGAAGCATTGAAAACACTGATTATGGAACAATTTTTTACTCCTGAAAAGATTGAAAGCTTTGTCGCTTCGCAAGAACGCACGATTGATTTAGCTCCTATTATTGAAGTAACTGATTTTACACCAGCATATAATGCCTTGGTAAAGAGTGTGATGGAGTCAAGTTTAGGTGGAATGTTAGGAATGTTTGGGGGAGAAGCGGTTATTGGAAAACTCAAAGAACCGTTTTTGGAAAAAATCAAACTCTCGACGATTGAAATATCACAAAGCGAATCCTTTATCAATGCACTAAATACCCATCTGCATCAAGGCGCAGGACATTTGACCGATACGATTGGTGAAATCGTTGAAACACGTTTAGCCGAATTGACTCCGCTAATGGTGAAAGAGATGTTGCATGGACTTATGAAAGAGCATTTAGGATGGCTTGTTGTATGGGGTGGAGTGTTCGGAGGCGCGATAGGAATTGTGTCAGCTTTTTTAATCTAAATGATTTTACTCAAAAGACTTGACAATAAGTGACTCAAAGTATTATAATTCTAGCAACTCAACAATAAGGAAATTATTATGAATAATATATTTGAAAAACTAACCCACCAAATGACCGAGATGATCGATTCATCCATCTCTTTAGCATTACTCAATAGAAACAGTGAAGCGGAGCCTATCCATTTTTTATGGGCACTGCTTGCGAACAGTAACTCACCGCTTAATCAAGCGCTGATGAAAATGAATGTAGATAAAACTGCCATTGAGTTGGATGTAAAAAGTGTTGCGAGCAAGCTCCCAAGTGTCTCGAGTGTAACGAAAGAAAGTATTCGTCTATCACGTAATTTTGCACACGCATTAGAGCGTGCTACTGCAGAAATGGCAGTCAATGGCGATGCTTTTATTGCGATTGACACCTTTCTAGTGGGGAATCTCAGTCATTCTCCATTTAAAGACATTTTAGGAAAATATGTTGATGTCTTTGAATTACGTAAAACTCTTGAAGCCATGCGCGCAGGGCAAAAAATAGAATCACAAAGTGCGGATGAAAATCTTGAATCTCTCGCTAAATACGGAATCGATTTAACAAAACTGGCAGTGGAGGGGAAACTCTCTCCTGTTATCGGTCGAGATGAAGAGATTAGCCGAATGATGCAAATTCTGATTCGTAAAACGAAGAATAATCCAATTCTTTTGGGTGAACCAGGGGTGGGTAAGACTGCTTTAGTGGAAGGACTCGCACAACGAATCATCTCTAAAGATGTCCCGCTTAGTTTACAAAACAAACGAGTGGTTGCATTGGATATGAGCGCACTTATCGCAGGGGCAAAATATCGAGGTGAGTTCGAAGATCGTCTTAAAGCAGTGATCGATGAGGTTAAAAAAAGCGCCAATATTATTCTCTTTATCGATGAGATTCACACGATTGTAGGAGCTGGGGCAGCTGAGGGATCCATGGATGCCGCCAACATTCTCAAGCCCGCTCTTGCACGAGGAGAACTTCATACGATAGGTGCTACAACGCTTAAAGAGTACCGTAAGTATTTTGAAAAAGATGCTGCGCTTCAACGACGTTTTCAACCTGTTCATGTCGAAGAACCGAGTGTGAATCAGACGTTACAAATTTTACGCGGACTCAAAGAGCGCTTGGAAGCGCATCACAGTATTACAATTACCGATTCAGCATTGGTTGCAGCAGCGAAATTATCGGATCGATACATCAATGATCGATTTTTACCGGATAAAGCAATTGATTTGATCGATGAAGCCGCAGCAGAATTACGAATGCAAATCGAATCTGAACCCAATGCTTTGGCAAGCGTCAAACGAAAAATGACTCAGTTGCAAGTCGAAAATGAAGCATTAAAGATGGAAGAGAGTGTTGCAAACACAAAACGTCTCGAAGAAATTGTCAAAGAACTTGCTGATGTGAGTGAAGAACGCAGAAGTCTTGAAGCCCAGTTCGCCCATGAAAAAGAAGAGTTTGATCGTGTTTCAAAAATCAAGCGTGAAATCGAATCGAAACGTCGTGAAGCAGAAAATGCACAACAAAGTGGCGATTTTAGTAAAGTCGCGGAGATCACTCATGGGCAAATCCCTAAATTACTCAATGATGAAAAAGAGCTGCAAGAAAAATGGAAAGTGATGCAGTCTCAAGGAACATTGCTTAAAAACAGTGTAGATGAAGCGTCGATTGCAGGCATTGTCAGCCGTTGGACAAAAATTCCTGTAAACAAGATGCTCCAAGGTGAAAAAGAAAAAATTCTTCACATCGAAGATGAGCTTAATCGTGATGTTGTAGGACAAGAAAAAGCAACCCATGCAGTAGCACGGGCAATTAAGCGAAATAAAGCAGGACTCTCCGATAAAAGCCGTCCGATTGGATCGTTCTTGTTCCTAGGACCTACGGGTGTGGGTAAAACGCAGACGGCAAAAACGTTGGCGAAGTTTCTTTTCGACAGCAGCGAATCGATGATTCGCATCGATATGTCGGAGTATATGGAAAAACACGCGGTATCGCGTCTCGTTGGTGCGCCTCCGGGATATGTCGGTTTTGATGAGGGCGGACAACTCACCGAAGCGGTACGCCGTAAACCGTACAGCGTTATTTTATTTGATGAGGTTGAAAAAGCTCATCCCGATGTTTTCAATGTATTGCTTCAGGTGCTCGATGACGGACGTTTAACGGACAATAAAGGGGTGGTCGTTGATTTCACCAACACCATCATCATTTTGACCTCTAACATCGCCAGCGATAAGATTATGGCACATCATGGAGAGAGTGGTTTGGAAGAAATGGTATTGGGTGAATTAAAGCTTCACTTTAAGCCTGAGTTTTTGAATCGTTTGGATGATGTAGTCGTGTTTAATCCGTTGGGAGAAGCACAAATTTTGAGCATCGTCGATCTTTTCTTTGCAGACATTGCGGCAAAAGTCGTAGAACGTGATATTACTCTAACCCTAAGTGATGCGGCAAAACAGTATGTTGCAGAAGCCGGATTTGATCCAGTATACGGTGCGCGACCTCTTAAGCGCGCATTGTATGAGATCGTAGAAGACCGTTTGGCTGATTTGATTCTAGGTGGTGAAGTGACTGAGGGATCATCCGTTGCTTTTGATGCAAAAGATGGTGAGATAACGGTGAGTGTGGCATAAGAACATTTGTTTTAAACGAATCGGGAGCGAAGCCCTCGATTCTACGCTAGCCGCTAAGGCGCTAAAGCTTGCCCTTGCAGGGCAGATCGGAACGTGGTACTATTTCATTTATGCAAAAAATTATTCTTACTTTTATTTTTATTTTTGGAACACAGGTGTTTGGATGTACGGGGGATTGTATGACCTGTCATCCTGCACTTTTAAAAAATATCGATTCGGACAAACGGCACAAACCGATGACCACCTGCATCAAATGCCACAGTGCTAACCCTGAAAAAATGGCAGATTGCGGAAGTGACTGTTTCGCATGTCATCCCGTCGCTAAAATCGAAGCAGCCCGAGTGGCAGAACATGCCGTTATCCGTGAATGTCGTGATTGTCACATGAAGCTAAAAACGTCCCTATCCATAGACATGCTTCCAAAAGGACAATCATCACAGACTACATTAAGAGATTTTCTAAAACCCTAAGCGTACAAGGGTTCTAAAATTTTATTAAACCCGTCGAGAATTTTTTGTAAGAATTTTTGAGCTTCATCTATCATCTTTTCGTTTGTTTTAACATTTTTAACAGCATTGTCAAATAGATCTACAATCCCTTTTTTTGTATTATTTTTAACATTTTCATCGCTATTTTTTAAATCACCCATAAGTTTAGTAATATCCGACGCTACTTTATTGATCGGAGAATTTTGAGTCTGATCTTCGAGTTCTTTCATAAACTTATCGATATAAGGTTGTGCTTTTTTCATAAAAGTATCAATTTCTTTTTGATCTTGCTCACTAATTCCGTTACTGTCAAGTTTAAAAGAAAACGCCTGCATGGATGAAAACGAGAAGCTGCTTTCTTTTGAAGCATCGCTTTGACGAGAATCCAATGAAAGCTCTTGCGTATTTTCAAAATTTAAGGATAAAGTATCTCCGCTACTGGTTTTCATATCAATAGAAAGTTCATGAGAACGATAAGCATTTAGAGATGTTGAAGAGATCATTACAGGCCTTTAATAGTATTTATAGCGTATTATATTGACAATATCGGCACTACTTAGTGAAGATGTAATAAGCCTGAATAAAATCTAATAGCAGTTTAAGTAAGATTTAGCTAACATTGCGAGCTAAAAATACACAAAGGGAATGTCTATGAAAAGAACATACCAACCGCATAATACGCCACGTAAACGTACGCATGGTTTTCGTGCACGTATGGCGACTAAAAATGGCCGTCGCGTATTAAACGCTCGTCGTGCAAAAGGTAGAAAGCGATTGGCTGTATAATCAGTCCATCGATGTTGAAGCTCAACTCAGAGTTTCAGCGAGTTTATAAGCGCGGGAAAAGTGCTCACAGCACTTCTATTGCGTTATTTTATCTCCCCTTAGAGGGAGAAAAAAAAGTCGGATATACCGCCAGTAAAAAGGTCGGTAATGCCGTTATACGTAATCATTGTAAGAGACGCCTTCGGGCTTTGATGCGAGAATATTCAGATCAACTTTGTGATGGATTGTATGTGTGGGTAGCAAAATTGCCACTTCACAACAATGAGTTTTCGGACGTGCAACGAGATTTTAAATACGTTTTAAAGCGGGTAAATGCCATTTTAGTGAGTAATGATGATAAGAAAACTCTTTCTTAAGCTCCTTTGGCTTTACCGGCACTCTTTTTCTTTGGTGACACGCGGTTCGTGTCGTCACTACCCTTCATGTTCAGAATATGCTCTTTGGCAGTTCGAAACAAACTCCCTTCATAAAGCTTTTGGTGCAACATTTTTACGAATTTGTAGATGCAATCAACTCTTCCGTGGTGGGATTGATTATCCGATTATAAAAAAACCAAGTATAAATCCATCCAATCTCTCACTAATTACGGTAAAATATTGGTATATTCCTTATAAACAGAATTATTTTCTGATTAAAAATTTTAGGTACAAAGGGTCCAAGTGTTAGAAAAATTGTCTCCTAATCAGCGTTTGTTGTTTGCTGTCGCGCTTTCGTTTGCGTTCTTTATCGGCTATACAACGCTCTTTCCTCCCAAAGCACCCAACAGTGCAGATACGAATAAATCGGTTAAAACGACTTCCGCAGCATCAGCAGCGGTTACACAAAGGAGTACGATACAGAGTGTTACAAATGGTGCTGATGCTAATAAAAGTGATTTTTCGGCAGTTAAAACAGTTACAAGCGATACGCTGACAAGTATTAATGCCAAAGAGTTTTCACTAAAAGTTGATACTTTAGGGCGTATTTCATCCGTTGTTTTGAAAAACATTAAGCATGATGGTAAAGATGGTAAATTATCGGAGTTGATTCCGGTAGAGGGTGCTAAACCATTACAAATGCGTTTTGCTGATGAGACAGTTGATGCTCTTGCACAAAAAACACCTTTTAGCAGTAATGCCGATGATATCGTTTTAGGCGAAAATGGTAAAGCAGAAGTTACTTTTACTCAAATCTTACCAAATTTGACAATAACAAAAAAAGTAACTTTCTTCGCTGATGGTCACTATGAAGCAAATATTAACCTTTCGGAAGATAAAAAATATTTCTTGTATCTTGGCCAGCATCCAGCTATTAATGACAAGATGATGACAGTTATCGGCGGTATGGTTTATGCAGGTGACAAGTTAACAACGATTTTTAAAGACGGTGGTGTCAAAGAGCGCGAAATTTTTAGCGATGTCCATCTTGTTTCGGGCTTTGATCAGTATTATGCAACGATCATGTATGGTTTTGACAAATCAACGCAAGTAATTGTTGAGGGCGATATTAATGATAATCCTGTCAGCTATTTAGAAGGTACTCAAACGTTTACTTTCAAAGGCTATATTGGGCCAAAAGAATATAAAGTGCTTAATGCAATCGATCCTGTTCTTGTTAACGCTATCGAATTTGGTTTTTTCACTTTTGTCGCGGCTCCGATCTTTAAAGTCTTGATGTGGTTGCACGGTATTTTTGGTAACTGGGGATGGTCTATTATAGCTCTTACGGCACTTATTCGTATGGTTCTTTATCCCTTGACACAAAAGGGCATGGTCTCTATGCAAAAGATCAAAGAGATTGCACCGCGTATTAAAGAAGTTCAAGAGAAATACAAAGGTGATCCACAGCGCATGAATGCAGCGGTGATGGAGATGTACAAAAAACACGGGGCTAATCCATTGGGCGGATGTTTACCGTTATTGCTTCAAATTCCTGTGTTCTTTGCGATATATCGTGTATTACTTAATGCCGTTGAGCTTCAAGGAGCTCCATGGATTCTTTGGGTAACCGATTTGTCACGTATGGATCCATATTACATCTTACCGATCTTGATGGGTGCTACGATGTACTATCAGCAAAAAATTACACCGAGTAACTTTACGGATCCATTGCAAGAGAAGATTTTTAAATTTTTGCCAATTATCTTTACGTTCTTTTTCTTCACGTTCCCAGCAGGGCTTGTGTTGTACTGGTTTATTAATAATATATTCTCGATTGCTCAACAGTATTTAGTCAACAAGCAATTTGAAGCGGCACGTGTGTCTCGTCATGAAGCGCATCTTGCGGAGAAGCACCATGAAAAAGATTGAAGCTGATACACTAGAACTCGCCTACGCACAAGCGGCGAGTACATTCGGATGTTCGGTTACGCAACTCCAAGTTGAAATCATCCAATTTCCCACCAAAGGGATTTTGGGTCTTTTTAAAAAGTCCGCAATTATTGTTGCTCACCTTCCTTTCTCAGCCGCCCCTTCTGTCGTACCCCCTGTCGTTAACAGCATTCCTCTTGATAATGATACTAATGTTGTTGCAGATGACTTATCTTCGGATGATGGTAACGATGAGGATTGTTTCCCAGAAGAAGATGTCAATCTTGATGATCGAAATGAAGAGTTATTTGTAGTCCATGATGATGATGACGAAGAAGAGCACTATGATGATTACGCTATGGATGTTGCTTACGATGAAATGCCTATTGATGATTGTGCACTTGACGTCAAAGCAAAAATTAATGACCTCTTTAAATCAACCTGTTTTGATCTCAATGAGATAGAAGTCAGTGTTTATGATGAGCATACTTTGTTAGTTGAGTTAAGCGGAGCAGATTCAGCACTGATGATCGGTAAAGAGGGTTATCGCTATAAAGCACTTTCGTATATGCTATTCAACTGGATTAATGCAACGTACGGATTGCAGTTGCGTCTTGAGATTGCGGAATTTTTGAAAAACCAAGAAGAGTCTATTGAGCGCTATTTGGTAGGTGTATGTGAAAATATTGAGCGTGATGGACGTGCACAAACCAAAGTCTTAGATGGCGTATTGGTTCAAATCGCTCTCACGCAGCTTCGAAGCCGTTACCCTGATCGTTACGTCGCGATTCGTTCAAGCCGTGATGGTGGTAAATTTATCATCATCAACAGTTACCACGAATATTAATGTACCACACCATAGCTGCCATTGCCACTGCGCATAGCATTGGTTCGATTAGTATTGTCCGCCTCAGTGGAAAAGATGCCCTCGCTATTGCTCTTAAACTTTCTCAAAAAAAAGAACTATCCCCCCGTTATGCTGCATTGACACCTCTTTATGATACCAATGATATCCTCATCGATGAAGCTATCGTCATTTATTTTCAAAATCCAAAAAGTTTTACAGGCGAAGATGTCGTCGAGTTTCAATGCCACGGCGGGATGATCGTTGCCCAAAGTGTTTTGCGTGCGTGTGTGGATGCAGGGGCGCGTCTGGCACAGCCGGGAGAATTTAGCAAGAGAGCATTTTTAAACGGTCGCTTGGATTTGACGCAAGCCGAAGCAATTGCGTCTCTCATTGAAGCTAAAAGCGATGATGCCGCTCGAATTCTTGCCCGTCAAATGAAGGGAGAATTACGTGAGTACGTTGAGAGTATTCGTGATTCTTTGCTAGAAATTTTGGCGTATTCTGAAGTCGTTATCGATTATGCCGAAGAGGATTTACCCAGTGATGTTGTTGATCAGATCGTAGGTAAGCTCGAAAAAATCAAAAATGAGCTTTCCCGTACCCTCGAATCCAGTCGCAGACGCAGCGGCTTGATGCAAGGGTATCGTGTTGCGATCATAGGAAAACCCAATGTCGGAAAAAGTTCGCTTTTAAATTCACTTCTTGATTATGAACGTGCCATTGTCAGTGAGATTGCAGGGACAACGCGCGACACGATTGAAGAGCAAGTTCGTATCGGTACGCATCTGATTCGTTTGGTTGATACAGCAGGAATCCGTGATGCGCATGATGAGATTGAACGCATCGGGATTGAACGATCTATCGCAGCGATTGATAATGCGGATATGGTGATTGCATTGTTTGATTCCAGCCGAGAGATGGATGATGAAGACAATGCTATTATTGACTTAATCGATCAATATTCACAATCGAAGCCTTTTATTTGTATTCTCAACAAAGTTGACTTACCCAAAATATTTCCCGATGAAAATTTAAAAAAATACTCCCCGATAGCGCTTAGTTGCAAAGAGGATACTGATATTTTGATTGATGCATTGAGTCATGTGATGGATCATGATAACGATTCGGAGGAGATGATGCTCATTTCACAGCGTCAGATTAGTGCAACCTCAGATACTCTTGTAGCCATCGATGAAGCCTATGAGCCATTGCAAAGCGGTGAGTTAGAATTTTTCTCTTTTCATATCAATCAAGCTATCCGTTCACTCTCCTCGATTACCCGACCTTATGAACTCGATGAGATGTTTGATAAAATGTTCGGTCAATTTTGTTTGGGGAAATGATGGGTGCAATAATTGCGATTGATTTAGGATTAAAACGGATTGGATTAGCATTATATGCAGGAGCAGGAATCGTTACACCGCTAATGGCCGTAGAGCGAAAAAACCGTAATCAAGCGGCTAACGACGTTAAGAAAGTGTTAAATGAATACGAGGCAACGACAGTCGTGGTCGGTATTCCAATGGGAAGCACCACGGAAGACGAGATGCGTCGTCGCGTTAATCATTTTATGAATCTTGTTGAATTTGCAGGTGAAATTGCCTATCAAGATGAATCTTACAGCTCTCAAGAAGCAGAAGCACTAATGAAAGGTGAAATCCGTTATAAACGCGACGGTCGCATTGACTCCCTTTCGGCTAAGATTATTTTAGAGAGATATTTAGGCCAGCTAAAAAATAGTCTCTAGCCTCTTCTTCATCGTCACTCAATGTAGCAAAATCTTTATCATTCGCTATTGTGTCTTTGACAATATCGGCACAATAGTCAAATGCGAGTTTTTGTGCTGCTTCTAACTCAAATAAGAATCCAAGACCGCTGAACTGATAAGGTTCTTCTTGCTCAATACAGATCAAAATTCCTTCACATTTTTCTTCAAATTGATCAACAATATCACGATATCGGATATTAAATTCTGTAGCATGCCATCCAATAGTTTCGAGAGTTTTGTCTGAAAACTCGGCAATACCATCACCTGTAGTATCATCATACATGGCGCGACGTTGATTAAATCCGATGATAGACTGCCACGCAGCTGTGGCTTTTATGAGTATGCGATCTTCATCTTCAACGATACGGTAATTTTTGCCAAGGATGTCACTGATAGGACGTGCCAAATTAGTCGCTAGAGGGGAAACAGGAGCGATACTTCCCTCATAAATAGAGATGAGATCGGGTGCAAAAGGTTCAAAGACAACGTCACCTGCATAGCTGATGGCAAAACGTTTGTTAGAGTTGAGTCCAAGCATAAAATCGCTGCGATTGACAACAATAATCTCTTTAAATAAATTAAATTTTTTCACAATGGCCCCTAATTTTTTGATGAATTGTAGCATGCAATTTGTCGTACTGGCTAAAGAGAAAATTTAGCTTTCAGTTATAAGGGGACACTTATCTTTCTTTTTGCAAATGTGGGGTATAATTCGCCAAATTTTAAGCCCACAGTGCTTACTCTAAGGATATTCTTATGGCATTAAACGTCTACTACGATAAAGATTGTAATATCGAACTCATCAAAAGCAAAATCGTCGCTATGATCGGTTTTGGCTCACAAGGTCACGCACACGCAGAAAACCTACGTGATAGCGGTGTAGAAGTAGTAGTCGGTCTTCGCAAAAGCGGTAGCTCATGGGCAAAAGCAGAAGCAAAAGGCTTTAAAGTTATGACGGTTGCAGAAGCATCTGCATTCGCTGATTTTGTTATTATCCTTCTTCCGGATGAAAACCAAGCAGAAATTTATGCAAACGAAATTGCTCCTAATCTTAAATCTGGTGCAACTATCGCATTTGGTCACGGGTTCAGTATCCATTACGGACGTGTTAAACCTGCAGCGGACATCAATGTTACTATGATCGCTCCAAAAGCACCAGGTCACACTGTACGTTCTGAATTTGTTCGTGGCGGCGGGATTCCTGACCTTATCGCTGTTGGTCAAAATCCAAGCGGTACAACAAAAGAATTAGCTCTATCTTATGCATCGGCTATCGGTGGCGGACGTACGGCTATCATCGAAACAACCTTTAAAGACGAAACAGAAACAGACCTTTTCGGAGAACAAGCAGTTCTTTGTGGTGGTGCAGTTTCTCTTGTCCAAGCAGGATTTGAAACGTTGACTGAAGCTGGATATGCACCTGAATTAGCATATTTCGAGTGTCTTCATGAATTGAAACTCATTGTCGACTTGATGTTTGAGGGCGGAATTGCTGATATGCGTTATTCAATCTCTAACACAGCAGAATACGGTGACTATGTCAGCGGTAAACGCGTTATCAATGCGGAATCAAAAGCGGCGATGAAAGAGATCCTAAAAGAGATTCAAGATGGTCGTTTTGCAAAAGACTTCATCCTTGAAGGTCAAGCTGGATACCCACGTATGAACGCAGAGCGTACAAACGCAAAAGCATCGTTGATTGAGCGTACAGGTGTAAGCCTTCGTGCAATGATGCCGTGGATTTCTAAAAACAAAATCGTTAACCAGTCTACAAACTAAGAATTGCTTTTAAGCTCGTTATTCCCGCGAAGGCGGGAACTCAGCTCTAAAATACAAATTTAACATAAATGTTTCTTGATGCATAAGCACACTTCTTCTTTTCGATCTCTTTTTTCATTAAAACATATTGCCGTTTTTTTATCATTGCTTATTATGATTTGTGTAGCTATTTTAATTGGTTATTTTATTGGTTTCAATCAAGCTCAAGATGAGACAGATCGCCAACGTGAACAGACCGAGTTACTCATGGGACAAATTAAAGAGATTGCTAAAGTAGATACGAATGCTTCATTAAAAGCCAATGAGCAAAATCTCGAGATTGGTCATCTTAAAAAAGCTCTTAAAGAGTTACTGGAACATGAATCGATTAGTGCTCATCATGAATACGCCCCCAAAGACAAAAAAGCAGCACCACCACCTAGTGAGCCTAGAATCTCTCATCCCGTAATACAAGGCACTGCAAAGTTAGTTATCATCATGGATGATGTATCGTATGCACATGATGTAAAAGCAATTCGATCCGTTGGATTACCTCTCGTTATGTCATTTTTACCACCGAGTCCTCGCCATAATGAATCAGCAACGTTGGCGCAGGGAATAAATGGCTATATGGTGCATTTACCTCTTGAAGCGGTTGATTTTAATGATGAAGAGCAGGTGACATTGCGGATAAGTGACTCGAAAGAGATGATAGCTTCACAAATTCAAAAAATCAAAAAACTTTATCCGGACGTTCGCTATATTAATAATCACACCGGTTCAAAGTTTACGGCAGATGAAGATGCCATGGATCGTTTGGTATCGGTAATGAGAGAGAATGGGCTTATTTTTGTGGATAGTCGAACCACAGCACAGAGCAAAGTAAAAGTGATTGATACGAAATATGGAATGCGTTACCTAGGCCGCGATGTATTTTTAGATCATCATGATGGTGTTGAAAACATCAAAAAACAAATACGTGAAGCCGTTGAAATTGCAAAGCGTAATGGAAGTGCAATCGCCATCGGTCATCCGCGCCCTGATACTATTCAGGCACTCAAAGAATCCAAATCTATTTTGAGCGAAATTAAGCTCGTAGGAATTGATAAAATATAACAAACTGTCATATTTTTACTTTTTTTTCATCATTGCGATAGGATGATAAAAATTTAATATCGGATAGTCCTATGTCTCAGTATGTTCCATCGAGAATAAAAGAACTAGAATCTATGAAGAAATATCCAGATGAGCTTTATTTTAAAGGCTCGCTAGATCTGCTTTCTCGCCCTAAAATCTCCATTGTCGGAACACGTCGCCCTAATCCTTATACGCGAGCCCTTACACTGGAACTTTCTAAAAAACTTTCATACGCTGGGATGGTCATTGTTAGCGGTGCTGCTGCCGGTGTGGATACTTTAGCGCATCAGGGTGCGGGAGTTAGCAATACGATTGCCGTGTTACCATGCGGCATTGATATTCGCTATCCCAAAGCTAATAGCGAGTTCATTGCGTCAATTGAAAATAATGGCTTAACTCTTTCTCAGTTTGAACCTGATTTTACGGCTAGAGAGTGGAGTTTTGTTGTACGCAATGAAATTGTTGTTGCATTAGGTGAGGTCTTGATTGTTACTGAAGCTGATTTAAATAGCGGAAGTATGCGCTCCGTGGAGTTTGCATTAGAGATGGGAAAGCAAATTTATGTTTTACCACACAGAATTCGTGAGAGTGAAGGAACTCATAGACTTCTGACGCAGGGCAGGGCAATAGCAATTGAAGAGATTGACAGTTTTGTTGCCATGATTACTTCATCCGCTCTTAATACAATAAATGACTCGCCTTTTATTGCCTATTGCAGAACAATGCCGACGTATGAAGAAGTGATTGCACGGTTTCCAAAAGAAATATTTGAGGGAGAATTAGGCGGAATTATCGAAGTTCGAAATGGAAGAGTATTCGTAGTTTAATAGAAAATTTGCCTCTTTAGAAGCAAATTTTAATGGGCTGAAGTTGTTTCATATCCATAATGTTTGACGAGATAGTTGGTGATAGTCTGCTGATCTTCTTTGGAGATAGGAGCTTTGAATTCATTGACCATTTTCTGAACTGTTCCTTTCCAGTAAGGTCTGCTTTTTTTACCTTGGTTAAGAATGTATCCCCATGAGTGACAGATGAGGCAGTATTGTTGTGCTACTTCGTCGTGATCTCCTTTTACCATAGGATAATCTACGTATGGCATTTCAACAGGTTTGTCAACTTGAGCAAAAAGTGTTGTAGCTCCGAGGATAAGTGCCGTTAAAAATAATTTCTTCATTTTTGCTCCTTAGACTATTTTTACGTTGACAACATCAACCGCATTGTATTGATATCCGCCTGCGTTCCAGCCGATTTCGTCCACCTGAGGTTGAATATTTCCGATGCGATTGATCGCACGTGCCATAATGGAAAAGTCCCCTTTAATTTTAGCATCCCACTCATAGGTCCACATTCTAAAGGAATATTTGCCATTTTCAGCAGCCAGCTTGGCAGCACTCCAGCTTTTTCCGCCATCAAGAGAAATCATAACTTCTTTGATCCCTTTTCCTTGGTCAAAAGCTACTCCTGCCACTTTAACTTTGGATCCTTTTTTGATAACTGTGTCGGATGAAGGGTAGCCAATGACGGATTTTACTTTCATGCTCGCGATGGGTTTTCGTTTGTATTCAAAATCGCTTCCTGAAACAACGCATTCACAATCGTTATCAGGAACGGTGTAAGCAACATCCATAAAAAAGCTTTTTTGATACCTGTCTAGTACCGTAATTTCCGTGAGCATTTTAACCCAACTGTCGGCGAAATGTCCTGGAATAACCAATCGTAATGGAAAACCGTTTAAGTAAGGAAGATCCTCACCATTCATGGAATAAGCAACAAGAATTTGATCTTCGAGTGCTTCCGCAATGGCCATTTCTCGGAAAAAATCAGGGGTTTCTTCCATAGCAGGTTTTTCTAGGCCGTTCAGTCCTACCCATCTAGCACTTTCTTTGACACCTGCATGTTCTAAGAGGTCTTTTAGACGTACCCCTTTCCAAACAGCACATCCCATGGCGCCATGATCCCATTGTACCCCATGGGTTGCTGGACCTACGTTTTTATAGTATTTACGGCTATTTCCTCCGCATTGAAGTACTGCGGTAATCTCTGTTGGTTCAAATTTGGATTTTAAATCATCAACGCTAAGAGAAAGTGGTGTATGAACTTCTCCTTTAACTTCGAGACGAAATGTGCTTAAATCAACAAAAGTCGGAATGTCAGGAAGATGCCAACGGACGAAAAATTCATCGTTTGGAGTAATCGGTTGCGTAAAAAGTTCACGACCTTTAGCAGATTTTAGCAACGGCGGACGATCAGAGATAGCCACCATCGGCTTTTTTTCAGGGAATGCAATAATAGGAGGAACGTACTCTTGAGGAATCGCAATGGGTTTGGCAGGAAGTTCTTTACCTATGAGCGTGGAAGCTCCTAATAATAAGCCAGCACCTAAAAAATGTCGTCGATTAAGATGTTTCATTAAAATACCTCGATTCATATTATGTGTTATTTTAGCGTATCTAAGGTAAATTATAGAATAAGCATAGCGTCACCATAAGAAAAAAAGCGATATTTGCAATCAATTGCTTCTTGGTAAATACGATGAGTTTCTTCCAGCCCAACGAAAGAAGCAACGAGCATCAGAAGGGTTGATTGAGGAAGATGAAAGTTGGTTAAGAGATGATTGACACGTAAGGGCTGATTATTTGGATGTAAAAAGAGATTTGCCTCGCCGTGAAGTTCATGGGTGCGAGCATGATATTCAATGGTTCTCGTTGATGTCGTTCCGATGCAAAGGAGGGGTATTTCTTGTTGGATAAGAGACTGTGCTTGTTCGGTGATATTAAAGTACTCCGAGTGCATAGGATGATCAGTAATATGCGCACATTCGACAGGTTTGAACGTTCCGGAGCCTACGTGCAAGGTGACAAAAGCATGGGGACGTGAATGGCAAACGGCTTCAAAAAGCTCATCGGTAAAATGCAGTGACGCTGTGGGTGCAGCAACCGCTCCTTCGTGGACGGCAAAGACGCTCTGGTACTCTCGTTCGTCTTCAGAGTTATCTTCACGACCGAGATAAGGGGGAAGGGGAATGTGGCCAATACGTTCAAGAATAGGCAACAGTTCTTCAAAACGTAAAAGAGTTTCATCTTTGGTGAACTGTACTTCACGGGATCCATCATCATGGAGCATGGTGACGGTTGCGGTAAGGTTATCATCAAAAAGAAGATGCGTTTGCTTTTTCACGCGTCCTTTGATGTAAACATTGAGAGTGTGAGCATTGAGCGGACGATTGATGAGCAGTTCAATCGCTCCGCCACTGACTTTTTTACCGTATAACCGTGCTTTAATAACTTTGGTATCATTAAAAATAAGGCCACACTCTTCAGGCAAAAACTGTTCTAATTGGTCAAAACGGGCGTGGGTGATGGAACGATCGCTTCGTCGGTAAACAAGAAGCCGTGCATGGTCACGTGGATGGACTGGGTGTGTGGCTATGAGCTCACTGGGAAGTGAGTAGTCATAACTGGAGGTTAACAGGGGGTCTTTAATCAATCGTCTCTTCTTCATCTTCGTAGTCTGACTCAGGTTCTTCTTTAGGAGCTGGATTGACAGCTTGTACAATGAGAATAGAGATGCCATAGAGAAGAATCAAAGGCAATGCCATTAAGATTTGAGAGATAACGTCCGGAGGAGTTAAAATCGCTGCAATGACAAAGATTAATACGATAGCGTAGCGAAAGAAGTCTTTCATCATTTTGTCATCGATGAGGCCCAAGAGGGCAAGAAAATAACAAACGACTGGAAGTTCAAAGGCAAGTCCAAATCCAAATAAAATTTTGGTAAAAAACTCGACATATTCTCCGATGTTATACATTGGGACAAAAGAAGCACTTCCGAATTCAATAAAAAAGGCAAATCCGATAGGGGTTACAAAATAGTAAGCGAATGCCGCACCCATAAGGAACATTCCTGTCCCTCCGACCACGATGGGAATCATCATTTTTTTCTCATTAGTATACAAACCTGGAGCGATAAAAAGCCATACTTGTGAGAGGATGACAGGAAGCGCCAGAAGGAGTCCTGCAAAAAAGGAAACTTTCATAGCAACAAAAAATGCTTCTGATAATTCTCGTGTGACAATCATCCCCATAGCTGCTTTACGTGAGATTTTTGCGGTAGCGGTTAATGCATCAACAAGAGGAGCGGTAATCCATGCCAATAAAGCATCGTGAAAGTTCCACATAATGATGGACATAATAATGACAGCAAGGACACTGATTCCAAGTCGCTTGCGCAGTTCGACTAAATGAGGGCGTAAATCATCAAACATTAAGCATTCTCTTGGAGGGATTTTATATCAATAGGTTGAACTTCTTTTACTTTGGGAGCAAAAGTAATGACTTCTGCTTCTTTTGGAGCCGAAGGTGCTTGAGATACAATAGTGTTTAAATTGAGATCATTTTTCATGGATTGAACTTCACTTCCAATTTCAGTGACATTGGTCATTCGCTCCAGCTCTGAACTCGCATCCAAAAGATCTTTTTTGTAGTTAAGAGCTTCTTGTTTCATTTCAGAAAAATTCATTTCCTCTTCGATGGTTGCGCGGGCTGAATTGACCGTACCCTTTACGCTACGAAAAAACTTAGCAATATCTACCATGGTCGAGGGGAGCTTCTCTGGACCTAAAAATAACACTGCAATAATTGCGATAAGAAAAATTTCGCCGATACCCATACCAAACATATTATTTGCCTAATGCTAAAGATAGGGCAATTTTAGCGAAAAAAGATTTAATATCCTTCAACTCGCAGTGCAATTTCATCCGCAAGGAGAAAGTTAGGGTTAAAGTAACGTCCATCGTGATGTTTCAGCATGTTTTCATCACAAAGCAGTTTTGCGGTTTTGAGTTGATTTTTAGAGAGAATTGTTTCATCTACTCCAACACAGCTACGAAATCCTAAAAAAAGTTTTTCACTCAAGAGTGCTTTTTCAGCTAGGAATTCCTCATTGATTTCGAGTGGATGTTCAATGTAATAGTCAATATCCACGGAAGGATAAAATCGGCAGTTGTCTAAAAACCCAACAGCACCTGCACCTAATCCGATGTAGTTTTCCCCCTCCCAGTATCCGAGATTGTGCATCGATTTACTTTTACCGAAGTTCGAAATCTCGTATTGCTCAAATCCATGCGAGGCTATTTTTTCAAAAAGCCATTCGGTGAGTGCCAATTCTTCTTGGGCAATTTCGGGAGTTTTTTCAAAAGCAGTATGTTCTTCGATGGTGAGGGAATAAAGGCTGATATGATCGATGGGAAGAGAAAAAGCTTGGGTAATATCATTTTGCAAGAGTTCTTTAGTATCACCTGCCACTCCATAAATAAGATCAACAGACAGGTGTTTAAATCCAATTTTTTGAGCATTATGAATAGCATTGAGTGCATGAGATGTGTTATGAGCACGTCCTAATGTTTTGAGTTTTTCATCATTAAAACTTTGTACCCCAAAGCTGATTCGATTGACCCCAAGTGCATACATTCCTTCCAGCCATTCCAAAGTTGCGCTGTTGGGATTGGCTTCGGAGGTGATTTCGACATCGTGTGCTAAAAAAGGACGAATGCTAGTAAAAATTTCAGCATACAGACTCGGATCGACCGTCGAGGGAGTTCCTCCACCGATAAAGACGGTTTTGATAAGACACGAAGGATTAACGCCAAAACGTTTGAGTTCGAAATCGAGTTGAACACTAAGCGCCTGCATGTAGTGCTCACGCTGTGAAAATTTATCAACGTAGGAGTTGAAGGCACAATAAGAGCATTTGCTGTCGCAAAAAGGGATATGAATGTATAAAAGCATACGGGATTATAGTATTTTTAATGGCGAATAGTTTACAATACGCGACAAAATTAACCAAAAAGATCATCCATTATGAGTCAAACAAAATTTTATCGCCCTAATGTTGCTGCGGTAATCGTTTCCCATGAGTATCCTGATAAAAAAGAAATTTTTATTGCTGAACGTAATGATATGAACAATGTTTGGCAGTTCCCTCAAGGGGGAATCGATGAGGGCGAATCGGCTGAAGAAGCTCTTTTTCGCGAACTTAAAGAAGAAATAGGGACCAAGAAAATTGAAATAATCGCGGAATATCCTGACTGGATTGCCTATGATTTTCCTTCGCATGTTGCGGCAAAAATGACACCTTTTGCGGGACAAAAACAACGTTACTATCTCGTACGTCTCAAAGAGGGAGCGAAAATTGATTTAGATACCAAGCATCCAGAATTTAAACAATACCGTTTTGTCAGCATGGATGAACTATTTGAAAACATTGCTCATTTTAAAAAGCCGATTTATGAACAAGTAATTTTACATTTTAAAGCGGAGGGATATTTGTAATGGTAATCGTACAAAAATTCGGCGGGACGAGTGTTGGCGATTTGGAGCGTATCCAAAATGTTGCCATGCGTGTTGCCAAAACACTAAAAGAAGGTCACCAAGTCGTTGCCGTAGTGTCAGCTATGAGCGGTGAGACGAATAAGCTGATCGCGTATGCTGAGCATTATACCGCTACTCCTGAACGAAGTGAAGTGGATATGCTTTTAAGCTCAGGCGAGCGAGTAACGGCAGCATTGCTTTCGATCGCTCTTAATGCATTGGGACATCCAGCAGTCTCCATGAGTGGACGTCGTGCAGGTATCGTAACGGATAATGTTCATACGAAAGCACGCATTGAGAGTATTGATCCCTCATTGATGCGCGAGCAGCTTGCTCTGGGCAAGGTTGTCGTTGTCGCAGGATTTCAAGGAGTAAGCGAAGATGGTCAAGTAACGACATTGGGGCGTGGCGGATCGGATCTCTCGGCAGTAGCCCTTGCCGGGGCTCTCAAAGCGGATTTATGTGAGATATATACGGATGTTGATGGGATTTATACTACGGATCCGCGCATCGAGCCAAAAGCCAAAAAGATGGATAAAATTAGTTATGACGAGATGTTAGAACTCGCATCACTTGGGGCTAAAGTCCTTCAAAACCGTTCGGTCGAGCTCGCAAAAAAACTCAATGTCAACCTCGTAACCCGCTCTAGTTTCACTGATGCGGAAGGGACACTTATCACAAAGGAAGAAAATATTATGGAAAAACCTCTTGTTAGCGGCATTGCGCTGGATAAAAATCAAGCTCGTGTATCGTTGAGCGGTGTTATCGACCGTCCGGGAATCGCGTCGGATATTTTTACCCGTTTGGCAGACAACAGTGTGAACATCGATATGATTATTCAAACACTGGGACATGATGGAAAAACCAGTCTTGATTTTACGGTTCCTAAAACAGAACTACTGGATGCCAAAAATATAGTCGAACAATTTGTGGGTGAAGGTGAGATTAGTGAATCAAGCTACGATGAGAATATTTGTAAAGTATCCATCGTCGGTGTGGGGATGAAATCGCACACGGGAGTTGCGGCAAAAGCATTTCAAACGATGGCGCGAGAAAATATCAATATCATGATGATTTCAACCTCTGAGATCAAAGTCTCGATGGTCGTTGCTGAAAAATACGCGGAACTTTCGGTTCGCTCACTTCACAGTGCCTATTCGTTGGATCAGTAATGCGTCAATTTGACCAGTGGACTCTCGATGCGATACGCGCAGAGGGAGCATCCATGAGCTGGTTTGAAGAACAACGCTATGAATGGATTCCGCAAATTGTGAATGTCATGGATCAGATCATGCAAGGACATACCATTGTTGTTGTAACCGATCATGAACGACGATGGTTTTCGCACTATATTACTGAATCAATCAATAAGCGCACCAAAGAACGTCCTATGATACCCATCGTCGCTTTAGAGGCACTTCATCCTCATTTAAATCTGATGCGAGACGCTGAATCGATCGATATGCTCAACGATATGCTGGATCTCTCGTATAATGGAAAATATTTCTTTTGGTACATTGGAAAAGGGGGCGATGAACGTCGTGCTGATATTGTTAAGCGCTCCAATGGTGCTTTTATTTGGATGATGGATGAAAATTATCCCAATGCTTTGTTGCTTAGATCGTATGATTCTCATATTGACATCAAGCTTCTTCAGCTTTATCGGCTTCTCGACCGTACATTAGCCAGTGTATTATTTGGGGAGATAGATGTTCACGCTTGAGCGAGGAGGAATCGTTATCACGGAGCGATTTGAAGAAAAATCACTGGAAATCGAACACACATTATTGCCTTTGCGAAGTGTCCGTTTCATCTGTGAAGATTTTAAAATCGAAGACGCTAAAGAAGTGATAGCGGAAGCGTATAGAAGTGAAGAAAATACTAAAACTCTCATTCTTGGAGCAAAAAGCTTCACGATTCCTGCCCAAAATGCTTTGCTGAAAATTTTAGAAGAACCTCCTAGAAATATTGTCTTTATTTTAATGGCTCCCAATAAAAGTACATTTTTACCAACCGTTCGCTCTCGAATGTCTCTGCAAGTTGAGCAAGAGGGTAAAAAACATGAGCCCATTTCTTTGGTATTACGCCAATTGGATATTTCAGAAATGTTTAGATGGGTAAAAGAGCACGATAAACTCAAAAAACATGAAGCAAAAGAGTTGATTGAAAACTTGTTTCATCATGCCGTCTATCAAGAGCAGTATAGTTTATCCGTAGTCCAGATAGAAGCATTTGAAAAAGCATTTCGACTCATCGAGCTTAATGGACGGACACAAAGTATCTTGATTATGGTACTGATGAATTTTCTCAAAGAAGCCAAACGTGCACGTTGAACATCTCTCTTCTTCCTTTAATCTTAAAAACGCTCTTAAAGAGCTTGGTGTTGATGGTGGAGGGGTGTTTATTTTGAGTGACAAAGGGCAAATTCATCTTATTTCTATCAAGAATTTACATGTAGGAGCTGCCAATATCCTCAAGCAAGATGCTTTGAGCATTGGTGCAGATTTAGCCGTTCCCAAAGGGACGGTAACCGCATCAACACCTTTTGTAGATGCCCTGTTAATTGCCAATGAGAGACAACTTAAAGAATTGGTACAAAAAGAAAAAGCTCAGCCCTTTGGTTTAAAAATCGTATCACAGGAGTTAGCCCGTTTTTGTGGACTTCATTTCCCTCAAAAAATCCAGGTTATGGGTATTATCAATGCCAATGATGACAGCTTTTATCCTTTAAGCCGATTTCAAGAGTCATGTGCGATAGAAAAAATCGAAGAGATGATAGTTCAGGGTGCGGACATTATCGATATCGGAGGAGTTTCAAGCCGTCCAGGAAGTGTTGGTGTCAGTGTTGAAGAAGAATTGGCACGAGTAAAACCGATTATTGATCTGCTTTACTATGAAAAAACGTATGAAAGAATTCGTTTGAGTTTGGACAGTTATACTCCAAAAGTGATTGCGTATGCGCTCGAGAGAGGGTTTAATATTATCAATGATATTACAGGGCTTGCAAATGATGAGGTTGCAGGACTTTGCGGTTCACACAAGGCTACGGTAGTTCTTATGCATGCACTGGGGGCTCCACATGATATGCAAAGTAATCCGCAAACTACTTCCATACTTCATGAAGTTGAGAATTTCTTTGTTGAACGTTTGGAAAAAGCAAATAAATTTGGAATTTCTGATGTGATTTTAGACTGCGGTATCGGTTTTGGAAAACGTTTGGATGACAATTTGGAGCTGATACGTCATCAAAAACATTTTTTGGCTTTTGGTAAACCGTTGTTGGTAGGTGCAAGCCGTAAATCAATGATTGACTCTATTTCACCCTCAAGCAGTGAAAATCGTCTTGGCGGAACGTTGGCAATCCATCTTAAAGCGATTGAAGAAGGCGCCTCGATAGTTCGCGTTCATGATGTAAAAGAGCATATTCAAGCCATCGCTTTATGGCAAGAGTTGAGAGGTTAGTGGTATGAGTACAACGGTTGTTATTATTACCTTATCGCTTCTCGTAATGTTCTCACCTTTCTTATCGAGAGTCACAAAAATTCCGGTAGTGGTCGTTGAAATATTGCTAGGAAGTGTAGCGGCATATTTTGGGCTTCTGGTTGAAAATGAACTCTTTAAAATTATTGCAAAAGTAGGATTTTTATATTTGATGTTCTTGGCGGGAATGGAAGTCAATCTTAAAGAATTTGGATTTGCAAAATCATCTCTCTTGCGCCGAACTATCATCTATTTTGCGATGCTGTACGGGTGCTCACTGGCTTTATTTTTATATTTTGATTTGAGTGCTGTTTATTTGGTTACTTTTCCGATTTTTTCACTGGGTATGTTGATGGCATTGGTCAAAGAATACGGTAAAAATCAGCCATGGCTTGCATTGGCACTCAATATTGGAATTATCGGTGAACTTGTGAGTATTATGGCTCTGACGATACTCAGCGGCGGGCTTGAATACGGGTATAACCGTGAATTCGCTTTTACGCTAGGGGGATTGTTTGCATTTATGATCGGATTTGTCCTTTTCTTCAAGGGGATTAGAATCCTTTTTTGGTGGTATCCAGGTCTTAAAACATTGATAATGCCTCATGATGATGGAAAAGATCAGGATGTACGTTTTTCCATGTCGCTTATGTTTATGATGGTTGCTGTGATGCTTTATCTTAAAATCGATGTGGTTTTAGGAGCTTTCTTGGCAGGGACTTTCGTGGCAACCTATTTTAAGCATAAAAAAGAACTTCCTGAAAAGCTCTCTTCTTTTGGTTTTGGATTTTTAGTTCCGATCTTTTTTATTCACGTCGGATCTACGTTGGCGCTTGAGGCATTTACTGATACTAAAATTTTGATGGCAGCACTCTTTATTGCCAGTGCTATTATCGGTATTCGATTGTTGAGTTCTTTCGTCGCATACAGTGGCTACTTAGGACTTAAAAATACAATACTTTTTTCACTAAGCGACTCAATGCCGTTAACGTTTACCGTAGCAATTGCGACACTGGGATACAGCGCGCATGCTATTTCTCATGAAGAATACAATGCTTTTATTGTTGCGAGTATGGGAAGCGGTATTTTTCTGATGATTCTTATCAAAATTCTTTACAATTTTTTCTATCCTTATAATGAGAAAAAATCATAATTTTCAGCAAAAACAAGGTACAATCGACTAATTATGAGTTATAGAGATAATTAAAAATAAATTAGTCTAGTGGAGAAGGAGTTCCTGTGGATTTGACAACGATTTTAGGGATATTAGGGGCTATGGCTACTATTTCTATCGGGGACTTGATGGAGGGGGGAAATCCCGTTCATGTCGTTCATATTACTTCCCTTATTATTATTATTCCGACAACGCTATTGGCATCCATGGTAAGTACCGATCCAGAATACATCAAGGGTGCTTTTAAGAACGTCGGGATGAATTTTAAAAAATCACCTGTCAATTTGGAAGAACGTATCAAAGAAATAGTTGATTTGGCCCTTATGGCACGTCGTGATGGTCTTTTATCACTTGAAAAAAGAGTGGCTGAACTCGATAATGAGTTTTTAAAACAAGGTCTCAGTATGGCAGTTGATGGAAATGAGATTGATACCATTTCTGAAACACTTGAAGCTGTGATCGAAGAGACAGAACATTATTGGCATGGATGCGCTCACTATTGGATTCTAGCAGGCGAAACGTCCCCGGTTATGGGTCTTGTTGGGGCCGTTTTGGGTCTGATTCTTGCGCTTCAAAAACTGGATAATCCTGCTGAAATGGCAGAGGGTATTGCGGGTGCGTTTACCGCAACGGTTACCGGTATTTTCGGGGCGTATGTTTTGATCGGACCGATGGGTAATAAGATGAAAGCAAAAGCGCATCACATCGTCAAAGAACAAAAAGTGATGCTTGAGGGAATTATTGGAATCGTTCATGGCGATAATCCGCGTACACTAGAAGCGAAGCTTCTCAACTTCCTTTCCCCTGCGGAAGAGAAGCATAGTCAATTTACATAATGAGTATTTAAATGGCTAAGAAAAAAAAATGTAAACCGTGTGAATGTGCTGCCGGGGAAAAGTGGGCAGTTCCGACGGCTGACTTTTTCAGTCTTCTTTTAGCATTATTTATTGCCTTATACGCACTTGCTTCGGTAAACAAAGAAAAAATGCGTGCTGTTAAAGAAGAATTTGTAAAAATATACGATTATGCGCCTGCCCCGCAAGAGATTAGTCCTGTACTCCCTATGGATCCAGCGACGCCTGAAAAGCCATCTGAGCAAAGCAGTGGGAAAATGCCGGTTGCAGAGGGTGGAGCGGTATTGGAGAATAACCCAACACAAAGTGAAGGTAAAACTGAAGCCACCAGTACGGAAGATGAACAGATGCAAAATGTTTCGGTGGGTGAGGGTGCATTGGATCAGAGTATGGATGGGACATTGCTTAAACTGCCGGCAACCATACCCTTCAGAGGTTCGAATGCAACGCTAGACGATGAAGAGATACATCGTTTTGTTAAAAGAGTAGCAGATATTATCAAAACACTTCCTCCCACGGCTGAGATCTCGGTGCGGGGCTATACCGACAATCAAGCTCTTCCTAAAGGTTCTGCATATAGAGATAACTTGGACTTATCCAGTGCTCGTGCAGCAACAGTAGTAAGAGAATTGATTAAAAATGGTGTAAGTTCTGAACGAATTTCAAGTGCAGGATTTGGAGCAGCAAAACCACTCGCGACCAATAACAGCGAAGTTAATCGAGCTAAAAATAGACGAGTTGAGTTTTATATGTTTGTGTCCAATGATAAAAAACTTGATCAAGGAACACAAAAAAGTGTTTTAGATTCGTTGGCAAAACTCCCTAAGTAATTAGGGAAGCAATGTGGCTTTGATTATTTTTTGTGTTTGAATTGGTCGATCACCATTTTGCTGACCATTGGTTTGAATGTTATTGAGCTTGTTTAAGGTATCGGATCCTTTAACGACTTTACCAAAAATAGTGTGGTAGCCATTAAGCCATGGAGTGGGTGCTGTTGTGATAAAAAACTGACTTCCATTTGTTCGAGGTCCAGCATTAGCCATTGCTAAGACTCCAGCTTGATTAAAGACAACTCCTGATTTGAATTCATCTTTAAACGGTTTCTTCCAAATTGATTCTCCTCCTGCACCAGTCCCCGTTGGATCACCACCTTGAACCATGAAATTTTTGATAATACGGTGAAAAGTTAAACCATTATAATAACCGTTTTTTACGAGTGTTGTGAAGTTTTCAACTGCAAGAGGAGCAACATCTTCATAGAGTTCAAGAGTTAAATCACCTTGAGTTGTTTGAAGTAAGACTGTTGGATGAGCAGCGAGTGCAAAGCTATAAGATAGCAACAAAGAGAGTAAGAGGCGCATGGTTATTCCTTTTAGATGATGTTTAAGATAACGAGTGAAGATCTTCAGAAATTATAGTGACGCTCTCTGATGCTCGGCTTAATGCAAGAGGGTAGAGAAGGTTATTTGGATCAAGATTTATGAGATAGCAATGGGAAACACTAAAAGAACTGATAAACTCTAAGGTTGATAGTGTGATAAATTCAAGGCTTTTGTATTGTAAGCTAAACGATGTGTTGAGTATACGTGACTCGAGATGCAAATATTCATCGATAGCATTTTTATATTCATCCAAAAGTTCCTCATTGGGAAGAATAATCATAACTGGAGAAGTAGAAAGAAGATCCAAGTGGTTCCGCAATCCTGACAGGAGGGTATAGAGTGCTCCTTTGGTGTGGGAAAAATGTACGAAGTGTATAGAAGGATTTCGATAGATGTGCGTTAGCGTTTGTTGAAAGGTATTTTCTTCGAGTATAGAACCGCTTAGAATAATAAATTTTCCTTTCAAACTTGTAGTATTATCAAGAAAAGGGGCAATATCCAGCAGTTGTATATCATCACACACAATATGAGTCATGTCACTTGGAAACTCCTTGGTATCAATAGGAGTATAGAGTTGACTAGGACTTAAAAACTGAATTCGTGTAAAATCAAGGTGCACAACGGCAAAATCAGTCAAGGCAATGAGCTCTTGACGAAGCGTTTCCCCGTTAAGGAGTGTGGGGGTAATAATCATGATTTTAGCATTGGAATCTTCAAGAAGTATTTGAAGTATTTTTCGGACAAGAACGGTACTTTTACCACTAGCACATGCGCCTCCAAGAATAAGAGGAGTTTGAGTAAGTGGAGAGTCTAGAAATATTTGCTGATTATCGTCTAGAAAGGCTCCAAAAGGCTCTGTAGCTGTTGGAAGCAATAAGGTATGTGCTCGAAGCGATCCGATTACCTTTAACTCTGAATAGGGTATTTCTTGATAGCTTTCCAGTGACATAAGTTTATTTTGAATACTTTGAATAGTATCATCACAAAATAGTAACCTTTCTTTAGGCAACAGTTTATGAAAAGAAGGATCAAGGGCATCAAATTCTGCTTCACTAAGATATTCCATCCAAAAAAATCGCTCAATTTGGGTGGAATCAAAAGATAAGACATCTTCAAGTTTTTGATGGAGTATTTTTTCAGTAGCTTCGAGGCGTGTTGTAGATGTTTTTTTACTTTTTCGTGAAGACCGTTCAACGCTCGCACCTTTTAAATCTACGTTTTTCCAGGATATTTTTTCGCCTAGATAAAGACCATAATGAGGTAAAAAAATTAATAAATCAATGAAGAATGAAGTGTTGTGATGAAAGAGCGTGAAATCTTTAAGCAGCGTGCCATTCACATCAAGGATGGAAGATTCAAGTACTTTTTGTGACGCTATTTGTTTTTCTTGTTCAGGTACATTACTATCAACATTGATTTTAGTAGATTTTGATGGAAAGAGATGGGATAAAAATGAAAATAACACGATAGTAATCCTCTCCAACGATGAATGATAAGGTGATAATTATAACGTATTAAGTGACTAAATAAGAGAAATATATAAGTAAGCTTCGAGGAATATCCTCGAAGAATTAGGAAGAACTATTTTGCAGCTGCAACAGAGTCTTTAAGACTTTTGCCTGGTTTAAATTTAGGAACCATTTTATCTGCAGTACTGTAAGTTTTATCAGTACCTGGTACTTTACCACTTTTACCTTTTTGAAGTGATGCAGCAAAGCTACCGAAGCCTACTAATGAAACTTCTTCTTTAGCAACAAGAGCTGCTGTAACTGCTTCTGTGAATGCTTTGATTGCTGTTTCAGCTTCTACTTTAGTTTTGTAACTACCACTTTTTTGTACCAACTCAACGAATTGCGCTTTATTCATTTAATTCCTTTAAGGTAAAGATTTATGAAATTCACTAAAACTTCCTGATTTACGAGAAAAAAGAGAGTCCTGCGTTTCCGACGGAAATACTTTAATATCTCTTAGCTTAAATTTTTCTTGTTTTTTCTATTTTTTGTGAATTCTTTTGTAAAAATGTGTTTTTTAGAGTGATTTTAATCTTTTCATGGAGTAATGTTTGAATTTTAAAGGCCTTCACACGGGTTTTTAGATGCAAAATAAAGTACGTGTGATAATGAGATAATTTATATTTAAAGATAAAGGGCTGAGTGGAGGATATGGATAAAAAAACATCATCTAAACCGTGGCGTTCTTGTTCGCTTAAAGTGCTCATGACTTTTTTCCTAATTTATTGATTTTACGGACTACACGTATGATCTCATCATCTTCAAGCATTCCAAGCATGTCTAAAATCGCTTTGGCGGCTTGAGGCTTTGCATTTCCAAGGCGCCAATCTTGATAGGAGCGCATAGAAATTCCTAGCCTTTGAGCCATTTCTTTTTGAGAAATTTTCTTCCCATTGTTTTGTGCTTCGACAGCGTTGTGAAGAAGATTAAAAAGGTCATTCATTTCCATTACCCTATTGTAAACTTTATTTATTTAATTAAACATAAAAGTGTATAAAATAAACTAAAAAACTATCTTTTAAAACATTTAGACAAATAAAAAGACATATTTCTTATCGGTTGTATACAAAAATTATTTAATTATATTCATATAATAATATAAAATATACAGAAAAACGTATGAATTTTTTAAAATAGTTTAGGATATTATCCCGTGCAAGCACGAGAATGAAAAAATGATGAAAGAATAAAGAAGGAAAAAAAGGTTAGAGAAGGTCGGTATAGTCGTATTTTGAAAGATCGACGTAAAACTCGCCTTCTTTTTGAATAATGCGTACATCACTACCATATCGATCAGAAAAACGGCCTCGAACTGCCTTGCGCCCTTCACTTCCTATTCCAATAAATTTTAAATAACGCTTGAGTTCAATAAGGCCGCTTGCGCTAAATGGAATTGTATTGGATACAGTAGCATCAACATCGTGTACAGTACTGTTTTGTGAGAGCATAAGCTTTGTACTTAATACTTCAAGTATATTTTTTAGTTGCTCATCCTTCGATGTGTAAATTTCTTCGATTCGATTGCGTTCAGCGATAAGCATTTGCTCTTTATCATTTACAAGAGAGTCGATTTTTGCTTCAAGTTCTTTAACTTTGAGTTTGAGGTGATTATTTTCTTTTTGATAGAGGGCAATGATCATTCCAACGCTTGTTTTAGTTGTTGGGACGGATAGTGCGGCAGACGTATGTTGGGCAGATTGAATATCACGTTGTTTCTCTTCACTTAGCGCACTTTTTGGAACAATAATATAGGTTATTCCACCTTCGATAATATAGTTGAGTCGTTTAGACTTCAATTTATTATGGATCATCTCTTTGGACATTTTAAAAGTTTTGGCGTATTCATCGATGCTAAAACGCATTCATTCTCCTTTTTGGGGTAAGTAACCAATCAGATTTTGGTGGAGGAATAATTCCTCCTTGCCGCATCCAAATGAGGTAACCACTGTGTTGTATGTTGTGTTTATCAGTAAACGTGTGAAGGGAACTGTGTCTGAATTCGCATTTTGTTAACAGCTCAGAAAAATCACTGTGATCTTCTAGAAATCCTTGTAAAGACTCGTATGCAGTTTCAGAGATGAAAACAGTGCTGACAATCAGATTCTTTATCTCCACATATCGAGCGCATTCATTTAAGCCATCCCCGACAAAATTGTCATGACCTAAAATGTCTTCAAAACGGTATACGTTTCCAGTATGAACTGCGACACGTAATCCTTGAAAATAAGGGTACTCACGAGCAATAAAATCGGAAAAATGGTTAAAAGATAAACCAAGTATGGAGCCAAATCCTCGTAGACTTGGATGTAGAATGCAATAAAAACCGTCTCCTGTCGGAATAATTCCTTGCAACATTTTTTCCAATGGAATGCCTGAGTTTTTAAGCATTTTATGGATCATTTTCTTGTAGCTCTGAGAAATATAACTTATAAGTTCGAGCTGGTTAGACATACTGAGAAGTGAAAAATCAATAATATCAACCAGAACAATATCAGTTTCGATGGGTCTTTTGTTCATTTGTGTGTGCTGTTTCCAAATCAATGAATATAGTGTCCATTTTATAGGAAACCACCTCTAAAATCCCTGAGATTGATTTTACTGTAGTAAAAATATGCTAATATCCCTAAAATTTACACATTTGATGGATGGAGAAAGTATGCAAAAGCGGACCAAAATAGTAGCTACGGTAGGACCATCTTCAGATAGTGTAGAAGTGTTATCGCAGATGATACTCTCAGGTGTAAATGTATTTCGTTTGAATTTTTCACACGGAACACATGACTATCATTCAAAAGTTCTTGCAAATATTCGTAGTTCAATGAATAAAACCGGATTGATTGTAGGTGTTTTGCAAGATATTAGCGGTCCAAAAATCCGAATTGGAGCCTTAAGGGAAGAGTTTCATCTTCATCCGAAGGACAGGCTCGATTTTTATCGAGATCCGATTGAGGGCGAGCGTATAGGTGAACATCACTACACGGTGTCTATCAATGAAAACAGTATTTTAGACTTACTCAATGTAGGGGATTCCATCTATTTGCATGATGGAAATATCAGAGCACGTATTGTGTCGTGTGAAGATAGGTTTGTTCAAGCAGAAATTGAAAACAATGGGAAGTTAAACTCACGCAAGGGGATAAATTTTCCTAATACTCGTTTGGGTATTGATATTTTGACCGCTAAAGATCAAGAAGATATGGCGTGGGGCGTTGCTAATGGCGTTGATTTTATGGCAATCTCTTTTGTACAAAATGGATTGGATATGATTAGGGCACGTGAAATCGTTCGTTCTCTTGGCGGAGAGGTGCAACTGTTTGCAAAAATTGAAAAATTTGATGCGGTTGAAAATATTGATGACATTTTAGAACATTCAGATGGATTGATGGTAGCTCGCGGTGATTTGGGGATCGAAGTTCCTTATTATCAAGTACCGACGATTCAGAAAATGTTAATTCGTAAAGCTAATGAACGTTCAAAACCGGTAATCACGGCAACGCAGATGTTACTTTCAATGACTCAAAATGAGACAGCAACTCGTGCTGAAATTAGTGATGTAGCGAATGCTGTTTTAGATGGTACGGATGCGGTAATGCTCTCAGAAGAGTCAGCGGTAGGGGATAATCCAATTTTGGTGGTTGAGACAATGGTTAATACCATACAATCGATTGAAGAAATCTATCCTTTTGATAAATTTGCTGAATTTAGACCGCATGATCCAATGGATATTATTAACGAATCTGCTGTGCGATTGGGAGATGCGCTTCATGCAGTAGGAATTATTGCTATGACAACCTCGGGGCAATCAGCAAAAAAACTTGCCCGTTATCGCCCTGAAATGACTATTTACGCGGCGACTCATGATGAACGTGTAGCACGACTGTTAACCTTAGTATGGGGAGTAATTCCAGCATACTTAACCAAAAAAGCAAAACTCGAAGAGATGCTGAGTGATATTATCAGTCGTGGATTAGCACGTAATATTATAGATAAAACGCAAACTTATATTTTTACGGCAGGAGATCCTGTCGGGGTGCAAGGGACAACGAATCTCATTCGTATTTTAAGAGAACATGAGATCAGTTTCTTTGGCACATCTAAAGTTTCATCTTCAAAATCGAAAAAAGTTCATGAAATTATTCCATCGCTGTTTTAATTGACTTTACGTACATAGGGTGCTTTTCTTGAGAATTCAAAGATGCACAAGCTAACTGATCTAAAGTAAAAGCACCGCAATCTCTTGACGAATGAAGTTTAGGGTTGAATTTTCAAGAAAAGCACCCCATGTGGATATGATATGTAACGTAAGATTTTGAATGTGGATTGACTTTTGCTTTATGGCAGATGTTGAGGGGGGAGCAAAAGTGTTGTTTCGTCGCGACCCCTCCCTCAAAAAAATCCACATTTAGCTATAATGGCACTTATGAACACTGATACTCTTTTTACTAAACCTATTTCCAAGCAATTTGAATTCGATGCCGATGTAGCAGCTGTTTTTGATGATATGCTGAGCCGTTCTGTCCCTTTTTACAAAGAATCACAGCAATTGACTAGTCGATTTTGTTGTAATGTTCTTAGTGAGGGGGGACGAGTTATTGATTTGGGATGCTCGACTGCGTCACTTCTTCTTCAAATTGAGCGAGGGGTGAGTGCATCCGATAAGTGTGAGCTGATTGGTATCGATAATTCGCATGCCATGATTGAGCATGCACACAAAAAACTTGAAGTGTATCAATCAAAAATCCATCTTGTCGAAGGTGATATTTTAGAATATCCTTTTGGACTAACACGAGCTATTGTATGCAACTATACCTTACAGTTCGTCCGTCCGATGATGAGAGAAAAATTGGTTCAAAAAATATATGACTCACTTGAAGAAGGGGGCGTTTTTATTTTTAGCGAAAAAGTGCTGAGTGAAAACGCTACCCTTAACAAGCAGCTAATCGATTGTTATTACGATTATAAAAAAGTTCAAGGCTACAGTGAATACGAAATTGTCCAAAAGCGTGAAGCCCTCGAAAACGTACTGATACCTTACACGGTAGAGGAAAACAGTGCAATGGTCAAAAAAAGTGGATTTTCAAGCTGTGATGTCTTGTTTCAGTGGGCAAATTTTGCCACTTTTATTGCGTGTAAATAACCCTCTTTACCAAACTTTAGATGAGACTTCAGAATTTGAAGGGGTAAAAGCTTTTTTAACATCACTGTAGTTGAGTAGATTGTCGTCACATTTTTTATGATAATATCCTTGTGAATCATAAAACTCTTCACAATCATTGTAATAACGCATGCTAACACCACGCTCATTGAAACATCCCGAAAACATTATCAATGCGAATAACCAAATTAGTATAAATTTTATCATGAGAAATTGTAGCTTATCTGGGTTTAAAGCTTTCCTTGGTTTTACAGTAGTTTTGTAAAAAACACCCATCCTCGCATTTTGGATTTTTTGCGGTACAAATATAACGACCGAAGAGTACCATTCCCTGATGCAACTGATGCAACCCTGTTTTGAATTTTTTGACCAAAGTGGCTTCGGTAGTGGCAGGGGTTAAGTCATCACTCAGACCCAGTCTGTGACTGACACGAAATACGTGTGTGTCTACGGCCATAAGATTGGCTTGTGTGTATTCGATTAAGACCACATGGGCTGTTTTTTGTCCAACACCTGCGAGGGTCATAAGTTCCTTTTCATCTAAAGGAATTTCTCCTCCATAAACCTCGACGACTCTGTGGGCCATGGCAATAAGGTTAACCGCTTTATTGTTGAAAAAAGAGCAGGTTTGGATGAGACTTTTGACATGAGTTAAATCGGCTTTTGCTAAAGCTTGCGGCGTTGGATATGACTTAAAAAGTGCGGGTGTTATCAGGTTAACACGTTTATCGGTACATTGTGCAGAGAGAGCAACCGCGATGACTAATTCGTAGGCATTTTTATAGGTGAGTTCGGTTACGGCATCACTGTATTTATCTAATAGGATCTGCTTGATCTCTTCAATTTCTTTTTTGGTTGCTTTTTTCAAGGGAAGGTTCAATCCATTTTTTTTTGGTATTGTATCACCAATTTTTACACACCGAGAATACTTAAATAGATTAAAATGATTATTAATAAAGTACGTGTGAGAATTTTGTGTTACAATAAGCGACAAACGACTATAAATTTAGTAAACAGGAGCCTGTATTGGAACTTAAAAAGTGGATTATGAATCTTTTTGGACATCGTGAGGATAAGGATGATCTCGATCATAATATTGACAAAGAGCTTTTTTATAAAGTCTTAGATACAGATCCCAGTGCAATTTTATTTTTCACCAAAGAGAGTGGATGGATAGGAGCTAACAAAGCTTTTTTTAATTTAGTTCCAGTAAAAAATATTGAAGAACTTCGTACAAAATATGAAAGTATACGTGAGCTTTTTAGTGATGAAGATGAAGAAGTATTTACCGAATACGATAAAAGCTGGCTGGATTATATTCGTACCCATTGTCCACATGGATATGGACTTGGTATTACAGATTCCGAAGGAAAGCGCCGCGCGATGTTGGCAACCTCAACCATGTTGCGTCAAGGATCAAGTGATTTGTACCTTTTACGATTGGAAGATAAAACAAGCATTGTCAGTCTCAAAGAAGAAGTGGTACAAGTTGAAGCCCTTAAAACGAAATTTTTAGCGAATATCGGACATGAATTCAGAACACCCATGAATGGAATTCTAGGGTTTGTGGATCTTTTATCGAAAACTTCCCCTACGGATACGCAACTGGAATATATACATTCTGTTCAGGGCTCTGCTCGAAATCTGATGTCCAATATTGAAAACTTACTTGATCTTGCACAAATGCAAACAGGGCGTTTAACTATCAGTAAGGTTGATTTTAACATTATTGCTGAAATGGAAGAATTTGCCCTTGGCTGTGTTTCTCTAGGTAATGATAAAGGCGTTGGGGTTATGCTCTTTATTGACCCTAAGCTTCCAACGCATTTGACGGGAGATATTCGAAAAATCAAGCAGGCTCTGAGTAACCTTTATAATAATGCTTTAAAATTCACAGCACCTCAAGGACGTATTACGATTGAAATTAAACTTTTAAAACGTAATACGACAGGCAGCAGTAATATTGGATTTAATGTCAAAGATACCGGTAAGGGAATTAGTAAAGGGGATCTTGGTTTTATTACACGACCTTTTGTCTCTGGTGATCATGCGGATAATCGACTTGGTGTTGGATTAAGTCTTTCTCACGGATTGATTAATCTCATGGGTGGTGAGCTAAAAATTACGAGTGAAGAGGGGCGCGGATCATCGTTTAGTTTTGCATTGACACTTGAAGGTTCATCTGATCAGGCAATGCGAATGATTAATGAGCATAGTGTAAAAGTAGTTTTATTGGATGAAAAGCGCGTTGATGATGCTAACCATTTGACCAATTATCTACGTAGTTTTGGAGTAAGCGTAACGAAGACTCATTTGATTGATGAGACTATTTTTAACGATACGGACGCTGTCTATTTTATTGCCTCACAAGAAAAAAGCGATTGGATTTTGAAGCTTTCATCGCTGAAGCGAACCTGTAAAACAGTTTTATTATTGGAACAGCATGAACGATTGTTAGCTCGGACGCTGCATGTCATTGATTATTCTTTGTCTAAACCTTTATTACCGACAAGTTTACTCGCTAATTTGGCAGAAGTTTTGCGTTTGACACAAAAAGAAGTACCTGTTATTGCCCAGTTACAACGAGGAATCCATGCGTTGGTTGTTGAAGACAATTTGATTAATCAGCGGCTTATAAAACTTTTACTCAAAGAGTATGGATTAAGTGTTGTTACGACATCAAATGGAGATGAAGCGGTAGAAGTATGTAGAAATCAACGTTTTGATATTGTTTTTATGGATATCGACATGCCGATAAAAGATGGTATTTTGGCAACACAAGAGATAAAAGCAGAAGAAGGAGCATCGCGAAGCGGACGTATGCCAATTATTGCGTTAACAGCTTTGGCAATGGAAGGCGATCGTGAGTATATACTTGAAAAAGGGCTGGATGACTATCTTTCTAAGCCTCTTACTCGTGAAAAATTAGAGTATATTCTTCAAAAATATTTACACGTAGCAAAGTGAGGTTAGCTTGATATGAAGTACACGAGTCTATTTGAAGATACATTTGCTCGCGAACTAGGAATGCTCACCTCCTGTGCGTCAACGCATGGTGACCCTTTCTTGTATACCAGCCTTGCAGGTGAAGTTGGTGGAAGTAACCAGCTTTTACTCAATTTCTTTGGAATAGAAGAGATAACTTTAATCGCTTCTCTTGAGTTTTGGTTACATCCCCAAGGACTAGAATTATCCTATATCCTTTCCAACTCAGGGGAATATCGCGGTAAAGCCAGTACAAATTCAAAAACGTATGAAGTTATGATCCGTACAGAGGTAATTGTTCCTGGAAATGAATTTGTTGTCGCCATTGTATTACGAGATACCTCAGCACTGGAGCGAGCTTTGCTTGCAGAACGTTATTTTCAACGGTTTAAAAAGAAACTTTTAACCAACATATCGCACGAGTTTCGAACGCCAATGAACGCTATTATCGGTTTTGTTGATTTATTACATTCTAGTCCACTTAGCTCATGGCAACAAGAATATATTGATATGGCAGGAAAGAGTGCCTCTTCAATGATGCGAAACATTGAAAATCTTTTGGAGCTTATGCAAGTTGAAGGAGGAGGTATTCAGCCGAATTTACATCCTTTTAATCCTTTTGATGTATACGAAAATTTTTCAATGCAGTTTAGTGAAATGCTTGATGCCAAAGAAATACGCTGGAGTGTTTTAATTGATCCTCGATTACCATTAGAGATCATGGGTGATCAAGATAAGATCTTGACTATTCTTCGGAATCTAGTTCAAAATGCTATTAAATTTACTCCGTTTTCCGGTCAAGTACTTCTTGAAATTTTAATTTTAAAACAAGAAGAAAACAAAATTGAAGTGGAATATGCCGTGAGTGATACTGGAGTAGGGATCGAGAGTGGGCGGATGATAACTCTGCTTCGACCTTTTTCATCAGCATGGGAAAATCAACGTCATGGGCAAGATGGAATGGGTGTTGGATTGAGCTTGAGTCATAAGTACATTGATATGATGGATTCCCATTTGATGCTAGCTTCCGAAGTGGGAAGAGGATCACGGTTTTCATTCCGGATCTCTCATGAAATTCATAATAATACTCATTTATCGACTATAGAAGCTAAAAAGATCGCTTTTTACTCACATGAACCTCATTCGACACAGAGTGTTTTGTTGGAGAAATATCTAGATCTTCTTAAATTAAAAGTAATTTCTGTTTCCTCATTGGTGAATCCTGAGCTTAATTTTTGTGACGTTTTACTCATTGATGTTCCTCATCTTTCAGTATCACAGGTTGAATCTATTAAGGCAACGTATCATAACTTACAAATAGTAGCAGTTTTGGATTCGAAATCCAAAGAGCAATTGGGACATTTACGTAAAACGGTTGAAGCAACTATTATGACCCCTCTTTTACCAAGTAGCCTGCACAAAGTATTCTCTATGTTAGGAAAAACAGTTTCACAAGAAAAACCTCTTGATGTAACAGTAGAGAGTAAACCTGAAGCTAGCATAGAAAATGCAAAGATTTTGGTTGCTGAAGACAATCTCATTAATCTCAAATTACTTGAAACAATTTTACGACAGCATAATTTTACGGTCACAGCCGTAGATAACGGACAAAAAGCAGTCGATATTTATCTAAAAGAGTCCTTTGATCTAGTTTTAATGGATATCGATATGCCTGTTATGGATGGATTAACAGCAAATAGACTGATTAAAGAAATTGACAAGCGTGACAAGCGAGGATTTACACCTGTTATTGCACTCACTGCTCATGCCTTGATTGGGGATCGTGAACGTATTATTCGTGCAGGTTTGGATGCTCACCTTGCAAAACCAATTGATAAAAACTTTTTATTGCAGACGATTGATCGCTATTTAGAACTCACCTATGAGAAGCGAAAAACATTAAGCGTTTAACGTTGATTAATTTGTATACGATATTGTTTTATTTGTAATATAATTCGCTCAATCGAAGATTAGACAAGGACAACAATGAGACGACAGTTTGGCGTATGGGTATTAGGGGTTTTATTAAGTGCAACAATTTCCAATGCAGCAGTTCTTGCAACGGTAAATGGTGATAACATCACATCAGACGAAGTGAACCGTGTACTTATGGAAGGGACACAGGGACGTTTTGACTCTTTGCCTGCAGATAAGCAAAATGAACTGCGTCAGCGTATTATTGAGGGAATGGTCGCTCAGCAATTAGTATACGATGATGCTCAAAAAATAGGAATATTAGAATCTAAAGAATATAAGTCTGAATACCAAAAATTAGCAGAACGTATGAAAATGCAACTTGCAGCAAAAGTCTGGGAACAGCAGCAGTTTGATGCTATCAAAGTAGATGCCAAAGAAGTAAAAGCATATTATGATGCAAATCCTGATGAGTTTGTAGATAAAGAGAAAGTGCATGCCCGTCATATTTTAGTTAAAACGTCGGATGATGCAGAAGCTGTGATAAAAAGTATGAAAGGTCTTAGCGGAGATAAACTCAAAGCAGAATTTATAGCTCAGGCAAAGTCAAAATCAACAGGACCAAGTGCAGCTAAAGGTGGAGATCTAGGTTACTTCCCTCGTGGGCAAATGGTACCGTCATTTAATGATGCTGTATTTGCAATGAAAGAGGGTTCTATTTCATCCGATCCGGTACAAAGTCAATTTGGATATCATGTTATCTATCTCGAAGATAAAATGGCAGCAAAAAAGATGAGTTTTGATGAGGTTAAAAACTTTATTGAGCAACGATTGAAAATGGATAAGTTCAAAGTTTATATGGATAAAAAAATGTCAGCACTAAAATCAAAAGCAAAAATAACCTACACTAAATAACTTCGTCATCCCGTACTTGATACGGGATCCCTCTTTGTATTAGATTCCGTGTCAAGCACGGAATGACAAAATTAGTTTCTATCTATCGCATTCAAATCATTAAACGCTACTTTTACACGATTGATTAATGTTTTTTGTCCAGCTTGTAACCATTTACGAGGGTCATAATACTTTTTATTTGGTTTGTCTTCCCCTTCAGGATTTCCGATTTGTCCTTGGAGATAATCTTTATATTTTTCATAATAATCTTTGACCCCTTCCCATGTTGCCCATTGGGTATCCGTGTCGATATTCATTTTGATAACGCCATAGCTAATCGCTTCGCGAATCTCTTCGAGTGTTGAGCCTGAACCGCCGTGAAAAACGAAATTAACAGGCTTTGGTGCTGTGTTGAATTTTTGTTGGATGTATTTTTGGGAGTTGTCCAAAATTATAGGGGTGAGAACAACATTACCGGGTTTATAAACGCCATGCACATTTCCAAATGATGCGGCAATTGTAAAGTTTTTACTCACTGCCATCAGTTTTTCGTAGGCGTACGCAACATCTTCAGGCTGAGTGTACAAAAGTGAATTATCAATATTGCTATTGTCTACTCCATCTTCTTCTCCGCCGGTAACGCCAAGTTCGATTTCCAGAGTCATTCCAATTTTAGCCATTCGTTCCATATAGCGAACACAGGTTGCAACATTTTCTTCTAAACTCTCTTCAGAAAGATCAAGCATGTGAGAACTAAAGAGGGGTTTGCCGTATTGAGCGAAGTGTTTTTCACCTGCATCCAACAAGGCATCAATCCATGGAAGAAGATGACGAGCAGCATGATCGGTATGCAATACTACAGGAATCCCGTACGCTTCTGCCATCATATGAACATGCAATGCGCCACTGATTGCACCAACAATCGCTGCTTTTTCATTTTCGTTACTAAGCCCTTTTCCGGCATAGTAGCTTGCACCACCATTGGAAAACTGAATGACTACTGGAGAATTGACTATTTTGGCAGCCTCAAGAACCGCGTTGATTGAATCGGTTCCGACAACATTAACAGCAGGAAGAGCAAACCCTTCTTGTTTGGCAATGGCAAAAAGAGTATATAAATCTTCGCCGAATACGACACCTGGTTTGATTGAGTCTAAAATACGCATGGACATGATCACTCCGTAATGAATAAATATAATCTTTATTATAGCAGACCTTGCTCTTATATGTTATTTAGATGTGCTAAAATAAGATAGGTAGACTCCATAAAATTGTGTTGAAAGGGTTAGTAAAGAGTGATAAAATCGGTTATTTTTTTACTGTTCAGCATGATTATTGTCCATGGAGAAAATTTACCTCCGTTTTACGCACTTGCGGAACCACTCGAAAAAGATTCACGTCGATTAAGTCAATTAAATGAAGCATTTTTGGAGACTGAAGAACCGAAAATTATTGCAAATTATTGCAAAGATGTGCAGGAGACATTACTTTTAGGAGAGTCATTACGAGAACCTTCTAAAAAAGACAAAGGAAAACTAAGCGCTTATCTTCAGAAATTACGCTCATTGTCATCACGTCAAGAGGTTATTTATCAACTGTATCGAAAATCATTACTTGGGGCTATTGAGACGAATGATAAACAAAAATTCGAGCACTTGGCATCGATCGAACTGGAACCTCTACATCATCCACGTGTTCGCTCAGAGACGATAGCTTTTTATCAAAAAAACTTTTCTGATCATTCGATTAAAAATTTGGATTCATTATGCAAGGAGCAGGCATTAGAAGCTAAAAGTATCCAATTTTCCATGGATCAGGAACAGGCGTATGAAGAGCATTTAAGAATTTTAAAGCGTTCTGAGGTGCGAGGAATTAAACAAACCGCTAAAATCGGATCACGAAGCAGTGTTATTGTTGTAGGTGAGCGCAATGCTAAAGGTGAGATGGTATTTGAAGCAGAAAATCTCAACCCTTATTTAGTGACACTGTCGTTGGATTTTGAAAAACTGACCAATCTTAAAGCCAATCATTCCCTTCCATTGTATGTGGAGCTTCCCGGACACACTAAAAAAGAAATTTTAGCTCTTAGTCCGATCGTGGCATCATCAATAACAGATTATCAGTCTTCTTACGGTTGGGTAAAGGGTTCTGCTTTTGCACAACATGATGATACATATATTTATCGACTTCCATTCGCTGCCGGAACTAACGTGCGGATATCCCAAGGGTATAATGGGGGATTATCACACAAGGGACTATCTGCTTATGCTATTGATTTTTCTCTTCCTATAGGAACGAGCATTTATGCAGCTCGTGAAGGCGAAGTTGTCGGCGTCGATGTAAGTAATAATTTAGGGGGACCATCGCCGCAATACCGCACGTTTATGAACTATGTCAATATCCGGCATAGTGATGGAACATTGGGGAATTATTATCATCTTAAATTAGGAGGGTCAGCGGTCAAAATAGGGGATGTTGTTAAAAAAGGGCAATTAATTGCGTACTCGGGAAATACAGGTTATACAACAGCACCGCATTTGCATTTTAGTGTCAGCAAGGTTGACCCTGTATCGATGCGTCGACCGATGAATCTGCCCATTAAAATACAAACGTTAGAAGGAATTGTGAGCTATCCGCATGAAGGCGAATATTATACGGTACAATAAGTTTTAGAATTTCAATTTTTACACTATAAATCGGAGTATAGAGAATGCTTAACACAGTTAAATCAAAAGTAATTTTTTCCACATTAGTCTTCAGTGCGTTGGGATTAGGGGCTATTTACGGCTATTTAAGCCTAACATTTAACGATTTTTCCAATGCAACCGCCAAGCGTTCTTTAGGCATGTTGAGTCAATCTATTTTTCAAACATTAACCCAGAGTATGTTGGCCGGTGATCCAAAAATTGTCGCTGAAGCAATTGAAACAGCTAAGGGTATTGAAGGAATTACCAATATTAAAATTGAGCGCTCTAATGCAGTGAATGAGCTGTTTGGTTCTCATGGAACTCCAAGTAATGATTTACTTATTAAAAAAGTCTTTGAAACCAAAAAATCCGAGGTTGTAGAAAATCAAGAGTCAGGACATGCTATTCGACTCCTTCAGCCTCTGGTTGCGGAAGATAAATGTCTTGCTTGTCACACTAATGTTCAAGTAGGAGATACTCTTGGTGTTATGGACTTGGTAATATCCTTAGAGAAAAATGATGAAGCAATTGATAAAACTCAAAATATTTTATTGATTGCCCTTGGCATTGTTGTTATCGCTTTTGTTCTTGTATTAAACCTCTTTTTTGGTCGAGAAGTGTTAACTCCTCTTTCTGGATTACGTATTCGAATTGCTGAATTGGTAAGTGGAGATAAAGATTTGACAAAACGGCTTGAAGTACGAAATAAAGATGAGTTTGCAGAAGCGGCAACAGCTGTCAATAATTTTGTAGCTATGGTGCAAGAGACAATTAATGAGGTTAAATCGTTAGGAAAACAAAATGCGACAATAGCCTCAACGATTACTCAAGCAACGCAAAATATTTTGACTGGAGTGGAAAAAGAGCGATCTATTGTTGAAGCCACAACGCAAAAAAGTCATTCAATAAAAGAAATACTTTCAGCGGCAATGACAATCTCGGAGCAGACACAGCGTAATGTTTCAAATGCTAATGATGAACTTTTAAGCGCAAAAGATGCCTTAGATCGCCTTGTTAGTGAAGTAGAGGGATACATAGAAACAGAAAATGATATGTCTTCACGTTTAGTAGGTCTACGTCAAGATGCCCAACAAGTTAAAAGTGTTCTTGGTGTGATCAAAGACATCGCAGATCAAACCAATCTTTTGGCACTGAATGCAGCAATTGAAGCAGCGCGTGCCGGCGAACATGGACGAGGATTTGCGGTAGTTGCCGATGAGGTACGAAAGCTTGCTGAACGAACCCAAAAAAGTTTGACAGAAATTGAAGTCAATGTCGGAACAATTGTTCAGTCTATTAACGATGTGAGTGATACTATTGCTGAAAATGCTACCAATATGAATGGATTGACGACCATATCACTTGAAGTAGAAGCAAAGATTTCGACAACATCGCAAGAGATGGAAAATTCAGTCGTAATTGCAAAAAAATCCTATAAGGACTCGATAGAAATGGTGGAAAATATTGAATGGATTATTGAAAAAATATCACAGATTAATGATGTTTCACAATCCAATCAAAAAAGTGTTGAAAATATTGAGGGAGATTCCGAAAAACTTTTGAGTGTTGCTCAATCATTACAAGCGCGTATTAATGAGTTTAAAAGCTAAGGGTACTAAGTTAATCTCTGATATGATTGCGACTTTATAATTTAAATTTTTGGTATGTCATGAAAAATATTGTTTTAATTGGATTTATGGGTGTGGGAAAGGGGTCTATTGCACGAGCAATGGTCAAGCATACGTCGATGATGGCACTGGATACAGATGACATTATCGAGAGTATTGAAAATCGCTCCATCAAAGCAATATTTGCCACGGATGGGGAAGAATATTTTCGTAATTTAGAGCGTAAAATAGCGCGCTGGCTAAAGAAAAAAGTGACAGGAACAATCATATCTACCGGGGGCGGATTTTTTAAAGTTCCGGCATTGAAAAAAGTTGGTACGATTGTTTTATTAAATGCCCCATTTGATACGATTTATGAGCGTATTCTGGCGCATACGGATTCAGCAAAAAAATTAAAAAAACGTCCGTTGTTCAAAGATATTGATAAAGCTCGTGAATTGTACAATGAGAGACTTTCTCAGTATCTAAAAGTAGCAGATATTGTGATTGATGTGAGTGATAAAAGCGTTGATGCAATTGCAAAAGAGATCATTGAAAAAGGTAAAAAACGATGAAAACACTATTACTTCTTCTTTTAGTATTTTCCACTCTCTTTGGTAGCGATATCAAATGGGAAAAGGATTATGCAACCGGACTCAAGCAAGCAAAGTTACTTCATAAACCAATGATGTTTATTATTTCAAATCACAATTGCCGTTATTGTGTTCAGCTGGCATCTACAACGCTTAAAGATCCAAAAGTGATTCAAAAAATTAATTCCAATTACGTAGCTGTTATTGTCTATGTTGATGAAAATCCTTTGTTCCCGCGTGAACTTTATGTGGGTGGTACGCCAGCAACATGGTTTATAAAAGGGGATGGTGAGCCGTTATTTGAACCGCTCATGGGAGCAGTTGATTCAACAAGTTTTCAAAAGGCGCTGGATATTGTCAGCACCGAATATGCAAAAGTATCACCGAAAAAGTAAAAGGATAATAAGATGGTTAGTATTCGAACAAGTGACAGTAATTTTCAAAATGTTTTTGATGAACTTTTAAATCGTGGAAAGATGGATATGGAGCATGTCGCAAGTATCGTTAAAACGATAATTGATGAAATTCGTCTTGATAAAGATGCAGCATTGATGACTCATATTGCAAAATTTGACCGTTGGACACCTGTTAGCGGTTCAGAATTAAAAATCAATCCAGACGATATGAAAACTGCGTATGAGGAACTTGAACCAGCATTAAAATCAGCGCTTCACTTAGCGTATGATCGTATCCGAACGTATCACGAAAAACAGCTTCCTCGCAGTTGGTTTGACACCGAAGCCAATGGTACGATTTTGGGGCAGAAAGTAACACCCGTTGATCGAGCAGGTCTCTACATACCAGGAGGAAAAGCTGCGTATCCTAGTTCGCTTCTTATGAATGTCATCCCCGCACAAGTAGCAGGCGTAGAACACATTGTCGTTTGTACTCCAACACCGGATAATGAACCTAATGATCTTTTGCTTGCGGCGTGTCATTTATGTGGAGTGAGTGAAGTCTTCAAAGTCGGTGGTGCAAGTGCAATTGCGGCTATGGCGTATGGAACTCAAAGTATTCCTAAGGTAGATGTCATTACGGGGCCAGGAAATATTTTTGTCGCCACAGCAAAAAAAATGGTGTTTGGTGAAGTAAACATCGACATGATTGCAGGTCCAAGTGAAATTGGTGTTTTGGCGGATGATTCGGCCAATCCTGAACACATTGCAATAGATTTGCTTTCACAAGCAGAACATGATGAAATGGCAAGTTCCATCTTGATAACTCCATCCCAAGCATTTGCGGATGCGTGTGCACTGGAAATCGAAAGATGGCTTAAAAAGCTTCCTCGTGAAGAGATTGCACGAAAATCCATTGAAGATCGTGCCGCAATAATCGTTACTGAGTCAATGGAAGAAGCGGTTAAGCTAATGAACTGCATTGCTCCAGAGCATTTAGAGGTAGCAACAAATAATCCATTTGAACTTTTAGCATCAATAAAACACGCTGGAGCAATATTTTTAGGACATAATACCCCAGAAGCAATCGGTGATTATGTGGCAGGTCCTAATCATACGCTACCTACCGGTGGAACGGCCAAATTTTACTCACCTCTTGGGGTTGAGAATTTTATGAAAAAATCTTCTATTATTTCTTTTTCAAAACAAGCAATCAACGAAATTGGTGAAGCCTGCGCCTTGATTGCACATACTGAAGGTCTTGGTGCCCATGAGGCATCGGTTCGTTGTCGACTAGATAAATAACTTTTTTATTCTTTCCCATCCCCTTCGCGGGAAAATTACCAATCGGTTACATATCAAAAAGTTATCTCAAAAATTGGTTTCCTTTTAGTTTCGGTTAAACCTTATTTAGCTAATATCAACTTAGCAGAAATGCCATTATAAGCCTATTATAATGACAATAGATAATTATTATTGTATTACGCAATAGGAATTCAAGGAGAATATATGCAGTTAGGTTTCTTGGTAGACCTTCACCTTTGTATGGGTTGTAAGGGCTGTGAGATTGCATGTAAAGTGGAAAATGAAGTTCCACTGAGTACATGGCGTCTTCGTGTAAAATATGTTGATGTGGGATCGTTCCCTGAGACAAGACGGACGTTTACTCCGCTTCGTTGTAATCACTGTGCGAATGCACCGTGTGAGCGAATTTGTCCAGTTAGTGCACTACACTATCTTGAGAATGGCATTGTTAATATTGATAAAGATCGATGTATCGGGTGTGCTGGATGTGTTATGGCATGTCCATATGGTGCAATTTATATTGATCCACAAACACAAACTGCGGACAAATGTACCTATTGTGCCCACCGTATTGCAAGTTCTATGATGCCATCATGTGTTGTAGCATGTCCGGTTGAAGCGAATATATTTGGAGATTTAGATGATCCATTGTCGAATATCAGCAAATATATCCAGCAACATCAAGGCAATGTACAAGTGCGTAAACCGGAAAAAGGAACCGATCCTCACCATTTCTATGTTGGTGGTGGAAATGTTCAGTTAAATCCATTGGCATCATTCCGTGGAGAGGGACATAACCTCTTTAATAAACTTACTCATCTCCCTTTAGGAGGGCACCACTAATGGTACACGAAGCAATTGCAGCAACGAATGCGATAGTCGTTCTTGACGTTCCTCTTCCGGGAATTGTCTGGGGTTGGATTATTACGATGAATATGTGGGCTAAAAGTATCGGTACCGGTATTATTTTCCTTGGCTTTTTCTTATTGAAAAAATATCCGAATGAGACAGGTTTTATCCGTTTACCAGTGGTAGCTATTTCAATTGTATTTATTCACTTATTTTTATTTTTTACGGTCATTGATCTACATCAGATGTTCCGTTTTTGGCATATCTTTTTTTATCCTCATTTGACATCAGCAATTACGATTGGTGCATGGATGGCAACTGGTTTTGTTGGTCTTCTTTTCGCTATGGCATATGCTATTTACTTGAAAAAAGATGAAGCAATGTACGATAAATTTTTGGGATGGACTGTTTTATTAGGTATCCCAGTTACATTGTACACCGCGGGGCTTATGGCTGAATCGACAGCACGTGAGTTGTGGCAAATGCCAACGGAATCAGCACAAATGATTTTGGCAGCGTTGTTAGCCGGTTCTGCAACAATGATTTTGTTAGGCGGAAATAAATTTTCTGATTCAATCAAAAAAGATCTTGGAATTATTTTAGGACTGAGTGCATTTTCAGCATTTATTCTTTATATGGCGGAATATATTTTCGGCGGAATGAAAGCAGAAGAGGTAGCAGCTACCTTAGAGTTTATTAAAGGCGGAGAGTATACGGCTATGTTCTGGATTGGACAAATCATGGCGTTTATTGTCCCAATGGTTCTTGTCTGTTTGAGTATTAAGAAAGAGTCGTATTATTTGTTGAAGATCGCTGCTGTATCAGCATTGGTCGGTTTATGGGTAGCTAAACACGTTTGGCTTGTTATCCCACAATTGTTAAATATGAGCTAAAGAGGTAAATGATGTATTTAGAAAGCAGAAGAACATTTTTAAAAGGTGCAGCGTTTACCGTAGCAGGCGCTGCTATTGCAAAGGGCGTATTTACAACCGATGCAGCTGCTGAGTCTGTAGAGAACAGCAAGTTTACAAACACTCCAGATACGCTTTCATTTTATCCTCCACTGGATCAATGGGATAATTTCCAAGAGCTTGACGGTACAGACTGGAAGCGTGGCGGTATCGGTCGTCACGGTGTCCAAAGTGAAGAGAATCCAGACGGTATTAAAGTAAATGACTATATGGTTATTCCAACAGCCTGTTCCAACTGTGAAGCGTCATGCGGATTGACAGCATGGGTTGACAAAAAAACAATGACGGTCAAAAAGTACATGGGTAATCCATTGCATCCAGGTTCACGTGGACGTAACTGTGCCAAAGGGTATGCCGTTCAGTCACAAATGTACGATCCTGACCGTATTCCATTCCCCCTTAAGCGTGCTCCGGGTTCAAAACGCGGAGAAGGAAAATGGATACGTACGACATGGGATGAAGCGATGACCACTATCGGTAAAAAGATGGGTGACACGATTCGTAAAGGGGATGAACTCTCTAAAAAATCGGTTATGTACCATGTTGGTCGTCCGAATGAAAATGGCTTTGTTCCTAAAGTTTGGGAAAGCTTAGGTCTAGATTCGTATAACTCACATACAAATATTTGTTCGGCAAACGGTCGTACCCCGACGATTCAATTTGTGAATGATGACCGTACAAGTCCTGACTGGGGGAATGCAAAACTCATTTTCCTTAACTCATCACACGCAGCGGATGCAGGGCACTATTTTGCGCAAGCTGCGGCATATATTGCTGATGCTCGTAAGAAGGGTGCGAAAATGGTCGTTATGGATCCACGCCTTTCGAATTCGGCAGGTATTGCGGATTTATGGCTCGCACCATGGCCAGGTACTGAAACGGTAATCTACCTTCATTTGGCAAGCCGAATTTTGAGTGATAATCTCGTAAACAAAGCCTTTGTTAAGCGTTGGTTTAACTGGGATACCTTGATGAACGATAGTGATTATCTCAATTATATGGTAGAAAAGGGGTATGTCCCCAAACTTCCTGAAGGGCGTGATTTTGAAAGTTATTTAGAGCTTTTAAAAGATATGTATGCTCCCTATACTCTGGAATTTGCTGTAAAAGAGACTCATATTCCAGCCTACAAACTTGAAAAACTTTATGAGATGTTTATTTGGGCAGAAGATGCTATCTCTACATACGTTTGGCGTGCTGCTGCTGCGGGTAACCGTGGTGGATGGATGATTGGTAAAGCGGTGTTCTTTGTAACTGGTTTACGCGGTGCTATCGGTAATGTCGGTGGAACCGGGTTTTATCACTCTCATGATATTTCAGTGGGCGGTAAAGGTGGAAGTGCTACCGTTGGACAAGGTAAAAGTGGGGCTGATGTTCCTGCAGTTAAAGCGTGGAATGAGTTGACATGGCCACCTGAATGGCCTCTTACTACGTACGAGCTTTCCTATCTTCTTCCACACTTGTTAAGTGATAAAGAGTGGCAGAAAAAATGGAATGATCGAGGATTACAAGTGCCAAGTAAATTGGCAGTGTATGCTCCTCGTATGTACAATCCAGTTTGGATCAATCCAGATGGTTTCCGTTGGATTGAAGTACTTAAAAACGAAGAACTTATGGAACTTACCTTTAACCTCTCTCCGGTTTGGTCAGAAACTAATTGGTATATGGACTATGTCCTACCTGTTGGGCTTGCGGGTGAGCGCCACGATCAGCACTCAGAAGCAACAATTCCTGCACGATGGACAACTTTTCGTCAGCCGGTATTGCGTGTAGCACTTGAAAAATCGGGTTGGAAACCAAAAAATCCAAATCGAGCAACTCTTGAAGCACACATCAAAGCAGGTCTTGGTGAAGTGTGGGAAGAGAATGAGTTCTGGTTCCAATTGTGTACGGATTACATTGATCCTGATGGAAGTTTGAATATCAAGAAAATGTGGGAGAGTAAACGTCATCCAGGTAAAGCGGTTACCATTCCAGAATGGTACGATGCAGCGTTTGGAGATAACCTTCCTAAGCTTCATGAAACAGTTATGAATGATGAACGCTATACAAAAGAAGAATTTCCGGTTTATTCGTATATGAGAGATCATGGTGTATGGCTCGAAGAAGATAAAATTTACAATGTACAAGAACGTGAGCTAAAAGTTGAAGAGGGCAAAATTGAATCGTATGAACACAAATACGATGCAGGTTCGGTTAGTGTGGATAGTTTGGGTATTATCAGTGCCAATGATGATAAAGGCAAATCGAAAAAAATCGGGATTGAAATCGATGGTAAAAAATTACAAGGTTTTACTACTCCAACACGTAAACTTGATGTTTATACACAGTGGGTAGCAAAAGATTGGAAATGGCCAGAATATGGTATGCCAATTTATCCACGTAATGATAAAGAGAAAGAAGATATGGTTCATATCGTTTCTCATGTTAATCATATCTATATGAAAGAGGAAAATTCGTTTGCTCTTAATACGGTTTTCCGTTTACCGTATAATATTCATACTCGTTCGGCGAACTCCAAACATTTGATGGAAATTAGCCAGAACCATGATCCAATTTGGATCAGTACGGGAGATGCAAAACGTCTTAGTATAAAACGCGGTGATGCAATTCGTGTAAAAATTGTTGATACTGTTTCAGGCTTAGAGAGTGGACATTTCGTAGCGATGGCAGTTCCAACGGAGGGTGTTCTTCCTGGAACACTTGCGTGTTCACATCATGGCGGACGTTGGAAGCTTACTAATCATGTTACGATTCCTAATGGAGTCAGTGACGGTAAGGTAGCACCTGGTGCAGCACCTCGTGATTTGAGTAACAAAGAGTTTCTCAAAGAATCACCGGCAAATGTAGGTAAAGCGGGTGGTCAAAGTATTATCGATGATTACAGTGGTACAAGTGGAATTAACAGTTTTGGAGTACCGGTAGCTGAAATCCAGATGGATGGTAAAGTAGGTAAGCTCAAATATGTTGAAGGAATCAAAGGGTTTAAAGCAGAACGTTTTGCTGAATATAACCGAGATTCTGAAAATGTATGGTGGGATGGACTAAGCGGTTCATGGCAAAATGCTGTGGCGGCTCCTCATCCTGACCCTGTATCAGGAATGCACTGTTGGCACCATAAAGTTCTTGTTGAACTGGCACAGCCAGGAGATAAAATTGGAGATATTTTTGTCAATTATGACAACAATCTCAAAGTTTACCAAGCATGGAGAGATAAACTTTCACGCGGATTGGATTCTAATTCCAAGCTTCGACGTCCTCGTCATATCTTCCGTCCATGGGTCAAGCTTGACCCAGCATCATATGATGTGAATATTAAGGCATAACAACCTTTCTTCCCCTTGCTAAAAGGGACTTCTAAAGGGCTTTTCAGCCCTTTTGGTTACAATCCTACAATCACTATTAAAAGGCCAAACCGTTATGGATGAGATCATTGCACGAAGCAATATATATGCACTTCTTTCTCGAATACTTCTCCAAGAATTGGACAGTGAACTTTTGGAGACGCTTAAAACTGATCTGACAGTATTAGAATTTTTTCCTCATTGGAATGAATGGGAACAACGTACAAGCGTAAGTAATTCTAAACTTTTAGAAGAATATCTTAATCCGGATTTTACCAATCTTTCGATTTTACATCTTGTCCCGTATGAGACTTTTTATACACGATCGGACCAAATGATTGAAACGGGCGGGGCAAATCCTGTCACTGATATTTACAGTGCATATGATTTTATGGTTGATTATGAAATCGCCCGTGTTGTTTCAGCAGACCATATTGGAATCCAATATGAATTTATGCATCATCTTTGTGATGCACAAAAAAAAGCGATGGAAGAAAACGATTCAGAGGCGGTTCGTGATCTTCAAGAGGTACAGCATCGTTTTTTAAATACTCATTTACTTCAATGGGCACCGATGTATCTCATCAATATGAAATATGAATCCAGAACCCCTTTGTATTACGATGCTGCTGAAACGGCATTGGAATTTATTCTCTCTGATAATGAAACCTTAACCGCAGTAGTTTCCAAAGTTTCATGAGTCTTTTAATCCTCTCTCCCAGCAGATGCGTTCGAGCATTGAGTGTCAATTCGATTTGTACTCATTGTGTTGATGTGTGTCCTGTCAGTGCTATTACTATTACAGGACGCCTTCCCTCTATCAATCAGGCGCAATGTGTTGGTTGTGCGGGATGCGTTGCAGTGTGTCCTATTGAGGCGTTGAATTTGGATGATTTCAGTTCAACTGACTTTTTCTTTGCATTTGCTTCCGATGAAGATAATCTAATTTCATGTCAAAAAAATGTCCCTTGTGTCGCGGCTTTGAGTCATGAACAGCTTATTTCATTTGCTCAAATGAAACATGGTGTTGTTTTAGATACGGGTCACTGTGCACAATGTGAGATTGGAACGAATGTATTAGCGACACTAGCTAGTACTCTTGAGAATACCAACTATCTGCTCGAAGCGATTGAATCAGAGTTTAGAGTAGAATGCTCGGATGTTGGATACAGTGATTTGGGTGAAAATGAAGTGATCGTTGAGAGAAGAGATTTCTTCAAGACGTTTCATCTTCGTGGATTGGGTAAAATTCGAGGAGATTTTGAAAAAGAGATTCAGAAAACGACGGATGAGTTTGTAGAGTATTCAACCGACAGTTCGCATACTAAAGAGTTGAGAACAAAAAAAATTACTGATCGTCGTAAACTTTTTTTTACCGCTATCAAGCGCTTGCCAACTCCTTCAATTCTTCATGTTGTAGATGGGTCAAAAATATCGTTTACGTCTCAGAAACTAATGGATGAGACTCTGTGTACAGCATGTGAAATGTGTTATAGAACTTGTCCGACAGGGGCTTTAACATCTGATGTTCGTAATTCTAAAATTGATTTTGATCCATTTTTGTGTATTAAATGCCATTTGTGCCACGATGTTTGCGAACCAAAGGCAATTACCCTTTCAGAATCTTACAATTTAGCAGAATGGTACAAGCCAACGGTGCAGAATCTTGTAACTTTCAGAGTGCGACGGTGTGATGAGTGCGATGTACTCTTTAGTTCCAGTATTGGGGATAGAATATGCCGTCGTTGCCGTTTAGAAGATGAAGAAGCAAAAGAATTATGGGGGCTTGAATAAATGATGAACAATGATAATTCAATTACAGCAGCAACATTGCTTTATGGATTTATTGCAGAAAATGCACACAGCAATCGTTTTTCCGTTACGGTCAATAAATTGTTTAAAGGCAACGGCATAAATGCTATGGCAATCCCGATGAATATTCGTCCTGATGATGTGGCATTTACCATTTCGCAAATGCGCAGTTCAAAACTTTCCGGTGCCGTGATTTCGTCGGAGTACCAAGAGGAAGCATTTGCTTTATTGGACAGAGCCTCTAATCTGGCACAAGATCATGGATATTGTGATTTTATACGTATTGTCGAAGGTGAACTTATCGGTGAGCTTATTATGCCACTTGCTTTAGAAAAATTTGCAGACAGCGCAGAGTTTGAAGATGATATTGCACTGAACTCAATGTGCCACTATTTTTATGAATTAACTACAGGAGAAAAGAATGATTAAAACGGATTTTAGTGATTTAAAAGCTGAGTTTGACCAGTTTGTACGAGGTAAATGTGAGAGCGGAAGTTGTGAGCCATCCAGTGATGAAAAAAGTGAAGAAGAAGCTGAGGAATACGTTCCTGGTTTTGTGGATGAGCTAGGGGATAAGCTTCTTGCTCCTTATCATAGCGGTGTTTATTTTTCTCGTATGGATATTAAACGTGTTGCGGAAGCAATCGATGAATCGATCCCAATCAAAGAGCGTAAAAAAATGATTCGTGCACTGTTTCGCCATACAACACGACGTTCGTATCTGCAAGAGGCATTTAATGAGTTTAATCGTCATTTTGGAGGGCGTATTTTGATTTACACGGAACTTTCCGAAGCATTTCCTGCATCAAAAGCAATTTTTGATGCCAATATAGCTAAAATCAAAAAAACGCAAAGAATGTTGGATCAGATTATTGAAGATTTTGAAGAGATAGAACCAACAGATGAGCCTATGATGATGTAATTACATCATCGTTTGTATTTTTAAAATCCCTTGCCACACCAATGCAGTTGTAATTCCTGCTGCAAATCCTGCGAGTACATCATCGCCCATCACTCCCAATCCCCCTTTGGTTTCACGATCAATTCGTCCAATAAGAGAGGGCTTTTTGATATCATAAATCCGAAAGAAAATAAAGCTCAATACAATTTGAATGGCTATTCCATTATTAAAATCGCCTAAGTCTCCCATACCAAACGCTATTCCAGGAGCAATAGCAAGGGCAATCCACATCCCAACAAGCTCATCGATGACAATACGTGAATCATCATGAGTTTCACAAGAAGCTTCGTGTTTATCAATCGCTTTTATTGCAATAAGGGTGATTAAAACTGAAAACATAAAAAGAGTCTGTGATCCAAAAAACATCAAAATAGCAACACCCAAAGGTAGCGAGACCAGTGTTCCTACGGTTCCGGGAGCTTTGGGTGCATGACCACTTTTGAAGAGGGTGAGAAAAAGCCAGTTTAGTTTCATAATCGTTCCTAGGTTAGAGAAGTAGTTTGGTAAAGATTCATCAATTCGACATAAAAATCTTTTTCGCTATGTTCTTCAAGCAGTCCATTTGTTGGCATAATGTCATAATAAAGCTTGGCTAGATTTTTAAATCGATTTGGATGAAGCGTTGAGACGATAAGGGAAGAAATTTCTTTTCGAACCAAGACGGCCGGGGGGAGAAGTCCTTGTTTCATAAGCTCCAAAATGGATTCGGAATTGTAAGAAATATGGTGATGATGCCCATGTGGACAAGTTTGTATGCTGACAAGTGTTTTACACAGGTTACAATAAACGTATTCACTGGCGATACACACCTCAATGTTAATACCGACTAGACGATCAACAACAGATTTATTCGCATTTCTATCATAATACATACCGATACCTGCATGATTTTGACCAATCATAAGGCGATCGCACCCGTAATTTTTAGCAACAATAGCATCAAGAATTACTTCATTACTTCCTGCAAAGATATAGCTATTTTCCAGTGGAACAACAATGACTCGACCTTGAGGAAGATAATTAGTGATGAAAAATTCGAGTACTTCATGACGAAGTTCATAAGTAAGATCACTGCTTGCGTAAGGTTTGAATAAAAATATAACGACTAAATCACTTCGATCCAAGCTTTGACGAATAAGCCGCTCATGGGCACGGTGGAGAGGATTGGCTGCCATGAAAATAGCCGTTGTGTGTTTAGCCGAAATTTGTTCTTGAGCTTTTGTGATCTTTGATTGGATTGCTTCGATAGGGGAGAGGTCAATCGAATATTCTCCGCAAAGAGCATATTTTCCTAGTCGTTTGTAGGTGGCACTTACGCCAGGATGAGCAAGGTCTTCAGTGCCGTAAATTTGTTTTAGGCGCTCAATAGGGTTGATAGGAAAAACTTCATCAACACATATCTCCCCAACGATTGCATTCTCACAAACCAAATTGAGAATTTCTCCTTTTTTGGTACTGAGTAAAATAGTTTCATTGGTCTTACCATTGGGCGAAAGAATGAGTGGGAATGGAAACGTTGTTCCATTGAAAAGTCCACTTTGAAGTACTTCCATGCATTGCTGTGCATTCATGAGTTGTGTGACAGGAGAGAGCATTCCCGATTTTAGAAGGGTAAGTGCGCTTAATGCCTCTTGGTCAATATAAAGAGCTCTATTTTTTCTTGATGATGCCATACTTCTTTCTCTTTTCCCATAAGCTTTTGCGTGAAATACCTAGTTTTTTTGAAAGTTCTGTATCTGGAAAACGGTTTTGAAAATTGGTCATGATGTACTTGACATATTCCTCAATCGGTAAGATTTCTCCTTGATCAAAGAGTTGACTTTCGCTTTCAATTTCGATGATACGGAAAGGAACATTTTCAACATGCTCTGTACTGGAAATAATACATGACCTTTTTTCAATCAGTTCAAAAAAAGTTTTATGATCACTTTTTTTGAGATTTTGAAAGTCCGTAATATAAAGGACATTCGTATTGGAAAAAAGTGCAATTTCATGGAGTGCTTTAGGCGAACTAAGGGAAATAAATTGAAGATTTCCTCGATGATGTTCAGCATATCCAAATGCAAAGGCATCGGCATATTTTTGATAACCACTGCATATCATAATGGGGAGTTCTGTTTTATCAAAATCTTCATCAATTTTAACACTCGTAAAGCTATGGGCTAAATAACGTTCATAGGTTTGATTTTGACGGCGAAGTCGTTCATGATTTTGAAAATGTTGAATTTTACGAATTAACTCTTCAATCATAAATGGTTTTAGAATATAATCTTTTGCCCCTGCTGCGAGGGGCTTTGAAACGGTATCATTACTGACGTAGGAAACCATCAAAATAACGACGGCATCCTTGTACGCTTCGATAACAGGATAAATATCTTGGCCGCTAATGTTGGTTGAGAGGAGAATGACATCGTATGGCGTACCTTTTAGTGCTTCTTTAGTTGAGCTGCTAATATCACAATTGTGATTTAGATCACTGAGTTTAGAAGCAATACTTTGTGCGAGATAAATCTCATTTTCGATAATTAAGACGTTCATCCGTTTTTCCAATCAAAATAGTATAACGAAGCAGTTGCAAGGACACCAACCCCTTCTTTTCGTCCGATAAAGCCGAGGTGCTCTGTTGTAGTGGCTTTAATGTTTAATCGTGAGCGAGGTATTTGTAATAAAGAACTGAGTGCATGGCGCATCTGCTCTTTGTAGGGAGAAATCTTTGGTGTTTGAGCAATAATGGTAATGTCTGCATGCAAGATTAAAAAGCCAAATTGATGCAATTTTAAAACACATTGCTCAAGTAATTCTTTAGAGTCCGCATTTTTATAGGCACTGTCGGTATCGGGGAAAAGCATTCCAATATCACCTAAACAAGCAGCGCCCAAAAGTGCATCAATAAGAGCATGAATCGCAACATCTCCATCACTGTGGGCTAAAAATCCAAAAGGACTCTCAAGTTTTACCCCACCAAGCACCATAGGTTTGCCTTCTTCAAATCCATGAACATCAAAACCATTTCCGGTAAAAATAGCACTTGAAGGAGATTTTAGACATTGAAGCGCGGAGAGATCGCTGACATGCGTTATTTTATCGGCTAAAATGTCTCCTTCAATAAGGTGGCGTGTTCCTCCAGAAGCTATAATCGCACTGCTTTCATCGGTATATTCGACAGTCGTTTTTAATGCTTGGATGAGAATGGAAGTTTTGGAAAGCTGCGGAGTTTGAACTCGTTTTACCTGATCACGATTTATCGTCTCATTATTATAGAGTATGGTGTCATTGATACTCAGTGCAGGAACGATGCAATCAGCAAATTCTTTTGCATTGATAAGACGCTGTATGAGTTCAGAGCTAACACATGAACGAGCAATATCATTTACTAACACATGGGATGTTTCAACGTGCTTCATTGCGTTGAGTAAAGAGTGCTGACGACTATCTCCACCGACAACAATCGTATGTTCACACATGCTTTGCATAAAGGAGACTTCATCAGTGTGGGCAACTATAATTACTTTTGCAAAAGATTCCATATCAGTGATACGGTTAGTAACATATAGCCACAGCGGATCGTGATCAATTCGAAGCCACTGTTTTTTGACAGGGACTTTAAAACGGCTTGAATTACCTGCTGCGAGTAGAATAAGCGTCAAATCAGACAATTTATATCCTGTTTTATAGGTAGTGTTACGAAAGTATACACATAAAAAGCTGTTTTTTATCTTGTTTGTGATAAATTCTACTTAAATTCATTTGAGAAATATAGAGCATATAAAATAATGTTTCCCTAAATATTCTTGAAATTTTTAATATAAGTTGAAACTGATACGACCCTTTTAGGGGGTCTTATTTATAAGTCCACTGTAGCTTTACGCAAAGTCCAAGGAGTAAAATTATGAGAACAAAATGGGTCGATGAACGAAAAAATGATACAGTTTGTACTCAGATGTATTATGCCAAGCAAGGTATTGTCACTGAAGAGATGAAGTATGTAGCAGCGATAGAAGAGCTAGACGCCGAGCTCGTCCGCAGTGAAGTAGCGCGTGGTCGTTTAATAATACCAGCCAATATAAATCACAAAAATTTAGAACCAATGGCAATCGGGATTGCAGCACGCTGTAAAATCAATGCAAATATAGGTTCTTCAGCAATTGCTAGCGATGTGCAAGGAGAAATTGAAAAAATTCAAGTTTCTCAGCATTATAAAGCCGATACGGCCATGGACCTTTCAACTGGTGGCGATTTGGATGAGATTCGCCGTGCGGTTATTGCTAACTCAAAAATTCCTATAGGAACAGTGCCTATCTATCAAATTTTACATGATGTTCATAATAAAATTGAAGATATGAGCATCGAAAAAATGCTTGAAGTATTAGAGCGTCAAGCACAGCAAGGGGTGAGTTATTTCACTATCCATGCAGGCTTTTTACTCTCGACAATGCCCAAAGTAGCGAAACGTAAAATGGGAATCGTCAGTCGTGGCGGATCTTTAATGGCGGCATGGATGATGCACTATCATCGTGAGAATCCTTTTTATACGGCGTATGATGAGATCTTAGATATTTGTGCCCGCTATGATGTTTCTCTTTCACTTGGAGATTCTCTCCGTCCGGGATGTTTGGCGGATGCTTCGGATGATGCACAGCTTTCTGAACTTAAAGTGTTGGGCGAATTGACATTACGTGCATGGGAGAAAAATGTTCAAGTCATGATTGAAGGACCGGGACACGTTCCTCTCAATCAAATTGAGCGTAATATGAAAATCCAGCGTGAATATTGTCATGAAGCACCATTTTATATTCTTGGACCGCTTGTAACCGATATCGCAGCAGGGTATGATCATATTAGCTCCGCAATTGGTGCAGCAGTAGGCGGATGGCATGGTGCGTCAATGTTGTGCTACGTTACACCAAAAGAACATTTGGGACTACCCAATGCTGAGGACGTTCGTAATGGAATCATCGCGTATAAAATCGCAGCACACGCAGCAGATATTGCTCGCGGTCGAAAAGGTGCACGTGACGTTGATGATGCAATGAGTGATGCTCGTTATGCGTTTGATTGGAATCGTCAGTTTGAATTGGCGCTTGATTCTGAACGTGCGCGTGAGTATCATGATGAGACGTTGCCTCAAGACGTGTTCAAAGAAGCAGAGTTTTGTTCCATGTGCGGACCAAAGTTTTGCAGTTACAAAATTACCCAGCAGATTATGGACAATCCAGAATCAATGGCGTGGATTGCGGCAGAAGAAAATAAAGCGAATGCTAGTTAAAAAATAAAAGGAGAGTATTTTCATGACAGAAGAAATTGTAAAAAGTGCGTTATCTAAGGTTACATATCCTGGTTTTACGAAAGACATCGTAGCGTTTGGATTTGTTAAAGAGATTAAGATTGAGGGAAAAAATGTTAGTGTAATTGTTGACATAACCTCAAGTGCACCAGAAGTGGCTCACCAAATCACCACCGAAGCTACTGACGAGTTAAAACTAGCTGGTTTTGCTGACGTTGTAATCAATGTACAAGCGCCAAAAATGCCTCGTGAAAGTTCATCTAAGGGGAAAAATATTGCTCCTCAAGTAAAAAATTTCATTATGGTGAGCTCAGGTAAGGGGGGCGTTGGGAAATCAACAACTTCCGTCAATCTTGCAGTAGCACTTGCAATGCAAGGTAAAAAAGTAGGGTTGTTGGATGCTGATATTTATGGTCCTAATATTCCTCGTATGATGGGTATTGACGGGATCAAGCCTGAAGTAGTGGGGAATAAAGTCCTTCCTATCAAAGCATATGGCGTAGAAGTAATGTCTATGGGCTCATTGATGGAAGATGGCCAGTCCCTGATTTGGCGCGGTGCAATGATTATGAAAGCAATTGAGCAATTCTTACGTGACATCGTGTGGTCAGATTTGGATTGTTTGGTAATCGATATGCCTCCAGGCACTGGTGATGCTCAGCTTACTTTGGCTCAAAGTGTTCCTGTTACTGTAGGTGTTACCGTCACTACTCCCCAAATGGTGGCGCTCGATGATTCACGAAGAAGTTTGGATATGTTTAAAAAATTACATATTCCTATTGCTGGCGTGATTGAAAATATGTCTGGATTTATTGCTCCTGATACGGGTGTTGAATACGATATCTTTGGAAAAGGGACGTCTGAAGCGATGGCTAAGCAGTTTGATACGACTATTTTGGCTCAAATTCCTATTGAACCTTCGATTCGTACAGGTGGAGATGAAGGGAAGCCTATTACGTATTGTGTTCCAACATCTGAAACGGCAAAACGTTATATGAAAGCTGCCGAAGAGTTATGGGCAACAATTGAAAAAATTAATGAAGAGGGTGGTGTTGATAATCAAGCGATTCAACCCAATACTCCTCCGGGCGTATCTGCCTGTTCAACAGCTGCTGCTCCTGCTCCGAAAGCTTCAAGTGGTGAAAGTTGTGGAACTGGATGCGGTTGTCACTAAGGTTTTACTCTAAATTTATTTGAAAACGTTTATAATCTATCCTTCTTAATGAAGGGTATTTTAATGCATTTAAAGACAAAAATTTCTCTCCTCTTATTTTCTGCTCTCTTTCTTCTATTCAGTGTTATTTTTTGGAATACAATTGTTGATTTACGAAAGTCTTCAGCTGTAAGTGCTCAGTCACAAGCGTTAGCTGCTGCTAAGGTTGTTGAAGCAGGGCTTACGGCACATATGATTTCAGGGTCAATGAATCAGCGTGATGAATTTTTAAAACAAATATCATCGATAGAGACGATGAAGCGGCTATGGGTGGTTCGTTCCCAAAAAGTATCCCATCAATATGGACAAGGGCCATTTTCACAAGATGCTCAAGATGGACTAGATAAATCAGTTTTAACCAGTGGTGAAGCAGTAATTGAGACGAGAGGGAGTATTTTAGAAGATGCAACTGTCCGTATATCTATTCCCTACAAAGCAACTTCAGGTGAAAAAATTGATTGCCTTAGCTGTCATGATGTTAAAGTGGGCGATACATTGGGTGTTATTTCACTTGAGATGCAAACAAATGACTTAAAGGCGCTCAACTATCGAAATATTATTATAACTGTAATAATTTTGGTTCTTTTATTTGCATTGATGGCGTATTTTCTCTATACTAAAGTACTTATCTATTTTGATCGTTTTGATGCGATGGGTGAATGTGTGCGTGCTGTTGAAGAGGGGGATTATCATGCTCGTATCTCTGATGAACTTTCTAGTGACAAAGATGCAGCATCGTTGAACCGATTGATTGAAAAATTCCAAATATTGCTTGAAACAATGAGGGACAATTTGTCTGGACTTATTCGCCTTGAGACTTCAAATGATCCGCTGATTGCATTAAGTGAAGGGTCAGCGAGACTTGGTGAAATAAATAATTTTGCTCAAACGATTCAAAAAGATGCAAACACGCAAGAGGCATATAAACATATTGGTTCCCATTTTTGTGAAAAATTCGATATTAATGATGTGAATATTATTACCTACAATACCCTTTCTCAGGAGAGTGTAATTGCGTATGAAACAAAACAAATAATGTGTGATGCATCAAGTGGGTGTAGGGCAGCACGAACAGGTGAAATCGTTGATTCATCGCAACCAGATGGAATTTGCCCAAAAATGATTACTCCTAACGAACACTATGTTTGTTTCCCTTATGCGATCACACCTACGTCAACATTGGTTGTTTCTATTGTAAGTGATAAAAAAACTCTTCTTAATTCAGTGCGTCATAATAAACATATAGTTGATGAAACCATGCAAGGTGTACGTCAAGATATTGCATATCACCAAATGGCTGAAGGTATAAAAGCATTGGAGCGTATTGATTCTCTTAGTGGACTATTCAATCGAAATTACTTAGATGAGCGGATTTTTGCAATAATAAAAGAGTCTAAACGAACTGCGATTCCATACGGTGTTTTGGTAATAAATGTAGATAATTTCAAGGCTATTAATGAAGTTTATGGGAATAAAGTAGGAGATGAGACAATTAGACTTATTGGAAGAACATTACTTGATTCATTACGCGAAAGTGATCTTATTGCGCGATTTGATGGGGATGAATTTGTTGTCTTTTTATATGATTGTAATCCAATTCATGTTGCAGATGTAGGAGAAAAGATACGTTCAATTTTTGCGAATAAGAAGCTCAAGTCTCATTCCGGAGGATTGATTATAACGGTCAGTGTAGGGAGTGCTATTTTTCCTCAACAGCATAAAAATCTTGAAGAATGTATTCGATATGCTCGTTTGGCAATGAAAGAAGGAAAGAGTGAGGGTGGAAATATTCGTGTCAAATTTCACACTCGCTTATTGGAAGAATAATAGTTCCTTTCTTCTTCTGTTTGTACTAATCGTATTAATTGACCTTGCTCAGTAGAAATTATTAAGGTCTGATTTTAAAAAGCCTTCCTTTCCAGTTTGAGAGGAGAAAGCTCGTATTAGTAATTATTCCCGCTTTTGAACATCTTACTCTCAAACTCTACGACTTGATTGCGTCCTGAATGTTTTGCTTCATAGAGGGCTATGTCGGCAAATTTGATAACCTTCCAGATTGAATCTGCATCCGAGGGGAAGTGAGAAATTCCTATGCTAAGGGTCTTTTCAACGCTATCGTTTCCAAACTGATATTTTTTTGCAGCAAACTGAGTACGAATTTTTTGGGCAACAACCAAAGCTCCTTCTCTTGTTGTATTGTGCAAGAAAATAAGAAATTCTTCTCCTCCGTAACGGATAGGAAGATCAGCTTTACGAACAGTTGATTGTAAAATCTCAGCGAGAGATTTGATGACTATATCTCCAGAATCATGACCATATGTATCATTAACCATTTTAAAGTAATCAATATCGATCATAAGGATAGAATACGAAATATTGGAGCGTAGAGCCTGTTCTGCACTTTTGTCAATAAATTCTTCCATAAATCGTCGATTGTACAGCTTGGTTGCTCCATCGCGTAGTGACGAATCACGAAGTTTATCCATCAGCGTTTGGCTCTCAATCACTGCTTTAGCTGCTTCAAAATAATTCTTAATAGTGGGAAGTTTTTGGTTGAAGAGTTCAATCGTTTGTGTTTCTTTAGTTGAATACGACAGTGTTAGCGCTAAATCATCGTTGATGTTAAAAGGTACACACGTGTATTCTTTATCATGAACCGAACAATTTTGACATATATTGGGAAAATCAGTCGAATATACATCACTATGGGTACGATAGGCACGGCACTCTGTCGCATCATGATCAACCATCGGGGCACAAAAGCTTTTGTGATCTGTTATGTAAACAAGACGACGAGTTTTAGTTATTTTGTCTACTTCATACAAGGCAAAATGATCGAAATGAAACTTCTCTTTTAAAACATAGATAAAGCGGTCATATATAGCATCTTTGCTACCATCCAATTCTATGGTCTTTTTGAATTTATAGACATCAGAGAGTTCTTTGATAATTGTGCCCGCAGTATTGAGCGGATCGGAACATGAAATATTAGAACTTGACATAAATGTTCCCAAATCATGCTTTATACCACCAAATGTCTCATCCATTTTTTCAAATAAGGTATTCATTTGCTCAGCTACCTCATTCCCTCCATCTTTTAGTGTAGTTGTAAATCGGAAAGAAAAATCACCGGTGCGTGCTCGTTTAATTCCTTGTTGAAGATTTTCAAAAAGCTTCATGTAGGGTTTAAAATAGTAATGAGTAACCCAAAGAGCAATAAATATAAAGAGGACATTAATAGCGAATATCTTGGCAATTGTCAGCGCTCCTGTTTGGCGGATATCATTGATATTAAATTCCATACTGATGGCACCAAGGACATCGCCTTCTTTTGCATTATGACAGCTCAAGCAGTTTGGACTACCATAGGCTGAAGCGATATAAGGGATTGTGACACGTAAAATAGCATTTTGGGAATTTTCACGAACTTTACTAACTATTTTACCTTCTTTTAATACCTGTCGATCGATCGTATCTCTGGGATGTTCATTTTGTAGCCCTTCACCATGTTGCGCAATGACATTATCAGAACGGACGATCCAGAGTGATTGAACATCTTTTATATTGGCAATGTTTGAGAGAAAAAATTGTCGTTTATCCATAATACCATTAACCATATGGGCGGTTAGTCCATCTCGGACAATCTCAGCAGTCATTTTTGATTTTTCAATAGCATTACTATATCCGTACTCTCGAAAATTAAGAGCGACATTGGTGATGGTGGCAACAGCTAAGCCAATAAGCATAAGGGCAACAATAAAAAGAATTTTTCGATTAGTATTCATACACAGCCTACTTATAAATATTTTTTATTTTAAAAATATCAGCTTAGCTAAATATGTATTAAAAGAGTTTGAAATAAGACGAAGGAGGCAAAGTGCTACTCTACGGTAACACTTTTAGCAAGATTACGAGGCATATCAACATCGTTCCCTAGTCGAACAGCGATTTCCATAGAGAGAAGTTGAAGAACAACCATCATCTCAAAAAACTCAAGCATATAGTCCTCGTGATGATGCGTACGTATATGATCATCTGCTTTGTCAAAATTAAGTGGACTGATAGAGCAGATCGTTGAATCTCGGGCGCTTAGCTCTTCTACATTGCTTTTAGTTTTGTCGTAGAGTTTATGCTGCGGAAGCAGAGCAATGGTAAACAGTTCTGGATCAGCTAACGCAATTGGGCCATGCTTCATCTCTCCGCTTGGGTACCCTTCTGCATGAAGGTAGCTGATTTCTTTGAGCTTGAGTGCCCCTTCGAGTGCCAGAGGAAAGAAAACATCCCGTCCGATAAAGAAAAAACCATGTCCGTGCAGGTAGCGCTTTGAGATACGTCGAAGCTGCTCATGTATGGTATTGTCAACGGTTACAACAGATGGAAGTGCTCGTAAAAGTTTGATTTGACGAGCAATTTCATTTTTTTGAAGGGTTGTATGCTCACTTGCGAGATGGAGGCTAAGCATCCATAAAACGCTTACTTGGGTTGCAAAAGCTTTAGTCGAAGCAACCCCTTTTTCGATTCCTGCACGAGTCAGGATACTGGCATCCGCTAAACGTACCATAGAAGAGTTATCAACGTTACAGATAACAAGAGTTTTAAGGCCCGCTTTTTTCGCCATCTTAAGTGATTCAAGGGTATCAGCAGTTTCTCCGCTTTGGCTTATAACAACGAAAAGGGTATCGGGTGTGAGCAGAGGTTCGCGATATCGAAATTCACTGGCAATTTCTACCGAGGTTTGAATTTTTGCGTGACGCTCTAATAGATAGGTGGCAACTAATGCAGCATGATAGCTTGTACCACAAGCACACAGTTTGATAGAATGAATACCATCAAAAAGCTCAGTGGGCAGTTCTTCAAAATAAACGCTCTCATCGTGCAATCGCCCCATAAGCGTATCAGCTAAAACCGTACCTTGTTCATAAATCTCTTTTTCCATAAAAAAGCGATATCCATCTTTTTGAGCTGAGAGTTTGTTTTCACTTAGAGGGGTAAAAAACAGATCAACCGGATTGTTATTCTTGTCGTAAAGAAAAATTTTATCGGCTGTTGCTAGCCCATAATTGCCATCTTCGAGGTAGATGACTTCATGGCATTTTCCGATGAGTGCTGCATCCGAAGAACCGAAAAGAGTCTCATTTTCTTGGTTTCGTCCAACAATCATAGGTGAACCGTTTTTGGCAAAGAAAATTGTATCATTGACAGAAGCAGTAACCAGTAAAATTGCATACGCTCCTTCAAGCTCTTCGAGTGTTTTTTTGAATGCTTCAAAAGGACTAGCAGCAGTTTTAAGATGATATTCAAAGAGATGAACGATGACTTCTGTGTCAGTCTGACTAATAAAATGCGCTCCGTGTGCTATGAGCTTGCTTTTGAGTTCTTGATAATTTTCGATAATTCCATTGTGAACCACGTAGGAACTAGATCCTACATGGGGATGGGCATTGAGTTCAGTAGGTTTGCCGTGTGTCGCCCAGCGAGTATGTCCGATACCGACTGAAAAACCAGTGCTTTCAAATTTTTGTGCTTTTTCTTCAAGATTGACAAGTTTTCCGACGGCTTTGAAAAGAGAGAACTGGTGGTTTTGCAAAACAGCGATTCCTGCTGAATCGTAACCACGATATTCAAGTTCACGAAGTCCGTCTATGAGTATTTCTTTTATGGGTTTAGTTCCGATGTATCCTACGATTCCGCACATTATTTATACCTCTGTCAATTTAGCAATTATTTCCTGCGCATTATTGCACATCCTGTTTTGTTTTTCGATTAAGAAGTGATCACGGACTCTATTTTTATCCGTGTGAATCTTGGCAGTTGCGATGTTTATCTGAACTTCATCACAAAGTTGGACAAAATAAGCAAGTAATCCGCGTTGGTTTGCCGTATTTAGATTGAGTTGAGCGTAATGGATGGAATGATCGCAATCGAGAGTTATTTCCTGCGGCTTAATGATAGGTTTTGGTAAGTCAAGTTTTTTGGACATATCAAATGCTTCTTCAACAATGATTTCGATTTGTTCCATCGTCCCCTCACGCGGTTGTTGAAGAAACTCGATTTTAAAATATTTGATTCCATCAAAAAGTGTAAATATATCCATTGAAGCCACATCAAGATAGCTTAGTTTTCCGAGTAAATAACCTAGATTTAGAGGAATACGACGGAAAATATGGATAATCAAACCACCATCAATATTGAGTCCATAGGTAAAGGTTTGGCATTCAAATGCCTCTTTTGAGAGAGCTATGATTTCATCTGGAGTGTGCTTAAAAAAGAAAAGGTTGGATTCAATAGAGAGGATTTTCTTTTGCTCAACTTTGCTTAATAAAGTAAAATTAGTATCAGCGAGCAATCGACGTTCTTTATTCTGACGCTTAATTGCATCGGTAATACGGTCATTTTGAGAAGAAATTTCTAACGATGCCTCATAAAGTTCATACAGTAAATTAGCACCAAAACTCGTATACGTTCCAGCACCTACTCCATTAATATCGGCATAGGTGAGAATATAGAGAAGCTTGAGGTTTTCGGGAGTTTTGATTTTGGACATAAATTGATAAAGTGTTTTTTCACTGTAAAGATTTTCACGATAGGCAACGTTACTCATCGTGACATGGTGACGGACGAGTAAAGCTGCACGTTCATGTGTGGAAGCCGGAAGTTTAAGACTTTTGATAAAGGGAACGATGAGCTTTGTTCCTACTTCACTGTGATCTTGTTTTCTTCCTTTACCGGTATCATGAAGTAAAATGACCGATTTTAGAAGAATCTTATCGTTGAGTGACAGTGGAGTGTAGAGAACCTCTACATGAGGGTCTTTGATATTTTCAAGTGCTTCAATACATTTAATGGAGTGCAAATCAACAGGGTAATGGTGATAGCCATCAAACTGGGGAAGATGAAGGACTTTTTTAAAGGCTCCAATAAGATGATGGAGGATACCGGCATCATAAAACAGTTTCAAAATGACATAAAGATGGTTACGTTCGAAAAGCTTACGTAAAAGGATGTGGGTTTTGGCTTTTAGTGGATGTTTTATGGTGACATAAGTAAAGTGAAAGAGTACACTTTCATCAAATTTCCACGGTTTGTCTTCGAGAGTGGTCAAAAGCTCGAGAAGAGAGTCAATGTTCGGAGTGGGGAGATTGTATGAACTATAGAGGGTGTCCTCAAGAGCATAAAACCCTTTACATAGTCTTCCTGATCGTAGTTTTGCAGTTTTACTAATATCTGTGAGATAGTGTCGCGCCATTTTTTTGACATAGATTTGGGTAAAGTTATTGATACGCCATTGCGCTTCGAGCAGCTTGGTGACCAGTCTACGTTCATCGGTAAATCCGAGCATTCTGGCGATATTTGGCATGTAGTCAAGAACCAGTTGGTCTTGCTGCTTATTGGTAAGCAGATGAAGCGCACTTCGAACCCGAAAGAGCAATTCCAACGCGATACGATATTCACGATAATGGTCTTCACTAAACAGTGTCCCGATAAGTTCACGAAGAGTTGTGACACCATAAAGTGTTTTGGCAATCCAATACAGTAATTGTGAATCTCGTAATCCGCCCACTCCTTCTTTAATATTGGGCTGCATAGAAAAAGCATATTTAGCACGACGTATCTCCGCCTCAGTAATTTTTGCCAAAACAAATTTTTTAGGATCATCGTGACGGATGAGAGTAAGACGATTTTGAGTTGCATTCCACGTAAAAGGAGAACCAATGATGAGACGTGATTCCATCATGGCAGTTTTGATGGTTATGTCCTCACGTGATGCATTGAATAAATCACTTACTTCATGCACACGATGTCCCATTTTTAACCCAGAATCCCAAGCCAAATAAAGAAACTTTTCGATAATAGCTGCCGTGTTGTATCCTTCATTCTTTTCATACACAATCATGAGATCGATGTCGCTATGAACACAAAGCTGTTCACGGCCATAGCTTCCAAGGGCGATAAGGGCGATGGGAATATTTCCCCTCATAGGGAGATAATTACCAAACATTCGGCGTAAAAGTGTTTTGTACATAAGAGAGATAATTGAATCAAGAGCTTTGGTGTGCGTGACGAGAAAATCTTTTCCTTGATTACGTTCAAAGAGAGTTAATAAAGAATTCTTGTAATCATTAATATGTGATTTAAAAAGCTTTGAGAGTTCAAAATCACTGGCATTGGATTCGATTAGATCTTCAAGTTGTTCTGTGATAGTCATTGGGGCTACTTTTTTAAGATATTGTATCGTTTTTCTTTCGCTATAATGCGCGAATAAATAAACAATAAAAGATTTTTTCATGACTATTATCGAAAAAGTAAAACAAAATATTCGGCTGACATTCGACGAAGCGGTTTCTTTGTACAATTTAGATCTGTTTACCCTTGGGGAACTTGCAGATACAAAACGGATTGCCTTACATGGCAAAAAGACCTTTTTCAATATTAACCGCCATATTAATCCAACGAATGTTTGCAAAGATGTCTGCAAATTTTGTGCCTACAGTGCCAGTCGTAAAAACCCTAATCCCTACACGATGAGTCATGAGGAAATTGTGGCGATTACGGATGATATTGTCTCACGGGGTATTTCGGAAGTGCATATCGTTTCAGCTCACAATCCTGAAACAGGCTTGGACTGGTATTTGGAAGTGTTTCGAAAAATAAAATCACGTCACCCGAAGTTGCATATTAAAGCACTAACGGCAGCAGAAGTTCATTTTTTGGCGGAAGAGTACAATAAAAGCTACGATGAAATTTTGGATTTGATGGTGGCAAACGGTGTTGATTCGATTCCTGGGGGCGGAGCAGAAATTTTTGATGAAAAAGTACGCGATTTCATCTGCAAGGGGAAAGTAAATTCCCAGCAGTGGATTGAAATTCATCGTAAATGGCATGAACGCGGGATGAAATCCAACGTTACGATGCTGTTTGGTCATATCGAAGAACGCTCTCATAGAGTTGATCACATGATGAGAATCCGTGATTTACAGGATGTAACGGGAGGGTTTAACTGTTTTATCCCTCTTGTGTATCAAAGTGAAAATAATTTTTTAAACGTCAAAGAGTTCATTACCGCACATGAGATTCTCAAAACGATGGCGATTAGTCGAATCGTTTTGGATAATGTCCCCAATCTTAAAGCTTATTGGGTGACTTCTACGGTAAATTTAGCGTTGGTAGCTCAAGAATTCGGGGCTAACGATTTGGACGGTACAATCGAAAAAGAATCCATAAATTCAGCGGCAGGTGCTAAAAGTGCTCATGGTGTAAACTTGGATGAGTACGTTGCCTTAATAAAGAACAGCGGGTTTGAGCCGATTGAGCGTGATAGCTTGTATAATGTTATCAAAGCGTGGTAGGAGAAAATATGATAGTAATGATTGATAATTATGACAGTTTTACCTATAACATCGTCCAGTATTGTCTTGAATTGGGCGCTGATTTAAAAATTATCCGAAATGATGAGATGAGTGTTGAGGAGATTGAGGCACTTCACCCCGAAAAACTTATCATCTCTCCAGGACCTGCAACGCCGGACGATGCAGGTGTCACTCTCGAAGCCATCCGTTACTTTGCAGATAAAATTCCTATTTTAGGGATATGTTTAGGACATCAAAGTATTGCGCAAGTGTTTGGTGGTAATGTCGTACGAGCCAATCGAATGATGCACGGCAAGACATCACGTATGATTCGAGAGGGGGATACGGCTATTTTTAATAAATTGCCGGAGATGTTTATCGCAACGCGTTATCATTCTCTGATTGTAGAGCAAAAAAATCTTCCCAGTGAGATTATTCCAACGGCGTACAGCGAAGATGATCATGAGATTATGGCATTGCAAATCAAAGACAAGCCTATCTATGGCGTTCAATTTCACCCTGAGTCCATTATGAGTGAATATGGGCACGAAATATTGGATAATTTTCTCAAATTATGAGAGAACATAAGATTTTTGCACTTTTTTTAGGGATTAATTTCCTTATTTTAGTGGCACAAATCCAAGGGCTTTCGATTAGCTTTTATGAAGCCAATATCCTTTATGGTGACAGCTCACTTTTAAAAAGTTTTAGTACCTTCTTTTTAAATATTTTTGGCTCCAACGATTATACGTTGCGTATTCCCATGATTGTAATACATCTCATATCTACAATACTTTTGTATCTCATTTCAAGCTACTATGTGTCCCGCCCAAACGATAAGCTTTGGATTGTTTTCATCTATCTTCTTCTTCCTGGAATCACGAGTTCTGCACTGCTTGTCAATATAGCAGGATTAAAAATAGTGACGCTTTTTGCTTTTGTATATATATATTTGCGATTTAATAATTGGTCATTGCTACTTTTACCTCTTTTTATGTTGCTCGATGCAACGTCAATTTTTCTCTATTTTTCCATTGCATTGTTTGGGTTTAGCCGTAAGCAATGGATTACAGCAGGCGTTTCATCAGGACTCTTGCTCTTAGCTGTTTTCTTTTTTGGTATAGATCTAAGCGGGAGACCTCAAGGGCGTTTTTTAGATGCTTTGGCTATTTATTCGGCTATTTTTTCTCCTGTGGTCTTCATGTATCTTTTTTATGTCCTGTACCGACGGTACATGACTCATGAACGGGATTTGGTATGGATGATAGCATCGAGTATGTTTGTCATTTCATTATTATTGTCGTTCCGTCAAAAAGTGAATATTCAAGATTTTGCACCGTACTTTATGGTGGCACTTCCGCTCGCGGCACAAACTTTTTTTCATACTTATCGGGTTAGGTTGCCCATTTTTAGACGACGTTATCGGCTTTTGTTTTACAGTGCCTTTACTCTTTTGGTTGTAAATGCTCTGGCCGTATTTTTTAATCAATGGCTATATCAATGGATAAAAAACCCTAAAGATCACTTTTCCTATTCAATGCATATTGCAAAAGAATTAGCCCATGAACTAAAGGACAATCAAATTTCCTGCGTAAATGCTGATAGTGAAAAAATGCAGCTTAGACTTCGTTTTTATGGAATCACAGAGTGCCAAGGGACTCTTTTGAGCGAAGAGAAAAATAAAAAAGGAAAAAAAGTTACAATAAGTTACATCAATATTCCTATATATACAGCTTATGTTACGAAAGTAAACAAATAGTACGATAATTACCTTCAAAGTGAAACTCTGAGAGTATTTCTGTAGCTCATATTGGTTATAATTTGCCAAAAGATTTTTCGAAGGAGTTGCAATGGCTCAAAGAGCGATTCGTGAATACGACGGTAAAGCAATTTTCTCAAAGCATTGGGAAAAATACTTCAGCGGTTTCCATTATGGTTTTAAATCGGTAATGGTCACTAACGGTGATGAGCTTCGTGCAAAAGCACAAGAACATGGTTTTGAATGGTTGAAACAAGAAGCATTGGTTGCAAAACCGGACATGCTTTTTGGTAAACGGGGTAAAAATGACTTAGTTTTGTTTCGAACCAACAAGCCGGGTGATGTCACTCTTGAAGAAGCTGCAACGTGGATTGATGCGAAAATCGCTAATGAGACTATTCTTCTTTCAGGACAAAAAGGGACATTGACGCACTTTATCATTGAACCGTTTACTCCTCACTCTCAAGATCAAGAATATTACATTTCAGCAACCACGGTTGGTGAAGACGATGTCCTTTATCTATCTGCTGAGGGCGGAATGGAAGTAGAAGAAGGATGGGAAGAAAAAGTCAATGAAGTGACTATTCCTATTACTATGGATGACGCTTCTATCGCTCACTTGATCCGTGCAAACGTTCCTGCTGGAATTCCTACGGAAAATAAAGAGCGTTTTATTACATTTGCTGAACAATTCTACAAATTTTACCGTGATCAAAACTTCGCATACCTAGAAATTAATCCAATCGTTATGGTTGGAAATGATATGCACATTCTTGACCTCGTTGCACGTCTTGACGATACCGCAGGATTTATGATGGCGGATGCATGGTGTGGAGCAGAGTTCCCAACTGCGTTTGGTATGGAAGATCAATCTCCGGAAGAAAAAGCAATTGCTGAAGCAGACTCCAAATCGGGTGCTTCATTGAAACTTACTATCCTTAACCCAATGGGCCGTATTTGGACTATGGTTGCGGGCGGCGGTGCATCGGTTGTTTATGCCGATACGATTGCTGATTTATCAGGAAATGTTGCTGATCTTGCCAACTACGGTGAATATTCAGGTGGACCAACTACGGGTGAAACCAAGTTTTATGCTGAAACTGTTCTTGATTTGATGACTCGTCATAAAGATCCAAAAGGTCGTGACAAAATCCTCATCATTGGTGGAGCAATTGCGAACTTTACAGACGTTGCCAAAACCTTTACCGGTATTATCCAAGCGTTTGAAACGTATGCAGAACGTATGAAAGCACACAATACACGTATCTATGTACGCCGTGGCGGACCAAACTATGAAAAAGGTTTGAAGGATATTAAAGAGGCAGCAGACCGTTTGGGTCTTTATATCGAAGTTTATGGGCCAGAAACGCATGTCACTGACATCGTCCGTATGGCTCTTGAGAAGTAAGGAGAAAAATATGGGTGCTTTATTTACCAAAGATACACAAGCGATTTTTTGGAACAACAACGCAAGCGCAATTCAACGCATGTTGGATTATGACTATGTTATCAATCGCGTAAAACCTTCTGTTGCTGCAATCGTTGCACCAACTTCAGGTAATAAATTTGAGAAATTTTTCTATGGTGCTGATGAGATTATGGTTCCAGTTTTCCGTAACACGGCAGAAGCTGCAGCAGCGTTTCCAAAAGCAGATGTTTTATTGAACTTTGCTTCATTTCGTACTGCGTACGATGTAACAATGGAAGCAATCACTATCAAAGGTCAATTCAAAACCGTCATGGTAACTGCTGAGGGTATCCCTGAGCGTCTTGCACGTAAAATGAACCAAGCAGCGCGTGATGCAGGTGTTGTTGTTATCGGACCTGCAACGGTCGGTGGTATCGCACCGGGCGGATTTAAAATTGCTAATGTCGGCGGAACAATCGAAAACATCATCAACTCTAAGCTTCACCGCGCAGGTTCATGTGGACTCGTTACCCGTTCAGGCGGTTTGTTTAATGAACTTTCAAACATCATCGCTATCAATGCTGATGGTATTGCCGAGGGTGTAGCGATCGGTGGAGACCGTTTTGTTGGATCGGTATTCATCGATAATCTTCTTCGTATGGAGAGCAATCCAGAGGTTAAATACATGGTATTGTTAGGCGAAGTAGGGGGTACTGAAGAATACAAAGTAATCGAAGCGGTCAAATCAGGTTTGATCAAAAAACCGATTATCGCATGGTGTATCGGAACGATTGCAAAACATTTCAGTTCAGGTGTTCAATTCGGTCACGCAGGTGCTAGCGCAAATGCAGATGCAGAAACAGCGGCATTCAAAAATACTGCTATGGCGGAAGCCGGAATGTTTGTCCCTGCAAGCTTCAATGACCTACCAAAAACCATTGCAGATGTTTACACAAAACTTCGTAATGAAGGTATCGTTACAGAAATCATTGAGCCAGAATTGAAAACGGTTCCAAAGGTACGTCGTAAAAAAGAGTTTATTTGTACCATCTCTGATGACCGTGGTGATGAAGCGACTTATGCTGGTTACCCAATCAGCTCTGTAGCGACTCCAGAAACTGGATTTGGTATCGGTGATGTTATCTCTCTTCTTTGGTTCAAAAAACGTTATCCAAAATGGGCAACTGATTATCTTGAAACCGTTATCAAGACCGTTGCCGATCACGGCCCTGCTGTTTCGGGAGCGCATAATGCAAAAGTAACAGCTCGTGCAGGTAAAGACGTTATCAGTTCATTGGTAACAGGACTTCTGACAATCGGACCACGTTTTGGTGGCGCAATCGATGATGCAGCACGTTATTTTAAATATGCAAATGACCGTGGTATGACTCCGGCTGAGTTTATTGATTACATGAAAAAAGAAGGAAAAACGATTTCCGGTATCGGTCACCGTATCAAATCAGTCCGTAACCCAGATCTACGTGTATCCGGTTTGAAAAAATACGCAGCTGAGCACTTCCCGGCAACTCCATTGCTTGATTTTGCTCTTGAAGTAGAAAAATTGACAACGTCCAAAAAAGACAATCTTATCTTGAACGTTGATGGAACTATCGGTATCTTGATGGTCGATATGTGGCGCGCACTTGGTTATTCTGAATCCGATATCGACGGCTTCATCGAAGCTGGTGCTCTAAACGCATTCTTCGTAGTAGGTCGCTCTATCGGTTTCATCGGTCATATCTTAGATGAAAAACGTCTTGGAATGCCTATGTATCGTCACCCAACAGACGATATTCTGTACAACGTCGAAATGGCAGACGAGATTTAATTTTACCATTTTCGTCATTCCCGCATGCGGGAACCCATTCTCTTTTCTCTTTCCCTCTTTTTATAAATACTTTTGTTATAATCATCACTAATATAAATAGGGTATATTGGTGAATTAATATGAAGCGCTTTGCCTTTACGATGCTAGAACTGGTTTTTGTGATTATAGTAATAGGTATATTAGCTGTACTAGCAATGCCAAACTTCAATCGTCATCCATTACAAGAAGCAGCGGAACAAGTTGCTGGTCATATTCGTTATACACAACATTTGGCTATGGTGGATGATAAATTTGATCCAAATGATACTAGGTGGTATCTTGAAAATTGGCAATTTGAGTTTAAACGCTTTACTACTCCTTTGAGAATATATTATGAAATATATTCAGATATAGATCATAATGGAAATTCAGATACTGTATCACCTGAAGAAACGGCAAGGGATCCTTTAACGCACGATTATTTAGATGGTAGTAATAAAAATACAGATATAGTAAGAAAATTTGCTATCACATCTGTAACATTCTCTACATCGTGTCATGTTAATACAAGTTCAGCAATTGGTGAGCTTGCCTTTGATCATTTGGGGCGGCCATATTATTATATCACTGGTGATCCAGGGGGGAAACCACTTGCAACAAACATGTATCAATATTTATTGAAAGGAGATTGTAATATTACATTAACTCATCCTGATGGTACAGCTGTTATTACTATTCGTCCAGAAACAGGCTATGTATCAGTGACTTATTAAAGAAAAAGTGAACTTTTTTTGCTTTTTTTAGAATTCTTTTCATTTACTCTTGACATTCCTTTCTAAATCCCCTATAATTCCCGTCCACAAACACTGGGAAGCCATTAAAAGCCAACTAGATTTGAGTTTGAGATCATTGAAAACTAAGCAGAGGTGACGGTCAGGCGAATGCTTGAAACCGACATTT
>CAIMUF010000080.1 GCA_903844635.1 uncultured Sulfuricurvum sp. | reverse complement strand
TTTAACATTTAACCTCTTCAAATCCAAAACTACAATTCTTTATTTTATTCGTTTCTCTTATTTTAAGAGATTTTCAAAAATTGCACTTCAGATTTAAATTTTGGTCTATTGATTATATGTTACAATTATTTACAATACACATAAAAGGCAAATGGATGAAACTTTTTTTACTAATGGTGGTTAATGCTCTTTTTTTAACAGCTCTTTTTGGAGAAAATCTGACATTTGGTGTCGTTCCGCAACAAAGTCCAATGAAGCTTATGCAGGACTGGAAGCCAATAGTCGATTATCTCGAAAAAGCTACCGGGGATAGAATCACCCTAAAGGTTGAACGCTCTATTCCGGAGTTTGAAAAAATTTTATACAGCGGCGGATACGACATCGCGTATATGAATCCGTATCATTATGTTGTCGCGCATAAAAAAGAGGGGTATATTGCCAGTGTACGCGATGAAAAGAATTTAATTGGAATTTTAGTTGTACGCAAAGAGAGCGGTATAAGTGATATTTCAATGCTCAAAGGAAAACAATTTCTTTTTCCCTCTCCTGATGCTTTTGCAGCGACTTTGTTAAACAAATATGAATTACTTAAAAAATACAATATTGATGTTGAGCATGGTGAAAAGTTTCGTTATGTCAATTCTCACGATTCAGTCTATAAAGGTGTTTCACGAGGAGTTGGTGATGTAGGCGGTGGAGTACAAAGAACATTTGATGATTTAAATGACATAAAAGCAAAAGAATCACTAATCACAATCTATAAAACAAAAGCATATCCAAGTCATCCATTCGCGATGAAATCTTCAATGTCAGACAAAACAAAAACAAAACTAGCTAAAGCATTTTTGGAGATGCCTGTAGAATTTTTGAATTCTTTGAGTATGAAACATCTTATTGAAGCAAAAGATTCAGACTATGATTCTGTACGTGATATTAGCAAAGTGCTTCCGATCGATAAAGATTAGATGATGAGACTACCGTTCCGTTATCAGTTTATCCTCTCTTTTTTGAGTATTGAGATTGTTTTTATCTCTTTGATCGTTTTTTTTAATTTTACATCACTTAGTAAGTTGTCACATTCTCTGATTGAAGAAAAAATTCAAACAGCGACAAGTCTTTTTGGTGAGATGATAAAAACTCCTCTGATTACCTACGATCTTGGAACACTGGATAATCAAGTAGAAAGCTTTACCAATATCAAAAATATTGTAGCGGTGAAACTCTTCGATAATCAAAATAAACTGCTCAGTAATATCACATCAGATCCTAAATTTACTGTAGATAGTTTCCCAACAGCCACAGGTGATATTCAACAAGAAAATCGAATATTTAGGCTAGTAAATGTCCCTATTACAGTTGATGGCGAAATCTTGGGTAACGCTAAAGTACTGTTTGAACTGACAGAAAGTCTGCATACCATTGATAAAAATAAAAACTTGACTTTTTTACTTATATTCATTGAAATTACTCTTAGCTCTATCGCTGCTTATCTTATCGGTCGTAAGCTCACCAGTGCATTGAATCAGCTAACATCATCTGCAGAGCAGATAGCACAAAGTGATGATGTGATCATTCCAGATGTTGGAAAAGAGGGGGATGAGATGTCACTCCTTTCTCATACACTGTATCTGATGCAGCAACGTATTACTGAACGCAATAGTAAATTACGAGATGTTGTTGAGAAGCTGCAAGAAGATATCGCGGAACGTACAGAGCTTGAAACCAAACTTCTGTACGAACGAAATTTCAATAAAGCACTCGTTGATAATGCGAATGCCATTATTGCGGTCATTGATACAAATGGGGTGATGAGTTCCATTAATCCTTATGGCGAATATTTTACCGGATACACACAAGAAGAGATCGCTTCAGAGCCCTATTTTTGGAAGAGATTTTTACAACCTCAGATGCATGAAAAAGTTTTTGACATCATAGAGAATGCAAAATCCGGAAATATTGTCAAAAGTTTTCAAAATTCATGGATTTCAAAAGACGGGACAGAAGGTTATTTTGAATGGTCTAATATGCTGGTTTGTAAGTCTGATGGATCAATGGATTATCTTGCGACGATTGGGATTGATATCACGCACAAGAAAAAAATTGAAGAAGCTATCCTTTTGGCAAAAGAACAAGCAGAACATGCCAATAAAGCTAAAAGTGAATTTTTGGCAAATATGAGCCATGAAATACGAACGCCGCTAAACGGTATCATCGGATTAAATGATTTGGTACTAAAAACTTCCTTAACGGAAGTACAGCACGATTACCTGACAAAAACACAGCAGTCATCCAAAGCATTGCTAAGTATTATCAATGATATATTGGATTATTCTAAAATTGAAGCCGGTAAACTGGAGTTTGAGGAAAAAATATTTTCAATTGAGAGCTTATTGCGGAATGTTGCAAATTTATTTGAATACGCTATCTCGGGGAAATCACTTGAGATGCACATTGATATTCATCCTGATACACCGAAAATGCTAAAAGGGGACTTTCTTCGAGTTGGGCAAATATTTAATAATCTTGTTGGAAATGCTATTAAGTTTACGGAAAAAGGGGATATCACACTTCGTGTTAAACCGATTGCTCAAACGGATACACATGTTCAGCTGCAATGCTCTATTACGGATACGGGTGTCGGGATGAGTGAAGAAGAACAGGCAAAACTGTTTCAGGCATTTTCTCAAACTGATACTTCCAATACCCGTAAATATGGTGGGACCGGTCTTGGGCTTACGATTTGTAAACAACTGATTGAGCTCATGGGTGGAGAAATTTGGCAAGAGAGTGTAAAAGGAAGCGGATCGACATTTACGTTTACGCTGCAGCTTAAAAAAGATGAATCCCAAGAGACAGTAGCCTATAGCAGTAATTATTTGCGTGGCCAGCGCTTTTTAGTTGTTGATGATAATCAGCTTGAGCGTGAACTAATCGGAGCTATACTCACTTCATGGGGTGCTAATCCAACCTTGTGCGGCAGTGGTGAAGATGCCATACATTTAGCAGAAAGTCAGCCATTTGATTATTTAATCGTTGATTGGCAGATGCCTGGTATTGATGGACTTGATGTTATTAAAACACTGCAAGAGGAATTAAAAACTAAATTCCCTAAAGTTATAATGGTGACGGCTCATCTCAAAGATGAACTCTTGAAAGTTGCGGAAGCTCGGCATATCACGGTAGAAAAAATTCTTCATAAACCGGTCAGCCCCTCTATATTATTTGAATCTATTACGGAGACGGTAAAGTCTGAAATAGACAAAGAGATGAAGTCCGAAAAACGTTTTATTGCTCACGGTAATATATTGGTTGTTGAGGACAATGAGATTAACCAATTGGTAGCTCGGGATCTGCTTGAATTTTTTGGATTGAATGTCAGCATGGCAAATAATGGGCAAGAAGGGGTCGAAAAAGTTAAAAATCAATCCTATGATTTAGTTTTAATGGATCTGCAAATGCCCATAATGGACGGTTTTGAAGCGACTCGTAAGATCCGTGAATTTAATCAAGATATCCCGATTATTGCTTTGAGTGCTGCCGTGATGGAACATGATAAAAAACTTACAAGAGATGCCGGAATGAATGAACATCTCTCAAAACCGATCGATATGGAAGAATTACAGCATCTGCTTGGAAAATATCTTGAAACAGATTGGATAGCAGAAGATGTGAGTTTAGAAAAAAGTGATGATGTTTATGGGATCGATATGAATGATTTATCCAAAAAACTGAAAAAACCTGAACAAGTTGAGCGTTTTCTAAAACTGTTTGCCCAAGGACATCGTGAATTTTCACAAAAGATTATGAATGTTCCTATTGGAAGTGAAGAGTTTAAGCAGCTGATTCATGGTATCAAAGGAGTCAGCGGTAATGTATCGGCAATGATGGTCTATGCTATTGTCAAAGTAATCGATGAATGCGACGATGCGGACATTCAAAAAGAGCTGATGCCCTCTTTAATCGAGGAACTGGATCATGTGATTAGTTCGATCGATGAACGGTATCCTAGAACAGCTATTGTAGCACCAAAAAATACAGATGCCGGAGCTATGAGTCTGATGATAGAAGAGATGATTTCTAAACTGGAAAATAAAGAATTTATTGATAATGATCAGTTGGAGGATTATGTAGGAAGGCTCTCACAATATATAGACGAAGAAACAATGTCGAAAATCAACAATTCAATAGAGAATTTTGAGTACGATACGGCAAAAAAAATATTTCAAAGCGTCAAGGAACAATTGAATGGATAAGCCTAGTATTTTGATTGTTGATGATGAACCGCTTAATCTTAAGCTAGTCGCACAAAGTTTGAGAGAACGTTACACTATATTTGTCGTTCGCAGTGGTGCAGAAGCCCTTGTTTTGTTGGCTGATCATAACATTAATTTGATTTTACTTGATATAAATATGCCCGATATGGATGGGTTTGAAGTAGCTCATGAACTGAAAAAACTGCCAAAGACTGCAAAGATTCCGGTCATCTTTTTAACGGCTGATAAGACACAAGTAGCGATCGTAAGAGCATTTCAATCAGGTGCAGTTGATTACATTACGAAGCCGTTTCAGCCTGAAGAACTAAATGCTCGGGTAGACAATCATATCCGAGCTAATCAACTTCAAAAAGAGTTAAAAAAAGCGTCGAAAAATAATATCCATTTGCTTGAGATTATTAATGCCTATGTCTCATTTATAAAAGTGGATCCAAAAGGAATAATTCAAGAAATTAGCGACAATTTTTGTAAGCAGCTTGGGTGTGATAAAGAATATATCGTAGGCAAGAATATAAATATACTAAAGTCTGGTAATATGGATGATTCTTTTTATCAGGAAATATGGCAGAGGATACTTTCTGGGGAAACATTTTCATATGATATTGAAGACGGAAATTTTTCCGGAGGAACAAATTGGTATCATGTTACGGTATCACAGGATTACAATCATAAAAACGAACTGATTGGATTTATTGCTTTTTATGAAAATATTGATGAAAAAATGCGTTATATGTATGATGCTCAAACGGATAGATTAACGGGATTACTAAACAGAGCAAAAATAGATGATATCTTACAATCTGAAATCAAACGTGCCACACGCAATGAGTTTGCACTTTCTGTGATCCTTGTTGACATTGATTATTTTAAAGAGGTTAATGATAAACATGGTCATCAGACAGGTGACTTGATTTTGAGTGAGTTTGCATCTTTATTATCCAACAATATACGAGAAACAGATTTTATAGGACGATGGGGAGGAGAAGAATTTTTGATAATCTGTCCTCATGCGGATTCTGATGGCACTTTTGCATTGGCAGAAAATCTTAGAAAAAGAGTAGAATCGACTAGCTTTTCTGTAATTGGCAATAAAACATCGAGTTTTGGAATTGCCCAATTATATAAAAGTGATACTATCGAGGACATATTTAAGAACGTTGATTTCGCTCTTTATCATGCGAAAAAAATGGGAAGAAATCAAGTTCAGCGTTATAAATAAATACAGAATAAACAATCAATTAAAATCCTAAATACCTCTTTTGAAAATCAAATTTTTAAGGCTTCGGTCTTCATTGCTTGCGGGGAAGCTTTTTAGATTCTCCACTCTTTCAATATAACGAAATTCAGGGGCATTTTCTTTAAAAAGAGTTTTAATAAATTCAGGGTCCAATTCTGGAGCATTGAGTGCAGATAAAATAGTACATTCTGCTGCTGCGAATTCATGAAGCCTGCGGATGATTTTCTCATAGTCGCTGGTTGCTGCAAACGAGCCTTTTTGGAAACTTGGTGGATCGATGATGATCAGGTCGTAGGGTCCTGATTTACGGATACGACTCCATGATTTTAGAATGTTGTACGGCATAAATTCTACTTTTTTCGTGTCAAGTCCGTTTAGGCGATGATTTTCTCTTCCTATGCTGAGGACATTTTTGTTCATATCGACATTTACAACCGCCTTTGCTCCTGCTGCAATCGCGGTAACAGAGAAAGAACAGGTGTAGGAAAAGAGATTTAAGACATTTTTGTTACGGGCATGATCACGGACAAACGACCTTCCGTTTTTCATGTCGGGAAAGAAACCAATATTTTGGGCATTGAGAAAATTGAGATGATATTTGAGACCGTTTTCTGTGGAGAAGGTCTCTTTGGGTAACTTTCCTGCAATCACCGTAGAGGGAGCTTGGGGAAGATAGCGTTGTTGGACGATCATTGCGTCCCATTTTTGCTCACGAGAATAGAAATCACTTAACATGGCAAGAATCATTTCTTCATCATCATCCGCGTCAAACAATACGATAAATAACACCTTGTCCACACTGTCTACTGTGAGAAATCGATACCCCTCGTATGCGTCGCCCCGTCCGTGAAATAATCGGGTATATTCTTCGGTTTTGTTTTGGGTGTTGATGGTTAAGAACTGCTGTAAATCATTTAGGGTCATATTTAGGTATCTTTTATATAAGTACTGAAAGTATAGCAGGAGTGGATCACACTCCGTACAATACGACTTCGATTCTACGTTTGATTGAGTGGAAATAGGCTTTGAAATCGTTAGGTGAGCGAAAAAGTAATGATTTTTTTTATGGACTTCAAAATAAAGATTAATATTAAACTTTAAAATAAAAATATATTTTGCTACAATAGTTCTATAAATTTGAGATTTATGCAGGATGATACGTATGAAAAGAACAACATTAGCCTCGATATTAACTAACAATGTAACCACACTTTCCATTGATGTCACGGTATCGTATGCCATGGAAGTGATGTCTCTTGGTAACCTCAGTTCTTTGATTATTGTTGATGCTGATAATAGACCGATAGGAATTTTCACCGAACGAGACAGTTTGAAAGTAATTTCAGGAAAAATAGCCTTGGACTCTCACTTAGGTGATGCGATGAGTCAGGGGGTTTATACGGTTCATCGGGATGATGAGATCCATGATACTTATGCGATTATGTCTGATAAAGGTTTTCGGCATTTGATTATAGTAGATGATGAAGGAAAGCTAGAAGGAGTAGCGACCCAAGGGGATTTCCTTCGTCATATCGGTTTTGACAATATGACATACAGTAAAAATATTACGACGGTAATGACCAAATCCGTTGTGATGCTAAATCGTGATTCGACTATCACATATGCAGCTTCTTTGATGGCTGAACACCACAGTGACTATGCCGTCATTACGGAGGGTACGATTCCGGTTGGTCTTATTACTGAACGGGATATTTTGCAGTATGCTTCAGCTAAAAATGAATTCGGAGATGATCCGATTTGGCGTGTCTATCAGAGTGATTTTCCTGTATGCACAGAAGAGACATCTTTGTCTGAAGCGGCTTCACTTATGGAGCATCATGGTGTTCATCAGCTGATTATTGCGGATGATGATGGGAATCTCGTCGGATTATTGACGCGTTATGATCTTTTACAGGCATTGCATGGAAGTTATTTTGAGTTTTTGATTCGGCAGGTTGATACCAAAAGTACAGCTTTGACTGAACTCAAAGATGTATATTCTAAGCTGGTTCAAGACCAAGATGATTTGAGTAAAAGTGAAGAAAAATTTCGAACGTTATTTGACATGCTTCCTGATGGAGTTGTGCTTGTAGATCCTATTACCCATAAAACCGTTGACTTTAACAGCGTTGCTGCGCAGCAGTTAGGTTATACGGCAGCTGAGTTTTTAGAGGTCAATATAAGTGATTATGAAACGATTGAAACAAAAGAAGAAACAAATGCCCGCGTTCAAGCGATTCTTCATGATGGACAACATGAATTTGATACGGTTCACCGTCGAAAAGATGGATCATTGATGGACGTTCGTGTGACGGTTTCTGGAGTGACTATTCGAGAAAATCCTTATCTTTTAGCCTATTATCGTGATATTACAGATAAAAAAAGACAAGCGGTTCGTTTACAAGCACAGTTAGATCTTTTAGGGATTATAGCTACGAATGCACCTATGAAAGAATTACTTGATACTATTGCCTTATTTGTTGAAAGTCAATGTCAGGGAATTAAGTGTTCAATTTTATTAGTAGATGAAAAAACACAGACCCTTCAAGACGGAGCAGCACCAAGTATACCTCAATCTTATACGAGCTTGATTGTTGGATTGCCGATAGCGGCTGGAAACGGTTCATGCGGTACAGCCTGTGCGACTGGCCTACCTGTTGTTGTCAATGATGTATTAACTGATCCACTTTGGCAACAGTATCGTTCGTTGATTAAACCGTACTCATGGCTTCGCGCATGCTGGTCCACACCATTTTTTGATCAAGATAAATATCTACTCGGTACGTTTGCTCTTTATTCGGAGACACCAAGAATTCCCGATGCCAATGAACAAGAGCTTATGACCTATGCCGCGTCGCTTGCAGGAATGGTCGTAGAGCGCTTTTCACGTCAGGAAGCATTTAGTAATCAAAGCATGTTTTTACACACGGTAATCAATACTATTCCTGACTTAGTTTGGGTAAAAGATACGTCAGGAGTATATCTCGCGTGCAATGAGATGTTTGAACGTCTTTATAATACCAAAGAGTCAGAAATTATAGGTAAAGATGATTTTGATTTTGTGGATTCTGAGCTTGCGCAATTTTTTCAAGATCATGATCGAGCAGCCATAGCAGCAGGGGGATCAAAAACCAATGAAGAATTTTTAAAATTTGCCGATGGAAGCTATGAAGGGCTGTTTGATACGATCAAAACACCCATGAAAGATACAGAGGGTACTATTATCGGAGTACTTGGAATTTCCCGTGATATTACCGATCGAAAACGTTATGAAGAGCGACTTGAAACGTTGGCAAACTATGATACATTGACAGGCTTAGCAAATCGTGCATTATTCTCTTCACATCTGCAAAGCTCGATTGAAAAAGCTAAGCGTCACAAAACTCAAATTGCTGTATTAATGTTTGATTTAGACCGCTTTAAAGATGTTAATGACAGCTTCGGGCATGCAGCAGGAGATGAGCTGCTTCAGCAAGTAGCACAGCGGTTTGATGTGAGATTACGCGATGGAGATATTATCAGCCGTTTGGGCGGAGATGAGTTTGCTATTGTCTTGGAACATCTTAATCGTCCAGAAGATGCGGGTAGGATCGCAAAAGAAATGATCGATGCACAAAATGCTCCCTATAAACTGATCGGCGGCGCAGTAGTGCATATCGGGATGAGTGCCGGGATTGTTCTTTTTCCTGATCATGGAGAGAGTGCTTCTGAGTTACTTCAGCATGCTGATGCAGCTTTGTATAAAGCGAAAGGGGAGGGGCGAGGTATTTATCGCTACAATACCGATGAATTGACTGAGTCAGCACGTCAGCGGATTGAATATGAGACATGTTTACGTCGCGCAGTTGAGAACAATGAATTCGAAGTTTATTATCAGCCGCAAGTTCATATTGCAACGGGGAAAATTGTTGGTGCTGAAGCTCTGGTCCGATGGAACAATCCTGAGAAAGGTATGATTTTTCCAAGTTTGTTTATCCTGATTGCTGAAGAGACGGGACTCATTAGCGCTATTGGTGAATGGGTACTGAATGAGACATGCCGACAGGGAAAAATTTGGCTAGACGCTGGATATCGACTGACACTTGCAGTCAATCTATCTGCTCATCAAGTACGCCACCAAAATATTCCGGCAATGGTTGAATCAGCTCTTAAAAAATCAGGATATCCGGCAGATAAGCTCGAGCTTGAACTTACAGAAAGCGCTCTTATGCAAAGGGAAGAGGAGACGGTGGCAATGCTTCATATGCTTCGTGCACAGGGGATACGACTTGCCATTGATGACTTCGGAACTGGATACTCGTCACTCTCCTATCTGAAGCGATTTCCGATTGATGTTTTAAAAATTGATAAAAGTTTTGTGGATGATCTTCCGTTTGATGCAGATGATATGGCGATTGTTACGGCCATTATCGCTATGGGGACAGCACTTGGTTTTCAGATTTTAGCTGAGGGTACAGAGCGTGTCGAGCAGATTGAATTTTTAAAAGAGCGTGGATGCACAATGTATCAAGGGTATTATAAAAGTCCGCCACTACCTGCAAAAGAGTTTTTTGAACTGTTATGCAAATAGGAAGCTCTTCTTTGTATGAATCAGCCTACTTCGTTTGTGTAGGCATACGTCGAGGAAATAGAGCGTAAGCGTTCTGCCGCTTTGATAAAGACATCGATGACATAATCAATCTCATCGGCTGTCGTAAATCGGCTGAGGCTTAAACGAATCGCTGTGTGGGCGAGCTCAGGGTCTTCACCGATGGCATTCATGACAGGATTGGCTTGGAGCGATTCTGAAGCACATGCGCTTCCGGTTGAGGCTGCGATGCCGGCACGGTTTAGATCCCACAGCATCGATTCACCCTCAATACCGCGTAAAGAAATGAGAATCGTGTTGGGAGTTTTACGTGATCGATCACCCACGACAATGGTATCTGGAAGCTGTGAAATAGCATCTTCGAGGCGGTCACGCAATGCACGGACATCGCTGTTCATCTTGTCCAAATGCCCGACCGATTGCTTCATTGCCAATCCCATTCCAATCATGTAGGCAACATTAAGTGTACCTGCACGCTTGCCTCCCATTTGCTCACCGCCATGAAGTAGATTTGGAAAATCTTTCCCTTTTTTGACGTACAAGCCGCCGATCCCTTTTGGACCGTGGAATTTGTGTGCAGAAAAGGTGAGATAATCGATCGGTGTTTTGGTAAGATCGACCGAAACTTTTCCAATTGCCTGCACGGCATCCGTATGAAATAAAATCCCTTTTTCTTTTGCAATAGCAGCCACTTCATCAACGGGGAAGATCATCCCCGTTTCATTGTTCGCCCACATCATCGAAATCAGGATGGTTTTGTTCGTAATAGCAGCAGCTATACGTTCAGCACTCACATAACCGTATTGGTCAACATCGACGAAAGTGACTTCCGCCCCATGTTCTTGTAAAAAATGAAGTGTTTCTAGAACGGAAGGGTGCTCAACTGCAGATGCAATAATGTGATTTTTAGTAGGATCAGGCAATATATGTTTGAAAAAAATCCCTTTTAGTACACTATTGTTACTTTCAGTCGCACATGATGTGATAAGGATATCATCAGCATCGGGAGCGTTAAGCGCATCGTACATGTATCCCATTGCCTCATTCAAATAGGGGCGTACTTCGATACCGTATTGGTGAAGCGAGTTTGGATTGCCATAGAACTCTTCAAAAAACGGCTGCATTTTTACTTTTACGATGGGGTCTAGTTTGGTTGTAGCGTTGTTATCTAGGTAAACTCTTTTCATGTTTTATCCTCATGTGTCGGTTATTATAAGGAGTAATGCAAGATTTGTTCGAGAAGGAAGACCTCTCTATTTGATCCACTCAGAGTATGAACGCCAAGTAGCTAACCAGTCAGGTAGCTCATGTGCTGGCATTGGGCGAGCGATGGCGTAGCCTTGTGCACATTCACATCCCATTTGCAATAACAGTTCTCCATGCGCTATGGTTTCTACCCCCTCAGCGATGATATGCAAATGAAATGCATGAGCAAGGCTGATAATCCCTGATAAGATTGCAAGATCATTGGGATTATTAAACATATCGCGAATAAAGCTTTGATCAATTTTTATCGTGGCGATGGGTAACTGCTGGAGATACGTGAGAGAAGAATAACCGGTACCAAAATCATCAAGCGAAAATAATACTTCGAACTCTCGGCACGATTGTATAATTTGAGCGGTTCGGTTCATGTCTTCTAGTTTACTGGTTTCCAAGACTTCGAGTTCTAGATGAGCAGGATTAATGTCCGGATGTAACGCTAAAATTTCCTGTAAACGATTGACAAAATTATCTTCTTGAAGCTGTCAAGCACTAACATTAACGCTTATGTGAACATCGACTCCCTCGTGATGCCAACGTTCCATTTGGGTTAAGGCCGCATTGATGACCCACTCTCCTAGTTCAATAGAGAGTGGATGATCTTCAATCATAGGTAAAAATAGAGCTGGTGCTAAGAGACCATTTTTGGGATGTTGCCATCGAATCAGTGCCTCTACTCCAATAACGATTCCTGTTTTCATATTGACTTTTGGCTGATAATAGAGGAGAAATTCAGATAATTGCATTGCTTTATGCATATTTTCTATAAATTCATATCTTTCTCGAAGAAGTGTGTCTTGCTGTGTATCAAAAACATGATAGCGATTTCTACCGGCTAATTTGGCTTGATACATTGCTTGATCTGCTTGACGTAAGAGTAAATCTGTATCTATTTTTTGAGCTTGCGGGTAAAAAGTTACCCCTAGACTTGCCGTGATCTGCAATAATAGATCATCGACATTTAAGGGCTTAGAGGTTGCCTCTAAAAGACGGATAATCATAGGAATAGCATCTTCGATAGTATTCAAATCAAGCAAAAGTATAACGAACTCATCTCCTCCTATTCGAGCGATGGTATCCCCCTCTCGAAGTGTTTGTCTCATTTGATTGGAGAGGGTAATGAGGACATGATCGCCTACTTCATGACCATGAGTATCATTGATTTCTTTAAATCCATCCAAGTCGAGATAAACAACGCCCAAAGGGAGCCTATGACGTTGGGACTGAGCCATCCCTTGACTGAGGCGATCGGATAGCAGTACACGATTGGGAAGATTGGTCAGTGCATCATATTGGGCAATTCGGTTTAACTCATTTTCGTATAGCTTTTTTTCGGTAATATCGCTCATTACTAGCCGAACGACGGAAATATTATCACTATTTTTTGCAGCAATCGTTACTAGATGCGCCCAAAAGGGTGGATTGTTTTCACGAAGCAAACGTAATTCAAAAGAGAATTTTTCATCCGATTTAAAGAATTTTTTACGGTACAGATAGTAGTTGTTTTGATCTTCTTTGTGGACAAATTTAGACATGAGCCGCCCAACTAGATTATTTCGGCTAACCCCAAGCAGTGCAGCAGCGGTTAAGTTAGCTTCTAATATTAATCCCGCCTCGGAGAGAGTACAATAGCCTACAGGAGCCAGATCATAGAGATCAAAATATCGCTCACGTTGGGCATCAAGCTCTATTTGCGTTTGACGTAATTCCTCGTTTTGCATTTCCAATTCGATTTGATGAACACGTAATTCATGCAGTATACGTCCGATTTCTTCGGGCAACATTTTTTCTAAGTCTTCTCGTGACTCATCCATGTTTTCGCAAGCGATTCTTTCGGCGTGCAAACGTAAATTTTTTGGAAGAATTTCTACACCATCAAAATTTTCATCCACAATCATGAGGTTACTCTTTTCATATTGATTTTTGATTCAATCATCCGTTCCGTGGTGGCTACTGCATAAATATTACCGCTTTCATTTACTAAAGCAGTAGCTGTCAGCCAGACTTCTACTGTTTGAGCGTCTTTTCTCATTCGTTGTGTAAATAATGGTTCCAAAATTTCAGCTTGGCTCAACTGATGTACTCGCACTAGCGCTTCTTCTTGGAGAGATTTTGGTATGCGGTCGCGTACATTCATTTTTAGTGCTTCCTCTTCACTCCAACCATACATTCTCACGGCTCCGGGATTCCAGGCAAGAATCGTACCATCCAAGCTTTGAACAGTAATGGCATCATGCGCATCACGTACAACTACGGCTAAACGAAGCAACTCATTGACTTTGAGCTGTGCTTCTGCTGCTTCTTTGCGAGCCGTATTGTCTGTGCCGATGAGTAAGTAGCCGATAATCTTCTCTTTATCGTCACGTAAAGCCGTCACAGAAACGACTGCCGGAAAGCGACTGCCATCTTTACGAACATACGTAAGCTCATAAATATCCTCGATCTCACGGGAAGCTTTGAACACCAACGCTTCAAAGCCTGGGGCTATGGGTGTGTTGAATTCCAAACTTAAACTTTCAGCCCTCTGGATGATTTCTGTCGGATCAGAAATATCGGCCGGTGTGATTTTATTCATCACCTCCGTGGCGGCATAGCCTAACATTTTCTCTGCACCAACGTTAAAAATTTGAATAACGCCCTTTTTATCGGTAGCAATACTGGAAAAATTAGTACTGTTAAAAATAGCTCTTTGCAGCGTTCCTGCTTTATAGAGTGCTGCTTCGGCTTCTTTACGGGCGGTATTGTCTATAAAAGTAATGACAGCACCCTCAATGACGTTGTCAATCGTTCGGTAGGGGAGAATACGCATCGTGTACCATTTACCAATCACTGTTTGGACATCCAACTCTTTTGGGATCAAGGTATCCAGCACCGCCTGCACATCATCCACTAGGTTACTATAGCCGATTAAGTTGGAACCAATATGAGAGACAGGTCTTCCCTCATCGCCGGATATAAGGTTGATTATCATTTTAGCTTCGGGAGTGAAACGGAGAATACGCAGTTGGTGATCCACAAAAACCGTTCCCACACCCGTCCCCGCGAGTAAATTGTTCATATCATTATTGGCAAGGGACAAATCAGAGACTTTGGTTTGCAGTTCAATATTAACGGTCGCCAACTCTTCATTCGCGGATTGCAACTCTTCTTTCGACGTTTCAAGCTCTTCATTGGTCGATTGTAACTCTTCATTTATGGATTGCATCTCTTCGTTTGAGGATTTCAGCTTTTCATTGGAGCTTTCCATCTCTTCATTGGCAATTTGAAGATATTCTTCTTTCGCCCACAACTCTTTTTTCAATAGCTCAATACTGAAATGCTCTTCTTGATTTGATCCATCTTCTTGTGCTAATGCTTGGAGAGCCTTTTTTTGAGCTCTTTGTGCCTCTATCAGCGGTACTTCTTCAAGAATAATCAAGTACAAAGGAGACTCAGGTGTTACCGTAGGATCGATAGAAATCACTACGGGTCGGATTGTGAGATTGATGGTATTGAAATGGCCATTAACATTGATGCTCAAACTAGAGTAGCGAACAATCTCTTTTGAGGAGACGGCTTTATGTAAAGCAATCGTCAAATCACGCTGTAAGCCTTCACGCGCCATTTTTAGAATATTAATACTGCTGGTTTCACCCACAGGTAATTCCAGATACATTCCCATACGTCCATAAAGGTAGAGAATGTCACCTTTTATATTAACAAGTGCTCCAGAGGGTGCAATTTGTTGTAAGAGTGCCTGTTCGGTTAGCTCGCGAAGGGGTAGTTTCCGCTCAGAGGGCTTTCCTACTGGCTGCGACATGACCGTGCGAATGGTGCTTATAGAGGGAAGAAGCTGTTTTATATTTGTCCGTTTTACTCCATAGAGCTGTTCTTTTCGTTGGTATATTTTTGCTTTTCGATCCATGACCGAAAATAGGTCGGTAAAATCGCCAATGCATTCGGAGGTGCCTAAAAAAAGGATACCATTGGAATTAAGTGCATAATGAAATAATGGAAAAAGTTTTTTTTGCAACTCTGACCCCATATAAATGAGAAGATTGCGGCAGGAAATGAGGTCAAGCCTAGAGAAGGGAGGATCTTTAATAATATTATGTTCTGAAAAAATCAGCATATCACGAATATTTTTATGGATTCGATACATACTGCCATCGGGCTCAGCTGTAAAAAAACGTCCCAGTCGTTCTGCTGTAACATCAGTTGATATACTGGATGAAAATAGCCCTGTCCGGGCTTTTGCTATTGCTTGAGCATCGATGTCCGTAGCAAAGATCTGAACCACATGGTGCAATTTCATGGCTTCCATATACTCTGACAAAAGTATTGCTATGGAGTACGCTTCTTCGCCCGTAGAACATCCCGTCGACCAAATTCGAATGACACTTCCTTCGGGTTTAGCGATAAAAAGTTTGGGAATGATATATTCTTCAAGCAGCTTAAATGCTTCTGGGTCACGGAAAAAATTGGTGACACCAATTAACAAGTCACGAAACAATGCTACTATCTCGGTCGGTGTATTTTGTAAATATTTAACGTATTTGCCTATCTCATCAATTTGGTGAACCACCATGCGTCGTTCAATACGACGATAAATGGTACTAGGCTTATAGAGGGAAAAATCATGACCGGTTTGGGCACGAAGAAGGATAAAAATTTTCTTGAGCGAATTTTCATACTGTAATGTTGGAGAGGTGGGAGTGCGTGGCGGAGTCCCAAGCATGGGTCACATAGTCTATCAGTTTGAGGGGCATTTCAGAGGGCGTAAGCTCGTAATCCACAAGTCCTGTTGCAATGGCACTGCTAGGCATTCCATCGTACTCAGCAGAATTGAGGCTTTGAGCCATCACCATTCCACCTTCTGCCTTAATGGCTTGTATTCCTAATGTACCATCACTGCCTGTACCGGTCAAGATGATAGCGATAGCTTTTTGTGCCTGATCTTGTGCCAAAGAACGAAAAAAATAATTAATGGGTAAACGATGACCATGCAGTTCAGTAGGCTCAAAAAGTTGCAGAATTCCATTTAAAATAGCCATATCCTGACCTGGTGGAATGACATAAACACTGTTGGGCTGTACCGCCATACCATCTTCAACCTCGAAAACTTTCATACTGGTATAGTGGCTGATGAGCTCTGTCAGGATACTTTTATGCTCGGGAGAAAGATGCTGAACGAGCACATACGCCATTTCAGAATCAACATTAGCAGGCAAACCTGAAAAGAACGCCTCAAAAGCCGCTAAACCTCCAGCGGAAGCGCCTATGCCTACAATGGGAAAATTTAATTGGGTATCAGTATCGTAAGGATCAATTGTATTGTTCGTTTCAGAGAATTGGTCTGTCTGAGCATTCTCTGTTATTACTGTCATAGGTATTTCCCTGTTGTATAAACTTATTACTTATTGATCATAATAAGCTTATACATATTAACTGGCTACCCTTAAGATTGAGCGTAATTGTATACTTTGACAGACAAAGCATACAAAAGAGTGAATTCTCTACGGTGATGATGCAGAAGCTTACGCCTCGGCACTTTCTTCTTTATAAACATAGATAGGTTCGTTACTCGAATCTTCGATCACCGCTTCGGTGATGGTGAGGCTTTGTAGATTCTTTTTCGATGGGCAGCTGAACTGTAACGGCAGCATCGCTTCTTCGATAATACTGCGTAATCCGCGTGCGCCTACACCACGGTCGATTGCTTTTTGGGCAACGGCATCGAGGGCTTTGGCTTCAAAGTTCAGCTCGATACCATCCATATCAAACAATGCTTGAAATTGTTTGATAAGAGCATTGTCAGGTTCTTGTAGGATTTGCACCATTTGCTCTTTGGTCAGCTCGGTTAGCTGGGCAACGACTGGGATACGCCCGATAAACTCAGGGATGATTCCATAATGGACGAGCGCTTTGGCATCGATCTTTTTAGGTTTAACGACGGTTTCTGCCGTACTTTTGCTAAATCCGACTTTATTGGACTTTTTAGTATGGGTGTCGGGAACTAGCCCTACGAACGCACCGCCACAGACGAAGAGGACGTGTGTGGTGTTGAACAATACCGTTTCGGTTGTGGAGTTTTTACGGCTCCCTTTGACTGGGACGTACACTTCTGCCCCTTCGAGGATTTTGAGTAACCCTTGTTGTACCCCTTCACCCGATACATCACGTCCCATAGTGGAAGATTCTGACTTGCGGGCGATTTTATCGATCTCGTCGATGTAGATGATTCCCCGTTGTGCGAGCTCGATGTCATAGTTGGCTGCGGCAAGGAGACGAGAGAGGATACTTTCGACGTCTTCACCTACGTATCCAGCTTCGGTGAGTGCTGTTGCATCAGCAACGGCAAACGGAACTTGCATGATTTTGGAGAGCGATTTAGCGAGCAATGTTTTACCGCTTCCTGTAGGACCTACGAGGAGAATATTGCTTTTTTCCAACTCAACATTATTATAAATCGGATTTTCAATGCGTTTGTAGTGGTTGTACAATGCAACGGCAAGGACTTTTTTTGCATCGACTTGACCGATGATGTATTTGTCTAAAAACTCCACGATCTTTTCGGGAATAGGGAGCTGTTGTTGCATTTGGGAGCGTTGCTCGTAGCGTACTTCCTTTTGAAGTATCGCCGAACACGTGGTAATACACTCATTGCAAATATGGGTCGTTTCCGATGAGAACATTTTTTTCACTTCACGCTGTGGTCGTCCGCAAAATGAGCAGGTTTTTTCAGTATTCATCACTCAATCCTTCGCACTGAATTTAGTCAAAATCGTATCCGCCAAACCAAACTCGATCGCTTCTTTGGCTTCCATGTAGTTGTCGCGGTCGGATTCTTTTTCGATCACTTTGGCACTTTTCCCCGTCGCCTCAGCGAGGATCACATATAAACGTCGTTTGAGATTGAGGATATGTTTCGTATGAATCTCGATATCGCTCGCCTGACCTGAATAGCCGCCAAGAGGCTGATGAATCATCACTTCCGCATTAGGTAGCATATAACGATGCCCTTTTTCCCCGCAGGTAAACAGCACCGCCGCCATCGATGCAACCATTCCCATGGCGTAGGTATGAACCGGTGCATTAATCAAGTTCATAGTATCGAGTATGGCCAATCCGCTCATCACGGAACCACCCGGTGAACTGATGTAAACATGAATCGGTTCTTCTGAATCCATCGCTTCCAGATACAGTAGTTGAGAAACGATAATCCCCATCATGTGATCATCAATAGCTTCGGTGATAACGATGACACGATCGCCTAAAAGTTTGGAAAACAGATCAAAATAACGCTCCCCACGAGGCGAAACATCTTTAACGGTAGGTAAGTACGGCATGAAATCTCCTTTTATACAAATGCTTGGATAAATTCTTGTAGTGACATCGGTATCACTTCAATATTGTGTTTTTCGATAAACTTTTTCTCTTTTTTACCCAGATCTTGATCAGTGATGACATATCCACCCTCCAAATCAAAGCTGAGCTCATTAGCCACCATCCGATCGGTATCGTGACCGAAAGATGTCCCTAAAAAGAGATATTTTTTTGCTTTACGGTAGGTTTTTAGTACTTTTGGCACGGCAAATCCTCCCATCGCTTCGGTAAGCCAATCGACGTAATCGGCATCGGAGATGACAAAGGTCGGATTAGGAAGCGGTGAGCCCATCGGCTTGAAGAGGATTTTTTCGGCACTTTCCAGCACCTCATCATCTACGAGAAAATATTTTTGATTCTCGACATCGTATTCATACGTTTCATAGCGGTTTAAATCACCCATGATGCGTGATTTACCAATGATGAGACAATGCGGAGTAAACGCAAGTAGTTCTTGAAACTTCGTGTCGCGATTGGTATCAACGATGTAGCGTGGTGACATATCAATGATCGCTTTGTGCAATGGTGTCGGCTCGAATGGTTTGGTATAGATATGGTTCATAAGCTGTGTCATGTACTCGACACCGCGACGCTGTTCCAAATGCATCGCCGCACGTGAGTACTCAAACATGAGGCGTGGAGCCATAGCCCGCCCGCCATTCATCGCCAAAATCAGCGAATCACTGTCATGAGGAACCGCTTCACCCTCTTTGGTCATGATTCCCTCAAATACACCCAATCCGAAGTAGGGAATGGTGGTTTGATTACGTAATTCTTTTTTGATTGTCTCTATTTGTGTGTCCATTAGTGGCATCCTTTTCCAGTATAACAGTTCATCGCCGCAGCGATTTTCGGGAGTGCTTTTTCGAGTGAAAAAGACTCATTTAGATCATTTAGTATTTCATTATAAAAAAGCGCACCGTCTTTGGAAACGATAAAAAGTCCTTTTGCTAACTCTCGGACAAGCTCTCCTTGTGCAATGCGCATTCCGTAGAAATCACCAAATTCCTCGTCGGTATCGATTCCAAACAACCATCCCTCCATCTGGGGATCGGTGTGTTGAACATTGGCAACGACAAGAGCTTTCGTAATACCTTGCAGTGCATTGAGGCCTAACAAGGTATCGATCTCTTCCAACTGTGCTAGAAGCACATCATTTATAAAAGGGGTCGAAAATATGAGCTGGGTAAATCCGTTTTGTCCTCCGATGGTAAATGTCTCATCTTTGTGATTTTTAAGGCTCACTTTTTCAGAGGCATAACCGATATCGAGAGGCATATCTTCAAGATACAGCGTGGATGTGTTGTAAGCTATCTGCAATTTCGACTCCTATAATAAAATGGTTCATCGCTTCGTGGGTCGTTTTCATAAAGGGAGGAATCTTATGGATTTTGATTCCGACATTGCGCATTGCATAAAAGGTATTGAGACAATATTGACCTGTGATAAGATAGTCACATTTGCCGATGACTTCGAGAAGGGCATAGTGCTCACTGATGTGGTGAGGATCACGGCTCTTATCTGTGTCACAGCTGCTTTCTTTCATCTTTGGGTCGCACACCATCTCACCTTCACATTTCTTCCAAGGGTTAAGTTTGGATTCTATATGTCGATAGCGAATATCGTTGCGTTCTCCTGTAAGTTCATACAGTGCGAACATCGTTGCGCTACATGGATTGTAGTGGTAGACACGCTTGAAAGCATCTATCGGTATAGCAACAATCATTGTCAGCTCCTTGTATTGACCTAACTATTGCAACTCTTGTTCTTGCATACATTATCTATAGAGTTTTGAAATGGTGACAACGGCTTTGTTTGGATAAATACAAAATTGTCACGATTGCACCCCGATTACTTCCTAATCGATAAGAACGCTATTTGCATAACTGGATTTCAGATAATGATTGGCACCGGATGAGGCAAGATCATTGAAAAATGATAATAACAAGGAGATACTATGAGCTGTTCATCAACTGGAACCGAAGCTTTTATGCCCGATGATATTAAGGAAAAGATCCACAATCATCCATGCTATTCAGAAGGTGCTCACCACCACTATGCGCGTATTCACGTAGCTGTTGCCCCTGCGTGTAATATCCAATGCAATTACTGTAATCGTAAATACGACTGTTCGAATGAGTCACGTCCGGGTGTAACATCTGAACGCCTCTCGCCTGTGGAAGCGGCGAAGAAAGTTATGTTCGTCGGCGGAGAAGTGCAACGTATGAGCGTACTTGGGATTGCAGGGCCAGGTGATGCGTTGGCAAATCCTAAAAAGACATTTGAAACATTTGGAATGGTGCGCGAATTTGCACCGGATTTAAAATTGTGTCTTTCTACAAATGGATTAGAATTACCAAACTTTGTTGATGAAATGGTCGAATACAACATCGATCACATTACCGTTACGATCAACAGCGTTGATGAGACGGGCGAGATCGGAAGTTTGATTTATCCATGGATTTTTCATGACAATAAACGTATCTATGGAAAAGAGGCATCAAAAATACTCTTGGCAAATCAGCTAGAGGGGATGCGTAAATGTGTCGAAAAAGGGATTTTGATCAAAGCAAATTCAGTTTTGATCCCAGGTATTAACGATCAGCATCTACCGGAAGTATCGCGTAAACTCAAAGAGATTGGGGTATTTTTGCACAACATTATGCCGATCCTCTCAGAGCCTGAGTTCGGAACCAAATTTGCCCTTGATGGCGTACCTAGTGCAACTGACCAAGAGCAAATGGCAGCGCAAGAAGCGTGCGGTCATGATATGAAATTGATGCAGCACTGCCGTCAGTGTCGTGCGGATGCCGTAGGACTTATCGGTGAAGACCGTGGCGGAGAGTTTACGAAAGATACCTTTGCAGGGTTGAGTTTCGATGAACTGCAAATTAAATACGACCTCGAAGCGCGTCAAGAAGCTCAGGCTAAGATCGAAGAGTTCCGATTCTTCCTCGACCGTGCAAATGACCGTGTCCGAAAAGAAAAAGAAGAGCTCAGTTCCAACGGTGTGACGATTCTCGTTGCGGTTACGACTGCGGGCGAGGGAATGATTAACATGCACTTTGGTAGTGTCAAAGAATTCTTGATCTATGAAGCGGGGGACAAAGGGATTCGATTTATCCATCACCGTAAAGTCGATGCAGAATACTGTGCAGGTCCTGATGGGACGAATCCGCTTGCTCCGATTTTAGAGAAACTTAAAGATGTACAGATGGTTCTGACGGCTAAAATCGGCGGATGTCCACAAGATGATCTCAAAGCAGCTGGTATTGTGGCGGATCAAAGCTATGCATACGAGCCGATTGAGATTTCGGTACTCAAAGCGTCACGTAAATATTTCGGTGTGGATGAAAACGCGGAAGTGAATTAGTGCATCGTCATCCTCGGGCTTGACCCGGGGATCCATCTTCAAATATATAGCTGGATTCCCGCCTTCGCGGGAATGACGGAAAGGAAAATGTTATGGCTCTTATAAACGACACCACATTACGCGATGGTGAGCAAGCTGCTTACGTTGCATTCAATACCGAGGAAAAAATTCGTATCGCAACATTATTGGATGCGTGCGGAGCGGATGAACTTGAAATCGGTATTGCGGCAATGGGTGTCAAAGAGCGTGAGGATATAAAAGCACTTCTATCTCTAGGATTACGCGCTCGAATGATGACGTGGAATCGGATGAAGATGGAAGATCTTGATGCATCGCTTTCGTGCGGTATTCAAGCAGTTGATTTATCCATTCCTATTTCGGATCTTTTGATCGATATAAAATTTGGCGGAAGTAAAATTAAAGTATTGCACGAACTCGAACGAGTCGTCACTGCTGCCACTCGCGAAGGATTGTTTGTCTGCATAGGCGGTGAAGACAGCTCACGAGGCAGTTTTGAGTTTATTAAAGATGTTATGGAACTTTCCCGTGAATGTGGAGCACAGCGTTTTCGCTATTGCGATACGATCGGTATTATGACGCCTATAGAAACGTATAAAGCGGTCAAATCGTTGACGAATTTAAATCTCCTCCCGATTGAAATGCACACTCATAACGATTTTGGACTCGCAAATGCAAATGCTCTTAGCGGAATTGATGCA
>CAIMUF010000079.1 GCA_903844635.1 uncultured Sulfuricurvum sp. | reverse complement strand
GTGGTTAGAATTTGAAGGTAGAGTTTAACATTTAACCTCTTCAAATCCAAAACTACAATTCTTTATTTTATTCGTTTCTCTTATTTTAAGAGATTTTCAAAAATTGCACTTCAGATTTAAATTTTGGAAAGTGTAAAGAATGCTTTATCTGCATATTTTAAGGACTTTATATATTCTAACTGTTGTACATCCACGTTCTTTTTAGAGAGGATTATATAAAACCGTGCTTGTACTGGATTGTGCCGAATGATGAAGAAGTTGATTTAAAAAAAGTATCGTTTGGAATCGGATAATCTAATAGATATAGTTCCCCTACTCCACACACCCAAACGCTATATTCGTCATGTGGTACTCTCTGTATCTTTTAGTACGAATTCGAAATAGTTTTTTTAATAGTCGTATTATGAACATTTTGAAAGCAAAAGATGTTCCTCTTTAGTAAAAAGTCTTCACCCAAACACAAATAACAGTTTGATCTTCTCATTGTCCATTGAGGCTAACTTTAATAAATTATACAGTTGTGCATGCACAACTTACTTAAATAATACAGTTTATTTTTCAAATAATCTTTCTATGTCTTTTAAAAGGGTACTTAATTTATCTTGATTTACTTTTGACAGACCACTTGTATTGATAACAACTTTATTTTTTGAAATTTCAATTTTTGATTTTTCTTTTGTTGGTTTTAGTACGGCTTTTTTTATCATTTCAAGTGCTTCATTTCTTTGCATCAATTTGACTACGTTGTAAATTTTTTCAATTTGGTTTTCTGGAATTTTATTGAGCGCTGAAAGCACAGTAATATCAGAGTACTTATCAGCCTGAATCTTCACTAAAAGAGTAGAAGGCAATCGTAATATAGAAAGGGTTTTAGATAACCAACTTTTAGAAACACCGACTTTTTCCGCCAACTCATTTTGACTTTCAACGATATGATCATCTAAAATTTTTTTAAACGCAATAGCATTTTCAATCGGGTCCATATCACTACGCTGAAGATTTTCAACTAAAGGAAGTAGTGCGAGTTGTGCATGCACAACTTTATCCATTATTATTGCTTTAATCAGCTCTTTTCCGAGTAATTTGTGTGCTTCTGCTCGTCGATGTCCTGCAATAATAGTTAAAACTTCACCATCTTTTGATACAACGATTGGCTGAAGCAATCCATTTTCTGCAATTGAGTTAGAAAGCTCTCTAAGCGCCTCGGGCTCCATTTGAATCCGTGGCTGATAAGGATTTGAGATCAATTTAGAAAGAGGAACTTCAATAACTATTTCAGGAATCTTTTCCACAGCTTGTAATTGCTCTGTTAGAGCTGCATTTTGAGAAATTTTTTTCGCAAGTGAGTAATCAATCTTTTTTCTTTGCATTAATGCCGGCCTTCTCTTTAATTTCTTTAACAAATGCCTTAAGCTCTTTAGCAGATTCTGATTTTTTATCGAGCTCTCTAACGCTAAAACCGTATGCAACACTATTGGCAAAATCAACTCGTCGACGCATCATAGAATCCATTAGTATAAAATGATATGAGCTACTTATAAATTCATTAACATCATCAAATTTTTTCTGATTCGGATTTGTTTTGTTAAGAACTACATTAGTGACAATCCTCATACCTGACTGTTCAGAAAGTTCTTTTAGAATACTTTCATATTTTTGAAGACCTAAAATTTCGGTAAATTCACTGGATACGGGTGTAATTAAAAAATCACTTACTAGCATTGCAAAACGATTCAAACTAGAATCAAATCCACCGGAATCAATGATAACAACAGTCTCGTCGTTTAAGCTTTCAAAATAAACTTCCAGTTCTTCAGGAGTCGTAAAAATATGAACCGGCAAGGGCTTTTGCCCCATTTCATACCGTACCCGATTATACGCAGTAACCGTTTGCTGAACATCTAAGTCTATAACTTCGACGTTATACTTTTTACTAAGTTCTACAGCGACGTTATATGCTAGTGTAGATTTGCCTACACCGCCCTTTTGATGCGATATTGTAATGATCATTACTACTTCTTATTTAATTTGTCTTAGTATAGCAAAAATAGTGCCGATCTGTTAGTTTTGTTAGTTGAATTGTTAGCCTCAAGCATAATATGCTAAAATACTCTAACATAAATAAGGGTAGGGGATGGCACAACACTTATACAATATTGATATAGAACGTACGCTCCTTTCAAGTTTGATTTTCGAACCGCAATTAATTGAAGCGCATTTTCATGCTCTTACAACTAACAACCTCTTTTTTCACGCGTCTCATCAGGCAATATTTCGTGCAATTCTTTATCTACAGAATGAAGATCATCCCGTAGAAGAAGGGCTTATCAATACCTATCTCACTAAAAATAGTGAAAATTATGAAGCCGAACTGTTACAAATTCTCACTGCTAATCCTGCAGCATCCATACAAGCCTATATTCAAGAATTAACAGATTTAAGTGAAAAACGCACTCTTATTGGAATTGTTAACGAATTTAGTCGTGATTTACAAAATGAATCTTTCACTGGGAATAGCGTTCTTAGCCGCACATTGGAAAAACTTGAAGATTTTCAAAAAACTCATAGAGTAACTTTACTTGATATGCATGACATCACCACAATCCAAAGCGAAGAAGCAGAATTTATTTGTAAAGCATGGCTACCTTTCCCTAAAAAAACTGTGTCTATGATCTCTGCCCCTGGAGGAAGTGGCAAAAGCTGGTTGGTCATACAGCTGATGATGCATCACGCAATTGAAAATCCTCATTCAAAATCGTTTGCCTGGCTATCTGAAGATCCAACGGGACTAACTGCTCACCGAGCACAAATAATTGCCACGTCGATTCTTAGAAGAGAACTCAAAGAATTTACCAATAAAATCGTTATTTCCAATAGCCCAACCGTCCAAGTTTTGGAAGAGCAGGGGAGGGGAATAAATATTAATCCTTATTTTAATGATCTTAAAAAAATCCTAGCTCCCTATGATTTGATAATACTTGATCCTTTGATTGCTTTTTTTGGTGCCGATGAAAACAATAATGCCCATGCACGAAAATTCATGCAGCTCTTTACCGAATGGGCTTCTAGAGAAAATAAAACCATCGTATTTATTCATCACAGTACAAAAAATACAACTCAAGCCAGAGGTGCAAGTGCCTTTACAGATGCCGTACGTCTTGTTTATGAAATAAGTTATGTTACAAATAAAGATGGTACCCCCGATGAAACTCGAAGTCATTTACGAAAAATCTCTCTAACTAAAGATAATTACGGTGCTTCAAAACCACTCGGTGGCAAACAAATAGTTCGTCAGGTATTTCCTGAAGTTAAAACAGACGCTAGCGTTTTTATGAAGGATTTTTAAATGGCAAACAATCAACTCACGTTTAAAGAATTCGATATTGTCAAAAAATTTGAAAATTCTAATGCCACAGTAAGTGAACTACGCACAGGGGTTTTTGCCCCTATCGAAAAAATAAGTTCCACTTCTAAAACCTATACACAATTTATTGAAAATCAAAAGAAACGGTATATTGAGACTAGTTGGGGCAAAACTGTTATCAAAGGTAATATACTGACACAAACGCATAGAGACCTTCTCGATTGTTTATTCGCAGGCGCTAAAGAAATCAAAGAAGTAGATGGTGGAGCTATAGCTATTTATTTTTCTACTTCGGACATTTTAAAATCTTACAGCGGTACAACATCACGTAATACCAAGTGGCTTAAAGACAAGCTTGATGAAATTCAAACAACGGCAATCGAATTTCGTACAACTGATGGTGAAGATTTTTACAGTTTTAATATCATTAGTTCTTTCGCATATAGTACAAAGCATAAAAGTTTTGGAATTGTTATCACTCCAGAATACCGAAAGTATTTTGAGGATCAACTCACAGTAAACTATACAAAAGAGCTTCCAAAATTACTTAAAGTCAAAAGCGCATTGCTGCGAGCAATTATTCGTTTTTTCTGGACACATTCTCAATCGAGCACTATGAGCATTGAAAATCTACTTCAAACAATCGGCTTTCCAATGGAATCGCTTCGAACAAAACAAACAGCAATGAAAGAAATACGAGATAGTGCTGTACTTTTGTTAGATTATGGAATTACTTATGAACCAAAAACGAAGCTCATATATCGTAAAGGCTCCTATGATAATAGTATTACCTTTATGGGTGCTCCTAATAAAACTAAGGAACTTCCTGGTCTTGAATAAAAATAGAGATAGGCAAGGGAGAAAACCTTGCTCTTCTCTATTTTCCTACAGATATCTATATATTCTATATATATCTATAATACCTATAGAAACTTCACAATATGACTTCGTTTATGTCACCAAATGACTTCGCTTTAGTAGTATATGACTTCGCCTCTTCACAATATGACTTCGTTTATGTCACCAAATGACTTCGTCAATTAAATAAAGCAGTAGATTTCATCGCCATATTTAGATGAATTTTTTAAAAACGAAGTCATTTTGTGGATAATCCATCCAAAATATCTTATTAGACAATAAAAATAAAAATAAAAAATTATAAAAAGAATGTTTTCACAATATGACTTCGTTTTTTTTAAATAAATATCTCAAATCTAAAAAAATAAATCTAAAAACTACTATTTTCACAATATGACTTCGCTTTTATGGTACTAAAACGATGAGCATAGGGCACTTTAGTAATGTATAAAAATAAAAATAAATAAAAATCTAAAAAAGCTTTTTCTTCACAATATGACTTCGTTTTAATAGTGATAAATTTTAGTTCCGAATTAAGTAGAAGTCGAATTTATATGTAATTTTGCCATTTGTTTGTGAAGTTGGATGATATTTTTATCAGCACTGTTTTCTCAATGTCTAGAAAGTTACAAGATAAAAATGTTAGGAGAAGTACTAAAATCTACGCACAGGCTTCAATCATGTGGAAGGGCGGATGAGAAGTTTAGCGGCATTGATAGCGAGAGGACGAAGCCATGTATTCTCAGTATCTCCGTGTCAGCTTCTATTTTTAGCGCCACTTCTAAACCAAAAATGTTTTCCCTCTTTGATCGGGATGATGATCAAAAGTCTGTAGCCTTGGGAGAGCAGATCAAGAAACTCCGAGACGAATATGGGGTAGGGGAGCAAAAACGAAGTCATATTGTGAAGTCAACTATCGAAGAAGCTGTTGAGCAAGCTTTGAGGCGCTTTGAAGAGCACCCTCTAAATAGCCACCTTCGATAAAGGATGTTTCTGTACCGATACAATGGAACTTTTCATCAAATGCATGAATGTTTAGTCCGTAGTGCGGATGTTCACTCAAGCCTTTTTGATCCAAAACACAAGAGGAATAGGGGTCTTTTTTCCAATCTTTTAAATCAATACGCAAAGGGTGAGCCGCTTTAGGCCCAAAAAGCCCAGTGAGCTGATCGATAATAGCATTTTCTGAATCTTTAACGGATCGATGGGTGTGAAAAAAGCCAAAAAGAGCAGGGTTGTCCGGTTGCGAAGCATCATGTATTTCCGCCAGTACTCCATGATGACTTATTGCAAACCCACTCAAGCCGTCCTCTTTCCAAAACGCATGCTCATACGTGATCAATGCTTTTGCAGAGTTTCCCATCCATGTTGGAGTGCGATTAAGCTGTGAGAGAATAAGCGGTGAAAGAGATGGTGTGAAAGAAAGATTAGCCACTAGTCTTGGTGGAAGGGTAGAGATGACAATCTCGGCATGAAAAGAGTTTTGAGAGCTTTGAACTATAATCTCACCACCTGAATCAAGTATCTTCTCTACCGGTGTATTAAAGTGAAACGTGACAGCGTGAAGTTTTCGATACAGAGCATCCGTTAGAGAACTTATTCCACCGTTAAAACGTGCAGATGGAGCGGATGGGGGAGCCTTGAAACGTTCAATTCCGCTAACGCCATCATAGAGAGCATCCCCATTAGTGAATTGGGGAAAAAGAGTAAGCCCCAATTCACGAGAGAGTGCAAGGGTGGCTTTATGATGTGACCATACCCAAGTAGGTCCCAAATCACCACCATCAGGTGTTCCCAGTATCCGTCCGCCAATACGGTCACGCGCCTCAAGAATCACTATCTCAAAATGATTTTGAAGCAAGTATGCTGCATATAAACCGCTAAGCCCAGCTCCGATGATAATGAGCCGTTTGGGCCTGTTGTTGTTGGACACTTTTTTACACCTATTTTAAGATGAAGAAGAATAGCACGGTAAAACCGTTGCTGACGCATAGAAAAAAATTTAACAATCAATTTTAAACCGCAAGAATGTTTATCCTTCTATTGGCATGAGCAAATCAATTAAAGGTGGATCAATAACACCGGACACTGTACGATGCCGTGAAGACTTTAGAAATATTAAATAAGATGAATATAATAGAGGAAGAGCAAGGTCAGCTAATTACCGAATGAGCCTTTGGGTAACAGGCTCCCCACTTGACGATTCATAATAACCAGCTCTATGTTGGTCTGCATAAAAAAATGTATATTGATCGTAGTCTCTCGCAATAGTCATAGCTTCCCCAAAACCTATTCCATAAATACAATAGCTTTCTTCACTGTGATCATCCAGATATCCTAAGGCCGAATCAATCCCATAGTTGGTTTCCATAAGAGTGCTAAACAACTCTCCATTACGCTTATCATTAAGCGTTTGGGATAGAGAAGTATTTTTAGGATTATGGGCTGTAAGTATTGCAAAAGAGGTGTCAAAAGGAGCAGATAAGGGGAGGGTATCAATCGTAAAATCGAATACGTCACTGCAATGGTTTATTTTAAAATGGGTGTTATCATAAATGTTCTTCATAGAAAGAGTATATCATAAGAGATAATCAATGTGAGCGCTCTATTATTTTGGCATATTGTCAGCTTACAGGACCTGTACTGAAAGCTTTTATGTCTTTTTTACACTTCTTAGTCATGATACAGTTGCTAATATTTTGCCGAGAAGAATTTATATGCGTTTCTCTCTTTTTATACTGCTGTTTACAGTTACGATTGCTTTTGCAGATACAAAGAAGTTTATGATTCATTTAAAAACAGGTGACAAAAAATCTGGCCTAATAAAGTTTGCATGGTTTCAATGGTCGTTTAATGTGTTGAGAGATAATATGATGTTTAGCACGCTTAGAATTTTTTATTGATATAGTAATAAATTTTGGAGAATTTTGTTTGAATTTTAACTCTTTACTAACGTTACTTCTTTGTACGTTTCCTCTTTTTGCCCAAGAGAAAGTATCTCTTCAATTAAAGTGGCATCACCAGTTTCAGTTTGCAGGGTACTATGCGGCAGTTGAGCAAGGCTACTATAAAGACGAAGGATTAGAGGTTACACTAAAAGACCGTAATCCTGCGCTCAATAACATCGAGCAGGTGCTCAATGGAGCATCACAGTATGGGGTCGGTGATTCTGTTTTACTCGTATATCTTGCACAAAAAAAGCCAATCGTAATCGTAGCTCCTATTTTTCAACACTCTCCTAACGTACTGATTACCCTGAAATCCAGTGGTATTGATAGCCCATATGGATTGATCGGGAAACGAATTTCACTGTATCCCAATGATGCAGATGGATTGCCATTGTTGGCGATGCTGTATGAGACCGGTGTTACAAAAGAAGGTTTTAGCCGTATAAAGACACATTTCAATATTGACGACCTAACGGCTAAAGAAGTGGATGCAACACACGGTTATGTGACCAATGAACCGTACACATTGAGAGAAAAAGGTTTTGAAACAAACATTATCCATCCTCAAAGTTTTGGGGTAGATTTTTATGGTGACATGCTCTTTACGACGCAAGATGAATTAACCCGTCATCCAAAGCGAGTCGAAGCCATGAAGCGTGCAACGATCAAGGGATGGGAATACGCTATTGCTCATAAGGAAGAGATTATTCATCTTATACAGAGCAAATATCACGGTACTCAAACAATCGACAAGCTTAGATTTGAAGCGGATGGAATCATTGCAGCGATAGCTCCTTCTTCCTATCCGATTGGAACACTCAATCAAGGGCGGTTTGACTATATTCAAAAGATGCTTGAACGTCATGGTCTTGTCAATTCACGTCTTTCTCTTAATCAACAGATTTATCGTGATGCTTCGGGATTACGGCAAAAAGTACTTGAATATATCAGTTTGGATGGGATTGTGTATGCTGGCAGTCTATTTTTCATCTTGTTTTTAGTTTTGATCTATGGCATACGCAAGTTGCGAAAACAAACTAAAAGTCTACACGAAACCAAGGAGCAGTTTCGTATTGCTGCGACTGCGTTTGAGTCCCAAGAGGGGATGATGGTCACCGATGATAATAATGTCATACTGCGCGTCAATAATGCTTTTACCAAGATTGCCGGTTACAGCCCTGAAGAAGCTGTTGGTCAAACACCGAAGCTTCTTGGCTCAGGTCGTCATAACAAAGATTTTTATGCCACGATGTGGGAAAGTATCAACACCCTAGGCGCCTGGGAAGGTGAAATATGGAATCGTCGCAAAAGCGGTGAAGTCTATCCTCAAAAACTGACTATCACTACGGTAAAAGACACATTGGGAGTGACCACCAATTTCGTGGCAACGCTCATTGATATTACTGCGAGCAAAGCCGCTGCGGATGAAATTAAAAATTTAGCTTTTTATGACCCGCTCACCCAGTTGCCTAATCGGCGTTTATTGCTGGATAGACTACAGCAGGCACACGCTTCAAGTTCCCGTAGTGGTAAAAGAGGAGCGTTATTATTTCTTGATCTTGATCATTTTAAAGATCTCAACGACAGCATGGGTCACGATATTGGCGATTTACTTTTACAACAAGTAGCACAACGATTAGTGGCTTGCGTGCGAGAAGGGGATACGGTGGCTCGTTTAGGCGGGGATGAATTTGTGGTACTGCTAGAAAATTTAAGTGAAGATGAAATTGATGCTGCAACGCACACAGAAGCTATCGGTGAAAAAATTCTATCGGTACTCAATCAACCGTATATACTAGACTCACACGAGCATCGCAGCACTCCAAGTATTGGTGCCACGTTATTCAATGACCATGAATCAAGTGTTGAATCTCTATTAAAACAAGCGGATATTGCCATGTATGAAGCAAAAGCATCAGGTCGTAATGCTCTGCGCTTCTTTGATCCTAAAATGCAAGAAATCATTACTTCTCGTCTTGATAATGAGGCTGAATTACGCAAAGCCATAGAACAGCAGCAATTTCAGCTTTATTATCAAATTCAGGTAGATAGTAACGGTCAAGCGTTGGGGGCTGAAGCCTTAATACGATGGCAGCACCCTGAAAAAGGGCTAATTTCACCTCTTGACTTTATTCCGCTTGCAGAAGAAATAGGTTTGATTTTACCCATAGGGCAATGGGTACTTGATACAGCGTGTGCCCAACTTAAGTTATGGGAGCAAAACGACCTGACTAAGCATCTTACTATAGCTGTCAATGTTAGCGCAAAACAGTTTAATCAAACGGATTTCGTAGATCAAGTTATAACCATTATACGACGCCATAAAATGAATCCGGCACTTCTCAAACTAGAGCTTACCGAAAGTATGCTAGTAAAAGACATCAATGACATCATCATCAAAATGGATACTCTGAGTAAAATAGGTGTTCGTTTTTCATTGGATGACTTTGGCACGGGCTATTCTTCTTTACAATATTTAAAGCGATTGCCGTTGAATCAATTAAAAATAGATCAGTCGTTTGTTCGAGATATTGCAACAGACGAAAGCGATAGAGCGATTGTACTCACTATTATTACAATGGCGCATGGTTTAGGTATCAGCGTTATTGCTGAGGGTGTTGAGACAGTAGAACAAAGAGAGTTCCTACTAGAGAGTGGCTGTACGAAGTATCAAGGCTATTTGTATAGTAAGCCTGTTGTAGTTGATGAGTTTGAGGCCTTACTTGGAAAATAGGGAGTGTTAGAAATTTTCTTATGAATGTAGAAAAAAAATTCAAATAGCATATCATTGAAAATTCTGAAGCTATTTTTATTGAATAAGAGTGTGACAAAGCATATTAAGAAGTAAGTTTTCATTAGGTTAAAAGTGCAAATCGCAGTGAAATCATTGCTGCTTTAGATTTTATGGCCAGTGGTTTTTAATACGATCTTGGTCTATTAATTTTTCAATATAACTCATGTTATTCAACATATGAAACTTGATTATCGTGTACAAAGAGACCGGTGATTTGGAATTTACTCCAATGCTAAAAAGAGAAAGTATTTTTAAATTAGCCAGTAGTAATAAATGATTACCCTCGAATATCGAGAGTTTGTCCAAGCCCTGAACCTGAGGAAGAAGTAGTAGTTGGTTGAGTTTCTGATGCTGCGATCGTGTTTAAAAAATTCATTAGTGTCTCATCCTTGAGAATACAGCATTTATTTCTCTTGTTTAGAGATATTACTATATCGGCAAAAACGCAATTGAGATGAATTTTAGTAATCAACCAACAATCTGCTGTAAATAATCCCTCATCTGAAAATACCCGATTAGCATCTCAAACATCATCCGCCATCCAAGTTCAAGCAGAATAAAAAAAATGATAGATCCAAAGAACAGTCGTGTTGCTGTAATAGGGGCAGAGTGGATTAAAACGTCCATGATCTTTGATATAAGTTGTCTTTTGTACCAGAGTATCATCGGAATAAATAGAGCACCTGTGTAATAGAGTACTATCAGTACTTTAATAGAAATAAAAGACTCAAACGTTAAAAAGTCCATATTTGTTTAGCACCCTAACTTAGGCATCATTTCGAGCCATTGCGGATAACATCACACACACCGCTTTCTTTGATTGCCTCTATGATTTTTTTGCACTGCAAGTTCTCAATATAGAGATTCAACCACGATTCCACCCAATAGGGAATCTCACGATCTTCATTGCCCCAATTGCTGATGGTTGCCCCCGTAGTTCCTAAGATTTCACCAAACTCTTTTTTAGAAAGACCGGCAGTTTTAAGAAGATTGTTAAAAATATATTTATCCATTGGTTTCCAAATCACTAAATGTTAGTGAATTCTATCTAAATCACTTCAAATGTTTACTAAATCGTTTAAATAATTTTAATTGATTAGATTAAAATCGTTAAATGTAACTATATGTGAACAATAAAAGCAAATAGTAATCAATTTTCTTTCCCTAAATGGAGCAAACATTTCAAAAGCTAACAAATAGTTATTAAAAGTACTAAAATACAAATATATAGTTATGCTCTTACTTGACATTAGAAACAAATAGTTATATAATTACTGTATAAACAAATAAATGTTTGTTTTATAAAAACAAAGGGTTGTGTGCAATTTATATTTGGTACGCCAAATCCAAAAGAGTTAGATCCTTTTGTTTGTTTTTATTGAATCCTAAATCCTGATCAGATTTTTACCATTGTCACCCAATATTTAAAAAAAAAGACCCAATCAGAGGAGGACATTCTCATGTCTGTAATTTACCATACCAACTGTGATCTCTCGCTTCATGAGGGCAGTAAAACAATTATTGTTAATCCCATGGAGGAGCGCTTTTTTATCCCTTGCGAAGACTATAGTTCTATCTATACCAATGCCACTCTCAGTCTCGATGATGAAGGGCGCTATGTAATAGAGGGAACACAACTGCTTTATAACAAACACCAGGGGCTCTCTTCAAGCTATGAAAAGCTTTTATGTGAACATCCTGCCGAACTGATCATTAAACGCACCTTCTTGGGCCTTACGTGGTACAAGGTCAATGGTGTTATGAAACGAGAAGTACGTTCTCGTTATATCTGTAAACATAACGAGTATGTGATCCATGAACGTCTTGAGTTCTTATCTCATACGTGTATCTCGGAGGTGTGAGATGTTGGAAGCTATCAGTACATCAGAACTGATACTGTTAGGAGTACTCACCCTTATAAGTATCGTGATGATCACATTTCCTAAAGATGCAAGGTTTCCTTTTGTGGGAACATTATTGTTGGGGCTGATTACGATGATTATCTACGGTTCATCTGCCAGTAATCAAGCCAAAGAGTTCGTCTTACAACGCTTTAACGAAGGTCAATCCATAGAGTGCGGACTATGGAGAGGCGAAAGCGCCCTTATCGATTCTCATAACGGCTGGAAACACGTTCCCAACCTGGGATTTGTAAAAGGAGATCAGATCCACAATGACCTTGGTGTCTGTAACGTCATAGCTCAAAAGGCACCTGAACCCCCTGTAGTGCCGTATGCGTTTGCTTTACTGTTTGAGCTGATGCTAGCGTTTGGTTTGCGTATGCCCGTCCAAAAAGCACTCCGTGATGAGGAGGACAAATCATGAATCCGGACATGAATGAGTTATTACTCTTAAGTCTGTTCTTCTATACCCTTGGATTAGCCACCTTGGTGCTTATGGGATTACGCAAATCATTGCTCTATTGGATTGGTGTCCATGCCCTGATCGTTGCCGTGACTGTTTGGTTCCTTGAGTTCAAATGGATCTTGTTGGGAGGGATCGGTTTTATGCTGATTGCTTCCTATTACGCCCTGTGGGTCTTTTATGGTGAAGCTAACCAATGTATTCGTGAGATGAAAGAATCGTACGATACTAAATAAGGAGAAAACAATGGTAGGAATAGTTGATATAGCTTTTTTTATTGCGGGGTGCATAACCGTCGCGTCCGCTTTGTATTTGTTGACTATTATGAAAGATTTGACAACCTTGTTTATCTGGTCTTTTTCCTTGACTGTGGTTCAAATCGCACTGGTTTGGACAGCACATGAGATTAAATGGCACATAGTAGCCGTGATGGTATTTTTTCTATTTGTCCTAGTGATTATGATGGTGAAAATTAAACGCCGTATTAATGCGGCACTTAAACGTATTGCCAAGATTGAAGAGGAAGAAAAGAAAGAAAAAGAATGTGTTGCAAACAAAGAACTCAATCCATTTCTCCGTGATACCCATGACCACTATCCTGTATAGAACGGTCAATGAGCGGGAGAGGTACTACTCAATACAGCTTCTCCCCAACCTCTGGGGTGAAACTATGGTCATACAAAGTTTTGGAAGTTCGAAAAACGTAAAAGCCACCGGAACCATTCAAGAGGTCTATACCAATGAAGCCGAGGCACACTGTAAAGTCGATGTGTTGATCGCATCCAAACGTCTAAAGGGGTATCACACCTCTCCTACACTAAAAGGAAATGAGTCATGTTAATATTATCTCTTATCGGATTGCTGGCAGCAGCTTTTGCTGTCTATACCTTCATCCTATGGTTCAACCAATACACCCGCATTCATGCTCAGTATCAGTTCTTTACAAAAGAGCACTCTATTGCCATGGTCTTTTCCTACGCTCTGATGTTCTTTGGGAACAGTTGGATGCATACAGCGTTGTTAGCCCATGAGGACTCGATGAATGGTGCACTCTTGCTAACCGCAGGTGTGCTTTTATTTGTTGGTGTGATCATCAACAATTTCCTACATGCCCCTAAGCGTTATGCCCTTATTGGCTCAATAGCACAAATAATTCTTTATATTCCTATTGCTATTGGTGCTGTAATCATTGTGGCTGTAGTACTTGCATGGGCATCTGGCACAAAACCGGTCTATGTTGTTAATAATTAAGAAATCGTCATGAAGTGGATAGTTATTGGAATCGTATTCTTTATTCCGGCGTTTGTGTTTGCACTTACCGGAGATACCACGAAAGATTGGATCAACAGCGCATGTGCTTTCATCTTAGGATTTCTAGTCAGCTACATCGTTTTATATCCCAATGACCAAAAGATAAAACGGTGGCTGGATTGGTTTTAGACCAGCAATCAAAAAATAAAAACAAAAAGTGAGAAAAAATGAACACACCTATAACAGACCTTTCCCAAAGCGGATTAACCAAAGAACAGATCAAAACATTACGTGAGCATTACACGGAAGAAGAATTAGCCGAGTTCAAACAACAAGCACAGCTCATCGAAGATGAAGAGATTGCCAACATCCTAGAAGAGCGATTGTTTCGTAATCCGAAACCTTTCGAAACATTTGATATTGAAGAATATATGCAATACCGCCAAGAACGTGAAGAGGTTGAGGGTGAATTTGAAAGTATTACTCAGTGGAGAGAAAAAAAGAAGAAAGGAAACAATGATGCAGTCATTACAGGTCAAACTAACTAATCATGCTCAAAAACGGCTCAGTAAGCGTCTGGGTATTAAAACAAAAGAGGCAGCGCTGCGATTTGCACAAGATGTTGTGAAAAATGGAAAGATCGTTTCGGGCATACCATCCCCTTGCATTACAATCGTACGACACGGAGCAAGCTTTGTGTTTGCGAAGAGTATGAATTCCAGCGGTCAAAGTATCTTGCTAATGATTACCGCCTGCAATGATGATAAAAGCTCTGAGTGGCAATGTTTCCATCACGGCGAAGTCAGGAAGAGGAGCGCTGTTAAGAAGTCGAAGGTGTATGGGATGATGCTTTCTTAAGCAGTCCCAATGTCAGCGACCCATTTGAAAATTGTGCCGATGATCCACTCTGCGAAAAGACGACTACTGTTACATCCTCAGCAACAACTCCAGAAAGCGCTGCATGAGCAAGTGTTTTCTAGGCTGAAATTTCACGAAACAAAAAGATAATTGCAATACGAAAAATTGTATCGCTAATTTTTGCAAAGATGTTCTCGTTCATACATGCCCCTTCTTTTTATTTTGATAAATTGTACTAAACATGGAGAAATTAGCAGCGAGACGTGGAAAACACCCTTTTATAATGAATTTTCTCAAACTTCTCATAGAAAAAATTTTGACTTTCAACTTACATTACATATTACACTAAAACGAAAAGAAATTTGGTGACTTAAATAAGTTATTTGATTTCTAGCGTTTTATATTATGCAAAAGGGTAAATATGATCATTGTCGCCTATATTATTGCAGGACGACTGCACGGTTTTCTTCGAAAACATCCAAAGCCTTCACCGGACAAAATCCGGCAATGGCTAGAAATTATTATCAATGATCAAAACAAAAATGATGTAAAGAAGTCGAGATTTTCAGGCTTTAAGCGTGCTACAGCTGCATCGTTACGACGATACGAAGAAGACATTGACGTGCATGCTGCCGACGGAATGGGTGAGCGTGCCATACATTCAGCGCTAAAAAAGCATTATTTCTGTGCTAAAAACATCCCATCGGCATCCACAATTCGACGATTTTTGGAGCGCAAAAATGGCTAATTTGAAGGGTGCAGACCACAAAAGACAGACCAAGGATGCCCTAATTCGAGTTGATGCCAGGGGTACCAAGCGAACCGGAGAGGCTCGTTTTGATGGTCTAGCCCACAGCCATGCCGTACTGGAAAAACGCAAGCAGGCGCTAGAAAATTTTACTTGGTTTTTGGCTAGAAGCGGCATTGTCGGAAAAATTAATTTATTGATGACTCCAGAAATCTTGACAAAATTTTTTAAAGATCGCGTGTTTGGGATGTCGTTTTCGACAATTGAAAATTACATTTCCAATTTTTCAGCCCTTGCTGTTGGGCTCAGTAATAAAAATATCACGATTCCTGAAAAAACTGATTTTGAGTTTTTTCAGCGTCAAAAAGATTTATTGGGTCGCCCAGATTCAAGCGATTTTATGACTGGTCGGTATATGAGTGAAGATGATGCAGAAGCAATGTATAAAAAGCTTCCCCATCGTTCCAAAGTAGTTGCATTTATTCAATATAAGCTCTGTTTTCGTGCTAGTGAGGCATTGAAAATTGTAAATGATCCAGAAAAATATTTATCTGGCACGATACTTATGGGTGTCAAGGGAAAGGGCGGACAGGTTTATCCAGACAAAACATTGGATTCCAATACTGCAAAAATGATTCTTTCATCAGTTCCAATTACTAGATCAACCTACTATCGCGATCAGCGTAAAGCACTGAATGGTAAACATAGACCACACGATTTACGATTATCACACATTTGTGATTTGTACGATTCATTACGAGATGCAGGTGAGCCCCACGAACAATCGATGCTCAAGGCAAGCAAAGCCTCCAATCATCACAGAGCTTCGACTACCGGAGGCTACCAGGCACGGCGTTAATTCGCTAGCCCCGATTTTATACAAAAAATACAAGGAAACACCATGAAATTTTCATCAATTTTATCAACAATAATATGCGCTTTTTCAGAAAAAGCTAGAATTCATTTTGGCACCAAGCTAGAGAAAACCTCTATGGCTGATTTTTCTCTGCCATCACAACGAATACACACATACAATTGTCCTTTGGATATTGCTTTATTATTCGAAAAAAAAGAAGATGTTGTATGCTTTTTTATGTTTCTGGTCGATAAGCTTGAGACACTGTGTGATGAAAATATGTCAGATACATACCTGCCGCCAGCCGTTCAATATAAGGGTGCCTATACAATTAATATTGATTATCGGTTTTTGATTGCTTGCATTTCAGAATGGTCAGGAATTGAAAAAATTATGCATGATTTTTCTTTACTAATTAAAGAGGATTTAAATGGATTATTTTTAGTGAGTGTTATATTTGAAAAATATTATCGGTTAACTTTTTTAAATAAACTAAACGCTAAGTCTATAAAGAATGGCTACCACGGCAAAGATAAATTCTTCAATATTTTGATTATGGAAAACGGTGGCAATCAAAAACTTTACCATGCGGTGCCATTTTCATTAACACAGCTCAAAAAACTACTTCAAGAAGAGTGCTACACTACATTACAACGCTTGTCATCTTCACCAAAATTCGTACAAATTGCATTTGGCGATAAAAAGGTAGGCGAGCTTTATAACCCACCAGAAGCGCAGGTAGATCCTGTGTTTTGATTGGTTGTATTTAGAAAATCAATGGATTAGTCTACGGCTTGGAGTGTAGCCTTGTGTTCCGGATCTTCATTCATTAATTTAACACTATGTTCAAAAAGAGCTTCTTCAACGATTTTATTCATTGAAACACCTTCGATGATTGAGCTGATATGCGCGGCTTTGTGATAGAGCCGACGTGCACATTAAAAGTTCCTTTGAATGGCTTTAGCGGTTCAACATTTTGTTCGATACATAACAAAAGATAATCTTCTACTGCATCAATGTGTTCGAACTTTCCCAAAAATAGTTTGTCTTCATGAGAGTAATAAATACTCCCAATATAACCTTTATTATAAATTTCACTCCCATATTTCCATCTTTACACATTTTTTACCTTACGAGCAGGATTATTGTGCTTGCTTCTCTAAAAGCCTTCGAAGTCGTTCCTACAGTTGCGTAACGATATATTGTTTCAATTCATTCCATGGATGAGGCTCATGAAGCATAATCACGATTAGCCTTCTTTTGTGAAGGCAGCTCTTCTACCCGAGCGTTAATGCATAACGAAATCAAAGTTGTTCATGACGATTTTGAGATCCAAAAACGTAAGATCGCTTCTTGTAGGATTCTCTAAAAATTTAACTAAAAGCTTTTCAGATCTTGACATTCTAAATATCTTTTCAAAATAATGCAAAGCAACACAATTAGGAACACAACAATAATGGCGCCATACACTAGTTGTAAATTAAATAATAGATTTTAGGATTTAAAAGATTGGGGAATGAACACAAATGATAAAATAAAAATTTTGTCAAAAATCGGCTTTTTGAACACACTTATTGTATTCCAAAATTAATGCTAGTCTATTGGCAAATTTTATTTGGTAGTTGTTTTAAAATATAGAATATATATAGAAATATCAAATGAGAGATGTCTATTTTTGAACTTGAAAGGCAATAAATATTGAATTGTTAAACTAACGAACGAACGAACGTATAGCGTCGAGTATTTAGAAGGTGGAGAGGCTTGACCTCTCCGTGTCGATCGGGATTATTTTGACTTCACATCACCATCCCGAGAGATGACAAGCAGATAAAACAGTAGGTGTGTTCAGGGAGCGTAGAGCTCATCTGCGATTTTAAAAATCACGCAAAAATGGAAGGAAGGGCTGTTTTATGCTGGCAGGTGTGGAGTCAATTAGCAAGGAGGGACTGCATTTAAAGGAGGTTTGCTAAATAATTACTGGTAGGTTTTCACAACGTGCAGAACGTTGTGTGCTTCTTGTGTGTGAAGCGGTTTTAGGGGTGGTTTTGAAGCGGTTAATATAGCTTTAAAACGTCGTCTGGAGCGGCTTTTTTGTCTTCTTTTTCAACGACTTTGTCGTTGCCGTCTCTGTTCCTTCAGAAGTGTGTCAACTGTTTAAGAATAAGAGGATAAAAATGGACGAAAGAAGAAAAGCAAAATAAGGGTTTTCATAAAAGCTGACAAAAAATGCTAAAGTATTTATGAATTTTATTGGAGAAAAAGTGGGATCGAATTAATTTAAAAGAATGCTTGATTCTAAATAAAATGATTTCGTGAACAATGGTCCTGCAACTTTTGATTTAAATAAAATCAAGGTGTTGCTACATAATGCCATATTCAAATTGTATCACCAGGGCTTCGTACACATTACGAAGTGAGACTTATGTCAAAAGGTTTTTTTTGAGTCTCATTCCATTTATTACAGCTAGTTACATGTTGTGACATAACCCGAAGGCAAGCTATATAAATTTTTTCCAAATTGGAAGAAGAACATGTTTGTATTATCATTGATAAATGCTTAGAAAATGATGAAATTTATATAAAGTTTGATCAATGTTAAGAGCAGTTTTAAACTATTCAAACAATTAAAAAAGAGTTAATAAAATTATTTTATGAGAGAGACTTGGCTTTTAGCTGCAAGCAGTACCAGACAATGTGCGTCCGTTAAAAAGCCTAAGTGATGAAACGATAGAGTAAAAATATTTAAATTACTAAACAAAAGAAATATTTTGATCTATTTCTTTGGCCGCCCAGGTTTTTTTCTTGTCACAATAACGTCATCACCATGAACTACAGGCAACAATTCAGGGAACACGAGCGATGCCATGTGCGCAGGAAATCTGAGACGTATGGGTCCTTTAGGAGAAGGGGTAGTTAAAAAGTTTCGTCTTAGGAGTTCTTGCACAACATTCGTAGTCGTTCGCTCTCCGGCCCCTATGACTTTTGCCATACTTCCCCGTGAGCTTTCTCCATGAACCAAAAGATGTTTCAATATGTTTGCTGTCCCCTTTGGCAGTTCACCGATTCCGATTGTTCCACTGTTGGCAAACGCAACATAGCTTTCAATGCGATTCGCAAGACCATCCATTCTCAAAAGACTGCCCATGTAGTCTATTTGGTCTTCGGCGGTTTTTAACATATATATCACAAATTCTCTCAATGCAGCAGCAGACAATTCGCCTTTTCCATCGTAGGTGCCTTGGCGTTTCATATCCGCGTGCTTTAAGTACTTTTTGTAATCATCCACATTTCTGGCTAAACCGCGCGATATGTTCCATAGCCCATAGCCATGAAGCCCAGAACCAACAATAGCGCCATCCAACACAAGACGAGACACCCTTCCGTTTCCATCTAAAAAAGGGTGTACCCACACCAAGCGATGGTGTGATGCAAGTGCATATAGAAACTTTTTTGATACCGAAGGGAGATTAAACGATATTTTGTATTGGTTTGCGTATTCACTCATTAGACTCGTTACTTCATCTGATGGCGGCGCAACATATCCACCGACTGCTACACCTCGTGTTCTAAACTCACCTGGAACCATTTTAACGATTTCACCGGTCTGCGGATATTGGATATTTAAAAACTTTTCCATTCCGTCTTGAGTATACATATCACGATGCACAAAACGTATAAAGTCACTATCAAACGGCGATGATTCCGGAATGAGCCTCTCAATCTCACGTTGTGTGTGAATATGGGCAATGGAAAGCTTTTGAAGTTTATTACTGTTCTCTTCTTCCAAAAACTCTTTTCTCATGGCTTTTTCAATGTTGATTGGATGGGTTCCATCCGATTCAATCCGATTAGAATAATAGCTGTTAGTGATACGAAGCAACTCTCTTACTTCATCTAACACATCATGGTTAAGTCCGCCAGATAATACGGCACTTTTCATGCATATTCGTTCAGACCACTGCAATAAATCATCATCAAATTCCCCTTTGAGATTCAAAGGAGCGATGGGTGTAAAAGTCATGAGTGACTCCAAAAATATAATCAAAAGTATAACATAATTATTGCGGATAATATTACGGATGTTAAAAGGCTAATAATAGGGATTTAACAAAGAACTAGGATGTTTTTATACGAATATTAATACTGATATTATTGCAGGTCTTTTAGTGAGGCTATCGCCTTTTGAAAATATTTTTGAATCGCATCCATCAAATGAAAATTGATAAATCTAGATAAAATCTTATTTGTGAATTAATTGTTTTCCATATCATCAAGACTGTACCAATTTTTTTTACTCTCGGTTTTTACATTGACTTTGTTTGCGTGTTCTAACAAGTTAAGTATCACTTGTGCATTTTCAAGTGCTTTATTGTTAGGCTGAGACTTGGATTTATTCATATCTTGTTTGAAAGATTCGTTTATATTTATAGGTTTAATGGGAATCCATTTAACATCAGCATACGATACAGTTGTCATTAGGGAAACAAAAAGAACAAAACTTATACGGTACGTCATTTTTTGCATAAAACTCTTTTAAAAATCAATTTTACAGCGCCTAAATTTTCTGGATTGAGTGATTTGCAAACATAAAGTACTTAAGCGGCTCATAATTACCTTTGTCAGCTTCTTTGAGTGAAGCGATATAGTCAGCTCTTGCGAGGGTCACTTTGGTAATATTTACACCCCAAGAGAGTGCAGGATGCCCCATTTTTAACAGTCATAAGTCGCTTATAAGAAGTGCCCATCTGCCATTACCATTGGGGAATGGATGAATCTTTACCAATGTATGATGAAGCCGTGTAGCCGTATCTCAGCAATCTCCTTCTTTATCAAACGTTATCATGCCCATACTTGTGATTTCGGCATTTTAGAAATCATCGCTTTGGCTTGGGTGAGCATTTTAGTTTGCGTTGCACTTCTTGGAGACTGATTTTCGAGTGCAGAAGTCTGAATTACTCTATTGACTATTTCATGTGCTTTCTTCTCGATCTGAGCTTGATAGAGGGCTTTGGGAGAGTGCACAGGCTTAATAGATATTTCACAATCGAGCGCGACAGCTATTTTATCGAGGGTATCCAGTGATATGTCGTGTCCAGCAAATGCGCGCTTGACTGTGGCTATTCCTATGCCTGCACGAGAGGATATCGCTTCATAAGGGATAGAGAGAGCCTCTTTTCGCTTCTTTAATTCAGAGAGTATAAGTGCTTTGAACATATTAACTTCTTTTAGTATCAAATATGATACTTAATTATTTTACTAAATGTATCATAAGTGATACTAATTGTCAAGCCAATGCAACGAGAAGAGAGATGAAAATTCATCTATTTAATTATTATCAAGTAAAAATTATCAAAGTAAATGCAAGATGAAAAAATATTTTTGATATCAAATTTTGATTTTTTATTTGTCTTCTCGATGTGTTATAATCATAAATATATTATAAGGAGTTGAAAATGCATTCTATACATTTGAATGTAGATGATAGCATCTATGACAGATTAATCGGATTACTCCAAATTCTTCCAAATGATAAAATACAAATTCTTTCGATTCAAGACAACACAATATCATTTGAAGAAGCAAAACGTAAAGTTGATCGAGCTTCTAACAATATCTTAAAAAATAATGGAATGAGTCTTGATAGCGCTTTTGAAAAAGTACTAAATTCTTAAATGACATTTGAAGTAATTATTGAACCGGAAGCAATTGAAGATTTAATCGCAATACGAAATTATATTTCCAAAAAAGATTCAAAAAGTAAAGCTGTAAAATTTGTACTCGAGCTGAAAGCTTCTATTTTATCTCTTTCAAAAATGCCAATGCGATGCAGAAGAAGCTTCTATAGTGACAATGACACCATCAGGGATTTAATTTTTAAACGTTACACGATTGTATATAAAATTGAAGATAATAGAGTGTATGTTTTGACAATATTCCGGCAACGGGAATATTAAAGATTACAGCGCCTCAATCTTCTTAATGATCTTCTCCCGATGCATAGCAAACAGATTTTCAATCGCAGCTTTCACCACTGCTTCTTTATCGTGATATTCCCCGAACCCGATCATCGTATGGATACGTTCTTTGGAGATTTTATCCAGATCGATGAACTCCTTAACAAAAAGACGTTTGATTTCAAGCAAACTCTCAATCGCAGTACCCAAACGTTCCCGTTCGTTCAATGATTTATCTAAATCAAGAGTATTCGCCAATTTAGCGATTTCATCCAAACTATTGATGCTTAAAACGACTCTACGGTCTATTTTTTCTACTTCTTGAGTTTTCATAGTATAAATCCTTAATAATGTTGATATAGTCTAAATAATTAGAAGTATTCTATCTATTAGTCATACTATAGTCAAGCTATAAAGATACTACCTAAAACATACTTTATGATATTACACTGATAATATACATTAGCTACAAATGACGATCGGACGTAATATTGGAGTCTTATAGGGCTTCGTATTGATTATATTATAATGATAATACAATATTATCTTGTAAGTAAAAGGCAATTGTGGTATAATTTTTGAGAAGATTGATGGATTTATAGATGATATTTGATTGTTTACTCAAAGCATAGAGGTCATTTAATGGATATAAGCCATTATTTTAGAGACTAATAGTCTCTTTTTAATTAAATATTGTCTTGTATGTGCACTATATATAAATTATTTGACTATATGTATAGATAAGTTAATAAAATATGACTTATCCATGAAGTAGGAATGATTTTCTTAGCGTGCTATTTTTTCCGAATTCTGTGCTGATCAAATTTCAGGTTTCTTTAAAATGGATAGGGAATAAAATCCCTTTGTAGGTTTAGCGGCTTTTTTTTAAAACGGTTGAAAAAGATTCAACCAAAATGTTGAAACATTGTAGTCTACCAAAGTTCAACCAGGAGTGAATATGTCACCAAAACAATTTCAAGATGATTTAGCCGAATGGGATCTCTGTACCGGTAAAGGACTCGTTAGTGATCTCGATGCTTGGCGAGATCGCTACATCACCGAGAAAGTGGCTCAAGGGGTAAGTGATAAGACCCGTAAATCGTATGGTGAAGCACTTACACCCCTTATAGAGTTTGCTCATCAGTACGATTCTATTATGGATTTGGAAGGGTTGTCGGCAAAGTTTGTCAATAACTACCTGATGTGGTATCAAGAACATCTTGCGTCTAAAGATCTCGAAGCTAAAAAGATCTCGATGGAGGAGTATAACCAAGTCGTTTCCAATCGTAAAGCCAACCGGGGGAAAAACGATGCGAAGCTCTCAATCGCCTATCGTTACGAGAAAAGTATCTCACACCGTTTGACGGTTCTCAAACAACTCCTCCTTTTTATCAGTGAAAACAACAAAGGCAACTATGACTTCACTCCTATCTTTAAATACTTCACCAAGATCAAGGTCCAAAAACGAAGTACCGATTTCGTCACCGAAAACGAACTCGAAGAGCTGATCGATTTTATGAAACACTGGCCGGATGTTTTTAAAGAGCATTTTCCGAAGAGTTCGCAGCGTTATGCCTATCGCAATGCTTTGATCGTATTGCTTTATTGTCTAAGCGGTGCACGTGCTGATGAAGTGATCTCTCTAAGAATGGAACATATCAAAGAGTCCGAATACAAAGACGATCATGGTACTACACATCTGTTTTATACGATCGCTTATCATACGACAAAAGGGGATAAATACCGTGAAGTGGTGGTGAGACGTGAAGAGATTGAAGTGTTCGTTAATTACATGAGAGCTGTTCTGCCGGACCCTTCCTATGTCCTCTCAAGCACGTATGCCAATGGAACTTACACAAACAAGAAGATGCCCGATGTCGATATGTGGAAATTCACCACCTATGCTTTAAAAGCAATTGGAGTTAATAAAAGTGGACGCCATATCATCCGCAGGGGTTATGCAACCAAAGAGCTCGCCGATGGGAAAGATTTGGCAATTGTGGCAATGGAGCTGGGGCACACGTCGACAAATACGACGTTTACATCCTATGTGAAGAACAACCCGGAGTTGATGATGAAGAGAAAGATAGAGGGTACAAAAACGAAATCTTGACCGCTAACAAGTCATATTTGAGTTTAGCGTGTGTTCTATTCTCTTCGTTTCCGCAGGTCATCCCTATTAATAAATAAACACTTTTTTCAAAGCATCTAGCGTAAGCCCTTTATCTATAGTAACCATTCCATTGACAATGGTTTTAATCATTTTTTGATCTACTTCTTGTTCTAAATGAGTTATAAAACTTTCAAAATGTTCCATCATTTTACCGGTCATTTGAATCCTTTCATCGCCGGTTAAGAGCAAGGATAATTTTAAAATGTCTTGCCGATGTTTCTTCCATTTGTTATCGTTTCTTGCTCTGAGATCGTAAAATGCGGACATTTTTAGCATAATAGTAGCCTGGGTATTGGTACAAGGTGCAATTGCTGACATGCTTACATTGTTTTTGATCATCTCAAAATATTCCGGGTCCAGCATGATCGCTGATAACGAATAGAGACCCTCTTCCGGATCAATAGGGATAATCCGTTGATTTTCATCCAAATGAAGATCGTTTTCATTAGAAGCAAAAAGTTCTATCTCTTTTGCAAATCCTTCTGTCTCAGGTTTAACGAATCGGTAATAGTGATACTGATCTTTGTCACCTTTTTGTATTTCGTATTTACCCTCTTGGACGTATTGTTTGATTCTTTGAGACATCTCAACCGATGATGTGGTTAATAATACAAGATCAATATCATGAGTAGCTTTACCGTGACCATCACCTAAACCTTCATCAAGTAGCAAAACCGTTGCAAAGCCCCCTACAACAACGTACATATCCTCTAAATCTTTGCAATATTGCTGGAAATGACTTAACCCTCTGTAATCAGTTTCTTTCATCTTGGTTACCTTCAAATTTTTTCATAATCTCTTGTTCGAGTAGTTCGAGTGCGTATTGAGTACGTTCATCATTTTCTTTTCGTAAAGTTCGCAAAACATAGAGAGGATTAACGTTGTCGTCTACTGCAAAAATGGATGGATCACGATCCCACACTTCTATACGAAATCGAGCGTTTTCTTTTTCACATTCATTGAGTTCGGAAAAGTGGCGCATTCGAATTTTTGAACTCATTGCTCTTGTCGGTATACGTTCATCCATTAAGGTAGAAAACACTGATAATGCAGAATATCCACTATTCATTATAGGGTGATCGAGCATAGGAGAATCAGAATAAAAAACATATTTGATTGGTGATATTCCTTCTTCTTTCAAGCGATCATAGACATCTTCATGTGAATTGAAAACAATGCGTTTACTACGTCCTTGTTTTTCTATTCGCACATATTCAAATGATTCCAAAATAGACAAAGCAGCTGATGTCGCACGGATATCTCTGTCAATCATGGAAGCAATTTGTGAAATCATAAAGCCTGATTGTATGTTTTTATTCAAATAACCGATTAGGATCATATCAGCATCGGGAGTGAGTGACTGGAAATTTTTACGCGGTATTGGCAGTAATTTTTCTGATTTCATTTGCATTAGTGCAAACGGCATATAAACATATTTGTCTATGATGACGAAAGATTGGCGTTTTTCAATTAAACGATTGATATTTCTGCTTCCTAAAGAGTCAAAAACCAATACGACGTAGCAGGGGCACTTTTCCTCAATTTTACGTACAGCATTATAGTGAATTCGCATATCGGTAGTTGTATCTTTAACATGAGCAAATACAACTCCGAAACCACTAAGACTACAGCTCCATAGATCATATCCAGCTTGAATATATAACGGTAGACTCATAGTGAGTTCTTTTTCTTGTATGCCATAGCCAGTTGTAGTTTCTATGTAATGGAATAGTGCATCTTTATACTTCATAAACTTATATTAGCATAAAATAGGCATTATTTGCAATAATATGTAAATATTGAATAATTAATGTAAATTAAAGGCTAATAAGATGAATTGAAATAGATACTAGAGTTTAAATTTGGTTAACCTAAGATAAATTATATTGAAAAATTTATAGATTAAATCTCACTAAAATCCGCATAAAATATAAATCTATCTCAAATACTGTTCTATTAACACCGACGATTTACAATGGTATAAAACTGATAAATAATCATAGCAAATATGGTATGATTAAATAAATAATTTGCTCAAATAGAGGGATTATTTATTTAGGTTGATTCCCAATAACCAGCTAAAATCAATTTGATTATTGATTTAAAGAGACTGAATTAAACAATTTTCAAAACAGAGCCATAAAAGTGACTTTGTTCAGAGGGTTCAATTAACATATGCAAAAGATTTTACTTTTACTTCTCATACTTCCATTGATACTCTTTGGCAAGATTAAACACCCTATTAATCTCCCAGAGTATGATGATATTGATGCGAATGCAACAATATCTAGTAATGCAAGTATTGCTAATTTCTTTAATAATCCAGGGGCAATGGGTGCTCGTCCAGAAGGTTCTGGAACTGCATATAACAGATACGATTTAGATGTATTGTTTGATAGTGATCATTTATTCTTTGAAGCAGATATAGCTGTTTTAACAGATAAGGAACTTTCTAAAGTACTAACATCTTTGTCAGAAATGGATAGAAATATAGTATTGGGATATCACATAAATGATAAAATTGATACTTATATTGAAGATGAACACGAATCACCTTATGACCATACGTTAACACGATCCTATTCTGGAATAGGAACTAATTATACTTATTCAAATAATGACATACTTGGTAATGAATTAGATACAACATTTGATATTGAAAAAATTATTAAAAATAGAGACTATGCAGCACGACCCGATGGAACAGGGTTTGTAAATATGATATATACAATCCATATTGATTATGATTTACCTAGTAAGTTTTCTTGTTCAGCAGAAGGAAGTTTGTATACAGATAAAAATAAATGGGTTGAATTTTCAGAATGGGATCAACTTTTTCAGCTTAATTATAAAGTAACGAATAATATTATGCTTTCTTTATTCAGAGAAACAGATCGATTTATAGATTTATATCAAAAAAGTCAATCATTTGAAGGACTTCAATTATTATATGCGTTTTAAATTTGGTTTAAAATCATTTTATAAGGCGTTATAAATTACATTTCACATTCTGGTTTCATCCTATCCATATTGGATGAATCGTGTTGGCCAAGACAAAGAATCAATGACCGCTTTGGTGCAGGCGGAAAAGAAAAAAATGGTTGTTGCGTCGTTTTAGTTATAAAAATGTAAAAGTGCACAGCAAAGGTACGTAATTAATAGTGTATTTATTATTCATTTAACCTTACTGCCTAATATATCACTTCAATTATATGTAAAGGAAATAGATGTCTTTTTCTAAAATAGTAATAATATTGCTCTTGAGCGGAGTTTTGGCATATGCTGATAACGTTCCTACAATCCATCAAGTTTATCAGGAGGCAGAGTCTGGGAATTTAAATAATGCACACCAAATGGTTGAGCAGGTTTTGAAGGCTCACCCTGAAAGTGCAAAAGCACATTATGTTGATGCAGAAATCCTTGTCCGCCAAGGTAATCTGTCTGATGCCAAGAATGAGCTTAGAAAAGCTGAACAGCTAGCTCCCGAATTACCGTTTGCTAAACCGCAAGCGGTGCAAAGTTTAAAACAGCATTTGGCTGTCTCATCAAATATACAAATGAATACAAGCACTATGGGAACTGCCCAGTCAAACAATCATCCTATTCCATGGACGATGATACTCTTAGGTATTGGTGCTCTTATATTGATCTGGCTAGCAATACGTTCATTTACATCACGTAATGCAAATTATCCCTCACAGTACAATGGCAGTAGTAATGGAGGAAGTAGTATTTATTCAAATCCAAATCATCCTTATGGACCGACTTCAGGTTTTGGAGGCGGACAGCCTTATCCTCCGCAAAGCAGTGGTTTAGGTGGGGGAATCATGTCTGGTTTGGCAACAGGTGCTGCTGCCGGAGCCGGTTTTGTAGCAGGAGAAGAACTGATGCATCATTTTATGGATACTCCATCTTCAAGTGCTAGTTCCAACAACGTTAATAATACTCCAATTATGAACAATGAACCCTCTTATGATATGGGTGGTAATGATTTCGGATTAGAAGACAACTCTTCATGGGATAATAGTTCTTCAGACACAATGTCAGATTCTGGTGATGATACATGGTGAGTTTAATTGTAGTAAAATAAAATCATTTTTATCCCATATTTAAAATAATAATTCAAGGAACATAAATGTCAGGACACGAATTTCACGTACACGGTGCACATGATCATGCCGTTGAGCATGCAGGTGAAGAAAAAGGTTTAGGTCAGTATGTGGCTATTTTTACCGCCATATTGGCTTCGATAGGGGCAATCGTTAGTTATCAAGGCGGTGCAACGCAAAACGAAGCAATGATGTTCAAAAATGAAGCGGTGCTCTTAAAAACACAAGCATCAGATCAATGGAACTTTTATCAGGCTAAAAGCAATAAAGGCCATTTAATGGAACTGGCTTCGGATATTGCCCCGAAAGAGAAAAAGGAGTTTTATACTAAACAGCTCGATAAATACGAACTAGAGAAAAAAGAGATCAAACATAAAGCTGAAATGCTTGAAGCAGCCTCTGAAAAAGCAAATAAAGAGAGTGACCTATCAATGGTTCCTCATCACCATTTAGCCCAATCGATGACATTGATTCAAATCGCGATCTCTTTGGCGTCGATTACGGTATTAACCCGTAAAAAATGGTTGTTTTCGATTGCCATTGTCGCTGCTGTCGGTGGTATAGTTTTATGGGCTGAAGCATTGTTATGAAATGGTATTTGTACGATTGGGGTGGATTAAATGTTTGGTTATTTCATGTCATAAATAATATTCATAATGGTGCTATAGACACAATCATGCTTGCGGCAACGGCTGCTGCTTCACATCAGCTTTTTGATTGGTATTTGGCGGTATTGTGTTTAATCGCTACAAGTGCCATTGTAAAAAATTCTCGTAATCAGACGGATACAAAAGCGTTGCTTTGGATAAGTACTATTACAGTATTTAGTGTTGCTTATTTAGCCGATGGTTGGCTTTTGGGAGTATTAAAACCTTTATTGGATTTCCCAAGACCTCCACTAGCTCTTCCGATTGAAACCGTTCATATTGTTGGAGCGGCAGAATTTCATCACAGTCTGCCAAGCGGGCACTCTTCATTCGCTATATTAATAGTAGCTAGTATTTGGCCGTTGCTTATGTTTCCTTGGCAAAAATACCTTGCCCTATTTTTTGTGCTTTTAGTGGGGATTTCACGTATAAGTTTAGGTGCTCATTTCCCAGTAGATGTTATGGCGGGATGGATTTCAAGTTTGTTGGTTGTTCTGTTGGTGAGAAGTATTATTAACCGATTTCAAATTAAATCTTAGCTCTACGTGTAACCCCAATAAGTTTTTCATATGGAAAATTATAAAAATTGGGATAACTCGTTGATAGAATTTTAATCATATGAAGCTATTTAAAAAGAATTTTACGTCTTTGCAAAAGTTTATATTTCGCTCACGATACAGTATATCAACATAAAATTTTTTCATATTATTGTTCTGATGAAGTGTATTCTAAATTCATCTCATAGAGTTTGATATATTTATAAAAATTCGTTACCATATGAGAAAAAGCAATAATAAGTCCCACATGACCATCCAAAAATCCCCGTTTGAGAATATAAGTTCGGTAAAAAGAGTATAAGGCGTTAAAAAATGCTTTGGCAGGGGAAGAGAATTTTGTACCTACGTTATCATTGGCAAAAAGTGTGGAATAATGGTCGGCTTTGATGATAAAATCGGCGATACTAGTATAGCTGTAGTGCTTCATATTTCCAATAAGTAATGCTGTATTCATCCCATCATCGAGAATCCGTTCATGCACAAAATTATTATTAAATGAAGTGGTTTTTTTATGGTAAAGTCGGCGAATCTTTTGATTATTCCAACCACAATAACGGATCTGTTTCTTTTTGTAGTAGGCTAGTGTATTGACAAAATAAATCGTATTTGGATCAAACACATCTACTTTTAATGTGCTTATCAACTTTTCATCGAGCACTTCATCACTATCTATACTCAAAATCCAATCATGAATAGCAAAACTAGCTGCACGATTTTTCGTCGTTCCGAATCCGTCAAAACTTCCTTCAATCAAATGAACATTGGAATATGCACGAACAATGGCTTGTGTCCCATCAGTCGAACCATTATCATAGACAACAACATCGTCAAACTCTCGCAGACTTTCCAAAGATTTAGCAATCGTTTTTGCTCCATTTTTAACTATCATTACTGCTGATATATTCATTATTATCTCTTTATTAATTTTATTAGTGTTTTAAACAAAAATCCAAACTGTTTTAAAGGCATAAATAATGCATCTGGTGTTGTGAGAGTATCTCCTTTGACGCGGTAGATTAGTCCACCAATCCCTTTCCAGGATGGATTAATAGCATTTCCGATTCGAAAAACATATGGGTAATGCTCACGCGCTAATTTTACAGCGGCATCATTATATTTTCCGTACGGAAGAACAAATGAATCGACACGAAACCCCAATTTTTCTTCTAAAAGATGCTTAGAATCCACAATCTCTTCATTCAGATCAATACCCTCTTGAGTCAAATCAACATGATTTGTTGAATGGGAAGCAATAGCAACATGACCGCTTCGAATCATTTCTCGTAGCTCCATATAAGTACAAAAAGGGGCAAATTCTTTGAAATTTTCATAAATATTATGATGTTTCAGAGATAAACGTTTAGCTGGATTAATGTCGGTGTCCTCTAATATATATGCAGTAGGTACAGCGAGAAGTGCTTTAAGATTATATTTTTGTAGTAGTGGAAAAACGTAATGATAAAAATCGTAATACGCATCATCAAATGTCAAACAGATAGAATTTTCTCTTATTTCTTCACCTGGAAAAAATGTGATATAGCGTTGTGCAATAAGTGCCAAATGCGCATCCATCATCGAATCTGAATTTGAAAGTAGCAAATCGTCACTGTTAATATGATGATACATTACAACTGAAAACATCTACACCTATTTCTTTATTACTGAAGCCTATTGAAAAACTAATCTGAAATCACCCTAAATTTCAGAAGTCAAATCAATGACATTTATAATATTTATTTTAAGATATTTTATCATATTTTAAGTACTTTTATCTCCTCTTTTTGGAATCCACTTTTTAGGTTTAATAGTGAGTCAAAATATAAAGTTTACAAGGCATTGTAAGTGTTTTAAGATTATACAAATACAATACAATGCAATGCCCTTTTTATGCTGAAAGATTAGTCGTTGATCCTGTAGTAAGAGCTGAGTTTCCATAGGCTGACATGATCTTATTAAACAAAGATTTTTGAAAGTCATTCATAGATGCTTGAGTTGATGAATTTGTCTGCGTCGATTGTGATGTAGAATCAGATGTTAATGCACTTACATCTGCCTGATGGCGATGACCACCATGATGTTTACCTTGTGTTTGAGCACTTGCTTGTTTCATTGCCGACATCATCTCATCTGAGCTGATTTGACCATCATTATTTGTATCCATTTTAGCAAACGCGGTATCGACATTACTGCTACTGCTGTTATTGGCATTTTTAGCTAATGCTTGTGCGGCTTGACTGAATTCCGCTTTATCAATTGAACCACTTTTATTCGTATCAATTGTTGACATAAGCTGTTGAGCCATAGCACTAAAGTCTGCACTAGCACCTTGACTAGCATATCCGCTCGCACCGCTTTGGGCTTGAACATTTCTGTTGGCATATGCTTGAGATGCCATCATAGAACTGCCATTGACTGTCATAATAACCTCCTTCGAAAAATTGTGTTTTTAGGCACTTTTAAAATAAGCAAAAATCATGCCATATTTATATGATATACTTATAAATAGTATAAGTATATCATATAAATATATACCCGCATTATAACTATAACATCTGAATATTAATTATAAATGAAGAAGACACAGCTATATGTTTTATAGATTTTTAATCACTTAAATATTGGACTTAATGGCGGAGTTTTGGTTGCTGTCCATTTTGTGGTTTACTATGTTGATATTGCTTGTAGTCTTGTAATAAGATAGCGTCATTTTCTGCATCTTTTCGTGTATATTCATCTCGTACTATTCTTAATGCTTCATCATTTGATTTGATTTTTTTGGCTTCTTCGGCATAAGTTTCTTCACTTAAGCATGTCCATACTAGGCTTTTAGTAATATCATTAAATTCATGATGTTTACGTTCATTTGGACATGTAGCCATAGAATCATCTCCAAATATATTTCCAGATATTAAAATGATTAGAAAAAAAATAAAAATAATTTTTTGCAAACTAACTCCATTAGTAAAATAATTATATCATTATAAAGTTTTTTCATGATTATAACAACAAGTGCAGATCAACAAGCGATTCTATTTTGTATGTATATAAAAATATATATTTAAAAGGTTAGATTGTCATCAAATTTTTTAGTACATTTATCATATAGTGTATTATATCTACCTAATGTTCTATGGCATTTTTTTTTATAATTTTTATTTAATGATTTTTGAGAATTATTTCTATCGCTATTTCCTTTAGAGATGTTATTGTCAAAGGATATTGGTTCAGCAAACAATATTATATTGATACACAAAAATAAACCTAGTATTTTATACATTATTATAACTTCTAAATCTCTTGTCTATAGTATCGTGATTAAATCTGAATTTTTGGCAATAAAGCAATATACTTTTCCTCTGGTTTAAGTATGCCATTATTAATGAAATTCTAATTTTATTATTCTGGTTTCATAATATTATAAGACGAAAATTAGTTATAGATTAATTGTTAAGTTACAACTCATACTATTAGTTTACAATTTTACATAAATTGGAATTTTGAAAACAACAAATAGAGTAGATATTAACTAAGGTTGAATAAGTATAAGCATCACACTTATATTCCAGCAAGACATACTAAGGAATTAATATGAGATTACTTTTAGTCGAAGATGACGAAATGCTAGGAGAAAGTCTTCAAAAAGGCATTACAGGTGCAGGATATGTTGTTGATTGGGTAAAAAGTGCCAATGAAGGTTCGTTTGCTATACAATCCATTTTGTATGATTTATTAATATTGGATCTAGGTTTACCTGATTATTCGGGATTAGAGCTTATAAAAGAAATACGCAATCAAAATAATAAAGTACCAATTATTATCATAACGGCAAAAGATACAATTCAAGACCGTGTGATCGGTTTAGATGTAGGGGCTGATGATTATCTCATTAAACCATTTAGTTTAGATGAACTTTTTGCACGTTTTAGAGCAATTTTTCGGCGATTAGGTGGAAGAGCTAATCTATTGATTGAATACTACGGTCTTACATTAAATCCTAAAACATTTGAAGCTATGTTGGATGATGAAATATATAAACTTTCAAATAAGGAATTTGCTATTCTCGTCGCTTTACTTGAAACTCCTGGTGCTCCTTTATCCAAAAGTCAGCTTGAAGAGAAATTATATGGATGGGATGATTTAGCACAAAGTAATACTGTTGAAGTCTTTATTCATGGGTTACGAAAAAAGTTAGGCTCTAAATGGATAAAAAATATACGAGGTTTAGGATATTTTATTCCTAAAGTACCAGTCGACGCCTTAAAATGAATTCTATTAAATTTAAACTTCTTATCTCTCTTACAATAGTAATATTAAGTGCTATTTTGATTACTTCCGCAGGTGTATATTTGCAAATAAAAACTGAGACTAATAAATTATTTGATTATCAACTTGAGCAGGTTGCTGAAATATTTTTAAATACTTCATCTGTTCCATGGGAAAAATTTATAAATATAAATGACATAGAAGAAATTAATGCAGATTTTGCTTTAGTTATTTTTAACAATCAAAACAAGCAAAGTTATTCTACTGGTATTACTAGTCTAGTACCTTATCCAAATAATTTAGGATTTAGTGAAAAAATTATTTCAAAAAAAGTTTGGCATACATATTCGATTAAAAATAAGAACAGAACAGTGATGTTCTTACAGCCTGATAAAGTACGTGAAAAATTTGCAGTAGCTGCCGCTTTTAAGTCAATAGTCCCTTTTTTACTGATATTGCCGATTTTTGCATTTTTAATTTGGCTAATACTTAAAAATGCATTCGTACCACTTGTAACAGTACAATATACAATTGCAAACTTAAATGAAAACACGCTCGAACCTTTAAATTTTTCTACTATTCCAAAAGAATTGCAATCATTAACCGATACATTGAATAAAACAATCTCTCGTTTAAGAATCGCTATAGACACAAGAAAAAAATTTCTAGCAGATGCAGCGCATGAATTGCGAACACCACTATCAGTTCTCAAAATTCAATTGGAATTAGTTTATAAGGCTACGGATAAAACCGAAAAAGAATTATTATTACATAAACTAGAAAAAGGGGTTGAACGATCATGTAGACTTGTTGAACAACTTTTAACCTTATCTCGGCAAGAAAATTATAGTATTGATGATACATATGATGAAGAAATTAATTTGGCACAATTAGTATCTGATGTTTTAGTAGAGTCATTACCTTTAGCTGAAATGAAAAATATTGAATTCGAAGTTAATGAAATTGAAAAAAGTATACTGTATGCAAATAAATTTGAGATTGAAACAGTAATTTCAAACTTGATTGATAATGCCATCGGATACACACCAAAAAATGGGCTAGTTTCTTTGCGTGTGTTTGATCAAAATAATATGATCATTTTAGAAGTGTCAGATAACGGTATTGGAATTGAAGATGTAGATAAGATACGTATATTTGATCGTTTTTATCGGGTTACAAACAATCAAACCATTGGAAGTGGCTTAGGGTTATCTATACTAAAAGAGATTTGTGATAAATACAATGCCATAATTGATGTAAAAGATAATTTTCCAAAAGGAACAATTTTTTCTATAAAATTTCAAAAGTTTGGCGCAATGAAAAATTCGTGAGGATGAATCGTCGTATTTTTCACACAAATTTCACATATATTATTCTATACTGCTATTAGATAATTTAGGAATCAGGAGTGCTTATGAAGAAGGTTATATGGACCTGTATAATTTTTATTCTTACAGCATTGTCTATCCAAGCTAAAACAAATTGTTATAAAATTGCTACTGGACATGCTGATATTAAAAAAATGAATGCTGTTAAGGAGAAAAGCAATGAGTCTGTATCACCTCGTATTTTAACTTGCAAGATAAAATATATCGTTCCCTATCGGGTTCGTCATCATTATTATTATAAATCACAAAACGATTTTAATAATCCAAAGACACATGAGATTAATACACAAGCTATTGCTTCTCCTGTTGATCAAAATGCACTTTCACAAGAAGCAAATAATGTAAAACCTGAATCTTTAGCTCAAACCATATATGTCGATTCTACGGATATTGGGGATAATCGAAGTAAACAAATTCTATTATCTGAAAAATATAAAGATGCCCCACAGATAATATCTGAAGTGTTACAAATTTACAATGTAATAAAAATCAGTAATTTTAGAACAGAAACAAATAAAATTATGATTGAATCATCAAGTGGAATTTATGCAATTCCAAAAGAGTTAATTAAAAATGCTTCAATTCGCTATTTTACACCTGAACTAACAATTCAGTTAAATCAATATTTAAACTGACTGACAGCAAACATTATTCCATTAGAATATTATCAATCTCAATCAAAGAATTGTTGTCATTAAGTTATGCTTCATATTCATCTCCTATTATTCGCATTTTATCTTAGACTAGTGCTAACAATGGGTTGAATTTGATTTACTCAATCTCCATTTTCACTAATTCATAAAAGTTAAAAAACTCCAGCATAGACCACTTCCAAATTTTATTGGAGGTGCCTATATATGAATTAAAGGATTCACGTTTGCATATATCTCGATACAGCACCTTACTACTATTTATGGTTCCACATTTGTTTGGAACGACATTGACCGTTGATGCGGCCATTGCACAATTTGTGAATAATAATTATGATATTCAAATTGCACGGCAAGAAGCAGACAAGTCAAAAGCAGATTTAACAACAGCACAACGACGTCCTAATCCGATACTCTCAGGGTCATATGATTACTTGGATGTTAAGCATCATTTTAGGGATGTATCAGCTGCCGCTGCTGGATTAGCAACCCTTCATATTGACCATCCGATTGAACTCGGTGGAAAACGTGATCATCGGATCAACACAGCTTATGAAGGAATAGAATATGCTAACAACTTATTCGAGGAAACCAAAAGAGAACAATTTTTTAATTTAATTGATGCATATTATCTAGTACAGGCTGATGTGACTGATTTAACCAATGCTATTGCCAATCGTAATGATTTTAAAGATCTCCTTATTATTGCTCAAGCTAAATTTGATCATGGTTTTTTAAGTCAAATTGACCTTGAAAAACTAAAATTACAAGCAATCGATTACGATAATGATGTTAACTCTTATAATGCTGCATTATCTTCTGATACTGAGGCACTTGCCTTTTTACTTTCACTGAATCTCAAAGACGTAACCTTGTCACCGTTAGTTTTACCGGAAGATTTCTCAAAATCGCTAGATGATCTTATAATGTATGCACAACAAAATCGATCCGATTGTTTAGCTGCACGACAAAACATAAAGCTCTCTAATGCTTCAGTTGAACTTGAAAAGTCCAATGGTATCCCCGATATTACTGTTGGTATAGAAATCGAAAATTATGCTCCAACGTATTCAGACCCTCTTATTGGGGTAAGTGCGGCGATGCCACTACCTATTTATGATCGCAATCAAGGTGCTATACAAAAAGCACGTATTGTAGCTCTTCAAGCGACAACTCTTGAATCAAAAACTCTGCAGCAAGCCGCGTCTGAAGTACGACAAGCTTTTATTCAATATCAGTCCCAACAGTTCATCCATTCTTCTATGCAGCATGGATTTGAATCAGCAAAAATACTGAAAGAGAAGCAAGAAAAAATATTTGCTCTCAAAGGAATTTCAATTCTTGAACTTTTAGATGCACAAAAAAGCTATCGCGAGTATCAAAGAAATATGACAAAATCTATCATTGATTTACATATCGCCTTAGCACACCTGAAGCTATTTTCAGGATTACCTCTTATTGATTCAAAAGGATATTAATGCGTTTTTCATTTTTTACACTCACCTGTACCGTAGGTCTTCTTTTATTCACCGGTTGTGACAAAGTACACCCGTCAGATTCTCAAAAAATAGTTGAGCCAGTTGCTCCATCTATTACGATGGTTTCACCACAGTTTGGAAACTTTAGCACTCAAATATTAGCAACAGCTTCCATTCAGCCTTCCCCTGATGGTATTGTATCGATCACAGCACCAGTTACCGGAACAGTCAATAAAATTCACGTTGCTATCGGCAATAAAATATCCACAAATTCTCCACTAATCACCATACGATCTTCCGATGTGAGTGACATACATAGCGACCAACTATCAGCAAAAGCAGCCTATACACAAGCAAAACACTCCTATGCTATGAACCAAGAGCTATTCAAGCTCGGCGCGATTACGGCCAATGACCTTGCCCTCTCTTTGAGCAATCTACAACAAGCTGAAGCAATAGAAAATGGTCTATCTCAAAAACTTAATTATTATAGTGCATCTTCAGAGCAAACCTTAGCCTTGCATTCGCCTATCACTGGCGTTGTATATGAAATTGGAACACACTTGGGAGAAAAGGTGAGTAATGATGCAACACAACCTTTGATGAGAATAGCTAATATTCATAAAAAAGTTGTTGTCGCAACTGTCTATGAAAAAGACCTTTCAGCTTTTTATGTAGGTAAAAAAGTGGACATCAAGGTGGATAATGATGAAGTTGCACCGATCAAAGGGGTCGTAACCTATATCAGTGATGTACTTGATACTGAGAATAAAACAAATAAAGTCTATATTCGACCTTCCTCCGATGTACCACAACTGCGCATAAATATGTTTGTAAATATTTCGGTAAGTACTGATATAAAAGATGTTTTCCGCATTCCTAAAAAGTCATTACTTTTTAAAGAAGGAAAGTTTATAGTTTTTATAAAAAATAAAAACCAGTTTGTTCCTTTGAATGTTAAACTCATCAGGGATGACCCAAAAGATGATTTTTCGCTTGTTAAAGGAATACCACTAAATACACAAATTGCCCTCGAGGCAATCGCTTTGGAGAAAGAATAATATGCGTCGACTTGCTAATTTTTTCATAGATAACTTTTTAGCTGTATTACTATTTACAGCAATAACTATTGCTGTAAGTATCGTCGTTGTACGCGATCTCAATATCGAAGCATTTCCAGATCCGGCACCACCGATTTTAGAAATAGTCACCACCAACGAAGGGCATTCAGCAGAAGAAATAGAAAAACAAATCACCACCCCATTAGAGATAGCTTTGGCCGGAATGCCCGGGTTAGAAAATATCAACAGTGTCTCCTTGTACGGGCTCTCTGATATCAAGTGTAAATTCTCTTATAATGATTCATACAAAGATGCGCGTCAAGAAGTTCTAAACCGTCTTGCACAAGCACAAGGTGATATTCCAACTGAAGTATCCCCTCAAATTACACCCAATGCAATTGGTGAAATTATGCGCTACCGTGTTGTTGGAAACCGCAGTATGAGCGAATTACGTACCTATCAAGACTGGGTTGTATCACGCTATCTCAAAACTGTTCCTAATATTGCTGATATTGGAAGCTATGGAGGCACGATCAAAGCTTATTCTGTAGTTGTCCGTCCTGATGATCTTGTTAAATACAAAATTCCGCTCAGCAGTGTCATTCAAGGACTTTCAAAAAGTAATGTTAATGTCGGTGGAAGAGTATTGGAATTTGGAGATCAATATTATACGATTCGTGGTATAGGTTTGATCAAAACAATCAGTGATATAGAAAATACAATTGTCACAACTATAAATGATCGTCCTATTTATGTCAAAAATATCGCGGATACATCCATTTCAAGTATGCCACGTACTGGGATTGTAGGACTAAATGAGGCAGATGACATTGTTATGGGCGTTGTGGTTTTACGTAAAAATGCACCAAGCGTATCGGCTATGAATGAGTTACATAAAAAAATAGATGAGCTCAACAATGGAATTCTTCCAAAAGACATTAAGGTTGTCCCTTTCTATGATCGTCAGGATCTACTACATACTGTTGTTGATAAACTCAAAGAGACTGCATCAATTGGAATGATTTTGGTATTTGTAATTATCTTATTATTCTTAGGCGATCTACGTGCAGCATTTATTGTAGCGGCTATTATCCCAATGTCGCTTCTCTATACGCTGGCATTAATGGCCAATCAGCAAGAATCAGCGAATTTGCTCTCTCTTGGGGCCATTGACTTTGGAATTATTGTTGACATTCCGCTGATTGTGATTGAAAACTATTTTCGGCTTAAACATCAAGGTCGGCAACATATACCTGCTATTCAAGAGACAGCATCCGAAGTTGGAAAACCGATTATGTTTTCAATTCTAATCATTTTTCTTGCTTTTATACCTCTTTTTGCTATGAAGGGAGCAGAATCACAAATTTTTCTTCCGATGGCAAAAACATATGTTTATGCTATTAGTTTTGCTGCTGTTCTTACTTTTAGTTTTCTTCTTGCAAGTAAATATACTTTTTTACTTCACTCGCATGAAAAGGTTTTTCCATTTTTGATTTGGGCAAAAACAAAGTATATGGATATAATCTCTCGTATTACCAGTAAGATTGCTCTCATCGCGACAGGTATAGTATTGGTTCTAACGATATTTATTGCAAGTATTCTTGGTGCCGAGTTTTTACCTAAAATGGATGAAGGAAATCTCTATATCCGCGCAATTTTCCCCTATTCAATAAGCCTACATAAAAGTTATGAAAATTCTAAAGTAATACGTGATATTTTGACAAAATATCCGGAAGTACAAACAGTTCAGTTTCAAGCTGGACGTCCAGAAGATGGTACTGATCCTACTGGGCCGTTTAATACTGAATATTTTGTAAAGCTCAAAGATTATAAAGAATGGCACCGAGGTATAAAAAAAGAAGAACTAGAAAAGGAAGTTGGCATAGCGTTGAAAGCTAGATTTCCCTCTGCAGATATTAGCATCTCACAATATATTGAAGATAACTTAGCTGAAGCTATGTCCGGAGTTAAAGGAGAGAATTCTGTCAAGATTTTTGGTGATGATCTCTATGTCCTTGATCGACTGGCAAAAGAAGTCGAAAATAAAATCAAAAAAATCGACGGTGTCACCGATGTTGGCATTTTCAAAGAAACTGGACAGCCAAATTTAATTGTTGAAGTTGACCGTGAGAAAGCTGCTTTATACGGCATTAATGTAGTTGATTTGATGGATATAGTTTCTTCGTCATTGGACGGCCGTGCTATTACCAAAATCATTGAGCAAGACAAGCGTTTTGATCTTGTAGTCCGTTTTCCCAGCTCATACCGTAAAAGTATAGAAAATATAAAAGAGATTCCTATCGTTTTAGATCATGGCGGGATAATTCCTCTTTCTAAAATTACTAAGATTTATTACGATACCGGAGCCTCTTTTGTTTATCGTGAAAATTTCAAACGATTTATTCCAATCAAATTTTCGGTTGCTTCGAATGACTTGGCCGGAACAGTAGCCAAAGTACAAACCGCAATAGATACGGTTACAATGCCTGAAGGCTATCTTACTACACTTTCAGGACGTTTTGAACAGATGCAAAGTGCATTTGGACGACTTAAAATTATGACTCCAGCATCTTTATTTTTGATCACATTAGTGCTTTTTATATATTTTGGATCTATTAAAAATACGGTTATTATTCTTACGGCAGCACTCTTCTCAGTATTTGGAGGACTTGCATTTTTGTTTCTCTTTCATGAGTCACTTAGTGTCTCGGCATCCGTTGGATTTATCTCTATTCTTGGAGTCAGTATACTTAATGCTTCTATTTTTGTCATTCATTATATGCAACTGACTCAAGAACACGGCATGGAAATTGAAGAAGCTATCACACAAACTGCTTCTGATAAATTCAGAGCTATTCTTATGACAGGACTTACGGCATCGATCGGATTATTACCTGCCATGCTCTCTACAGGTGTTGGCTCTCAAGTTCAAAAACCTCTTGCAATAGTTGTTGTTGGAGGAATGCTTATTGGAACCTTTATTCTTTTAATATTAATGCCACCATTATTACGGTTTGTAAAATTAAAAAGATATTGATTATATACAGTTACCACCTGATCGCTGGTGGCGCTGCTATTATGTTCCAATAATACCTATTTAGATGTGTTGTTAATTTATATTTGATAAACTAACACTTATAAATCAAAAAGGAAATTCATCGTGAAAAAATCTCTCATTACATCAATTATTATAACGCTAGGCATCGCTTCAGGCGCGTACAGTAAGTTCTGATGAAATTAAACAGTTTGCATCAAATGCATTGAAAATTGATTTTGATCAAGCTCCTAAAGATGTTCAAATGAAAATATCTGAAGATTATACTAAGCGTATAAAATTGTCAGAAGCTCTTTGTATTAAACTAAAAAATGATCCTGAATATACTCGTATTACGGGTACAAATAAAAATCTGTACCAAAGCGGACACCGATCCTTTAATAAGACTTAATTCTAGTTTTCCAGCCCCGTCAGGTGCACTAAGTGCTTAGTGAGCAAATACTTCCGGATGCGTAGCTGCAATCCCAAGTAATACACGTGCAGGACCTTCCGGCTTACGACGTGCTTGTTCCCAATTTCTTAATGTGTTAACGCTGATATTTAATAGTCCTGCGAACTCATCTTGTGTCATCTTTAATCGTGTTCGTATCGATTTAGCATCAGGTTCATCGATCATGAATGAACGCGAGGGTTGCTTTTTATGTTGCAGTATCTCTTTTGCTTCACCAACGCTTGCAAGTAAATCATTAAACATTGTATCTTCCATCATAAACCTCCCATGAAAGTTTTTCGAAGCATCTCGATTTGCTTTGGGGTTAAATCGGATGTTTTGGTTTTTTCATACACATAAATCATAAGGATGAGACTGTTTTCCTCATGATAATAGTAGATATTTCGGATACCACCACTTTTACCGCTGTTTTTGAGTGACCAGCGGATTTTTCTTAATCCGCCTGATCCTTTGATCACAGCTCCACTTTTAGGGTGTTCCACTAAAAAAGCGTGAAGCTCTTTGTATTCATCATCAGAAAGAATACGGGTGATCTCACGTGTAAAAATGGTGGTTTCGGCTATTTCCATATGATTATTGTATCAGATGTTTATTTGTAAGTCAATGGCTTAGTTTTGAGAAGTAGATATGCATTCAAAAGGGATATTAAAATCTTCCCCAACGAGCGTAATCTACCAGTTTAGTTAAAAGAATATCCGGCTCATAAAGCATTTCGAAGTAGTCTTCAACGATTTGTGAAAGTTTCTCATAATCGCGTAAAATGCGAAGATTAGTATGGTCACATTGATCGAGGATCTTACCTAGACATTCCATTTTCTCCTCGTCTTCATCTTCTTCGAACTCTTCGATCAGCTCAATGACTGCCGAGGGAAGAGGATATCCATAATTGTTATCGCGAAAGTTTTCCATTATGCTTGTCCCAGCTCGGCTTTTATTCTGTACAGTTTAAAGTGTTCAGTGTGAAATGTTAAGATTTTTAAGAGCATAAATATTGAAATAGTCCTCGTGACCCTTATCGAGACGTGTAAAATCATACTCTCCATAAAAATTGATATGGCTCCAGTGAACTATTGAGCCGTTTTGGATCGACTTGATGATCCGCGCTCTATC
>CAIMUF010000078.1 GCA_903844635.1 uncultured Sulfuricurvum sp. | reverse complement strand
TCTTATGGAAATCACGCTACGAACTCCTGCCGGAATCAAAGCAATCGAGATCATTGCCAAAAACTTACCTCAAATGGCGGTAGGTGCAGGAACCGTCCTCAATGCGGATGATTTCAAAAGAGCAGTCGATCACGGTGCGCAGTTTGTCTTTAGTCCCGGCATCAGCCTCGAACTGATGGAAACATCAAAGTTACTCAACATCCCCTTTATTCCGGGAGTAGCTACGGCATCGGAAGTGATGCTGGCTTTGAACAACGGCTTTGAGCATTGTAAACTTTTTCCCGCCACTGCCGTAGGAGGCATCGAAACACTCAACGGTTTTTACGGTCCGTTTCCTTCCATGCGTTTTTGTCCGACGGGAGGGATCAATCTCCATAACCTCAACGATTTTCTAAAACTCCCCAATGTCCTCTGTGCCGGAGGAAGCTGGATTGTCCCAAAAATTGCACTGAAGCACAAAGAGTTTGGCGAAATCACACGATTATGCCAAGAAGCACTTATCCATATAGATTAAAATTATTTCACCTAGGTCATCAATGAATTTGGATCATATCAACGCATTACTCGAAAAACACTACAGCTCTATTGATAAAATCATTCTCTCTCGCCAAGATCCCATCACCGGTCTCTTGCCCGCCAGTACCGCTATAACAGCTCATGGCGATTATACCGATGCGTGGGTACGGGATAACGTTTACAGTATCCTTTGTGTCTGGGGACTTGCCCTTGCGTACAAAAAACATAATCCTGATCATTATCGAAACTACCTCTTGAGCCAAAGTGTGGTCAAGTTGATGCGCGGACTGTTAGAGGCGATGATGCGCCAAGCCAATCGTGTCGAAACCTTCAAAAAAACCCTCAATCCAACCGATGCACTCCACGCTAAATACGGGACAGCAACGGCATTAGCGGTTGTTGGCGATGATGAGTGGGGGCATTTGCAGTTGGACGCTACATCGCTGTATTTGTTGATGAGTGCACAGATGATCGCATCAGGATTGCAGCTGATATACACCCTCGATGAAGTCGATTTCATCCAAAATCTTGTTCACTATATCAGCCACACCTACTGCACCGCCGATTATGGGATTTGGGAACGTGGTAATAAAATCAATCACGGGACAACCGAGATCAATTGCAGTTCTGTCGGGATGGCAAAAGCGGCACTGGAAGCACTTAATGGCTTTAATCTGTTTGGAAACGTCATGAGCAAAGAAGCCGTTATCCATGTTATCCCAAGCGACATTGCCCGATCACGCTTTACTCTCCACGGATTACTGCCAAGAGAATCGAACTCCAAAGAAACCGATGCAGCATTGCTAAGCATCATCGGATACCCCGCTTACGCGATCGAAGATGAAGCGCTTGTAGAGCGTACACGAACTAAAATCCTTAAAAAACTCGGTGGTCGTTATGGGTGCAAACGCTTTCTTCTCGATGGGCATCAAAGCAGTATCGAAGATCCTACCCGATTGCACTATGAACCCTCTGAATTGCGTGAGTTTGAACATATCGAATCCGAATGGCCCCTCTTTTTTACCTATCTTTTACTCGATGCGCTGATACGCCAAGACCATGAGGGAATACGTCACTGGAGAGAAAAATTAGAACCACTTTTTGTCGACCAAGAAGGCAAACAACTGTTGCCGGAACTCTATCTCGTCCCCAAAGAGTCTATCGAAGCTGAAAAAGAACATCCGAATTCTCAAACCCGTGTCCCGAATGAAAACATACCCCTCGTCTGGGCACAAAGTCTTTTTATTCTCAGCGATATGATTATGGACAACCTCATCACGCCACAGGATATTGATCCTCTTTCACGCAGAGAACGTATCGGCTTTAAGCGCTCTATCCATCCTCTCGTCTGTGCCCTCGCAGAAAATGAATCCGTCAAACAGCGTCTTCTTGAGCATGGTATCCACAGTGAGACTCTCGATGAACTTTGTCCCATAAAGGTGATGCACGCGTCACAACTTTCTAAAATCCATACTCTTTTAGGGAAAAATGAAAAACTAGGATTAAGCGGACGCCCGTACGTTGCAGCAAGAACCATTACCACTGCACGACTGCATCTTTTGATGGATCAGGAAATCATTTTTCTCCCCTATTATTTTAATCCTAAAGGGTTTTATTTTAGTTATGACACCACTCTTTTAGTGAAGCGTTTTCGGTCATCTTTGAAATTTCTCTCTACCCACTGGGACCAGCAGGCTCAACCAATACTGCCGTTTCTAATCCGTGAAGAGATGCTGGTAAGCCCTCAAAAAGAGGTGATTTTAGAGCTTCTCCATGAGCTGGAAAATAACTCTTGCAATTCTATAGCCATTACTAAAGCCCCGATGAGAGAGCTTTTAAAAAGCGCTTGTGTTGAACAAATCGATAATATCAACCCATTGAATCTCAACGCGCTGGAACTCCATTCTCTCAACCACAACCATACCATTGTTACCTCAGAAACCGACTATGAATCGGCAGCTCTCAATCAAGATTGGGCCAGTGTCCGTCGAATTGCTGAAGCCATGGGTAAATATGACGACCGACTGGAAGATGTTCTGCTGGATATTATCATTCACCAAAAACATTTAGCCGTTGGTCGGGCCTACAGTGAACACGCTACCTTTTCAAAGCCGTTAAAAAATACGAGTATTGTCACGATTATTCGAGAATCATGCGGAAACAATGCCGCAGAAAGTGTTTTGACCCAAGAAGTGATGATCCATCTCGGAGCACTTATCCAAGCAGAACCGGAACTTTTTAACAACATGATTACGCTGCGCACCTGGTATTTCGTCCAACTCTTAGTCGGTCATATCAGCCGTGAGAACAATCTTCCCATAGGAGATTCCTACGAGTACCTGTTAGGTTTGTCACCCCATGAGATCTATGAGCGAATCCGAGCCATTTTGAAGTCATTTTCTCAAGAAGTCACTCAATTCAATCACCAAGAAAATCTTAATGCTTCGGGAATGCCTGTCGTTAATTCCATCTCTATCGATGTTTCGACTCCACCCACTCAGCAAAGCGATAATTGGGAACAGTGGCGTCAACATGAGGGGATGATCAGCAGACTGACTCAAAAATTTTATAAAAATGTCTGGTATCTGCTACGCCAATGCAACGGTCTCGTGATAGGAGATAAATACAATCTTAACAGCCGAATAGGAAGTGAGCTCACACTGGACTCAACCGCAGGAGAACAAAGCTTCGCCCACAAGATTGAAGATCTCCTGCAAAGCATTGAAGCACCTGAATATCGCCAGCTCAATATCGAAGCGATTGAAAGCCTCTCAAATCTCTTTAAACACTCACCTCAACTGCATGTTGATGATGATTTGGTCTTGGATGTACTCATCGGTCATGCCGTGCGCATCGGATGGAAACAGCATCATCCTTAT
>CAIMUF010000077.1 GCA_903844635.1 uncultured Sulfuricurvum sp. | reverse complement strand
GCCCGGTCCCATTCCGAACCCGGAAGCTAAGACCCTCTTCGCTCATAATACTGCATCTTTCAGGTGTGGAAACGTAGGTCGCCGCCTGGCCTCGGATTTAATCCTTCAACTTCATTTACAATCAATCACTCTTAAAACTAACCTCAACCTCTTCTTCTAAATCAATCTTTGCTTACTGTTTTTAATGTCAATATCCTCTTTATAACCGATTCCTTTTTTACGTGTTTTAGTGTCTTCTTTCATTGTTAGAGGTCTACTGATGTCTTGTACTCTTCTTTTGATCCTACTTTTCTAGTCGCTTATTGAACTATTAGCTTCTTCTCCTAGCCTCATGGAGTTTTTTTTATTATACTCTATTGTGTTTTTATGATATAATCATTCAAAATAATTTAAAAGGTTACTTATGGTTAAATTAATGGTTTTCTTAATGTTTCTGTTCACACTAACATTTGCAGCAGTTAATGTGAATAAGGCAAATTCTGCACAACTGCAAACACTTAATGGTATTGGTCCAAGTAAGGCTCAGGAGATTTTGACGTATCGTAAGGCTCATGGTGCATTTAAAACAGTGGATGAATTGGTAAATGTAAAAGGGATTGGTATAAAGACACTTCAAGGTATGAAGACTCAAGTTTCAGTTCGGTAATACTTTAAGATTTAATTTGAAGAAGATTGCCAGCATAAAAGCTGACAAAAGGAAGAAGTAGCTTAATAGCTACGATCGTCGAATGGAGCGCCTGCAACCACTTTACGTGATACAGTGTATGGAATCAATGCCGCTGCGCGAGATTGTTTGATAGAGATCGTTACCATATCTTGGTGACGTTTACAGTTACCTGTTAAACGACGTGGCATGATTTTGAAACGCTCAGAGAGTGAATATTTCAATGAAGCTACATCTTTGTAGTCAATGAAATCTACTTTTTGTTCGCAGTATTTGCAAAAACGTTTTTTAAATTTTCTTTTTTCTGACATGGTTATTTCCTTGTACTCGTTCTAAAACGGAATTTCGTCTTCGTTGATATCAATCTCTGGGAGATTGTTTTCGGGCATTTTTGCTGGCGATGGTTTAGAATATGACGGTGGAGGTGTGTACGCTTTTTGAGCAGGGGCATCATACCCTCCCTCATAGCTGCTACTACTTCCACTATCATCACTGTAACCACCCTGAGAAGCTTCGCTACGTGAATCGAGCATTTGCATCGTTTCAACAATAACGGAGTGCTTAGAGCGCTTTTGTCCACTTGTTTGGTCAACCCATTGATCAAATTTTAATCGTCCTTCGACGAGGATTTTTGAACCCTTACGAAGGTATTGATTGGCTACCTCACCTGAACGTCCAAAAAATGTGATGTCGACAAAACATGTCTCTTCTTTTTTTTCACCGTTCACAGTAAATTTGCGACTCGTAGCAATCGCTGTATTGGCTATTGCCGATCCACCTTGTGCGTACTTGAGTTCAATGTCACGAGTGAGATTTCCAACCAAAATAATTTTATTAAACATGAGTTTTCCTTAGGGCTTAAGAAGCTACTTCTTCAGTTGTTGTTTCAGCAACAGGAGCTACAGGAGCAGGTGCCGCAGCAACAGTCTTTTTGGTTTTTTCAACCATTGTATTCCATGCTTTAATTTCACGTTTACTATCATATTTCATAGTTACAAAACGTAAGATTTCCTCGTTGATACGGAAACGTCTTTCAATTTCACTGATTGCAGAAGGTGCAACTGTGTAATACATAACGTAGAAATAACCACGAACATTTTTTTCGATCGGGTAAGCTAGTTTTTTCATGCCCATTGCATCGCGTCCAATGATCTCTCCGCCGTTTGACGTGATGACCTCTTCGACGAGTGCGAGGGTGTTTTTAATCTCTTCTTCTGTAAGAGTTGGTTTTACGATTACTAAGTTTTCGTAATGTCTCATAGCGTATGTCTCCTTATGGTGTTCGCCCCTTATGGTTGTTATACAGCACGACAATCGTGTTGCAAAGAGCAAGGAACGCGCGAATTATACTGAAAAGTAGCTTAATATTAGTTTTAGTTAAAGTACGCTTTGCAGTTTCAAGAGGGCTGAGATAAGTAATGCCTCTTGATCCGGAGAACCTGTTGATTTCATTTTTAATTCGGTATCTAACAAGAGATTAATCCCTTTTTTATACTCGTTCGGAGTGATTTTAATGGAGAGAGATGTACGCTCTTTTTCAATAAATCCAGGGAGTTTGTATCCAAGAACTAGAGCTGAGTCAGCAATACCGTGAATTTTTATCGAGATATTAAAGAGATACAGTTGGGTTAAAAACCCACTGATGGCAGTGAGAAGTTGTATCTCATTTTCACCGGATTCGAGTAAATGGCGCAGGGATGGGAGAAATTCTTTTTTCTCAATTACTTGCGTGATAAAGTGATCAAGTTTGATTTCACTGAGCCCGTAAACGTGCTCATCAATCTCTTTCATCGTGATAGGTTTACCTAGAATGGAAAGCTTTGAAAGTTCATTGCAAGCGAGTGAAAGATCATTATTATGAAGATCAAGAAGATGAAAGGCTGCTTGATTATCGAGCTGTACACCTGCTCTTTGTGCCTCTTGAAGTAAAATGGCACGGGCTTCATTGGCAAAGGGGCTATAAAAACGTACAGAGCCAGCATGCGTGCCTTTGAACGCTGTATCCACACTCTTGACATCATCTCCTACGTAGCAGTAAATGAAAGTATTGTCAGGATTTTTACCGACAAGCTCCACAAATGTATCAAGTTCTGCTTTAGGAAGCTTTTTTTCATGTTTTACAATCAAAAGATTTTGATCACCAAAGAGTGAACCTTGCGAAAGATGTGCTTTCGCGGTGCTGAAATCATACTCATCATGGTACATGCTCAACACGGATGCCCCTTCGATACGGGAAAGTGCAGTTGAATAGCGGTCAATAAAAAAGTGACTCTCACCAAAAAGTGCCATGGCACGAGGGGCATTGCGGTTTTGGAGATGACGGTCGAGATCTTGTCGTGTCATACTGCTGTTCCTTGGTCGTTTTCTTCTTTTTCAATTTTACTCACAAACGATGCGGTTATTTTTGCCGTCGCCAAATCAGCACCCTCAATTTTGACCATAATATCATCAAAAAGGAGTAAGCCAAAATGAGCTGTGACATTTACTTTGGCTCCTGTAATGACATCATGAATTTCAGCTCGGATTTGATCTTCGGTTTGCATGACACGGGCTTTAAAGGTTTGCCCGATAACAGTGCTCGCCCATCGTGCGAATTTGCGTTCTTGGAAACGGATTTCGATGTCGCTGGCTTCTCTCTCTTTTTCACTGATGGAGGTGCAGAGGGATTCGATATTGCGTAATACGTAAGAACCTTCTTCGGTATCACCTGCTTTTATGGCCTTGAGGAGACGATGGACGATTAAATCGCTATAGCGACGAATTGGGGAGGTAAAGTGGGTATAGCGTTCAAATCCCAGACCAAAGTGCCCTGTGTTGTAAGGGGCATAGCGTGCTTGCATTTGGGCACGAATGATGAGGGTGTCTACTTCGCTGATAAGTTCACGTTTTTCAGCCTCTGTTTGAATAGCGGTAATAGTCTCTTTTATATTTTCTTTAAACTCAACAAAAATTCCAATGCTCGCTAGTTCCTGATAAAGGGATTGAAGCTTCATAGGGCTTGGCGGTTCGTGGATACGAAAGACACCTCGGTCATACATAGAAGCTGCCGCTTTGTTGGCGAGGAGCATACAGTCTTCAATAAGGGCATGAGAGGGGGTCTCGACGGCAAATTCGGTTTTGGTGATGTTTCCCGCTTCATCGATGCGCATTTCCAATTCACTTGAACGGAAGTCATACCCTTTTTTCATACGTTCTTGTTTGAGTTTGGCGGTTAAGTCGTTGAGTTGAGGAATATACGCAAGAACACATTTTTCCTTCTCAGTTGTTGCTGTGAGATTACCTTCTAGAAAAGTATCAATATCTTCGTACGTAAAGCGGCGGTGGGAATGGATGAGCGATTCGTATAAATCTGTTGAAACAACTTCGAGTGACTCAGGATCAATTTTCATTTCAAACGTATAGGCAAGACGATCGACTAGTGGCTGAAGAGAACATAAGGTTTCACTAAGTTGACGCGGTAACATCGGGATAGATCGGTGGGGGAGATAGATGGAAAAGCTTCGATAGATCGCCTCAGCATCAATTGGACCGAAAGGATGGACGTATTCACTGACATCGGCAATAGCAACGTAAAGGGTGTTGGTTTCAGGGATATAACAGATCGCATCATCGTAATCTTTTGCGGTTACGGGATCGATGGTGCAAAACGGTAAATGACGTAAATCACGGCGATTTGGATAAAGAGATGCATCCACTTCTTTTGGAAAGGATGCTGCCATCTCTAGAACATCTTCTTCAAACTCATCGTGTTTGTTGTAGAGGGCGAGTACGATTTTTTCATCCACCATTGGATCACTCAAATTTCCCAAATACGTCGCTACACTGTTTTGATTGTTGATTTGATAAACGGAACCGTCTGTTGTTTCGGGTAAATCGATAAGAGATATTGAGATGTTTTGTGAAGTTCGGATGTCTTGGAGTTGTAATTCACCACTTTTGGTACTGATAACACCGATACTAAAGGTTTCACTTCTCCCAATAATGATGACTACTTTTGCACTGGGTCCGCCACGTTTTCCAAGCAGTCGTTGAGCGATGACTAAATCACCTGCATGGGCTCCATTGAGGTAGGAAGTATCAATAAAATGATCACGAATACTTTCACCGATAGTTTGTAAATAGGCACCTGAAGCTTGGACACTTGAAATAATACCTGCACGATATTGGGAAGAAAATTGATATTTTTCATTTTCAAAGTTGAGAATTTTTTGTGTATGCCACTGATGGACGAGTTCTTGCTCACTTGCAGCAATATCTTGTTTAAATAAACCATGAGTAAGGCGAATTAAGAGTGATTTCATGAGTGTATTATAGTGAAATTTATGTTAGAATCATTCTTCATAATTTTAAAGAGGAAAAATAAACATGACACAAGAAGCTATTTTAAGTCAGCTTGGACTTATCCCAAACGTTGCTCTCACGGATCAACTGGAAAGAATCGAAAAAAATACCCATGGATTTGAGAAAATTATTAAACACGTTATGGACTTACATGAAGCATTGAAAACGAATGAATCGTACGTGGCACTCTCTAATACAGTCGATTTATTTAAAATAAAAATAGATGCAACCAGTAAAATAAGTGCCACTGAAGCGATGGAAAAAATAAATCATTTTGCCGATAAGTTTAAAGTGAAGCTCCAAAAAGTAGAAGGAAAAGACACCTATTATGTGGTAGGTTTTGCCGCGTAATGCAAATAGAACCGATGACACCAAGGGGATATGATGAACTCTTACGAGAGTTCAAATACCTCAAAGATGTCGAAAAACCTAAAGTAAATCAAGAAAAACAACGAGCTGCAGAATTGGGTGACCGCAGTGAAAATGCTGAATATCATGCGGCAAAAGAGAAGCTTCGACACATAGATAAGCGGCTTTTTTATCTCAACAGCATGATAGAAAAAGCACAAATAATTGATCCCTCACAGCTTAATCATTCTCGAGTCCATTTTGGTTCTACTATTACAATTCTTAGCGATGATGACGATGAGGCTACCTATTCGATTTGTGGAACCTTGGAAAGTGAGCCTGAAAATGGTCTAATTTCGGTTCATTCGCCGTTGGCTCGTGCCATGTTTGGTAAGGAAGAAGGAGATGAATTTAGTGTTCTTCTTCCTGGAGGTAAAAAACATTACGAAGTAGGTATAATTGCTTATATTGATATTTTTTCGTTAAAAAAGAATCATCGTAATGAAATAAACTTCGGATTTCACTAAGGGATACTTATGAGCTTGATTGGTCGACAGCCTATTTGTACTGCAGATTATGCAATTATAGGATACGACATTCTTTTTAGAGATGAAGTCGCAGCAACTGATTCTTCTGATATTTCCATCTCAGCATCTGTTTTGGATCGAATTTTAAATGGATTTGGACTTGAAAACGTTCTTGGTGGACATCTGGGATTTTTGAAAGTCGATATGGAATTTTTGAGCAGTCAGATTATTACTACGATTCCCAAAAAACATTTTATCCTTATGATTTTAGAATCGTCACTTTTTCATCCTGAATTGGAAAGTAGAATCAAAGCATTAGTGGCAGACGGGTATCGCTTTGGAGTGAATAGCTGTGTGCTGAATCCGGAAACGATGGAGCGTATTGAAGTACTGCATCCGTGGCTGGAATATGTACGCATTGATACGCTTCGTAATGATTCTGGCATTGATTCATTTAAACAATTGAAGAAAATCAATCAAAAGCTTATTGCACTAAAGGTCGAAACGCATGAGATTTTTGATAAATTTATAGCTTATGGTGCTGATTATTTTCAAGGGTATTACATTAAACGACCGTATACCATTGAAAATGAGTCCTTTTCAATGTCACAAGAACAAACTTTACAGGCTTGGAATTTGCTGCAGCAAGATGTAGATATAAGTAAAATAGTTCAGAATTTGGAGCAAAACCATGTGATGGTGCTTCAGTTGATGCAGTTTATTAACTCGTCATATTTTTCATTTTCATCGGCGATAACCTCGGTGCGTCAGGTCGTTTCTCTTGTGGGGCGTAAATCTCTTAGTAACTGGTTATTGTTGATGCTTGTCTCTAATAAATCGGATACTGCACCGAATCATCCACTGCTGCTCATGGTGATTAATAGAACGGAGATTATTACCGGACTTTTGAGATTGAGTAATCCTAAGTGCACTCGTGAAGAATTGGATACAGCTTATTTGGTAGGGATGCTTTCATTAATACATCTTTTACTAAACATGGATCATAGAATTTTTTTACACAAACTGCATGTTTCCGATGAAATAGAAGAAGCAATGTTCGAAGCGCAGGGAAAATGGGGACAATTACTGACAATGACCCGACACATCGAAAATATGGATTACGATTCGATTAGACCCTTTATTAAAGCGTATAAGATTGATGAACGCCAGATCGATTTACTTATTGCACAGGCGATGGAAAAAGTAAATGCCTTTGATGCAATGCTGCAAAATTCATTTTAAAATGGATTTCCTCTTCTTTTAAGATAGCTAACCCTTTGGCTTTGGTATAATCGCGTCATTATTACCATTTAAGGAAACTGCCGTGAGTGTTCCCCTCCAAGATATTGAAAAAGTTCTCAAACAACATAAACTTTCCCAAGACGATTATACACATATACAAAAAATCCTCGGACGTGAGCCTAATCTCGTTGAGATCGGTGTTTTTTCGGCTATGTGGAGTGAACACTGTAGTTATAAATCCTCTAAGAAACATTTGAGCGGTTTCCCTACCAAAGCACCATGGGTTATCCAAGGTCCGGGCGAAAATGCGGGAGTTATTGACATCGGCGGCGGTTATGCGGCTGTGTTTAAAATGGAAAGCCACAATCACCCAAGTTTCATCGAACCGTATCAAGGTGCTGCTACAGGTGTTGGCGGAATCATGCGTGACGTGTTTACTATGGGTGCGCGTCCTATTGCTAATCTTAATGCTCTTCGTTTCGGTAATGTGACCAATAAAGATGCAGTTAGTGCTCATCAGCGTTATTTGGTGCGTGGTGTTGTATCGGGTATCGGCGGATACGGTAACTGTATGGGTGTTCCTACTATCGGCGGTGAAACGAGTTTTGATGAGTGTTACAACGGTAATATCCTCGTGAATGCCTTTACTCTCGGACTTGCTAAAAGTGATGAGATTTTTTACGGTCGTGCTGAGGGGATGGGTAATCCGGTTATCTATGTCGGAAGTAAAACGGGGCGTGATGGTTTGGGCGGAGCGGTGATGAGTTCGGACAGCTTTACAGAAGCGTCTAAAGGACTTCGTCCTACGGTTCAAGTGGGTGATCCGTTTACGGAAAAATTGCTTCTTGAAGCGTGTTTGGAGCTTTTCAAAACCGATTACGTTGTCGGTATTCAAGACATGGGTGCGGCAGGTCTAACCTCAAGTGCGTTTGAAATGGCAGGACGTTCTGGAAGTGGTATGATCATGAATCTGGACAAGGTTCCTGCTCGAGAAGAGGGGATGATGCCGTATGAGTTTATGCTCTCTGAATCTCAAGAACGTATGTTGATTTGTGCTCGTAAAGGGACAGAACAAGCGATCATCGATATATTCGAAAAATGGGATCTTGATTGTGCGGTTATCGGGGAAGTAACGGGAACTGGAAATATGGAACTTTTTTGGCATGGTGAAAAATGTGCAGAAATTCCGGTTGATCCTGTGAGTGAAGAAGCTCCAGTCCTTGACCGTCCGGTCAGCCGTCCAACGTATTTGGATGAGATTGCAAAAATTACCTTGGCTGATTTTGATACGGTAGACAATCAAACAGCATTTGAAAAACTCATTTCTTCTATGGAAGTAGTTGATAAAGGGTGGATTTATCAGCAATACGATTCGATGGTACAAACCAATACGATAAAAAAAGGCGGAGAGCTTGATGCATCCGTTATTCGTATCAAAGAAAATGGTGTTGCTTTGGCAATGAGTGCCGATTGTAACGTCCGTTTCTGCTACATCGATCCTTTTGCAGGAGCAGCAGCAGCTGTTATCGAAAGCGGTCGTAATGTTGCAATGAGCGGAGCAACTCCTAAAGCCGTTACGGATTGTCTCAACTACGGAAACCCTGAGAATCCTGAAGTAATGTGGCAGTTTGCTCAAGGGTGTTTGGGGATTAAGCAGGCATGTTCTGAACTTAATACTCCGGTTATCGGCGGTAATGTATCGCTTTATAATGAAACCAATGGAAAATCGGTATTCCCAACTCCTGCTATCGCCATGGTCGGTATTAATGAAGATCAAAACAATGTGCTGCTTTCAACGTTTCAAAAAGAGGGAAATGCACTTTATCTCGTAGGTGAGAGTCATAGCGAGTTTGGTGGATCACTTTATATGAAAGAGCTATGCGGAACGGTTGCTGGGACGATTCCTGCAATGGATTATGATAAAGAACGTGCTCTTTGGAATCTCGTTATCGAAGCGAATAAAAAAGGTCTTCTCTCTTGTGCAAAAGATTGTAGCGCCGGTGGTGTGGCAATCGCATTGGCCAAAATGGCGTGCGTCAGCTCAAAAGGGATTGTGGCAACCGTGAGTGTTACGGACATCCGTGATATTTTTGCTGAGAGTATGTCCCGAGCAATCATCGAAGTTGCCCCTGAAAACTGCGCTGCGTTCGAAGCGATGTTGGGCGATTTGAAATCTGAGAAAATCGGAACCATTGGTGGAGAACTGTTTGCATTGAATGATGTGAAAATGAATCTAGCCGATATGCAAGAAGTGTATTACACTACTTTTGGAAAAGTGATTGAAGGGGATTTGTAATCTCTGTCATTCCGTGCTACGACACGGAATCTAAAAACACTAAATATGTGGATACCGTATCTAGTACGGTATAACGCAGTGATTACTCTTTCAATCGCTCAATTTTAGCACCTAATAGGCGTAGTTTCCCCTCTAAGTCTTCGTACCCACGATCAAGATGATAAATACGATGAACGTTTGTTGTTCCCTCTGCTGCCATTGCTGCAAGGACAAGAGCGCTTGATGCGCGTAAATCCGTTGCCATTACATCTGCACCAAATAAAGGTGTTTCTCCTATAACCGTAGCGGTGTGACCGTTTAGCATAATGTCCGCACCCAAACGCTGAAGCTCACTGACGTGCATAAAACGATTTTCAAATAAGCGTTCTTCGATGATACTTGTACCGCTAGCGAGGGTTGCAAGTGCTAAAAATTGTGCTTGCATATCGGTTGGAAATGCAGGATATTCTTGGGTGATGATGTGAACGTGTTTTAGTTTTTCGGCTGGATGAATGGTCATGGTTGTATCCGTTATGTCGATCTTGCAACCCATTTGTTCCAGTTTTGCGGTTACCGCATCGAGATGATCGTGACGTACATTTTCAAGGGTGATGGTTGAACCTGTTATGGCTCCTGCGCACAAATACGTTCCTGCTTCGATACGGTCAGGGATGATTTCAAAATCGACCATATCAATAGTTTTACCGCCTGTACCGATGATGGTAAGTTCTGATGTGCCAATGCCTGTGATGTCGATACCGCTGTCACGTAAAATTTCGCACAGTTGAACGACTTCAGGTTCTTTTGCACAGTTGACTAGAACAGATTTTCCGTGTGCGAGTGCCGCTGCCATAACGACATTTGCGGTTCCGGTTACGGTAATTTTATCGAAAATAATGTGTGCGCCTTTGAGACCTTCTGGTGCAACGGCGTGGACGTATCCTGCATGGATGGTGATTGTGGCACCCATTTGCTCCATTGCTTTGAGGTGCAGATCAATAGGACGCTGACCGATAGCGCATCCTCCCGGAAGAGATACTTCACAGTGACCGAAACGGGCAAGCAGTGGACCTAGAACAAGGATAGAAGCACGCATGGTTTTGACAATATCATAATTTGCCATCGTATCGTTGACGCTCGAAGTGTCCATGGTAAGTATGTGATCTTCAAGAGTGTAAGACGCGCCAAGGTTACCTAGGAGTTTTAGAAGTGTTTTAATGTCTACGACTTCTGGCATGTTGCTGACCGTGAGCTTATTGTGCGCTAAAAGCGTTAGGGTAATGAGAGGCAATGCTGCATTTTTTGCACCTGAAATAGTGACAGTTCCGTTAAGTTTGGTAGGGCCTTGAATTTGTAAATAGTCCATAAAAATTCCCTAAGGTAAAAAAGTTTGATATTATAAGGTAATGTTGTTGAAAGTGCTATAATTTTAAGAAAAGAAGGAGATACCGTGAGCTCAGCCCTTGACCGCTTAAAAAATCTGACCGCGCAGATCTCCAGTTATGAGTTAGAGCGTAAAAATAACCTTAAAACCGTGGAAGAATTGTATACCAAACTCGCTATTTTTAACAAAGTGGAAAATTTTAGTGATCTATTTGAATTTAAAGCAATTAATCTTTCTGGTATTTCATTGGGTGATGAAGATTTGGGTGCGATAAAAGAGGGAAAATATGCTCAGATTATCGGGATATTGTATGATGGGCAGGCTAAAGTAAAAAATAAAAATATTTCACTTGCGTATTACGGCCGTGCTGAAAAAGTGGGGGATGAACGTAAAAAAGATATTATCACCTTTATTTTGGGCTGGAGATTTGAAAAAAGTTTTCGCACGTTAGAGCATTATCATAATTTGATGGGGCAAATAAAAAATCTACCTCGAGAGGAAGAATGCTAGTTTTTTTAGATACTGAAACAACAGGGTTGGAAATTAGTGATCGCATCTGTGCGATTGGTATAATTTTCGAGGATGAGGTTCATTATGAACGGATAAATCCGATGAAAAAAATTCCTCCCTCTGCATCGGCTATCCATCATATCACGAATGAGATGGTGAAGGAAGCTCCTGTTTTTGCCGTATCAAAAAGTCTTGAAAAACTCATCGAACTTAATTCTCCTGAAACAATCTTAGTGTCTCATAATTCTCCTTTTGATTTGGCTATGTTGCAAAAAGAAGGGATAACGTGGCAAGGGTTGACGATTGACACGCTCAAATGTTCGAAAGCCTTGATGGATGATTTGGATGGGTACAGTTTGCAATTTTTGCGGTATGAACTCCGGCTGTATCGAGATGAAGCGGATTTTTTTAATGACTATGGTGTGGATATCACTCCTCATCATCCCCTCAGCGATGCTTTGCATGCCAAAATGATTTATGAATATCTTCTTGATTTGGCGGATGAGGAAGAATTAGTCGCTATGTCGCAAAGTCGTCTCCTTCTCACACGTCTTCCTTTCGGTAAATACGCTAAAAAACGTATTGAAGAGATGGCGCTTAAAGACCCCGCGTATTTGAAATGGATGTTGGAAAGTTTAATGGATCTGGATGAAGATTTGCGTTACAGCATTGAATATTATTTACGCAACTCAGTGTGAGTTGCGCGGCTGTTTTTGAATCACGTTTACGTTCTTTTCAGAGTTAATAAATACTCGAGATTTAATCAGTAAAGTTGATATTTTTCTATTTCTGTATCATCAATATCGATAATACCGCGCTTGCGTAAATCCTCAATGACTTTTAGGTCACAATCGACATCTTTTGGCCATTCGCGTGTATAACCATCAAGTGCGTTTTTGGTCGTAGCGTCGATGCCGATAAAAGGGTGAAGCCAAATGTCTCTTTGTGCATCGATGTTGTTGACGGTACGCCAAACGAGCATGTAGGGGTTGGTCACATCGTTGTTGAACTCATCCACAAATACTACTATACGAAGATTGTTTTTCAATGGTGAGAGGGCATCAAAAAGCATTCTTGCAGCGGTGGCTTTGGTGTACTGAATGACGGTTATGGGATTGGCGGTATGGGTCATGTACTGTTTGAGGGCAATGATGTCTGGGATGAGTGCTGATGCGCGTTCATACAAGACTTCATCGCTTACCACTTCGCATGTCTTTGTTTTGATCTCTCCTGTAGCATCCACTCCCAATTTTCCACCTACAAGGGTTTCATAGCTGGAGTGATCGAGTGCGTCGATAATACCGCTAGTGATGAGAATCGATGTAGGCGAGAGGCGATTGAGAATATGTTCTGTGAGCGCCCAATAGTCGGTGAGTGCAGGAGCGTCTTCTTCTACAAAAAGAGCATGTTTTACAAAACTCATCTGTCCCACTCCCCAAAATGCGTGCATGATTTGTTGCGCGTGACCTTTGAAGCGGGTTTTGAGTTTGGCAAGAATGAGATTGTGAAAGACACCGTTTTCGGGCATGTGATAATCAATCAGATCGGGAGCTGTGGTTTGGAGTAAGGGAAGGAATATCCGCTCCGTTGCCCATCCCATGTATTTGTCTTCCAATGGCGGTTTTCCTACCACGGTGGCTTGGTAAATAGGTGATTCGCCCGTAGTGATCGCGCTTATTTCCAATACGGGATAGAGCTCTTGCGGAGTGTAATATCCTGTATGATCGCCAAAAGGTCCTTCGATGCGAAGATTACTCGGATCAACAAACCCCTCGATGACAATGTCCACATCGTGAGGAATATAAATGTCGTTGGTGATGGATTTAACTATCTTGGCATTTTGCTTTCGTACAAATCCGTAGAGCATCAGCTCGAACATGCCATAGGGCATGGGCGCTTGTCCGCACCAAATGTAGAGGGGATGACCTCCAATAGCAATGGAAACAGGCATTTTTTTACCCGCTTCACGGTACTGGTCAAAAAAGCATGAAGAATCTTTGTGGATTTGCCAGTGCAAGCCTAGATGATTCTCGTCGTATTTTTGGAGACGGTACATTCCTAGATTTTGCATTTTCCCGTCTAAGCTTTGGGTATAGACTTGTCCCATCGTGATAAAAGGTCCTCCGTCGCTGCTCCATGTAGTGAGTATGGGCAAACGCTCCAGTGACGCATCGGAACCTTCATAGATAATACTTTGGCACTCTCCTCTTTTTTTACTGCGTTTTGGAGGGACATTTTTAAGATCAAACAGTTGAGAGAGCATCGACATTTTTCCCATAAAACCTTCGGGAGGTTTCATGTGCAAAAGGGTACGGATTTCATTCGCTATGGCGTCAGGATGGTTTCCAAAAATCCACTCCGTAATCTCAAAATTGGCAAACATATTCATGAGTACGGGCATCTCATAAACCGTACCGTTTTTTTGGTCTATAGGATGGGTGAAAAGGAGAACTTTCGGGCTTATGCGTTTGGCTTCTACGTAGGCAACATGGGGAATTTCGAGAAAAATGTCCAAGGGCTCATCAATGATTTTGAGCCAGTGGCGTTTTTTTAACTCTTCGAGTAGGGATTGTAGTGTGCTCATTGTCCTAAACCTTTAGGCTAAAAAAGCAGTTTTAAACTGCTGTGCATCCAGTGATGTGATACCTATTTCGGTGAAAAATTCGAGTATTGGGAGTTCTTTGGCGTAGCTAGAGCTGAAATCAGCGTTAAAGCACGTCATAGTCGCACGAAGAATATCATCCATTAGCAGAGATTCATTTGCACCGGTATACTCGTAATAATGCTCCATCGATTCAAGCGGAAATTCATGGATAAAACGGATGGCTTCACATACGGAATCCGTAAAATTCTGACATATTTTAGTGTTGTTCTGATAAAACGTCTTGTTTACGAAAATATCCAGCGCGCTGAAGTTGGCAAAACCGGCGTTGGCAGCATCCAAATAAAGAACTTCCATCCCCTTATGCATTGCTTCCACTCCTTCAAAATTGTAAAAATAGAGCCATCCTGCATCGGCTCCTTCTTGCATGTAGCGTAAATGCTCAAAACCGTTAGGGACAAAGGTGACTTGTTCGCGCTGAACGTTTATCCCTTTTTGAGCGTAAAAACGGCGGATGATCTCAAATCCAATGGCATTTGTCGTGTCATTAGAAACCGGAGTGGTTACGGTGATATGTTCGCCATTTAAGAGTTTGTCATAAGAAGATGCTTTTAGTAATACGCCGCCTTGTGTCTCGAAAAACATCCCTAGAGAGAGAAAATTCTCATTAAACTGTTCTATAAGATGAAGGGGCTCGTTGGTGGCAAATTCGATTGTACCGTTGAGCACTTCATTCAAGCCATCATAATGTTCATCAGGTTCAATGAGTTCAAACTCTATGCCGTTGCGCTCAAAAATTCCCTCACGAAGAGCGATAATAAACGGAAGATGATCTGGGTTTAAAAACCATTCGATTGCGAGGGAGAGTTTCATAGGTTCATTCCTTGTTTGAGTTGGAGGGGTAGGATATTCTTTAATCGACATAACATCCACCTGCTTTATGATTGATGGGTCCGCGACCTTGACCCAGTGAGGGTGCATGACGGATAGCCTCGGTAATGAAATGTTTGGAGCGATCAATAGCTTCTTCGAGACCCAGCCCTAATGCGAGGTTGGCGGCAATTGCGGAGGAGAAGGAACATCCTGTACCGTGTTGATTGGTGGACTCGATAAGTTCTGAGGTAAATACTCTTTTTTGATGACCAAAATAGAGCAGATCAGCACTAATGGTATTTATTACATGATTTTTGATCAAAACAGGTGCCGGATGTGCAATCAGAGTTTGAAGTGAATCGGTATCACCGCTTTTGTATCCGAAAAGTTGGTAGGCTTCGTGCAGATTTGGGGTGCTTAGTGTTACGATGCGGGAGAGTTCGCGCAACGCATCAATAGCATCAGCTTTAAGAAGATTGGAGCCCGCTTTTGAGACACAGACAGGATCAAGGACGATGGGGATATCAAGAGGATCAATGAGTTCGGTTACCATGCGAATGATATCGGTATCGTAGAGCATTCCGATTTTGATGGCAGCCACGTCGAAATCACTTAAGACACTGTTGATCTGTTCTTTTATGAAATCAACAGGGAGAGGAAAAATGGATTGGACGCCTGTCGTATTTTGAGCAGTGAGGACAGTGATGGCAGAGGCTCCAAATACACCAAATGCTTCGAAAGTTTTGAGATCGGCTTGTATTCCTGCTCCACCGCAGCTGTCAGAACCTGCAATCGTTAATACTACTTTCATTATGACACTCCCCTTAAATAATTATTACTATTTTAAAGAAAGAGAGAAGAATTTCGTAGGGATTTTGTGTCGTTTCATCTTTTGAAGCAATGGCAAAGCCTTGAGAAGGTATTCTTGTAACAAATATAAACAGTACTATTTTTAGATAAAGCAGAAAACATTGAAAAATACAATTAGCTCACTATGGGCACCTTATGATCACAAATCAATACAGATAAAATCGGTCATGTGGCGACTTATGATTCCTCTGAGCCTTTTGATTGTAGTGTGTACCCTTGGCACTGGAATATTAGTATATCAGCTGCATCAGCATTCTCTTTACAATACTTCCACTAGAAATGTGAATGAATTAACACACAATATGGAAGTGCTTTTGAATGAACAATCCTCCGGGATGCTATTAGCCGTTACCTCAATGGCAAGTGATCCTCGCGTAATTGAAGCGTTACGTGAACGAAATTCTCAAAAACTTCTGATGCAATGGCAAGAGATTTTCGAGACCATGAAAGAGCAAAATCATTTAACGCATTTTTATTTTATGGATAAAGATCGAGTGTGTCTGTTGCGAGTCCATAAACCTGCTAAAAAAGGGGATGTGATTGATCGTTTCACAACGATGCAGGTAAAATGGAGTCGAAAAAGTGCATGGGGTCTTGAAATTGGACCTTTGGGGACATTGACATTGCGTGTGGTAGTCCCTGTTATCGTCAATAATGAAATTATTGGATACATTGAGCTGGGCAAAGAGATCGAAGACGTACTCCAAAGTTTACATTCTCAATCCAATGTCCATTTGATGATGGTGCTGCACAAATCGTATCTCAAGCAAACGCAGCGGGAAGAGGGGATGGCGATTTTAGATCGTGAAGGAGATTGGAATCTTTTAAAGAATAATGTGGTGATTTATTCTTCTTTTAAAAATACTCCTAAAGAGATTATGTCACTTTGTGACTCCAAAGCGGGATTGACGCATAAATACGATGATGCCAAAGAGATTTCTTCGCAGGGAAGCACGTATCGTGTCTCAGTATCCGCACTTAAAGATGTTTCGAGAAAAGAAGTGGGTAATTTGATTATCGTTAATGACATTACCAATGAGAATCTGGAGTTTTTTGATGCGATGAGCATTGCTGGTCTTATAGGCCTTGGAATTATTATCGTGATCGTCGGATTGATTTATCTTCTTCTTCGCCGTACGGATGAGTGGATTAAAGAGCAGCAGCAGCATAGTAGAACGTGAGCGTCTAGCAAAAGATGAAAAAACGGTTCGGGGCTTATTGGAAATGGCGATGCGAAGCGGAGCGAAAATTCGCGTTCACAATCTCTATAAAGGGCTTAGTATCACGAATGATGGTATTGTAGTAAAAGTCGAAAAAAGAGAGATTGTTCTTAAAACGTCTTACGTTCAGCTCAAAGGAATACAGAATGAAGAGGAGTTCTATCTAACGTCTGAATTGTTTCCGATGGCGATACACTGCACGGTTATTAAGAGGATTGATTTTGAGCCTCAGAGTGTTACTTTTACCCATTATAAAATGGTAGAAAGCTCTCCTACCCGTCGTCAAGCGATTCGTGTTGTACCCGATCAAGATGTTAGGCTTACTGTGTTTTACGAAGAGCGAATGCTGGAAAAAGATATTGTGGTTCTTGATATTTCGCTTAAAGGAATTCGCTTTAAACTCTCTACGCTTCCCGCTGGTTTGATATTAAAAAATACGGTCGTGCTTGATATCGTTTTATCGACCTCTCTTAGACCGATTATCATTAATACCAAGGCGGAGGTTTATCGAATTGATGAAGGAGAACATCACTTTGAGGTGGTTTGTACGTATGAGTTACATGGACAAGCTCAAAAAAACATGATCGATTATGTGGCGAAACGGCAGATGGTATTGATTCGAGAATTTAAAGGATTACAAAATGAAAAATGAAACCTTATTGTACGATGATGGCGTACACAAATGCGTGATGTTCAGTCTCGAAGATGAAGAGCATCACGATTACTCTCTTTCAGTCAATCAATTTTTAATCATACAGCATGGCAGTGGTGTCTTGATCGATCCGGGCAGCGGCGCTATTTTTGGTGAATTGTACGATGCAGTTTCCCGACACATTGATCCAGCAAAACTAAAATACATCTTTTTTTCGCATCAAGATCCTGACGTTGCAGGAGCTATTGCGGAGTGGAGTGTTTCAACGTCGGCACAATTGATTGTATCGAAACTGTGGACGCGTTTTATGGGACATTATGGTCTGATGGATATGGGACGTATAGTTGCTCTCGAAGATCAGGGTGGACGGATTAAGTTTGGGAGCGATTATTTGCAATTTATTCCGGCTCATTTTCTTCATAGTCCAGGAAATTTTTCATTGTATGACAGCCGGTCAAAAATTCTCTTTTCCGGTGATATTGGTGCGGCGGTTCTTTCTCCTCAAAATCTCAATAAAGAAGTTGACAATTTCGAAGAACATCGTCCCTATTTAGAAAGTTTTCATGGGCGTTATATGGCAGGAAATCGTTTTTGCCGAGCATGGGTGAAATGCGTTCGTGTTCATGAAATAGAGATGATAGCTCCTCAGCACGGTTCATTATTTCGTGGAGAGTTTGCGACGCAATTTTTATCATGGTTTGAAGAGGTTGATGGAGGTTTAGAGCAGTGTGAAGCACTTTATGGGTGCAAACAATAGCTCTAAAAAGCCATTTGTTTATTTCGATTTTTTGATCAAATTGTTAGCCATTCCCCTAAAAACAAAAAAGTGGAACGGAATCAGCATATACCAGTAAACCCGTCCAGCGAGACCTTGGGGATAAAAATAGGCACTTTGATAGAGTTTTCCGTCTTTGATTAAAAACTCGAGCCACGCTTTACCCGGCAGTTTCATCTGAGCAAACAGTAAGAGACGTTGATTTTCTTGAAGATCAACGACTTTCCAAAAATCGATGCTGTCTCCTATGCGAACGGACGTGGGATCACGTCTTCCGCGTGAAATACCGAAGCCTCCGAAGAGTTTATCGATAAATCCTCTCATCTCCCAAAGCCAATCAAATCCAAACCATCCATTTTTCCCCCGACGGAACAAAAGGTGTCAAAAACTTTTTTAGCCGATATGTCACCAAGCGGTATGATTTGACGATCAATGAACACGGCATCGGCTAAATTGGCATGATCGGTTTCCCATGCTTCTCCTGAGGCATCCGACCAACGACTGAGAACCTGAGCGGTTTTTATCTCTTCAACCGTCGCATTGACAGCTTCACGATACGATAGAGGATGGATTGTAGGGAAAAGCTTCACCGCATTCGCATTGGTTAAGAGCACTTCGCTTTTGAGTCCCTCGATGAGCGCAGAAGCTATTGAGTAGGGAACGGGGGTCATAATCGTGAGCCAATACGATGAGAGTTTTGGGGTGAAAAATGGGACGGGTATGAGAGTGCGCTCCAATCCTACCGCATCAGCATAGCCCAAAAGGAGATGTTTGTAGCTCATGGTTTCACTACCGATATCGACCATGATATTTTCATGTGTGCTCAAAGAGGCGGCAAGGGTTAGATACTCGATAACATCGCTTTGCGCTATGGGCTGACAGAGGGTATTGACCCACTTAGGGGTAATCATAAATGGAAGCTTTTCAACCAAGTGACGGATGATCTCAAAGCTGGCAGAACCGGATCCTATGATAACACCTGCTCGAAACCACAATGTTTGAATCGCATCCGGGCGGGAACTGAGTATCTCTCCCGTTTCGATACGACTGAGCAGATGTTCACTCGCACTCTTTTTCTCACCTAAACCACCCAGATAAATAATGCGTTTCACTCCCGCTTGGATGCATGCATCGAGAAAATTTTGGGCACTTTTACGATCGAGTTCACGGTAGTTGTGTGATGCCATTGAGTGAATCAGATAATACGCTGTGTCAATCCCCTCCAGCGCACGATCGAGACTTTGGGTATCAAAGGTGTTTCCCTGAACAATCTCAACTCGTTCTTGGATACTAAGCGTTTGTTTGTGTGTGACAAAAAGACGAAGATAAATCGTTTCTTCTTGCAATAATCGATGTTTAAGCCGGCGTCCGATGTATCCGTTTGCTCCGGTGAGTAAGACTTTCATTTTTTCTCTTTTTTTGATAGTGTTAAAAGCTTGTAATATCCAAAAGAGGCCAAAGAAGCCGTCTTTAGGAGATAGTATAACCATGATTTTTGAGCGGTGTAGACAATGGTGCGAAATTCGTTAAGTGTACGGTGTTTTGCTTGTAAGAAACAATATCGAAACACCGAGTATTGATTTTTTGAACTGATAAAAAATGCTGATTTTTCATATCCTGCTATCAATATAACTTCTTCAATACGATTGCTAACGAGAATGGCATTACAAAATCGTGCAATTTCTATGGCATCATCGGCATTAAATCGCAGTGGTTTTAGAGAATGTTTTTCATCATAAAGATAAAACATTTTGAATTCCTAAAAAATGATTTTGTGTAGCTTGATGACGATAAGCAAACATTCTATCCATATCTTTTTTGACAAGAGGAAAGAGCAATGCCCCCAAAAAACCAAAGGGCAAGGAGAGGGTAATATGTTCTTCCATCCGCGTTTGCGCTTCTGAGAGCGAGCTAAATATCCGCTCATGACGAAAGAAGGGAAAAGGACCCTTGTCCATCTCATCGACAACCGTGTTTGGACACTGTAAATGAGCGATTTTCATTTTCCAAACAGTGGGAATTCCAAAACGTTTAATGCGCAAGATAACGTGAGAGTTTTCACACATGGGGAAATCCATCGACACAATCGTCACGTCGATCCATGGCGGAGTGATGAGCGCAAGGTTATGTGTATCCATGTGAAAGGAGCACACCTCTTCGCACGAAGCGTTTAGAATGCAGGAATAATTGAGTGTAAATGTTTTCATGGAGCTAACCGCGAAATAACCCAGTCAGAGCCTTTTTTGGTATAGAGAAGACGATCATGCAGACGGTTTTCTCTCCCTTGCCAAAATTCTATTTTTTCAGGAATTACACGAAATCCTCCCCAAAAATCGGGAAGCGGTATTTCACCTTTGGCAAACTTAGCTTTCATTTTAGCTATTTGCATGGCGAGAGCTTGACGAGAATTGATCACTTGGCTTTGGTCGCTTACCCATGCACCGATGCGACTGTCCCGAGAACGGCTGAGAAAATATTTGAGAGACTCTGCTGTAGATATTTTTTCTGCACGACCCGTAATACGAATCTGCCGTTCCAGATCAAGCCATAAAAATTCGAGTGCAACGTTAGGATTTACAGCAATATCCTGTGCTTTATCGCTGTTGTAATTGGTAAAAAAAACAAATCCGCGTTCATCGAAAATCTTGAGCAATACCGCGCGAACGGAAGGGATAGATTCCTTGTTTACGGTGGCTAACAGCATTGCATTGGGCTCGATAATCTTAGAATTAAGTGCTTCAGTAAACCATTTTTCAAACTGTTCTAACGGCTGTGAAAAAACTTCATTCTCATCCAAGGTAGATTGTTTATAGTCACGGCGCATTTGAGTAAGGTCAAGCATGGCAATCCTTTTAATAGTGTAATTATGAATGACTTAACGTTTGATTGGTAGCCATTTATTGGCATTTGATGAATCGACAAAAACATACTACCGCTATTGTCCTCTTTAATATTATAATTCATTATTACGAAACTAAAGGGAGATATCATGTTAAAAGAATTATTTTACACCGGAATGGGTGGAGCCTTGTTGATTAAAGAAAAAGTAGAAGAAGAGTTAAAAAAACTCGAAGAAAAAGGGAAAATTAACACTACTGATACCAAGAGCTTTTTGGAGAGCCTCAAGACGAAGGGTGAAAATGAAGAAACCCGTCTCAAAGAAGAAATGAAAACGGCAATTAGAGAGGTGATCGAAGAACTGGGACTTGCGACCAAAAAGGACATCGAAGCACTCAAAAAATGAATTCTCTTTATTCTCCTTACCGGCTTTGGAGTGTCTTTCGACTGCTCCTCTCTTTTTATCTCCTGATCAAGAAAAAGAGCCGATTTTTTGGAGTAAGACCGTTATCGCCACAAAAGCTTGCGAGCACGATAACCCAACTGGGTGCGAGTTTTATCAAACTGGCGCAAGTTCTTGCCACTCGTAACGATTTTTTCGATGCCGAGTATCTCAGTGCCCTAAAAACACTTCATGATGATCTTCCGCCTATGTCTCACAAAGAGTACGAGAGAGTAATGCACCGTGCTTTTCCTACCCTTCCTTTTATACGTTTTAATCCTACGCCCATTGCCTCTGCTTCTATTGGTCAAGTGCATGAGGCTTGGCTGGATGAAGAGACCAAAGTTGCTGTAAAACTCCGACGAGAGGGGATAGAAAAACGTGTCCGTGCGGATATACGTATTGTCTCTTTCTTCAATCGTATTTTTAGACCGCTTTTTTCCCACACGACCCGTCACTCGGTTGAATCGGTTATCGTTGAGTTTTCGGTGATGATCGTGCAAGAGTGCAGTATGAATCAAGAACGGTCAAATTTGGAAAAATTTTCACACTTGTATGCTTCTTCAGGAGTGATTTTCCCTCGAGCCTACCCTAAATACAGTTGTGATGATGCGTTGGTGATGAGTTATGAAGAAGGGTGGCGCTTTGATGATCGTGAGAGTATTCATAACAGCGGTATCGATATCATCCCGCTTATCGATAAACTGGTGCGCTTTTATACCGATCAGATGCTTGTTCAGGGGTATTTTCATGCCGATCCGCATCCTGGAAACCTTCTCGTATCCCCTCAAGGTCAGCTGATCTTGCTTGATTTTGGAATGGTAAAACGGGTTTCCAATCCGACACGTATTGCGATTATCGAGCTTTTACGTGCTGCGAATGAGCAGGATTATGAAGCGTATGTGAGTGCATCCAAGCGTTTAGGAACGGTAGCCTATGATGCACCCGTAGCCGAACTTGCAGAATTTACAGAGCGAATGTTTGAAATATTTGCCAATGATTCGTTGGATAGCAGCAGTATGCAAGAGCTTGCATTTCAAGTGTTAGAACAAACCAGAAATCTTCCGTTCAAGCTTCCGCAAGAAGCCATTTATATTTTACGTGTCAGTGCGATCATCGAAGGATTAGGGACGACCTACATCGAAAATTTTAACGGGATCAAAGACATTCTCCCCATTTTACAGCGTAATATCCCGAGAGCTTTAGGGATGAAAGATTCGATACTAGAGAGTATTATTGATGAGGTTAAACATCTTCCTGATGATTTACATGCTCTTCGTGAAACGCTCAGACGAGCAAGCCGTGGAGAACTTGTGGTGGAGCTTTCACCCATGCAATTAGAAAGCATCGGGAAAAATGCTCAAGATGCGCTTCGCCCGGTAGTGATAGCATTGATGTTGTCCATGGGTGCGATAGGTGCATGGATGGGTGGCGTGAACGAGGCAGCTTATGCATTGTTAGGTGCTGCGATGATGCGACTTTGGTATCGGTAATTTTGATGCTACACAAGAAATAACAAAGGTGAAATGGAATAAGATAGTTTAATATAACCATTAGAGGTGTAGATGCCTGCTGAAACGTTTAAAATTGATTTTACGAAACGGTATGTTTTAGCTTTATTATTAATCGCTTTTTTATCAAGTGGAGCTTTTTTTATCCTTCATTTCGCTCTAAAAACAGCTGAGTCAACTGCACTTATTGTTAATATTTCAGGCAAACAGCGTATGCTCTCTCAACGAGTTGCTTCATTGGCTCAGCATTATTCATCACACGTTTCCCATGGAAATATAAGTGACGCAAAAGAGATAAAAATTTCTTTGCTTAAAGCTGTTGATGAAATGCAAGACGCAAACAATCGTCTCTCTACCGGTCAGATCACTGAGATGGTGACTTTTACCCCTTCCACAACTATTAACAACCTTTATTTTGGAAAAGTCGATACAAAACGTCGTGTCGATGATTATCTTAGATTGGCGAACAAACTGCTCATTTCTAAAAACACGGATCAATACAATGAAATTCTTTATGATCTCTCCATGATGTCGGACACACTTTTAGTGGATTTAAATGAGATTGTTTTACAGTACCAAAAAGAAGGTGAAGAAAAGATAGCCGTCATTCAAAATCTTGAATTAATTGCATGGATTATCACTCTTTTAACCTTGTTGATGGAAGTGATCTTTATTTTTCAACCCATGGCAAATACACTTCGAACACTTTTCCAAAAAGAGATGTGGAATAAAAATTATCTGGAACAAGAGATTCAAATCAGAACGTACAGTCTTGAACAGGCAAATGAAAAACTTGAATACAGTGCGTCGCATGATCCACTTACGGGTTTAAATAATCGACTAAATTTGGAACATGAGCTTGAAACTCTTATTTCTCATTATCGTGAAAATCGTATTCCTTTTGCAGTCTTGATGTTAGACATTGATTGGTTTAAAAAAGTCAATGACAACTACGGACATGATATGGGGGATTTTGTTCTAAAAGACCTGGCTACTCTTATTCGTGGCGCCATCCGATCTGAAGACAGTGCCTACCGCGCAGGAGGAGAAGAATTTGTTATTATTCTCAATCGAATTTCTCAAGCTCAAGCAATAGAAAAAGCGGAAGCGCTACGACAAAGTATCGAAGAACACTCGTTTGTGTTGGGTGAAATTGAGTTGAATATAACCATTAGCGGTGGATTATATCACCCAAAATGGCTAGAAGCGATGGATCTGCATGAGGTTCTTAAATTATCGGACAATGCTCTGTATGAGGCAAAACACTTAGGCAGAAATCGTATTGTCGCAGCGCAAACTTCTTCTTTGGAGCTTTCGTCAATATTATCACCGTCTAAGACGCTGATAAAAGTACGAGGCATTCGCGGAGAAACGATTGCGTTTGCCGATTTTGACATTATCGATTTATTGGGGTATTCCAATGATATGCTAACTCAGGGGATCATATCGTTACGAGATATCGTGCATCCTGATGATCACGATTTTTTTGAGCGATTAGCATTACGTAAGCCATTTATGACAACTTTGCGAATGCTTCATGCAAATAGAAATATAAAAATCATCAAAGCAGGGTGTACGCCGCTGAAGGATGACATGTGGAAGATTGAGATGCAAGATCCGATTCTTTTGGCAAAATCAGTTGAGGATACCATGATTGTTCAAAATTTCGAGGCAATGATGGAGAATACAGACGATTTTATTTATTTTAAAGATCGATATCATGTATTTACCGCAGGGAGTCATAGTCTTGTCCGTCTAACCAATGTCCCTATCAAAGAAAAATTGGTGGGACTAACCGATTATGAAGTTTTTTCACGTGAGTATGCCGATAAATATTTCAAGCTTGAAAAAGAAGTTTTTAGTGGGGGAATTAACGTTTCGCGTGAAATTCAACCTATTTTAGAAAACAACGGTCGCAATGGATGGGTCGATAATCGTAAGTACCCGATTAAAAATAAAGAGGGCGAAATTATCGGACTCTTTGGAATCGCTCGAATTGTATCTGATCTAGAGAATTTTAATGGAGAAAATTATGTTTAGACACAAAGAGCGTTTTAGTTTTATGATCATTACCACTTTTGTCAGTGCGGTCGCTTTAGTAACTATTCTATGGATATTGAACAATGCCAAGCACGATCAAATTCAGCAAACACAGCGTCTGTTGGTACAAGAAGCAACGGCACACTACAGCACCATTAAAGAGATGGAGATTTGGCATCATAAATTTGGAGGGGTGTTTAAAGAAGGGGGTAAAGAAAACGATTATCATTTTAATATTTATAGCCTAAAACCTAAAAATGAGCACAACCGTGCAACAGGATTTGCTAAAGACGCATTGATGTATCTCAAAGCACATCCCAAAGAGATGATCTATCGACGTTTTTCAGACGATAATTCTAAATTTGATTTTGTGGGAGTTTTGTACACGAAACCTCGATGTGTTGAATGTCATACCAATTTTACGGTAGGAGAAATGAGGGGAGGTATTGAAATCACCCTTCCTTTGATGAATTATCATGAAGATATTCACACTATCGAGAAACATTTCAGACTCTTTTTTGTCATTATTATCGGTATGTATTTGATAGGATTGGTGACTTTTCTTTATTTCATCCGTAAAATTTTTAAAAATAAAGAGAATATCGAACAACTCAATGCAACACTGGAAATAAAGGTTTCCGAGCGTACTCGCGAAGTACAGCAGCTTTATGGGCGGGAGCACTATCTCAAAAAACTCCTTGAGACCATTACAGAGCTTAATGAAGCCTTGATCAATACCTATTCTCTAGGGTCCATTATTGAAACAAGTATGGAAACGCTTAAGCATCATCCTAACTACAAGTTGATTTTATTTGGTCACTTTGATGGTGAGATGTTTCACAAGCGGTATGTTTCAGGGGATTTATATGAGCTTTTTGACGGAGAACATTATTCGATTGGGCAACTCAAAGAGAATACGATTTTCAGCACTATTTTTGAAGCGATTTCGAACCGATATCGAAGTTTGGAAAATGAGTTACGTTTGCAATTGCCTAACCGAAATCGTAACCGTCAAGAAGATTATGAACTGACGGCGTCCATAACTTTTCCTATGATTGAAGATGAGAAAAAAAATGGATTTGATGTCCTCTCTTTTTGGAGTGATCGAGAGGGTGGATTTGATCAAGAGGAGATTAATATTCTTGATGCAATGGTGCATGACATTACGATGGCTTTGAGTGCGTATAAACAACGAAAAATGACAGAAAGACTTCAGCAAGAGCAAATCACAAATTACGAAGAAACCATCTTGGCATTTGTAGATATGATCGAACAGCGTGATGCGTATACAGCAGGTCATACACTTCGTGTTGCTAAATATTCACGTATGATTGCTGAGTATTTAAACGTGGATGAAGTGATGATTCATAAAATTGAAAAAGCGGCAATTTTACACGATATTGGGAAAATCGCAACTCCCGACACTATTTTGCTCAAGCCGGGACGATTAAACGCGCTGGAGTATGAACTGATTAAAAATCATGTAACGGCTGGCTATAAAATGCTTTCAAAAGTAAAAATGTATTCTGAACTTGCTGAGATTATGAAATATCATCATGAGCACTACGATGGTAAAGGATATCCGTATGGATTCAAGAATGAAGAAATACCCATGGAAGCTCATATTCTTATTGTTGCCGATGCCTTTGATGCGATGACAACCAGTCGTATATATAAGGCAAGATTAAGTGTAGAAGACGCGATGCAGGAGCTTAATGCGAAAAGCGGGTCACAGTTTCATCCAGATGTGGTGAGTGCGGCACTTCATGTTCTAAGTGATGCTGTGATTGTCCAAACGTCGCAAATGCCCAAAAGTGATCTTGAAAAACAACGTTTTTCGTATTTTTTCAATGATAATCTTACAGGTTTATACAATGAAGCCTATTTGAATCTTGTTTTACATCAAATGCAGGATAAAATTTTTGTATCTATTATCCGCCTTCGCAACTTCTCTCGCTTTAATAAAGAGATGTCGTGGAACAAAGGGAATGAACTCTTGATCTCAATTGCTAATCAGCTTAAAGAACTCTTTCCAACAGGAAAAATTTTTCGATTCGAAGGGGATGACTTTATTGTAATTACATCCGAAGATGAAGGATATAAAGAAGGGATACTTACTGTCAATCAGATTGATCCTGACGGTATTGTCGTTTTAGAATCAGAGTACATTATCATTAACAGCACGGAAGAAATTTATAAGCTGGGTGACTATATACCTCTGATGTAGGGCGGACTTATCGAGAGGCTTTAGATCCACTTTTCTTTGCTTCTAATGAGTCGTGTTATGGATTCGGTGTCAATAGGTTTGGAATAAAGATACCCCTGTGCGAGAGGGCATCCGTTAGCAATCAAGAATTGCTGTTGTTCCAATGTCTCTACTCCCTCCGCGATGACATCGAGTTTTAAATTATGGGAGAGGGCAATGATGGTTTTGGTAATCGCAATATCATCCTCATCGTAGGGTATATCGCGAATAAAGCTTTGATCGATTTTGAGTTTGTTAATGGGAAGTTTTTTGAGATAGGAGAGAGATGAATATCCGGTTCCAAAATCATCAATGGATATTTCCAATCCCAAGGCTTGAAGTTCTCTTAAAATTTTTATCGCTTCATCAGGATTTCTCATGATGTGTGATTCTGTCACCTCAATAGCAATGCAATTTGCTGGACACCGGTAAAAGTTCATGATCGTACGTACTTCGTCTGCAATCGAACGACTGTTAAGTGTCTTAGCAGAAAAATTAACGGCGATTTTAGGAATAGTAATTCCTTCCAAATTCCATGTAATTTGTTGTTTTATGACACTTTCCAATACAAAAAAGTCAATCTCTTGAATCAGTCCGGTCTCTTCACAAAAAGGGATAAATTTATCCGGTGATACGATTCCAAGAGTGGGATGCTCCCAGCGTACTAATGCTTCCATCCCTGCTAGCTCACCACTATTGAGATTGATTTGAGGCTGATAAAAGACTCTGAACTGATTGTCTTTGAGAGCGATTCGAAGACTGTTTTCCATAATGACCCGTTCATACGCTTTTTCACTCATTTCATGAGCATAAAATTGGTAGGTATTGCGTCCTTCTGTTTTTGCTTTGTACATGGCTGCATCGGCATTTTTAAGTAGAAGTTCAGCGTTGATACCATCGTCTGGATAAATTGAAATGCCAATACTTAAGGTCGCGTATAGCCGTTGTTCTTGAACCGTAAAGGGTTCTTTAAACGCATCAATGCATTTTTGAACAAGAGAGATAATGTTCTCTGTGTTGTCAAATCCATCGAGTAAAATATTAAACTCATCTCCTCCCATACGCGCGATGGTGTCACTGTCGCGTAAAAGAGATTGCAGCCGTTTGGCAACCTCAATAAGCAGTTCATCTCCGATAGAATGACCCAAAGAGTCATTGACTTGTTTAAAGTGATCTAAATCGACAAATAAGATGGCAAGTTTTTCTTCATTGCGACGGGTTTGTTTGATCGCCATTTCAAGTCTGTCGTGGAATAAAACCCGATTGGGCAATCCTGTTAATGAATCATGGGTTGCTAAATGCTGAAGCTTGTTTTGAATACCTGTAAGCTCTGTTATATCCGTATCAAAAATAACAACAGCAGTCTGGCCTTGATAAGTGAGTTTATGGACACTTGCTTGAACAGGATAAACAGAGCCGTCTTTGCGTTTGTGGGTTGAAAGATTGGTAAGTTCAGGACTGATATTTAGGAGATATTGACGAAAAATATCAATGTCTTCGAGGGTAATATCAGGATTAATGTCGAAGATGGTGAGATTTTTGAGTTCATCGAGAGTGTATCCAAGACTTTTGAGTGCACCGTTATTGGCATACAAATATTTCAGTGTTACCGTATCGAGAATATAAACTTCTACGGTTGTATTTTGAACAATGGCAGCGAGTTCTTCGTAATGAAGCTCAAGTTCGATTTGTTTGGTAATATCAGTCCGAAAACCGGCAATGATTAGTGGTTCTCCTTGGGTATCAAACAAAATCTTAGCGCGGTCATAAATCCACAGCCAATGCCCTTTCTTGTGGCGAACACGATAGCGTACATGCGCACTTTCAACTTTATTGGCAATCGATCCATACAGTACACCAAGTGCTTCTTCTAAGTCATCGGGATGTAAAAGCTTTTTCCAAGACTCGATAGAACTGGAGTATTCCTCTTCATGATAACCGATAATCTCTAACCAACGCTTGGATACGAAAGTGGCGTTAGACTGAATATCGTATTCCCAAATACCGTCTTCCGAAGAGCTTATTGCAAATGCGAGACAGTCACTGTCGTGCTGATTTTTAATATCAAGCGGAATTGATTGCGTTTGTAGAAAATTTATATCCATTTAACTACCTTTTACTTATTGTAAAAAAATATTTAGCCATACTCTAAATATTGTAGCACTTATGAATTAAATTTGTGATATAAAATTTATACTTCTTTGGAAAAATAGTCTAACGCTTTTTTAGAACTTACTTTATGATTGACGATGGGTTTAGGATAACCGTCATAGGAGTGTTGGCTGAGCAGTGCTTCATCGCCCAAAAATTTAGCCGGTACATCAGCAAGCTCAGGGAGATATTGTTTGATATATCGTCCTTCTTTATCAAATTTAAGCGTTTGGACATAGGGATTAAAAATCCGGAAATACGGTTGTGGATCAACACCCGTTCCTGCGCTCCATTGCCATGATAAAATATTGGAACTTGCATCGTAATCCATGAGATAATGTGCGAAAAATGATTCTCCCCACTGCCAGGGTAACAGCAGGTTTTTAGTAAAAAACGAAGCACAAATCATACGAACACGGTTGTGCATCTCTCCGCTTTCTAATAATTCTCTTATTCCTGCATCGATGATCGGCACGCCGGTTTTTGCGGCGCAAAATGCATCAAAATAGTCTTGGTTTTCGATTCCTTTAAAAGGATAGCGGAAGTTTCGTGTTGAAAGACGAGGAAAGTGGTACAGCAGCATTGCATAAAAATCCCGAAAGATCAGTTGGCGAAAAAATGGTTCAGTATCGATTCCTTGTTTCTTCTGTTCCACCAGCCATCGCAAAACACTGCGAACACTTATCGTACCAAAACGTAAATGGGCATCAAGTCCGGATGTCCCCTCCAGTGCCATGATGTCACGATCATGAGAATAATCGGCAAGTTTGGAAGCAAAGTCATTTAATTTTTCTTGGGGGGTTTTTTGTTGGTGAGCCGTAAGAATTTGTGGTTCAAAACCTATGGATTCGAGCGAAATAGGAAGTTTTTGGTATCCATGTTCACTGATACTATGGATAAGCGTGTAATCGAAGTCAATTAATTGCTGTTGTGCAGGAAGAGACTCTGCCATGTGTTTAGATTGAAACACGGTTTTAGATTTATTATAAAACGGAGTATAGACGAGATAGGGAGTCCCATCATTTTTGAGCACTTCATCGGGAGCGAAGATGTACGTATCTTGAACAGGGTTAAACTCGAGTATGTGTGACACATCACGATCTCGTATCAGGGCATACGCGTCATAATCACCTGAAGCACACACTTCGCTAAATGAGTTTTGGGTTAAAAGCCATGCAAAAACATCGGCAGGTTTTCCATAAAAAAGTGCCAAATCCAAACCACGAAGCGCTAAATCTTTCTTAAGACGTATTAACGCGATAAAGATAAAAGTGACACGCCGATCATTTTTTGGGAGCACATCTAAAATCGCAGGATCGAAAATAAAAATCGGGAAAACATCCCCTTCCAAAGAGAGGAGGGGATTGTCTTCTACCCGCAAATCCCGTCGAAACCATAAAATCCGACGCACGATTATTTACCGCCGTCGATGTGGGAACGCAGCGCCAATGTTTTAGGATAAGGGCTTAAAAAAGTCTGATCGAGCAAATACTGGGTGTCGTATTTTTTAGCATACAGATGAATCGTTGAGAGAGGAACAATGAGGGGGATGAGCTTGTGCGCATAATCGTCTATTTGTTCATGCAGAGTCTCTTTTTCACTTTTTGTTAGTTCTTTTTTGAAAAATCCTGCCAAATGATCGAGTACATTGCGCGTTTTTTTGATGGAACTTTTACGGCTGATGGCGGTTTTAAACCCAAGCTCATACATTCCCATTAAAACCTCAAGCGAAAATTTTTCACGATTACCGACAATGTTACCCAGTTCTCGATAGAGGGTGTCATCTTTGGATTGGAGCATAAACTTATGGATGGTATGAAAACGAACGAGATCATTTAGTGTCGGATTACTGGCTTTAAACTGTTCAAATTCATCGTAAGCAAAGAGCTGCATGACGAAATTTTCTCGCAGCCACGCATCTTGAAGGCGCCCTTCTTCTTCCATGGGCAATAACGGATAACGGTCACGGCACAGCGCCATAAATACACCGTCTTCTTTCCCGTCACTCATTCCATTCTCGAGGTAGAGCTTGGCACTGTTCATGCCACAGCTTGGAGATTTTGATTTAAAAATGATCCCGCACAGCGATTCAAGCTCAAGTTTGGAAAGTTCATCATGGCTCGTTTTCATCAGCGCATCGGTGAGATCATCACCGGTTTTATTGGAGCGTACCGCAACAGCACCGTTGACAGTGACCAGCCGTACCGTAGGGCGAGGTGTCCCAAAAGCTAAATGCTCAGGGCAAAAAGAGACAAATTGTGCATACTTTCCCAGCTCATCAGTGATAAAACGCTCTCGTTTATGTCCCGCATCAAAGCGGATTTGTTCCCCTAAAAGGCAACCGGATACGGCAATTTTCATGATTTTTCTCCTTTAAATACTGTACGGAAATTTTTAGCTCCGTCTTTGGAGCTCTCTATCGACTCTTTTATTCCTGTGAAACTAAAACAGATTCGGCTTTGATCGATGGTCTCCATCTCTTCGATTCTATTTAGATTAATGAGGTACGAGCGATGTATCCGCATAAAATTGTGTGATTCCAGTAAAATTTCAACATCAGATATTTTTTTTGGGTAATACGAAAATCCCTCTTTCGAACGTAAAATGACTTCCGAAAGATCAGCTTTGACATAAAAAATATCTTCAGGACGAAGGAGATAATGAGCGTCACCTGCTTTTGAAATCAGGCGCAACTCAGGTTTACGATTTTTAACACTTACACGCTCTAATGCACGCTCCAAGGCTTCTGACGTGTAGGGTTTGAGGAGATAATCCACTGCTCCCACATCGAATGCTTTCAAGGCATAGTTTTCATACGCGGTTTGGTAGATGATTGCCATATTGTCATGTTTGTAGCGTAAAGCATAGCCAAGCTCGATTCCATCCATCTCCGCCATCGAAATATCTAAAAAAGCAATATCGAAGTTTCTGCTAAACGTCAGTTCCAATGCTTCTACCGCACTGGAAGCTTCTGTAATATCCGTATGTCCAAGCGATGCTAGAAGTCTTTGCAAACGAGCAAGGGCGAGGGGTTCATCATCAACGATCAATATGTTCATAACATTCCTTAAGTTCAATAAGATACGTGGGGACATCGAGGTTTTCAATGCTGAGTTTCCCGTGGCACAGATGGGTCAGACGCTCTTGGAGATTGGAGAGACCGATTCCAAAAGCGGTTTTAGTAATAGCTCGACCGTTATTACTGACGGTGATACGAAGCGTTTTTGACAGTTTCGCATCAATGGTGATAGTAAAAGGGTCAGAACGGCTTTTCATCCCGTGTTTAATGGCATTTTCACACAAAAGCTGGATGGAAAATTTCGGAATCGGCCGTCTTAAAGCCATCTCATCGTTTTGGATGGTCAAGGCAATGACTCCATTAAAACGGATATTTTCGAGATCAATGTAATCGCGTACATTTTGTAGTTCTTCTCCCAGCGTTATCAGTGCTTTTTCTCCCATGGTGTTGCGTAAAAATGTAGAAATTTTAAGTACTGCTTCTTCGGCTTTGACAGGATCTTGGTGTATGAGTTCCGCGAGAGAGTTAAGAGCATTGAATAAAAAATGGGGATTGAGCTGAGTTTCGAGTGAACTGACACGGCTTTGGACGAAAAGGGTGTCGATATGCTCTTTTTCATTACGTGTTTTGACAAAACGGTAGATCAGTGCACCGATTAGATAAGTAAGTATGCCGATAATCGAAGCACTTTGAATAGGGTGAATAGAAAAAAGAGCAATGGTAAGTATGCCGGTGAATTTCAAAGCATAATATGTGCTTAACGTTCCTAAAAAACCCGACAAAAATGAGAAAAAAGCGGCAATGGTATTCCACCATACTTTTGTTACTTTTGGAAGCAAATAATGATTCATAGTGGAAATAAAAAAGAGGGAATAAAGCGTAATGAAAAAGCCCAAAATTATGCCGAAAATTCCGCCATCAAGCATTGAAAAACCCAGTAAATAATAGCCAAAAAGAGAAAGAAATCCTGAAAATGCAACGCCAATAAGCAGCACGCTAAGCCAATCTCGCAACGTAATACGAAGTTCGATGTTACCCATGGATTAGCTTCATTAGATTTTGGGCACCCATGGCAACTCCTGGCCATCCTTGTGCAGCGTACGCGGTATCTCCCACATGATAAAATCCTTTGATTCGGGTATCATTAGAGGGGAGGCGGGGAAGAAAATTAGAGATACTCAAAGCATTTCCTCCTAGCTGAGTTCGGTTTAAATAGCGTCCGAATGTTTTCGGTGTCGCGGCAAATGAATCCACAATTTCATTTGAATCAATGGCGAGTGTATCACAAATCCATGCTTGAAGCAAATCATGAAGCTCTTTTTTTTCTCTTTTATACTGTGCCGGTGCTAACCCAAGCCAAAATCGTGAATCGGTATGGATAGAAGCCGTAACGCTAAAATGACCAGCAGGAGCAATATTGGTATCACTTGAATCACTAAAAGAGACAAAAAGTGCTTTGGAGAGAGTTTTTGGGAGTATCTCTTTGGTTATGAGCTGATAGTGATGATGAAATGTTTTCTGAGTACATAATGTGAGGTAAAGGACAAAGGCACTTTGATGATTGTCAAGTTTGGTATAGCGTTGGTAATAGTTTTTTATCTCTTTGTCCTCAAACCATCGTCCGCTGCTGTAATGAGAAGTACCCATGATAAGATTTTTTGCTTCAATGTTACTGTGGCGAGTCTTGACGACGTAATGATCGTTTTGTCTAGTGATCGAGAGTACTTCAGAGGAAGTTCGTACGTCGGAGACATTCGCCGTAAGAGTTTCGCACACCTTACCCATTCCGCCAATGGCATAATGGGTTTCATTAAACGTATAACCCAATGAAAGCGCAGCCGTAAAAAAGTTGACTTTATCACTCTTTTCTTGTGCCACAATCAGAATCTGTGCATCCAAAAAATCTCGATATTCTTGACTGATCCCTCCATAAAATTTTTCAATAAATGTTCGTGCATCTCCCCATAAATAGGGTAGAAATTTTCGTATCATAGGGATGAGACTCAGAAGAGAAATGATTTTTTTACTCAAAGATGCATTGGAATAGTAATGTCCGTTCAAAGTATAAAATGTTTCTCCGATACGATGGATAAGATGCCAAAATTCACCATGTTTAGGATGGGGATGGAGATGCTGTAGCTCTTCTACAAAAGTATTTACATCACGATAGCGGTGGACGCTCTTTCCCTCTTGGACGATAACGATAGCAGGATCTGTAGGAATGAGGTTTGGGGTGAGATTGAGGGTGTTGAACAGTTTTTTCACTATTCCGTTCTCATTGTAACCCGAAACAGTTGTTGCTCCTGCGTTGTATTGATATCCATTATGCTTAAAAGTAGAAGCACATCCGCCAAGCGTCGGTTCTTTTTCCAGCAGTACGACATTGTAACCGCGATGGTTCAGTAAAGCGGCTGCACAGCACCCTCCTATTCCACCACCGATAACTGCATAGTCTTTCATTGTACTTGCATCGAGTGGTACACATCCGCCAGTGCTTCGATAAACATAGGATGACTGTTAGGAGCTTGTGAAACACGATAGTCATGAATACCCATAGCCTCTGCTTTTTCACGGTATTCAATCTCCAGCTCAAATTCCGTTTCAGAATTATCCACAGTAAACGCAATGGGAAAAAGTATTACTTTTTTCTTTTTTAAAGATGCGAGCTTGTCCTCCAGATAAGGGCGAATCCATTCCAGCGGTCCCAGTCGTGATTGGTATGCTAAATGCGTATTATGGAAAAAAATTCCGGCATCGTTGAGTGCGCGACGTGCATGATAGACATTGGCACGAATATGACGTTGATATAAATCACCTTTATCTATGATTCGTTGAGGCAAGCCATGTGCCGTAAAAATAAGTTCAAACTCACTCGAGTCATCTTCTCCCACAGCTTCTTTAATCCGCTCTACGATCGAGGCAATATAATCAGGATGACTGTAATAGCGGTCAATCGTTTTAATCTTATCAGAAATCCCTAAACGTGCTGCTTCCTCGTACAATGCATCAAACGAAGAGAGAGTTGTCGTTGCTGAAAAATGAGGATACAAAGGTATGGCATAAATTTCATCATAAGCTGCAACGTCTTTAAGTACCTCTTGAGTATAGGGTGGTGTGTAGCGCATCACATAGTGTACATCGGTATCAATGCGTTTGGAAAGAGTTTCTACCAGTTTATGTGTATGCTCCACGATAGGAGATTTACCGCCCAAAAGAGAGTAGTTATGAGTCGCCTCTTTAGCCCGACGGGAGGTAATAAGCCACGCTATAAACATTCGAATGGGTTTAGGTGCGCCAATGATTCGTTTATCATTAAACATATTGTTCAAAAAAACTTTTACTTCACCTAGATTATTAGGTCCTCCCATGTTGAGAAGCAGGACCACTTTTTTAGGTGAAGAGAGGATGTCTTGATTCATAAAAAAGATCCGTTCCAAATAAAGTTTAAACAAAGTAAGCCAAGCGACATGAATCCAGCAAGGTATAAATAGTGAAAATTATAAGTGTACGTTCTCATAAATAACTCCCTTTAAAAATAATAAGGAATTTTTACATTATCCGAATTTTTTTCGTAGTCATTTTTTGACGTTTCAATCCCCTATGACATCAAATCTATGTTAAAATGCGAAAATATAGAGAAGAATCAATGTTTTTAGAAGGAAGTTATCAAATGAAAGTAGCGGTTCAATGTGATTCACCATTAATGCAACGCTCACTTGAACTTTTTTTAGAAGGGCATCTGAGCTCAAGGCGTCAGTGCGATATTCTCATACGGGATAAAAATATCTCCGATGATGAATATCCGACATTTATTATTTCATCTGAGGCTAACACCGATTTAAGAAAGCCTTTTTCCAAAGCACAATTATTCGATTCCTTGCATACCAAGCTCGAAGCAATGAGAGTACCAAATGCGCTTCAAGCTTCTCTGGCTGAGATTGAGGAACCCATCGATGATCGTGTCGGATTTGAGATACTTGAACATCATATCGAAAAATTAACACGTGAATATCAAGCAAATATTCTGAAAGCAGTACGGGCATTTTATGAAAAATAACACAAGTCTAACCAAAAAAATAGTTGCCGGTAAATACAAAGGCAAAACTTTAAAACTTCCCTCCAAAGAGACCACTCGCAGTTCAAAGATGATTGTTGTGGAGTCGTTTTTTAATACGATACAGTTTGATGTGATTGATTCCATTGTCGTCGAAGTATTTTCAGGGAGCGGCTCTATCGGACTGGAAGCACTCAGTCGTGGTGCTAAAAAAGTTATTTTTATGGAAAAAGACAGTGATGCTCTTCGTGCATTGCGCGACAATATAGCTCAAACCGATCCAAAGGCATGTGAAGTAGTTGAAGGGAACAGTTTCGCGACGATTTCAGGCGTCAAAAAGAGACTTGAAGCTCTTGGCGAAGCTGCCTTTATTTACGTAGATCCTCCTTTCTCGATTCGTGAAGGGATGGAAGCTATTTACGATAAGACCCTCGCTATGCTTGCATCATTAAGCTTAAACACGGTTCGTTTGATTATCATTGAACACATGACCGGTTTGGAACTTCCTGAAAGTATCGGCGATTTCAAGGTTGTTAAAACCAAAAAGTTCGGGAAAACAACACTGAGTTATTACGCGTAAAAAATGGAATATTTTTTGCTTATTCTTTGATAGTTTCAAAGGATTTTGATGAAAAAATTAGCTCTTTTTTTAGTATTACTTAGCACACTGCACGCAACACGCATTGGTGAAGTAGCCAATGTTGTGGGCGTTCGTGACAATCAAATCATTGGATACTCTCTCGTCGTCGGTTTGAAAAAAACAGGGGATGGTACCACTTCAAAATTTACTTTACAATCCATTGCCAATATGCTTAAAGCTATGAACATCGATATGAATCCCATTGATATTAAATCCAAAAACGTTGCAGCCGTTGTTGTAACCGCTAAATTTGCTCCATTCGCACGACAGGGTGACTCTTTTGATGTGACAGTATCCTCCATCGGTGACGCAAAATCACTTGAAGGCGGAACGCTTCTCATGACTCCGCTCAAAGGTGTCGATGGAAAAATCTACGCTCTTGCTCAAGGCCCTGTCAGTATCGGCGGAAAAAATGAAAAAGGTGCAGGAGCAGAATCGCATCCAACCGCAGGTATGGTGTATGCAGGCGGTTTAGTTGAACGTGAGATAGCGCAAGATTTAGCGCATCAAGAAAACGTTACTTTATCCCTAAAAACATCCAATTTTGCCAATTCACTTTCCATCCAAAAAAGTATTAATTCTCGATTCAAAAATGAAATTGCGAATGCCATTGATTCACGTACTATTTTACTCAAACGCCCAAAAGATATTAGTATGGTCGCATTTATTGCGGAGGTTGAAGGTCTTTCTCTTGATTATGCACAAGAGCAAAAGATTATTATTAATGAGCGTACCGGAACTATTATTGCAGGCGTTGATATCGAAATCAAACCTGTTGTCATAACGCAAGGTGATATTACGGTAAAAATTCTCGCACAAGATACGATCAGCAAGCCAAACGGCAGTGTGGTTATGGATAAAAACTTAGCTATCGGATTGAATGAAAACGAAGTTTATACTAAAAATGGTACCACAACGGTTGCCAACATCGCCCGCTCTCTTCAAAAGCTAGGGGCATCTCCAAAAGCCATGATTTCGATTTTCCAAGCGATGAAGAGTGCGGGTGCAATTTCATGTGAATTGGAGGTCATCTAATGGACTTGTCAGGAATTAACACGCATAAAGAACTTCCTAAAATCGGTTCTAAAGAGAGTGATAAAGCACTTCGTGAAAAAACCGATCAGTTTGAATCCATTATCGTAAAAATGATGTTGGATGAAGCAATGAAAGATGAAAAAAATATTTTTAAAACAAACGATCCGGGAGATAAGATTTATAAATCGATGTATCGAGATGAGCTTGCAAATGCAAGTGCAGGCGGATTTGGTTTTTCACAAATGTTGTTTGATAGCTTGAGTCAAAAAGGGGTAAAAAGTAATTAAAGATTACATGTTTTTTGTTTTTGGTCGATATTAAAAGTATAAAGATTTTAAACAAATAATAAGGAATCACAATGATTTCAAACCTTAATAGTTCTCTCGTAAGAGGGACATATCAAGATTCATCACTAAAACCTAAAGAGCAAGAAAAATCGGCTCAAACGGTTGCAAAGCAAGGTGACACAAGCCGAGTCGATAAGCTGAAAGCTTCTATCGAAAATGGCGAATATCGTGTTGATATACAAGCGTTAGCTAAGCGTATTGCTCAAGACTTAACGTAACGCACTTTTATGGTGCACATTTAGGAGTTTATGATGTTGTCCTACCAGTTGCAAAACGCTATCAAAGATCTTGACAAGTTAATCTCGCTTTCGCTTGAAGATATTGATGATATAAAAGAGGCAAATCATAATCCCCAATTTGATCGTCTTTCGATTAAGCAAGAAAAAATAACAAGTTTTGAACAAAAAAAAGCAATGATAGACCATGAAATTTCTAAACTTATGAACGCACAGCCTGAAAAAGCATTGAATGATTTATTGGATGATCAAGAGCATCAAGAACTGGAAAGCCTCAAAATACATTTATCGCGCCTTCGTGATGTTAATCAGCAATACGCAAAAATGGTTTTAAGTGTAGGAGCATTTTACAATTCATTACTCGAAAAAGTTGTTCCAACACAGATGCAAGGATATCAATCTGTTGTTTCTAATGAAGCTTCATTTTTGGAATTGAGAGTATAAGATGGGATCGATTTTTAACGCTTTACACATAGGATACAGCGGTCTCAACGCTGCTCAAATTGGGATTGATACAACAGGACATAATATTGCAAATGCTGAAACAGAAGGCTATACTCGACAGCGAGTTGTAACTGCTGCTGCAACGCCCATTAGTATTGATCCGGGACAGCGAGGAAATGGAACACAGATTACGGAAATTGCTCGTATATTCGATCAATTTGTCTTTGATCGTTATGCTTCAACCTCTCAAGCGAAAGATTATTCTGACGCAATGACAAAGAATTTACAAGAGCTTTCTACCTATTTTCCAGAGATTGATAAAGTAGGAATTAAAAATGACCTTCAAAATTATTTTAACTCTTGGCAGTCATTGGCCAATAACCCTGGTAACAGTTCATTAAAAGTAGATTTGGCACAGCAAGCGCAAAATTTGACTCAGCATATTAGCAGCACCCGCACACAAATTACGGGATTACAATCTTCTCTCAATGATCAGCTTGCGGTAAATATTAATGAAGTTAATCGTATTGCTGAACAAATTGCAGGATTGAATAAGTCCATTAATGTTGCAGAAAGTGCTGGATTGAACAATGCTAATGATTTGCGTGACCAACGAAATCAGCTTGAATTGACCATGTCTAAACTTGTAGGGTCCAAAGTAACAATAGGTCAAATTCAAAGTAATACTGGAGTAAACAGCAGTATTGCCGAAGGAAACGGAAGCTATACGATTCAAATTGGTGGTTTTAATATTGTTGACGGTTCTAATTTTCATCCGATTGGTATTGAAAGTGCCGGTAATAAAAACGGTTACAATGATCTTTATTATGAGCGTCAAGATGGAGTAAAAATCCCATTTTCTCAAAATATTACAGGTGGAAAAGTGGGAGCTCTCTTGGAGCTTCGTGGCTCTCAAATAGGGGCTGATGGCGAATTTGAAAATGGTTTTTTACAAGAAACGGTTAATACTTTAGATACTTTTTCCAAAGGTCTTATTGAGTCTACCAACAGTCTTTATGCTCAAAGTGCTACTCATGCAATGCATTCAAACCCGTTAGGATTCTCAGATACAGAATCTCTTCTAAGTACGGGTGAAAATTTTAAAGCAGGAACATTTGAAGTCGTTGCATACGACATTGACGGAAATGAAGTTGCACGAAGGAAGATAGTAATCGATACCGTTACGTCAATTGGTGATTCTTCGACAGCAAATAGCATTATTGGAAAAATGAGCGCATCAAAGGATGATAATCTTGATAATAATGCACTGAATGATATTAATAATATTTTAACTACATCTTTTTCTTCTTCAAATATATTGGATATCACGATGAATCAGAGTTTTGCTGATCAGGGATATACTTTTGCAATCGAAGATAAAGGGACTAATTTTGCAGGTGTTACAGGTTTAAGCCGTTTTTTCGATGGAAATAATGGTAAAAATATTACCCTTAATAGTGATATAAAAGATGATTCAAGTCAGTTACGTGCCTTTAAATCTCCAGCCAATGGGGATAATCAAACGGCTTTAGATATGGTGGAATTACAGTTTGCATCGGTTTCCTTTACTTCAGGTATAACAACTTCCAATGAAACTCTTTACAGTTATTTTGATTCACTTGTGAGTAAAGTTGGAACAAAAACAAACTCAGCAATATTGAGTAACAATTCCATCACGGCTCAATTGAATGCGGTTAAGCAGGAGTATGATTCGATAGGCAAAGTGAGTATTGATGAAGAGATGGCAAATCTTATTCGCTATCAAACATCCTATGGCGCTGCAGCAAAGGTAATTACGACAATTGACCAGATGATGACAACATTATTGGGGATCAAGGCCTGATGTTTATTGCAAGTAGTATCTTGCTTGCAGGGGTCATCCTTTTTTCTTTTTTTGGCACTCTTGTATATGGCATTGATCCAAGCAGTTTGGATAAAAATGCTATTTTACTCCCCCCGTCAATGCTTCATTGGTTCGGAACCGATAGACTCGGACGTGATGTATTGGCGCGAATTATTGAGGGTGGTCAAGTCTCTTTGATTATTGGTTTTGGAAGTGCACTATTTTCTACGTTTATCGGTTTGATCTATGGTGTGAGTGCTGCATTACTACGTGGTGGCTATGATAAACTTTTTATTGTGATCGTGGATCTCTTTTTAACGTTTCCAACCCTCTTTTTACTTCTTACGCTTGTTAGTTATGTAAATGCTTCGGTATGGATTTTGATATTTATTATTTCCATTACGGGATGGATGAGTACCGCACGGTTAATTCGCTCGGAAAGTTTTGCAATATCCGCTAAACCCTACATACGAATTTTACATATAGCTAAAGTTCATCCTCTTAAAATCATGATGAAATATTACGCACCTTTACTGGCGCCAATCGTATTGATCAGCTTTACGTTTGGAGTCGGGGGGGCAATTTTAGCCGAATCCGGACTTTCATTTTTGGGCCTTGGGATCACAGCTCCACAAATGAGCTGGGGAAGTATTCTCAGTAGTGGTAAAGATGTAATTGATATCGCATGGTGGGTAAGCTTTTTCCCAGGACTTATGATTTTTATCGTGACGTTTGCGTTAATGAATATCTCAAACACGCTTCAAGCGCGTCTGAGTCAAAAAGAGGTGCGTTAGCGGAGTACATGCCCCACAAATTTTGACATATTGTTCAAAATCTTGCCACCGCGACGAAATCCTAATCCGCATGCTTCGTAAGCAAAAAATACGCCTGCTTGGTAGCTGTTTCCTTTTATATCTTTAGGGAACTCGACGTATTCTTGATAGATTGGTTTGAAATTACCATAGGGACCGTCATTGGCTTCGAGAACGTTGCCTGATGCATCTAAAATCTTTACATTCGCACCTTCACGTCCGAACATACGCTTTTCAACGCATTGGAGTCCCTGTAGAGGCTCATATGAAGTTTTAAGGAGATAGGGGGACTCAGGGAAAAGATCACAGAGTATTTTCAGCATCCCTTTGGATTGGAAGAGTAATGTGTAGGCGGGATTGAGAATGATTGCTTTTTGGTTGTTCATAATGGTCGTAAGCAAAACAGCAAGCTCGTTTTCATCGATAGCGATGTCTTCCCACGGGAAAAGTTTAAACCAGTATTCATAAGGAATATCATTACTGTCATAAATTCCTTCTTCATCAAATTTAACGCCGCCAAGCGGTTCAAATCCTGTTTCAAATCCAGCATCGATTGCCATTTGTTGCAATAATCGTACGGTTTGTTCCTCTTCGCTATTTCCACTCACGGAGCTAAAAAGAATTTTCCATCCGTCATAGTGTTTTTCAAACTCACTTGGATCATCAAAGAGGGTGACAAGACGGCGAAAGTTTTCACTGATGGCTTCATATATATTGTTAAATTGACGCTCTTCATCCATATCATTGTGTTTAAGAATCGCCCATTGAAGTATAGCGGTTTCGAAAAGTGATGTTGGGGTGTCGGCATTGAACTCGATAAGTTTGATAGGTTTTCCATCGATCCCGCCGGCTAAATCAAAGCGACCATAGAGGTGCCAATGGACATCATTGTCCCAACTTTTTTTAATAGCCTCTATAAGGTTAAACGGGATACCAAGTTCAAAGAAGAGATTGTTGTCAATTACGTGTTGAGCCGCCGTTGCATACATATCATAGAGTTCATTGACGCACTCATAGTAGGCTTCGGCCTCATGATCACTTACAATTACGAGTTCATCTGCAACGTACTTACTTTCATCACTGTCAGTATGCCATGCGAAACCAATTTCTTCTAGGGTGCTGTCATTTATAGGATTGATTGTTTGAAGTGATATCATCATTATCCTCCGTAACTGCTAGATGATGAAGTGCTGCTTGCACCTTTATTTCCAAAAAAGCTTTTTTTACCTGAGCTAGCCGTAGATGATCCGCCACCTGCACCAGCTGATTTATGATACGCTGAACGATTGGATACATCTTGATGTCTTTGAACATTTTTATTGTTCATAAGAGCATTTCCGATCATGTTTCCGAGCAATGCACCGCCGGCAGCAGCGAGGATAGTACCTGCTAATCCCATCCCTTCTCCGTGAGGCTCAGAGTTGAGTTCTGATTTCCCTTCTTGCATTTTTTTGTACTCTTGATCTGCGAGGGCTTTCATCTCTGCTTCGGTTAATACACGTTCATGTACGGTTCCATTCTGATCTGTTTCACGAATAATGGCACGGCTAGGACCTGTGGTTGGCATCTCTTCAATAATGACGTATTTACCGCTCGTTTGCTGCTCAACAACAAGAAATTTATTCGCACCTTCTGCTCTTTGCTCTTCTTGATTACTTTGGCATCCAGAGAGGGCACTTAAAACGGCAAGACCTGTGGCTCCAAGCATAATATTTTTTGCACTAACAATGTGTTTCATTTTCTTTCCTATCGTAGTTTTTTAAATTGGGTTGAGGTTAGTTTAAAAATTTTAGAGGGCGTTGAAGAATTAAAACCTCTTAAATCTTCGATGATAGTATCACTATGAGAGAGACAAAAATCTTTATCATAATCACGACCGCTCTCATTGGCAGAAGTAGAATAAAGCCAGCCATATTTTTGAATCAAACGAGAGTGCGTTGAGTCGGCTACGTATCGGATTGCCTGATTTTTAATGACAAACGTTGTCTGTTGTGCATGTCGAACCCATGAACGATATTTGATGGGAACTCTCACTGTGGACTGAAGCAAGCTTAGGGAAGCAAAAACTTTTAAAAAAGGCTTTCCCTCTTTTCTCCCTTTGACCTGCACCAAAGAAACACTGTCTTGTGAGAGAAAACCGACGGTTGTATCGGTCTGAGCGAGGATGATCGGCATTTTAACGTACCAAAAAATCCTGAAGGGCATGAGGTTTCATCCAGCTGTCATCACCCATATAGGTCATCGCTTCGATGGCTGCACGCGCTGCACTGAGGGTTGTAAAATACGGGATTCCCATACGTAAGACCACTTGACGAATTTGCTCTGCATCTTTTTTGGATGTTTTATTATCAGAAGTATTGATGGCGAGAGAAATATCACCGTTTTTCATCATGTCTTCAATATTCGGGCGACCTTCTGAAATTTTCAAAACGACTTCACACGGGATTCCGGCAGCTTCAATGATTTTTTGAGTACCGCGAGTAGCAACCAGTTTAAATCCTTGCGTATGCAAACCACGAGCAATTTCTGGTGCATGCATTTTGTCCATTTCGATAAATGAGAGAAAGCATGTACCCGCTGTAGGGATTTTATTCCCTGCAGCAAGTTGGCTTTTGGCAAAACTTATTCCAAAGTTCTCACTGATACCCATAACTTCACCCGTTGACTTCATCTCAGGTGAGAGAACCAAGTCAGCGCCATAAAGTTTATTGAATGGGAACACCGCCTCTTTAATCGCAACATGTCCTTTAAGACGAGGTTTTAGAAGACCATTTTCTTCCATGACAACGTTGTAGTTGTCATAAAATTTGAGAGCATTGCGAAGTGTATCTCCAACCATAACCCGTGTTGCAACTTTCGCAAGAGGCATACCGGTAGCTTTTGATACAAAAGGTACCGTTCGAGATGCACGAGGGTTGACTTCGATGATGTAGACTTCATTTTGAAAGATTGCGTATTGGATATTGAGCAATCCAATAACACCAAGACCCAAGGCGATTTTTTTGGTTTGTTGTTCCACTTGTGCTTGATGGTCGGCGCTGAGACTTACAGGCGGAAGAGAACATGCGCTGTCTCCTGAGTGAATCCCTGCTTCTTCAATGTGCTGCATAACAGAGCCAATATAGACATCGGTTCCATCGGTAATCGCATCGACATCAAGTTCAACCGCTTGATCTAAAAATTTATCAACCAAAACGGGAGAATCATTGCTCACCGATACAGCGACGTCCATGTAGGTACGCAACTCGTCTTCATTGTAAACGATACGCATCGCACGTCCGCCCAAAACATACGATGGACGCACAAGAACCGGATAGCCAAGTTCTTCGGCTACCTTAAAGGCTTGCTCTTTGGTCATAGCAATACCATTCTCAGGTTGCTTAAGGCCTTGCTCTACAACAAATGCAGAAAATTTCTCACGGTTTTCAGCAAGATCAATTACTTCTGCCGAAGTACCTGCAATGACGGCTCCGATATTGTGGAGCGCATTGGCAAGCTTGAGCGGTGTTTGACCTCCGAAATGGACGATAATCCCATTAGGCTTCTCACGCTCAACAACAGCACGAACGTGTTCAAAATCGATAGGCTCGAAATAAAGTACATCCGACGTATCGTAGTCGGTTGAAACGGTTTCAGGATTACAGTTATACATAATCGTTTCAATCCCCATCTCTTTAAGAGCAAAGGCAGCATGAACACAACAGTAGTCAAACTCGATTCCCTGTCCGATACGGTTTGGCCCTCCGCCAAGAATCATAACTTTTTTCTTGTCACTGGCTCGAGGCTCTTGAGCACCTAAGCGGGTGATATTGGTTGTTGAATACAAATACGGAGTTAAGGCACCAAACTCAGCAGCACAAGTATCTACCTCGTTATATTCATGGGCGATTGCCAGGGCTTTACGAGCATTATAAATATCTTCTTCTTTGGTTTCTTTATCATTAAGCGTGATAAGACGTGCAATGCTTTTATCCGAGAACCCTTCGGTTTTAAGAATACGAAGTTGTGGTTCATCAGTGAGTGTTTTGGACGTGATGCGTGGTTCTTGAGCAATCAGTTCCTCGATTTGAGTTAAAAACCACGGATCAATTTTAGAAAGTTCAAAAATTTCACTATGGCTTAGTCCCATACGGAACCCTTGCGCAACGTAGAGAATACGCTCAGCATTGGGACGGCGAATTTCGTGTTTGACAAATTCTAAATCACCATCGATAGGATCAAAACCGCTCAACCCTGTTTCAAGAGAACAAAGAGCTTTTTGAATGGATTCTTTGAAGGTACGACCGATTGCCATTACTTCACCGACTGATTTCATACTTGTTGTCAGCGTTGATTCAGCTTCTGGAAATTTTTCAAAGGTAAAGCGAGGAATTTTGGTAACGATGTAATCGATGACCGGCTCAAATGCTGCGGGAGTTCCGGTAATGTCATTGGTTATTTCATCGAGAGTAAATCCTACTGCAAGAAGAGTTGCAACTTTGGCGATAGGATATCCTGTTGCTTTAGATGCTAGTGCCGAAGAACGAGAAACACGAGGGTTCATTTCGATGACAATCATACGTCCCGTTTTAGGATCAACAGAGAACTGAACATTTGATCCACCTGTATCAACTCCGATTTCACGTAAGATTGCAAACGACGCATCACGCATACGCTGATATTCTTTGTCCGTAAGAGTAAGGGCAGGGGCTACAGTAATAGAGTCACCTGTATGAACACCCATAGGATCGAAGTTTTCGATAGAACAAACGATGATACAGTTATCATTGCGGTCCCGAATAACTTCCATCTCGTATTCTTTCCATCCAAGAAGTGATTCTTCGATCAAAATTTCAGTGATAGGAGACTCATCGAGACCTCGTTGAGCGAGGAGTTTAAATTCGTCAATGTTATACGCAACACCGCTTCCTCCTCCTGCAAGGGTATAGGAAGCACGGATAATGGTAGGAAAACCGATTTCATTGGCAGCACTGATTGCTTCTTCAATGTTGTAGGCATAACGAGAAATAGGAAGATCCATTCCAATTTTGAGCATGCACTCTTTAAACGCTTGGCGGTCTTCTCCTTTTTTGATAGCACTTGGATTGGCCCCGAGGAATTCAATTCCCTCTAAAAGACCTTGCTCGTGCATAAGCATGGCAGCATTAAGTGCCGTTTGTCCCCCCATGGTTGGGAGGATGGCATCTACTTTTTCATCTCTGATGATTTGAGCAATAATTTCAGGTTTAATCGGTTCGATGTAGGTGCGATCGGCAAATTCTGGATCGGTCATAATGGTGGCGGGATTGGAGTTGATAAGTACAACACGGTACCCTAGCTCTTTAAGAGTTTTAACCGCTTGTGTCCCAGAGTAGTCAAATTCACACGCTTGACCGATGACGATTGGACCTGATCCAATGAGAAGTATCGTTTTAATGTCGTCGCGTTTTGGCATGCTTACCCTTTTGTCAGAAAAATTTGTCAATTATAGGGCAAAAGCACTTAAAACCTGATTATTTTACCTTGGTTATGACGTGAAAATAAGTAGGATTTTTAGCATAAAAATAGGGTTCAACTACAGCGCTTTGGTAACCGCTTGCTTTGGAAATTGAGATTATTTTCCCTACTTTAAGTCCGGAGAAAAAAATTCGATCCAAACCAGAAGTAACGATTTCATCTCCAACATAAATTGGTATCCATGTGGGGATAAATTCAACAACAAGATGACGTTCATTATTACCTCGTACAATTCCTGGAGCTTGCGAATTCCCGACTGAAACGGCGTAAGAACTTTTTATATCACCATTGAGAAGTGCCATAGGGGAATGATTTTTAGAGACAACAATCCCGGCAACATAACCTCGATAAATCAAACCATAAACACGAGCAGGATCAAAATGCTCCATCTCAAGCCATAATTTATGAGGATCACCCATTCTCACATAAGAAATAGTACGTACAAGTTCAACGGAAGGAAGTGTTTTAATAGAACTATTTTGAAGTTTCAATAGATTTTGGTATTCACTTGCTACTTGGTGAAGAGTTAAAATTTCACGTTCATAATAGCGATTCTTCTGTTGTAATTCGGTAATGGTTTTTTCTTGAGAAATATGCTTTGTAAGAGAGTTTTGAAAACCTTGAATTTGGTTTAAATAGGTAATTTTGATGCTTTGTGAGAGATGAATGAAGGGAGTTTGTAAAAAAGGGCTAAAATAAAGAGCCCCGCCCACACATGCGAGAAGAAGAAGCGTGAGTGAAAGACGCTGTTTATTCATTATCGAAAAGTTCGTGAAGTTGATCGATCTCTTCGAGCGCTCGTCCTGTACCACGTGCTACACAAAGCAATGGCTCGTCAGCAACGTAAACAGGAATTTTAATGGTTTCAGAAAGGTATTTGTCAAGTTGGCGAATCAATGCTCCGCCACCTGTTAAAATAACACCGTTGTTGACAATATCACCTGCTAAATCAGGTGGCATATTCTCTAGCACATCCCGTAATGCTTCAAGAATCTCTTTGAGCGGATCACGCATCGCTTCGCGAGCATCTTCACTGGAAAGTTCAAGAGATGTTAACAAACCTTCTACTTGATCGCGGCCGTTGATAATCATTTTGAGTTCTTGAGCCAATGGCATTGCAGTACCGATATTGATCTTGATGTCTTCTGCGATACGTTCACCGATAAGAAGATTGTATTTACGTTTGACATAATCCATGATAGCACGGTCGATTTTGTCACCTGCAACGCGAATAGAACGGCACAGTACCAATCCTCCCAATGAGATAACACCGATTTCTGTTGTTCCCCCACCGATATCAACGATAACATTTCCTTTTGGCTCACGAATATCAATTCCTGCACCAATAGCGGCAGCCATAGGCTCGTCGATCAGATAGACTTCCCTGGCTCCTGCACTCATTGCTGATTCACGAACTGCTTTACGCTCAACTTGTGTTAAGCCGTAAGGGATACAAATGATAATGCGAGGACTGATAAGATTTCGTCGTCCATGCGCTTTTTCAATAAATCGGCGAATCATTTTTTCAGTCATATCGAAATCGGCAATAACTCCGTCTTTCATAGGACGGATAGCTTTGATATTCCCCGGTGTTTTACCAACCATTTCTTTGGCTTCACGTCCAACTGCGAGGACTCTTTGTTGACCGTATTTTTCTGTTTTGACCGCAACAACAGAAGGCTCATTGATAACAATACCTTTTCCCTTAACAATTACAAGGGTATTCGCGGTGCCTAGGTCGATGGCAAGGTCGTTTGAAAAGAGTCCGATAAGTTTATTAAATAGCATTATTATGTCCTATGCGCTTTTTTGAGACGTTTTTTTGATGTAAACTGGAAGGGATGCTTCATCAACCACTTCTTTGGTGATGATTACTTCGTATCCACTGTATTCTGGGAGCTCATACATGATTTCACCCATGATTTCTTCTAAGATTGCACGAAGACCGCGTGCTCCTGTTTTACGGGTAAGAGCTTTCGCTGCAATGGCATTCAATGCTTCTTTTTCGAAAGTGAGCTCAACGTCATCGATGGCAAAAAGTTTGATGTATTGTTTTGCAAGACAGTTTTTTGGCTCGGTGAGAATACGTACCATTTCATCTTCGGTGATTTTATTCAAGGATGCAATAATTGGAAGACGTCCAATAAGTTCAGGAATAAGGCCATAATTGACCAAATCATCGGGTTCAACGTTTTCAAAGCTATCATCACCTTCAGCGGAATTACGTTTTTCATGACCAAAGCCCATGACGTTTTTCCCTTTTTTACGCTCTAAAATTTGTCCTAATCCATCAAATGCACCGCCGCAAATGAATAGAATTCCAGACGTGTCGATTTGGATAAAATCTTGATTCGGGTGCTTACGCCCACCTTTTGGAGGGATGTTGACGATAGCGCCTTCAATGATTTTAAGAAGTGCTTGCTGAACCCCTTCACCCGAGACATCACGAGTGATAGAACGGTTTTCGCTCATGCGGGAAATTTTGTCAATTTCATCGATAAAGACAATTCCCTGTTGTGCGCGTTCAATATCACCGTCAGCGGCTTGGAGAAGTTTTGTAAGGATGTTTTCAACGTCTTCACCAACATAACCAGCTTCAGTAAGACTGGTTGCATCGGCAATGGCGATAGGTACATTGAGCACACGAGCAATGGTTTGCGCCATGAGTGTTTTACCGCTTCCGGTAGGTCCTATAAGTAAGACATTGGATTTGGCGATTTCAGTATCATCGTCTACATTATGATGTTTAAAAATCCGTTTGTAATGGTTGTAAACAGCGACTGAAAGAAGTTTACGCGCACGTTCTTGACCAATAATGTATTGACCTAGAAAAGTATTGAGTTCTTTTGGAGTCAGTAATTCAGTATTTAAATGCTCATGTGCAGCAGAAGAATCATTGCTGTTCTCTCCAAACATAATTTTATAAGCTGAAAATACACAATTTTTACAAATGTAAACATTGTTACCAGCAATTAGTGGGTTTTGGTCGCTCTCTTGCGCTTCACAGAAGCTACAATGACGGTGGTTCATGATTCTTTCCTTTCGAAGGGGATGCCCCGTTTGGTGTTAATAATAAAGGTACATATATTTTTTACATACTCACTTGATGTGGCTTCTAATAGTGCGGCTGCATTCTCTTGAAGAGGTTTCCCTGACTCAAAAAGTTCTCGATAGGCAGCTCTAAGAGCGTCAATATCTTCACGTGCAACATGACGGCGCAGACCGTTGAGATTAAGTCCTCGTAATACTGCACGATTGCCTTCTACGAGACAATACGGAGGTACGTCCTGGGATAGGGCAGATGCTCCGGCTATCATGGCATAATCCCCAATTTTTACAAACTGATGAATCGGTGTCATACCTCCGACAACGGCATAATTACCCATTTCTACATGTCCTGCAAGGGTTGCAGCATTTGCAAGAATACAGTGGTCTCCGATGATAACATCATGCCCTAAGTGAACATATCCCATAAAGAGATTGTGGTCACCTACAACGGTTTTGCTCCCGCCGCCTGCAGTTCCTGGATTAAAAAGAGTGAACTCACGAATGGTATTATGGTCGCCAATGATAAGTTCAACTTCTTCACCTGCATACTTTAAGTCTTGGGGAACGGAGCCCAAAACAGCATGTGAAAAAATAGTGTTATTTTCTCCAATGGTAGTTTTTCCATAAATACACGTGCTGGCAGCTATCTTAGTCCCTTTTCCAATCGTAGATTGGCTGGAGATAAAACAAAAAGGTCCGATTTCAACATCCTCTGCGATAAGAGCACCCTCTTCAATCACTGCAAGTGGAGATATTTTACCCATAATGTCCTACTTGTCCACGATCATAGCTTTGAGTTCAGCTTGAGCAACAAGCGTGTCATCAACATACGCTTTACCCTCTAAAACCCAGATAGCGCCTTTGTGCTTAATGACGGTCATGTGGTATTGGAGACGATCACCAGGACGGACTGGGGCACGAAATTTTGCACCATCGATACTCATGAAATAGACTACTTTTTTAGCTGCTTCTTCTTCGGTCATGTCCATGCTCTGAAATGCCAAGATTCCGCCAGCTTGAGCCATTCCCTCTAAAATCATAACACCTGGATAGATAGGGTGTCCAGGAAAATGACCTTCGAATATTTGTTCACCGATGGTGACATTTTTAAAGCCAATAAGCGATTCGTTCGGAGTAATACTCGTTACTCTATCGACGAGGAGAAAAGGAAAACGGTGAGGTAAAATTTTTTGTATTTGAATGACATCCATCATATTTATAAACACCTTAAGTAAAAAGTCCGCCAATTTTACCGCAAAAATAGTTAATTAATGATAATTAGCTTTCAACTTACTTTAAATACTCATTTTTGAGTGCATGTCTGACAAGTAAATCTGCGACTTCAAAACTTGCATCAACAAATTCTAATCCAGATAGGTCTCTCATGCTTTTTCGCTCTTCAGCGCTGTCGATTTTGATAATGATATTGGCGTCTTTGTTGTAGTTGAGGATGGCTTCGCTGATGAGTCGTCTATTGTGTTCACTGCTCATTGTGATGATGACAGCTTTTGTCTCTTTGACCATCAACGACTCTAAAACGGGGAGTTTGTTTAAGTGCCCAAAATATGCCATGTAGCCAAGTTTCCTAGCATGTAAAACGTGTTTAAGGTTATCAGATATGATGATAAAGTTTGCTTCCTTTGCTTGTAAAGAAGCGGCAACAATTTTACCAAGTGTCGCAAATCCGGCGACGATAATGTGGCCTTGGCGTTTGATAGGTGTTATAACATCGGATTCATAAAACTCTTTTTCAAAATAAGAAGAGAGTTTATAAATATTTCCGATAATAAAGGGAGTGAGGATCATGGATATGACACTTACGAGGATCAAAAAACTGGACATCTCTTGAGAAATAAGATTTTGCGATCCTGCAAGAGCAAAAATGGCAAAGGAAAATTCACCAATCTGTGCAAGTGCGAGAGCTGTTTTGGCGGAGGTGTTTTTATCGGAGTTACGTCGAATAATGCTATAAATAACTATCGCTTTAAAGAGCATGGAAAAGATGAAAATAAACGTGATGATATGGATGTTTTCTAAAAAATAGAGCATATCTATCTTGGTTCCTACCCCAAAAAAAAAGGCTCCAAGAAGCAGATCTTTATAGCTTGCGATATCCGATTCGACTTTGACGTTAAAACGGGTGTCGGCGATAATCATCCCTGCTATAAACGCTCCTAGCGAGTACGTAAATCCCATACTGTGGGCAAGCAGTGAAGCTCCGATAAGAATGGAAAATACAGAACCCAAGAAGAGTTCTTCAAGCTCTGTTTTAGCCGAAAACTGCAAAAGGGCATTGACAATCTTTTCCCCAAGGGTAAACATAAATACCACGACAAAAATTGCTGAGAGTATCGTTTTCCATAAGACTTCGCCCAGCGAGAGGGTTTCGTTGGACAAAAAAGTGATGAGAATCAAAATGGGGATAACGGCAAGATCTTGAAAGATCAAAATTCCCATCGACTTTTGCCCATAGGGCGTGTGTATGTCTTTGGACTCTTTGAGATAGGTGAGGACGATGGCGGTGGACGAGAGCGAAAAGGCCAAAGAGATGATAAGTGATGTGTTGAAATCGAGATGAAAAAGTGTAAAGGAGAGCAAAAAGATCACCACGACGCTGAATAATACTTGCAGCAGACCGTTTGTGAGGAGAATCTCTTTCATTTTTTTGATTTTATCAAGACTGAGTTCCAGTCCGATCGTAAACATCAAAAAGACGATCCCAAATTCACCGATTAACTCTAAAGAATCATTGCCATGTCCATTAAAGCCAAAGAGGGTGCTAATGATTGTCCCTGTCGCAATGTAGCCTATGATATGAGATATCCCAAATCGCCTTAGGATGATGTTGAGAACTGTGGCAATGGCAATGGTTAAAAAGATTGATAAGAGTAAGTTTTCCATAAAGATGATTATAGTGGACTAAGTGCTTTATGTGTGATTAAAAAGTAGGCGTATTAGAGAGTTTTACAGCAGTAGGAGCTTTTCTTTCGTATCGTCATATGTTTTCGTCTCTAAGAGAAGGGTGATTTTAGCGGCCGGTATTTCATCCACGACGATGATTGCAGAGGTGTTGAACGCGCTTTCGGTAAGCTTGGCACGTAAAGCCATTTCGATCTCGATAGCAGGTGCGTTAAACATCAACTCTTGAGTATTTTTATAGACTGATGCGGTGAGGGTGTTGAAGGTCTGGAGAGTGATAAAACGTACTTCTTCACGGTTGAGAAAAAACTGGCCATTTATCTCAAAATCAATTTTCCCCTCGGTCGATGTGCGGTTGATGGTTGAGTAAAAGAGTGGATAGGATGGGATGATGACTGTACCTGTTTTTACCGAAGCACGCATGAGCCGATAATTTAAAAATCGCTCGCGGATGATTTTATAGGGTATGTTTGAGTCTTCGAGATCCATGCGCTTGGTATAAAGTTCAATACGCTCTTCGATGGAAGCAGGGAGAATTTGGCGAGAGAGGGGAGAGAACATCTCATCCATCAGACGATGTTGCTGGTCGCGTTGCATGGTGAGTCCGAAGATACAGCCGCAGTAGTCTTGACGATACAGTTGTTCTTCTTTGCTCACACGGGATTGGTCGTTGCTTCCGCCATTTTTACGGTAATCAAACGCGATGAACTCGACGCCATGCGTTGCATGAAACACATCGCCGCTTTTTTTGAGTTGTTCTTGCGATTTTAGCGGGCTGACAAGTAGGGTGGTGGTCATCGATTTTTCACCGAGTTCCAATGCTTTGTAAGCACTCACTTCAAAACGTCGGTCAAAACATACTTCGCAACGCGCCCCTTTTTCAGGTTCTTTTTCGAGTCCTCGGACGGCATTCATCCAATCTTCAAAATCGTATTGACCTTCGATGAGCTCAATCCCCAGTTTTTTACAACTTCGTTCTACGTCTAAAAGGCGTAGTTGATATTCGCTGTAAGGGTGGATATTGGGATCATAGAAGAACCCGATGAGTTTTTCATCGGGAAATTCCTGCTGCAGTTTTTCCATAAAGAAATGGGAATCAACACTGCAACAGATGTGTACTAGCATAGTTAAAAGCCTTTGAAAAGTTTTTTAAAAGTGCGGTTCACTGCACGTGGGCTTTCCGCCGAGGAAAACTCAGCGTTAGCGTAGATACATGGGCTTTGCTCATGTGTCGTTTTGAAATTAATTCTTCTCAGCCAAAATTTCAACTTTTTCAATAACGTCACGCATAGCGATACTGTCAAGAACTGCCATTGATTCAGTGTCATCTTTCTCAATTCCGCCGAATACTGTGTGAACACCATCAAGATGTGGAGTTGCAGCAAAACAGATGAAGAACTGGCTTCCACCTGTGTTTGGACCTGCGTGTGCCATTGACAATGTTCCCTTAACGTGACGGTGTGTGTTAAGTGCTGTTTCACAAGGGATTGCCCAACCTGGACCGCCGGTACCAGAACCATGAGGACATCCGCCTTGAGCCATGAATCCTGGGATTACACGGTGAAAGTTAAGACCGTCATAATAGCCGTCTTTTACCATTGCAGCGAAGTTTGCAACGGTGTTTGGAGTTTCATCATTGTATAGTTTGATCCACATAACGCCTTTGGCTGTGGTCATTTTCGCCCATTGGTAGCTTGCCATCTCTTCTGGAGTGACAGTATATGTTTTAAGTTCTTTGCGTCCGAACATTAGGTGATCCTTGAGGGAATTTTTTGAAATTATAGTCGGTTTTTCTTAACCAATCGGGTGTAATGAGTTATAATGGAGCAATTTTATTTGACAGGAATGGCATGGAGTCTTGGTTACAGCATAGGTTGTCTCGTATTTCTTTACGAGAACTTAATTTCTATACCATTGTCTTTATCCTTTTTTTAACGGTTATTTTTTCGTCATTATTGATCTATGATGAATACAAAGATTTTTTAAAAACAGCAGCCCATGGTATTGAGATTAGTAAAAATACTCCATTGAGCAGTTCACTTTCGTTTCAAGATTTACCCAAAACACGTTTGATAAAAATAATGGTAGAGATTGCAACGCTCGCGTTGATTTTATTTGGATTTATTGTCGGAATTTCAAAAATCATCAACAGTATGATTGCTCGTGATATGGAGCGTTTTTTGACTTTTTTTGAATCGGCACATGAAAAAGTAGAAGCTATTCTCCCTGATGAGCTCTATTTTAATGAGTTCAAAAAAATGGCGGGTTATGCCAATGAGATGGGATCAACGATTTATGAGCAAAAAGAATCACTTCGTACGCTCAATGCGAGTTTAGAAGATCGAGTAAAACTAAAAACAAAAGCACTGCAACTGAAAAATGAAGCGCTTGAAGAGGAACAGATGTTTTCTCAAGGGTTGCTTGAATCGCACAAGCAGTTTATCCGTTATGCCATACATGAAACACATACTCCTCTTTCAGTTATTATGGCAAATATCGAGCTTTTTAGTATGAGCGAGGGGCGTAACCGTTATCTGGCTAAAATCGAAGCAGCGGTCAAAAATATCTTTAGTATTTACGACGATTTGAGTTATTTGGTTAAAAAAGATCAGATTGAGTATCCCAAAAAAGCGATGGACTTAAGCGAATACGTCGAAAAACGGCTTGAATTTTTCGATGAGGTCGCCCAATTTTCAAACTTATCATTCGAATACAGTAAACCTGAATTTCCTGCATGGATTGTTTTTAATGAGACAAAACTTCAGCGTGTTATTGATAATAATCTCACAAATGCGATCAAATACACCAAAAATGGAGAAGTTGTTCGAGTGGGCGTGAGTTCTAATATCGATGCGTGTGCTTTTTGGGTTGAGAGTAAATCACAAAAAATTCATGATGTGGATAAGATTTTTGAAGCCTACTATCGTGAGCGTAAAAAAACCGATGGATTTGGGCTGGGACTTAGTTTGGTAAAATCGATTTGTGATGAAGAAGGGGTTGATATTCGTATTGATTCAACGATTGAATATACCCGTTTCGACTATCAGTTTCCAAAAGGAGGGGATGTTTGAAAATTCTTTTGCTTGAAGATGAACAAATGCTCAGTGAAGCAATCAGTGAATATTTGGTGGCATTAGGTCATCGTGTTATGACATGCTATGACGGGAGCGAAGCGTTAGTCTGTGTCCAAGGCGAAAACTTCGATTTGCTTATCCTGGATATTAATGTCCCCGGTATTGATGGGCTGGATTTACTTGAACAGCTTCACGTGCTGAAAATTCGTCCTCCTGCTATTTACATCAGTGCCTTAGCAGATATTGAGGGGATTAGTCGAGCGTATGATCTGGGATGTTACGATTACCTCAAAAAACCATTTCACCTCAAAGAGCTCTCATTGCGCATTGATAAAGTGATGCAGAATTGTCTTATTCCCCAAAGCCATACACGTCTTTCGAAGAGCTATGCGTATGATGCTTCCACCTCAACTTTACTGTGTGATAATGTAACACATCCTCTTTCGAAACGACAATTGCAAATCATTGACCTATTAGCACGAAATCGCGGACGTGTCGTTGATTTTGATCAATTTCGTACCTATATATGGGATGATGAGTACGTTGACAATGCAACAATACGTGCGGAAGTAAGTCGTCTGAATAAAAGTCTCAAAGAAGATTTTATTCAAAATATTCGTGCTCTAGGTTACATGATTGATATTCCACGCTCTGTATAGCGTTACTTTTTTACTCATTTTGTTTGTCTCATTTTGATATTTAGGGATAATTTTTTCTAATTTAACAAATGCTACGTTCGTGCTACGATTACTTTTTATGATGACAGTGAAAGAAACCAGAAGGAGCAAAAATGAAACGAATAATACATCTATCGTTTTTAGCATCAGTCATTGTTGTCAACAGTATGGCAGCAGATGATTTGGCTAGTATGTTTAAAGAGGGAAAAGCAAGTGGACAAATCCGTGCTTTTTACATTGATCGTGATTATTCCGGAGGGACAACGGTTCATCGTGATGGTCTGGCGATTGGCGGTTATCTCAAATATGAAACTGGGATGCTTAATGGCTTGAGTGCAGGAGCAGCATTTTACACGACGAATAAGTTGGACAGTAAAAGCTCTATTGCTGGTGAAAATGATACAACTTTATTCGGGCCAAATGGAGATAATGAAACGTATCTTGGTGAAGCATATTTACAGTATAAAAATGGGAATACTGCATTTAAAGCGGGACGCCAAAAATTGGATACTCCTCTTGCCGGAGCAGATGATGCACGTATGCTCCCGAACCTTTTTGAAGCATATGTCTTGAGCAATACCGATATTAAAGATACGTCTTTGATAGCGGCTCATGTTACAAAATTTGCGGCTGGAACGTTTGCTAATGCTTATAACAATCAACCTGCTGCATTATCATTGACTTCTGGTTATAGTGGTCTTGCAAATGCTACAAACATGGTAAGTAGTTTTGAAAACATGGGTGAATATGCAATTGGTAAAAATACTGATGGTGTAACGGTAGCCGCTGCAATTTATTCTGGAATTCCGGGAATGAAGCTTCAGCTTTGGGATTATTATGCACATGATATTCTTAATGCAATTTATGCTGAAGCAAATTATGGCTGGTCTTATGCAAGCGGTGTATCGCCGTATGCTGCTGCACAATATATCAAAGAAGATGATGTTGGAAGTAGTTATGCCACTAAAGTTAATAGTGACTTTATTGCTGTAAAAGCAGGGGTAAAAGTTGCTAATTTTGACGTATATGCAGCGTTATCACATAACAGTAAGGATTCATCGGCTGCAATTGGTGGTGGGACAATTACTCCATGGGGTGGAATGCCAGCCTACACGCAAGGTATGGTAACACGTCATCAATTTATGGCAGGAACGGATGCATGGAAAGCGGCTGCTAACTATGATTGGAAAGATTTTGGTGTAAATCTGAATACCGGTGTTTACTATACCTCTTTTGCGATGGATGATTTAAATGGATATGTAGCAAACCATGCTTGGACTGCGACTGAAGCTGGATTCGATATGATTTATACTCCTCAAACGGTTAAAAATCTTCAGTTACGTTTCCGTGGAAATTTCCCACGTGATTTCAAAGAGACAGCAGCTGGTGTTGGTACTGATTGGGACGAATACCGCGTTATCGCAAACTATAACTTTTAAAGGAGGTTTATTATGAAACAAGAAATGGTTGATCGTATTAAAAACGATCCAGATTTTATACAGCTTGTCACTGTGCGAACAAAATTCGCATGGACATTGACAATCGTTATGTTAGTGATTTATTTTGGCTTTGTATTGACGATTGCGTTTGATCCGTCTATTTTGGGGACTCCTCTCTCTGCGGGCTCAGTTACAACAGTAGGTATCCCGGTGGGCGTTGCTGTTATTATCAGTGCGTTTCTTTTGACAGGAATTTATGTTCGCCGTGCAAATGGTGAGTTTGATGAGCTTACTCGTCGTATTAAAGCGAAAGCGAAGGGGGAATAATGAAACCAATACTCTTTTTACTTCTTGGATCAGCTGGGATATTCGCCAGCGAAGCACTTACTGGTGCAGTAGAAAAACAAGCGTTAAATATGTCTGCGATTATCATGTTCTTGATTTTTGTTGGAGCAACACTCGGGATCACGTATTGGGCGGCAAAACGTACTAAAACGGCAAAAGATTTCTATACAGCAGGCGGTGGAATCACTGGTTTTCAAAATGGTATGGCGATCGCAGGGGACTATATGTCTGCAGCATCGTTTTTGGGTATTTCAGCTCTAGTATACGGAAAAGGGTATGATGGTTTGATCTACTCTATCGGTTTCTTGGTTGGATGGCCGATTATTTTGTTTATGGTAGCTGAGCAGCTTCGTAATCTTGGTAAATATACATTTGCTGACGTTGCATCGTACCGTTTGCGTCAAACACCTATTCGTACATTGGCGGCATTTGGTTCAATTCTAACTGTTATTTTATACCTTATTGCTCAAATGGTGGGTGCAGGTAAATTAATTCAACTTCTTTTCGGACTTGATTATGAAATCGCGGTTGTTTTGGTCGGTGTATTGATGATTCTATACGTAACCTTTGGTGGTATGCTTGCAACTACATGGGTACAGATTATCAAAGCATTCTTGCTTCTATCCGGTGCAACATTTATGGCGATTGCGGTTATGGCACACTATAACTTCAACTTCGAGACATTGTTTGCTACTGCGGTTCAAATGAAAGATGTATCGATTATGGCTCCAGGTAAACTTGTCAGCGATCCGATTTCAGCGATTTCACTGGGAATTGCTTTGATGTTCGGTACGGCAGGTCTTCCTCATATCTTGATGCGTTTTTTCACCGTCAGTGATGCGAAAGAAGCACGTAAATCAGTTTTCTATGCGACAGGATTTATCGGGTATTTCTATATCTTGACATTCATCATCGGTTTTGGTGCTATCGTTATGGTATTCCAAAATCCACAATATCTTGACCTTGCAAAACAAGCAGTTGACGGTGGTTCTCCGATTCTTGGTGGCGACAACATGGCAGCGATTCACTTGTCACATGCAGTGGGCGGAGACTTCTTCCTAGGCTTTATTTCAGCAGTGGCGTTTGCAACAATCCTTGCGGTTGTTTCAGGGCTTACTCTGGCAGGGGCTTCAGCAATTTCACATGACATTTATGCGAGTGTACTTCGTAAAGGAAAAGCAGACGGGATGATGGAAATGAAAGTTTCTAAAGTTGCAACAGTTATTCTTGGTATCGTTGCAATTTATCTTGGTATTGCATTCGAAGCACAAAATATTGCGTTCATGGTTGGATTGGCGTTTGCTATTGCTGCAAGTGCGAACTTCCCAATTTTGTTCCTTTCTATGTATTGGTCTAAACTTACAACTCGCGGTGCATTGCTTGGTGGATCATTAGGTCTATTGACAGCGGCTGTTTTAGTGGTTCTTGGGCCTACCGTATGGGTTGATTTCTTAGGACATGCAGAAGCTATTTTCCCATACAAATATCCAGCACTATTTTCTGTGAGTGCAGCATTTATCGGAATTTGGTTCTTCTCGATTACAGATAAAAGTGATACAGCTGCTCGTGAGCGTGAAGCGTTTGAAGCTCAGTATATCCGTGCTCAAACAGGTATCGGTGCTGAAGGTGCAGTTGAACATTAAATCAATTCCCGTCATCCTCGGGCTTGACCCGGGGATCCAGCTGGATTCCCGCATTCGCGGGAATGACGAATATAATGTATTAATTTGAGGAGTTACCTTTGAGTCTTTTTGACCAAAAAGCATTATTAATGTCGATTCATCCTTTTGATCTTTTGACTGAAAGGATGATTGAGCAACTGATGACACAGATGGATATTGCCTATTATCCCAAGGAGACGGTTTTAATCGGTCCGAGGGTTCGGGCTCAATCGCTTTGCATTATTATCAAGGGAGCCGTCGATGAGACCATCGACGGTGAACTTCAAAACGTGTACAGCGAGCGAGACAGTTTCGATCCTAATGCCCTCATCTATGGAAATACTCAAAGCACTTTTATCGTTACTGAAGATCTCATTTGTTACGAACTCCCCAAAGAATCCTTTCTTAATCTGCTTCAAGACGTCGAATCCTTTCAAAACTATTTTATGCAAGACTTCATCACTAAACATCAAAATCTTAAAGAGCGTCAGCACCAAAATGAATTGACACCTTTTATGGTTGCTCGTGTTGATGAAATTTATCTTCATACGCCTTGTTTTGTAAATGCTACGACCACGATTAAAGAAGCATTGCGTGCTATGGCAGATCAAAATGCGGATGTTATTTTAGTTCGAGATGCGGAATCAATAGGGATTGTAACGGATACGAATTTACGTGAAAAAGTATTGTTAGCCGAAAAAAGCACGCAAGATCCCATCGGTGAGATTGCAACATTTGGCCTTGTGAGTATTGAGCGAAGTGATTTTCTCTTTAATGCACTGCTTCTTTTCACAAAACACGGAGTTAAACGTCTGATTGTGGTTGAGAATGAGAAAATTGTCGGGATTTTGGAACAGCTTGATTTATTAAGTCATTTTGCTAACCATACCCATTTGATTGCTGCCTCCATTGATCGTTCTCTTACCATTGATGAGCTGGACAATGCCCAGCGCTCATTGACCCATCTTATCAGTTCCCTAACCTCAAAAGGGGTAAAGGTTCGGTATATCTCGAAACTGGTGAGTGAACTCAACTCTAAGATGTATCGTAAAGTCTTTGAACTGGTTGTTCCTCAAGAACTTCAAAGTAAATGTGCACTTATCGTGATGGGAAGTGAAGGACGCGGTGAGCAAATATTGCGCACCGATCAAGACAATGCCCTGATTATACGTGACGGTGAAAATGAAGAAGAATTTATTCCTTATATGATGACGTTCAATGCGTATTTATTGAGATTAGGATTTCCAAAATGCAGCGGTAATGTTATGGTGAGTAATCCCTATTGGCGTCAGAGTGTTTCGGGATATAAGGCCATGATTTCTCAATGGGTAAAAACCTTTAATGAGGAGACGCTTCTCTCGCTTTCGATCTTTTTAGATGCATCCTGTGTGGCAGGAGATGAGCGCTTGTTGATCGAGTGCAGAAACTACTTGAATGAGCATTTCGAGGGTCGTAGTGACGTATTGGCTCATTTGGCCAAATCGGTACTTGCATTTGAAACCCCTTTGAGTCTCTTTTCAGGATTTGTTTTGGGGCGAGCAGAGCATCAAAGTGAGCTTGATATCAAAAAAGGGGGAATTTTTGCAATCGTCCATGGTATTCGTATCTTGGCGTTGGAGCATAAAATTGAGTGTACGAATACGACCGAGCGGATTAAAGAACTTAATAATGTCGGATTGTTCGATAAACGCTTTGCCAGTGAGCTGATCGAGGCATATGATACATTATTGGAAATACGTTTACGCTCGATGCTTTCACAAAAGCATACGGGTGAGGAGCAAAATTATGTGAATCCGAAACTCTTTAGTAAAACCGATCGGGATTTACTCAAAGATGCCTTTAAGATCGTCAACACTTTCAAAAAATTTCTCACGTATCATTTTCATTTGGGAATGGTTGTGTAATGTTTGAATCATTTTGGCGTGGATGGAACCGTAAAGGCTTAATAGACGCACAATATGAATGGCTTTTTGATGTGTATGATGGAGATGAAGTTGTTGTTTTTGATACTGAAACAACGGGACTGAATACGAAAAAAGATGCTGTTTTGAGTATCGGAGCTGTGAAAATAAAAGGAGATAGAATCCTCACTTCTCAGAGCTTTGAGGTTTTTCTAAAACCAACCAAAGAAATAAGTGTGGAAAGTATCAAAATTCACCATATTCGTCCTTGTGATTTAGAGCATGCTATCGAACCATTAGAGGGGGTAAAAAAGTTTTTGGATTTTATCGGAAATCGCCCTCTTGTTGGCTATTATTTGGAGTTCGATATGGCAATGATGAATCGTCTGATTAAACCATGGCTTGGTGTTACTTTACCCAACAAGCAAATTGAGATTTCGGGGCTTTATTTTGATAAAAAAATTGCTTTGATTCCTCAAGGGAATATTGATTTACGCTTTGATACAATCCTCAAAGATTTAAGAATCCCGAGGATGGGACAACACAACGCATTGAATGATGCAATTATGACCGCAATGGTCTATATTAAATTAAAACACACTACAAAATTAAACTAAACGCAAGGAGCATTAACAATGAGTGATATCGTAAAACCAACTTTTCAACCTAACCGAGAGTTTGCAAAGCAAGCCCGCATTAAAAATATGTGTGAATATAACGATCTTCAAACATGGGCACATGAGGATTATGAAGGATTTTGGGGTCATTTTGCCAACGAAAAAATTGACTGGTTTTCACCGTACACCCAAGTTCTTGATGAAAGTGATGCGCCATTTTATAAATGGTTCTTGAATGGAAAATTGAACGTTGCGTATCAATGTATTGACCGTCACCTAGCTTCTCGTAAAAATAAAGCGGCAATCATCTTCGAAGGTGACAGAGGTGATAAACAAATTATTACGTATCTTGAGCTTTATTACAATGTGAATAAATTTGCCAATCTTCTTAAAAATGAATTTGGTGTCAAAAAAGGTGACCGCGTTGTAATCTATATGCCGATGATTCCAGAAGCTGCGTATGCCATGCTTGCGTGTGCCCGTATCGGTGCAATTCACTCGATTGTATTTGGCGGATTCTCTTCTGAAGCGTTAAAAGACAGAATCGAAGATGCTGATGCAAAAGTAGTTATTACTGCCGACGGTGCATACAGAAAAGATAAACCATATATGCTCAAACCTGTCGTAGATGAAGCGTTAAGAGGAAATACACCAGTACAAAAAGTTCTCGTTGTTGAGCGTAACAATGAAGATGTAACCTGGGTAGCAGGGCGTGACTACTCCTATAACGAGCTTATCAAAAATCAGTCAAGTAAATGTGAACCGGAAGTTATGGATGCTGAAGATCCATTATTCCTTCTTTACACATCCGGTTCTACCGGAAAACCAAAAGGAGTTCAACATAACAGTGCTGGATATATCCTTTGGGCACAAATGACGATGGAATGGGTATTTGACGTTAAAGAGAATGATACTTACTGGTGTACAGCAGACGTAGGCTGGATTACAGGACATACCTATATCGTTTACGGACCACTCGCTATGGGTGCGACTACTGTGATGTTTGAAGGGGTACCTACGTACCCTGATGCTGGACGCCCATGGAAAATGGTTGAAGAGTATAAAATCAACCAATTCTATACCGCTCCTACTGCGATTCGTGTATTGCACAAAATGGGTGAAGATGAGCCGGCTAAATACGACTTATCATCTCTAAAAGTCTTGGGTACAGTCGGTGAACCTATCGATCCTCCGGCATGGAAATGGTACTATGAAGCAGTTGGCGGAAGCAAATGTGCGATCGTTGATACTTACTGGCAAACGGAAACGGGCGGACACATCGTCTCTCCACTTCCGGGTGCAACACCGATCAAACCTGCATGTGCAACATTCCCGCTGCCTGGTATTATCGCTGAGATCTTAGACCCTCAAACAGGTATCAAAGTCGAAGCAGGAGAGCCTGGTTATATGTGTGTAACCCGTCCTTGGCCATCTATGATTCGCGGCATCTGGGGTGATCCAGAGCGTTTCGTAAAATCATACTTTGGTGATGTCAAAAAAGACGGTCAACCTGTATATTTCACCGGTGACGGTGCGATCTATGACGAAGAGGGATACATTACCATCACAGGTCGTACGGATGACGTTATCAACGTTTCCGGTCACCGTATGGGAACAGCTGAAGTAGAAGCAGCATGTAAAAAACACCCTAACGTTGCAGAAGTAGCCGTTGTCGGTAAACCGCATGAGCTCAAAGGTGAAGGTATTTTTGCCTATATCGTCCTCAAAAGCGAAGATACCATCGGTGAAGAGATGGAAATGGTTAAAGAGATCAATAAAGTGATCATGAAAGAGATCGGTAACATTGCGATTTGTGATGATATCGTTTTCGTTCCTGGTTTGCCAAAAACTCGCTCAGGTAAAATTATGCGCCGTATTTTGCGCTCGATTGCCAAAGGTGAAGTGATTACACAAGATATTTCTACACTAGAAGATCCTAGTATTGTTGCTACTATTGAAGCAAAAGTAAAAGGGTAATTCCTCTTATCTTTTTTTCACTCCCGCTTAGGCGGGACTTTTCCTCTTTAGCTTTAACTCCATTTCCATTGGTTATACTGACGTATCAATTTTAAAATAATGGATTACTCATGCGTACAAAAATAGGAACATTCAAAAATAGTATTGCAACTTTAGAACTAACAGAGAGAACCCTGTATCAAAATACCCTAATTTTAGGTGAAGAGGGCTCGGGTAAAACTCATTTGGCGAACAAAATTCGTCATTTCGTGATGGCATGTGGCATTCCTACTCTTTATCTCGATTTTTCAGATCCTTCAGTCGATCAAATCGAAGAAAAATTCAAAACAGATGAAGCATTTTTTTATCTCCGTTTTGATGAAAGTGAAGAGTTTGATGCAGCACTGAACAAGGCGATTGCAGAGGGTAAAAATATTTATATGGCAGCAAATCCGAGTTATTTTGCGTCAAAGCGCAATATAAAAAGTAAACTTTCTCAAATGATTCAAAAGCCTGAACTTTTAGAAAAATATTATTATTTTTTCCATGAGATTGCAAATCTTGACGGTTTTTATACGAAATTTGAAGATTTCCTTTATTATATTTTTGATCTTGTGAATCTGAAAAAATTTGGTTTTACTTTTTTGACACAACCACATGAAACATTTGAAGATCCGCGTATTAAACTTCTCTTTACGTTCTTGTATTTGGGACGATGTTCGAATGCGCATTATTACAACACCTCGGTATTACGAAGTTTAGCCACGAATACATTTTACTATCAATATCGTATGGATAATCGCTCATTGCTTTTTAACCAGATTAAAAGCGATATTGCAATTATTGATTAATTTTTAAAGGAGACATGAAATATGGGAAGAGCGTTCGAATATCGTAAAGCGGCTAAAATGAAACGATGGGGAAATATGTCCAGAGTATTTCCTAAATTAGGTAAAATGATTACTATGGCAGCAAAAGAAGGTGGAGATGATCCGGATATGAATCCGAAGCTTCGTTCTGCAATTTTAAGTGCAAAAGCGCAAAATATGCCTAAAGATAATATAGAAGCTGCCATCAAGCGTGCCAGTGGAAAAGATGTCACGACGATGTTTGAGATGAATATCGAAGGGAAAGCTCCGCATGGTGCTCTTATTTTCGTTGAGTGCGCTACGGATAACAATGCTCGTACTGTGTCCAATATTCGTACATGTTTTGGCAGAGCCAAAGGTGAGACGCTTAATAACGGTGCACTGGAATTTATGTTCAGCCGTAAAGCGGTTTTTAGTTTTGCTACACCGGCTATGGATCTTGAAGAACTTGAACTTGAGTTAATAGATGCAGGATTAGAGTCTCTCGAAGAGGAAGACGGAGAAGTAACGGTATATGGTGACTATACTGCATTTGGTGAACTTTCTCACGCTCTTGATAAAATGGGATTTGAGCTTACAAAAGCAGCGCTAGAGCGTATTGCTAATTCTCCCGTTGAATTTACGGATGAGCAAATGATCGATATTGAAAAACTGATTGATAAACTCGAAGATGATGAAGACGTTCAGGCCGTGTATACGAATATTGGGTAAAAGTTATTCTTCGCTTTTACTTTGATGGATCGTAGCATCAAGTAAGAGCGTTTTACCAAAGTGATCTTTTGTCCCTCTTGGAAATGCAGGGTCTTTTAATAAGACAGAGATCTTGTTGCTTCCATTCTTTTTGATAAGACGTTTGAGTTTTATCTCTCCCATCCCGTATGCAAAATCAGCCAAGTACCAACTGCCAAATTCTTTTTTTAAATCTTTGATATAAAGAATAGCAGCATCGGTTGAGCGGCAAATATCCGTTCTTTCATCATTTCCCTTTTTAATTGTTAACCCGTAAGTGCGTCCTGATTGAGCCATAAATTGCCATAATCCTGCTGTTCCATGTCCACGAATATCACTTCTGAAATTGGACTCACAATAAGGGATTAGTGAAAAGAAAAGCGGGACATTGGCTTCTTCAAATTTTTTGGCGATCGTTGCATGATCTTCTTGGGTTGCTTTGTATCGTTTCATATGACTTTTATAGCTTGTAGCATATTTATCACGAATGCCATCAAGTGCACGTATCTCTTCATAGGACTCTTCTATGCCTATAGCCTCCAATGAACTGTTTAGCGCTTTTGAAGAGGGCTGTGCGTGCACTAAAGTAAAGATAGTGAAGAGGGCTAGAAGAAGTTTTATCATGCTTCGATGTAATCCAAATCTTTATGAAACGTCTCATGGGTATAATAAAGGGCTAGTGCACCTAAACTAAAACATACCGCTCCCACGATTGCCCCTGCACTTAGTATCCCATAATGTTCTTTTAGAGCAATAAATGAGAGGGTAATCGGTACAACGGCACCGCGAACGAAATTTGGGGCAGTCGTTGCCACGGTAGCCCGAATATTGGTTCCGAATTGTTCAGCTGCCATAGTGATAAAGAGCGCCCAGTAGCCACAAAATATACCCAAAGTAAAACAACTCCAATAAAAGGCATCAGGGCTAGCTCCCGTAAGCGTGTAGTACCATAGAACACTCACTGCAGAGAGGGTTAAGAAAAGGGCAAACGCTTTCTTACGACTTTTGAGTTTTTGAGAGAGATAACCGCTGCTGAAATCACCGATGGCTAAACCGATATAGCAATACATTAATGCCGTACCCGCACTGACTTCTCCTGTAATTTGAAGCGCTTTAGCAAATTCAGGGGAAAACATCACCAAGACACCAACGACAAACCACAACGGAATTCCAATCGCAATGGTCTTCAGATATTTTCCTAAAAGAGTTCGATTTTTAAAGAGAGAAAAGAAATCACCCCGTTTGATATTTTCACTAAGATTGTGTTTAAACATTCCCGATTCTCGTACTCTTAGTCGTAAAATGAGAAGTGAAAATCCAAGTAAACCACCGAAAATATACGCGTTACGCCAATCGAAATATTGTGCGACAAGTTTGGCGGCAACAACACCCAAAACACCAAAACTTGCAATACTCATGACGCCATACCCTCGAAGATGCTTAGGAAGGATTTCTGCAACCAGTGTAACACCTGCACCCAATTCTCCAGCGAGGCCGATACCCGCGATAAAGCGCAAAAATGCGTATTGCTCAACATTAGTGACAAAAGCATTGAGAAAATTAGCAACAGAATAAAGAACAATAGAGGCAAAAAGTACCGAAAGACGACCTTTTTTATCTCCTAATACTCCCCATAAGATTCCACCGATAAGCATTCCGCTCATTTGCATATTGAGGATAGTTGATCCCCATGAAGTAATTTCATCGGCATTAAGACCAAGTTCTGTGAGACTAGCGACACGGACAACACCAAATAAAATTAGGTCATAGATATCCACGAAATACCCCATGGCGATGACGATAACAGGGAGTGTCAATACCTGGCGCAGAGTTGTAAAAATGGAAGTAGGCATTAAAGCTCCAAAAAATATAGTATTTTATTATAATCTATTTTGACTTAGATGAAGAAATAGGCTATAATTTTCGATAATATTTATAAACATAATAAAAGTGGTATATAACAATGGTACAAGAAATCCAAAAACAGATTATTCGCTTTGCTCTTGATTTTCAGATTGACAGCATTAATACGTATTCGGGATATAAAGGGGATTTGATCGTTAAAATTCTTACCAGAAATAAAAACGATGTCTTAGAAATTCGAAAACATGCTCTTTTCTTAGAAATTAAAGAAGTGGTTATAAAAGAAAAACTCGACACGGCACAATACGAAATTTATTGTGTCACTGAAGATGATGGTGTTTATCGTTTGAGATAAAATATTAATCCTTTCTAATACTTGTCCCTGTTAAAAATATATAATCTTTACCTGTCAGGGTTACTCTAAATTTCTTTTGTTGTAAATATTTTTTGCAATAATAGACATCCTTGTAGAGTAATGTCATCTCCGAATACGGATAATTTGGAGCTTTGGCGCCGTAGATCATCTCCCCTCCCATCCAACGACAGTTTGGAAATCCTAAAATTATCGCTCCCTCTCGTGTTAAATACTCTTGGACGAGCTGCATGAATAGAAGTTTGAAATCGATTCCGGGACTTTGAAGTGTACCGATACTGATGATGAGGTCAAACTTTCCTAATTCCAGAGAAGCTAGATCATTAATATCATGGACATAAAATGATGCATTTCCCTCAGAAAATCTCTCTCGTGCATAGGCAATAGCCGTTTGGGAATGATCGATTCCAACGAGTTCGAGATTGAGATACTCTTCATGGGGCAGAATTTGACGAATAAGATCAAACTCATCACCCGTATTGATCCCCAGATTGAGAATTCGTTTTTTTTCTCCGACTTTGGCACTTTGCAGTGCGCGAAGATAAGGAGAGAGAAACGCGGGTTCTTCATTTTTATGAAGAGCTGAAAATTTGGATTGCGTTCCGTATTTTTCTTCTTTTGCACCACTGTGATGAAAGGAGTCACTTAAATCTAGCTTTTTATAGCTGATTTGTACAGTATGATCTGAAAGTACTTTTGGGGTTAACATTCGGCAAAAAAGAATCTCACCTAAATCACTCCATGCTTTGTAGCCTCGATAGAGATAGTTTTTTCCTTCAATGGTAATGCTTTCACCTGCATATATTCCGTGTGCGCTATCAGGATTAAGGACTTCAAACGTGAGTGTATCGAATTCTTTTAGTACATTTTGTCCCCACGCAAGAATTTCAACAAGGGGTTCAATGGTAAAAGATTTCAAAACTGCTCCCACGGTTGATTCCATACGCTAAGCTGTATTTTACACTCTTCACTCACAAACCGTTCTCCTTCATCGGGCGATGAAATAAAGCTAAATAATTTTTCATTTAGATAAAAGCGTAATGCAAATGCGTGCAGATATCCTCTCTCCTCTTTACGTGCCTCATCAGCTTGTGCGTAGCGCTCATCACCCGCGATAGGTGAGCCGAGACTTTTAAGAGCAACACGGATTTGATGGGTTTTTCCTGTATGGGGTTTGATGAGGAAAAATCGTTCATGGATTCGTAAAGCGCAGCTTATGAACTGAGTGATGGCTGGATTGTTCATTGTAGGTAGAAGCTTGTAATCACCGCGTCGAGCGCTTCCCATATCTGCTTTAACCCAACCCATTTTTTTCTTCGGTTTACGCATACTGATTGCAATGTAGTATTTCTCTATCTCGCGGTTCTCGAACATTTTTCCAAACTGTGCGGCGACTTCAGAACTTTTAGCAAAGATAACGAGTCCAGACGTCATTTTATCGAGGCGATGGACAGGAAATAGCGCAATATTTGTTTGTTGGCTTACTTGGACAACAAATCCGGCTTCTTCCTCGGAGTGAAAATTAACTCCCGCATTTTTTAGGGCAATCAAAAAATCGTCGTTTTCAAAGAGGATTTTAATCATAAAAGTTCATCTAGCGATACCATCCGATATTCACCAAGCTTTAAATCACCAAGAGGTAAATTTCCAATTTTAGAGCGATGCAGTGCTGTGACATGATTGCCCACCGCTGCAAACATACGGCGAACTTGGTGGTATCGTCCCTCGGTGATTTCCAGTGTTACATGTGTAGTATCAATGATGGTTAATTTTGCAGGAAGGCAGGGTGTTTTTTCACTGTTTAGCATCAATGTGCCTGTTGCGAAAATATCCATTTCATTGCCGTTTAATGGTCGATCCAGTGTTACTTCGTAGAGTTTAGGGACATGATATTTAGGGGACGTAAGGCGATGGAGGAGTTGCCCGTCATCCGTAAGCAGAAGTAATCCGCTCGTCTCTTTATCCAGACGCCCGATGGTGGAAATTTTAGGATCACGTTTCTGCCATCTTGAGGGAAGCAGGGAATAAACGAGTTTTCCTTCGACGTCATCATGGGAACAGACAAAATCCAGCGGTTTGTTCATCATAATAACCATCTCTTCACGCGTGTCGAGCGGTTCACCTTGAAATGCTACGTCGTGATGAAATGCTTTGAAATCGATTTTTTTTATGATTTCTCCTGCCACGGTAACAAGACCTGCGGCAATGAGTTTTTTGGACTCGCTGCGGCTTGCGTATCCCAGACTGGTGAGAAGTTGATCGAGTCGTTGTTTAGAGGGTTTGGAGTTTTTCATCGGTCTCTTTGGTGATTCTATCAAATTCATTACTGGCTATTTCCAATCTTTCAAACAAGTTTTCAATTTCTTTCTCATTCACGGAAATACTTTTCGAAAGTTCTTGGAGTTTGCCGCTATCACCTTGATTAGAATATTCGATCAGTTTTTCATGCGATATTTTAAGCGTATCTTCGAGCTTCATAATCGTATTTTCGCAAGTGTCAATCTCTTTTTTAAGAGGATTTAAAAGTCGTGACCGTTCTTGAATAAGTTCGGCACGTTGCTGTTTTTGCTCTTTTTTATTACTGTTTTGGATCGCTTTGGCGGGTTTTGGTGCCTCAGATATTTCTTCATCCCATCCAATTTTTTCTAAAAATTGATCGTAGTTGCCATCAAAAAACTCAGCTCCGCCTTCACGGAAGATAATAAGTTGGTCTGCAAGTTCACGCAACAGCATTTCAGAGTGGGTGACGATGACCACAGAGCCGTCGAATCGTTTGAGTGCATCACACAGTGAGTCAATGGATTGCATATCGAGGTGATTGGTCGGTTCGTCCAAGAAGAGTAAATTGGCAGGAGTTGCAATGATTTTACCCAGCATAACGCGTGAGCGTTCACCACCGGAGAGGATACTGATTTTTTTATCGGCATCATCACCGCTAAACATCATTGTTCCACAAATGGAGCGGACACGGACATTTTGGAGGGTGTTGTCCGCACTTTGAATTTCGTCTGCTATTGTATTGTTTTTATCTAATCGATCGATGTTGGTCTGACCGAAGTGGGCAATGGCGGTAGAAGGATGAGATAGTATTTCTCCCGTAGGTTTTAAAACACCCGCCATAGTATTGAGAAGCGTTGATTTTCCCTTCCCATTTTTCCCGATAATAGCGAGGCATTTATTTTTTTCTAAATTAAAGGAAAGATTTTTAAAAAGTAATTCATCTGCTGTGTAGCCAAACGATAAATTTTTGACTTCCATAATGACTTTAGCGGGAGTAGGGCGATACGAAAAGGAGAAGGCTAAATCTTTTTCACCCTCCAAGGATTCTATAATCCCCATTTTTTCCAGTTCTTTGGCTTTGGACTGTGCCATGACAGCAGTAGATGCACGGGCTTTGTTTCGAGCGACAAAATCGATAAGCTCTTCCCGTTTTTTATCATGATTAATTTTTGTTTTGACATACAACTCATCTTCTTGAGCCATCATTTCATAATATTTGGCACTTCCACCTTTGATGATCGATACATTACGGCGACGTAATCCCATGGTATGCGTCGAAACGGAATCCATAAAATCACGATCATGCGTAATGAGGATCACTTCTCCCTCAAAGGCACGAATAAACGAAGCAAGCCAGCGAAGTGAGACGATGTCAAGGTAATTCGTCGGTTCATCGAGAAGGAGTAAATTGGGTTCAGTGACGAGAAGTTTGACGAGGTTCATCCGTATCTGATAACCCCCTGAAAAGCTGAGAGGATCTTTATCCAAATCTTCTTGGGTAAATCCCAAACCGAAAAGAATTTTTTCAACCTTATAGACATCATGTTGGGCATCTCCCATCAAGACAGAGGCACACTCTTCACGAACGGTTTTATGGGTAAAATGTAGATGTTGTCGCAAGGTTCCGATGCGGTAATTTTTAGGAATCAGTACCTCACCGTCATCGTACGATTCTTCGCCTAAAATGATTTTAAAGAGAGTTGATTTTCCGGAGCCGTTGCGCCCGACAAAACCGATTTTTTGCCCCTGTGAGAGCTTGAGGTTTAGATTCTCAAAAAGAATCCGAGTGCCATAGCTTTTGGTAAGGTTGTTAATTTGAATCATTGTATAAAGTTTATTCCTCTATCTTGTGAGGAAGTTTTCCGTGTACTGCCTCTTTATTGGCAAGGAGATCTTCGATTTGACGTTTTACTTTGTCGTAGCGAAATTGCTCTTTAAACCCATTTATACGTCCTCCTGCAGCGTTAGGATGTCCGCCTCCACCTGCCCACTCACCTGCCATCATGGCAACGTCTACTTTATTATGACCACGAAGACTCATAGTCCCTCGCGTACTCACATCTACGATAAAATCAAAGTCTTGATTTGCGGTTAAAAAGCCATTACCGATAATCGAGGTATTTCCTAATCCGTAGCTCAAGAATCCGCGCCATCCTTTGTAGTAAACGGTCATGGTTGAGCGCTTCGTCCCAAGTAGTCCTACAATGTGTTTGGTGGAAAGATTATCGAGAGTATTGTCTTCTTCTACTTTAAAAAATTCTTTTTTCATTTTGTGCAGTGCCTCATCGAGAGCAATATTGGCATTTTCATGAAAACGCATGAGAGCCGCTTCTTCTAAAAGAGCAAGCTTGTAGGCGCGATCTTCGTTTGCAAACATGATACGGCTAAGTTCTCGCGCATCGCTGATGAGACGCATACATACTTTGCCGTATTCAAAATCTTCTACTTCTTCTTGCTTCCATAAATCGACGGCATTGACCACTTTTACAAAGGCTTCAAGCCATCCGCCAGATTTTAATCCGTAGTTTTCAATGGCATATTCATAGACGATTTTTGTTGCACAACGTTCAGTGTCGAGCGTGTACCACTCGTATTGTGATGCTGTATCTTTTCCGCTTCCATGGTGATCAAGAAGGGTAATAGTGATATTCCAGCCATTTTCATTGAGTTTTTTTACCTCATAATGAAGCCATTTCGCCTCATCGGGAGTGAGATTAAGATCGCTGATGAGAATAGTTGCTTCTTGTTTTGTTTTTTTGAGAGTATCGAGAATCTCTTCAAGACGATCCATTACTTCTGCGCCATAGTTGGCGTTATAGCTAATCATAGTGTTAGAGGTTTGAGCCATAACCAGTTGGCAACTGTAACCATCGAGATCGATGTGGGAGAGGTGGTAAAATGTTGTATTCATGTATGTCCTATTTGTCTAAAGTGATGGAACCTAGTACTTCGAATTTGGCACTTGAGTCAATCTCAGCATGAGAAAGAACCACGATGTCAAGATTAAAGCGCTCAAAAATCTCTGCCAAGGGACGACGGAGTTTTGGGTCAACTATAATGATGATTGGAGAGATTCCACGTTGAAGAAGTTCACTGGCTTTCGCGCTGCTGGCTTGAATCAGACCGTTGATTTCCCCTACATTAAGTTGAAGTTGGCGAGTACCGTCTCGATCATTCGATTTTTCCAGCAGTCGTTGTTCGCTCATCGTTTCAAATGTTAGCAGCTTGATAATTCCATCAGGACCGGTGTAAATTTGGGTGATGATTCGAGCAAGTTTAGCACGAACGTGTTCAGTGATGGTATCTACATTTTTGGTGTATTCGCTGACATCTGCAATGGTTTCTAGGATAGTTATCATATCTTTGAGGGGAATACGTTCGTGCAATAATGCTCTGAATACACGTTGTATTAGACCGATATTAGCGACTTTGAGCAAATCGTCAATCAATACAGGATAATCGTTTTTGATTTTATCAATAAGAGATTGTGTCTCTTGCCGTGTCAGTAGCTCTTCCGCATATTTTTTGACCAGTTCGCTCATATGGGTAGAGATAACCGTTGAAGGATCAACCACGGTATATCCATTGATAATAGCGTCTTCTTTAAGCTCTGGAGCAATCCAAAATGCGTCCAGACCAAATGCCGGTTCTTTCGTAGCTTCTCCTTCTATCTCACCGATTGCCATACCGCTGTCCATGGCTAAAAACTTATCAGGCTGGATAAGGCCATCTCCTATCATCACCCCTTTTAGAAGGATGGAATATTGTGTTGGTTTGAGATGAAGGTTATCGCGAATACGCACTTGAGGCATTAAAAAGCCAAAATCGGAAGCAATCTTGCGGCGCATGGATCGAATACGCTCGAGTAAATCTCCACCCTGATTGTTATCAGCAAGACGAATGAGTTGATACCCAAGCGTGAGCTCGAGCATCTCGATTTTTAAAATATCTTCTAGTGCTGCTTCTTCGTCTTTAGCAATTTCTTCATTGCTCTTTCGGCGTGGAGTGGTTGAGGATGTACTATCACTGGAAGTTGCATCTCCTGAAGCTGCCGAACCGCTTTTTGTAATGGCAGGGGCGGAAGTGAGGACAAGATCACCTTTTTCATATTTATAAAGAGCGTAGCCAAGTCCTAGAAAAACCAAACCAACAAATCCCATTGAAAGCGTTGGCAAGCCCGGGGTAAGAGCAAACATCATCATGATTACTCCGACAATAATCATTACTTTTGCATTACCCATTAGTTGCTTGATACTGCCCTCTGCAAAGTTGCTTTGATCGTCATTAGATCCACGGGTGATCATAATACCGGTTGCAGTGGAGATGATTAGTGCTGGAATCTGAGAGACTAGACCGTCTCCAATTGTGAGGATAGTATAGGTCTGAGCACTGGCAGAAACGTCAAGATTAAATTGAAAGACCCCGATCAAAAATCCGCCGATTATATTGATAAAAGTGATGATGATCCCGGCAATCGCATCCCCTTTAATAAACTTGCTCGAACCGTCCATCGCACCGTAGAAGTTGGCATCTTGTAAAATGGCTGCACGACGTTGCTTTGCTTCAGCTTCTTCAATCAGTCCACTGTTTAAATCCGCGTCAATCGCCATTTGTTTTCCTGGCATTGCATCCAGTGTAAAACGGGCTGCAACTTCAGCAACACGTCCTGAACCTTTGGTGATAACCATGAAATTAATTAATACCAAGATAGTAAAAACAATGACCCCGATGACCATATTTCCGCCAACGACAAAATTCCCAAAACTGGTAATGATGTCACTGACTGCTCCCGGTCCTTCGTGACCTTTACTCAAAATCATACGAGTAGTAGCAATGTTGAGAGAAAGTCTAAAGAGGGTGATAATTAGCAATAGAGTAGGAAAAGTGGTAAGATCGGTAGGTTTGGGAATATACAGTGAAATAAGTAAAATTAAAACGGATATTGAAATGACAATGGCGAGAAAAAAATCAAGCATTCCACTGGGAAGCGGGATAATGATAATCGCCAAAATCGTCATAACAAAAAGAACGACACTCAAATCTCGTGATGCAAAAATTAGTGAGATAATACTTTGTGTGGTTGGGGTTTTATTTTTTACTTTTGCCAAAAATTACTCTTCTAAAATGGCTTCTAGAGTTAGAACACCTAAAAAAGCATCTACTTTTCCCTGCAATCGATTGAGAAATGGCCATAAAGAACACGTAGTCGCTTTATTAGATGGACATTCTTCTTTTGAAGGAGCGCAGTTAAAGACAGCAGGACTTTTTCCCTCAGCTGCTTCCATTACCTCAAGCATGGTAATTTCTGAACTGGGACGTGCCAGCTCAAATCCACCATTGACTCCTTTAAAGGATTTTAAAATCCCTTTACGTGCAAGCGATTGGAGAATCTTTGCTAAAAAACTTTTAGAAATATCGAGTTCTCGAGAGAGAGAGTCAACGTCAAGAGGATGCGATGCTTTGGCTAAAATGATGAGTGACAGTAGAGCGTATTCACTCGCTTTGGTCATCAGCATCACGATACCCCCGTAATTTATTTATTTTTTATAGAAAAGATATTATAGCTAAATATCATTAGAGAGAGTTTCACCGCAAAAAAAGAGTTTTTCAGTTATAATTCCGTTCCTGCTTGAAGAGAACTCTCTTTATCAAGTAAATTTAACTACCCATCAGGAGGCTATTATGGCTTTAGATACGGCTAAAAAAACTGAAATTATTAAAGAATTTCAACGCACAGAAGGCGATACTGGTTCAAGTGAAGTACAAATTGCATTGCTTTCAAAGCGTATCGGTGATCTTACTGAACACCTTAAAATTTTCAAAAAAGACCACTCATCACGTCTTGGTCTTTTGAAATTGGTTGGTCAACGTCGTCGTTTGATGCGTTACTTGAAACGTACAAATCGTACAAGCTATAACAAGCTTATTGCTGAACTTGGTATCCGCGACAACATCTAAATTTTGCGATTTAGAACTTCAGCCTCTTATGAGGCAGAAGCCTTTTCCTTCATTCCCTCTTATTTCCACAAAATACTTTAATTAAGCATCGTGATGATAATGATCCAGTATGCGTTTATACTCTTCAGAAATTTCTTCTACTGATAATGTATTTTTGTACATACGTAAAATTTGGCGAACAAAGTCAAGAGGATATTCTACAGGTAACCCTCGGTTGCGTTTGTATATCTCAGTTAGAGTTTTGTACATCTCGTTATAAACTTCTGGCGCTTCCTCTTTCAGTCGTTGAAGATTTTCTTCTGCTTGGAGTAATTTAGCATCGTTAAATTCTCCACGTTCAGCAGTACTTTTGCGGTATTGTACGTAGTCTTTAAGACTTTTTTTGTTGAGGATATGATCGGTAAAAGCTTCTATCAATAACATTCTATTTCCTTCAGTAAGTATCCGTATGCTGTCATTGTACGCCTCAAACATAGCAACAGTATAGCAGTTACAGGAGATACGTTGTATAGATTTTATACATAAGTAGCTATTTGATTTTTAAGCATAATAAGGCATAATAATCAAAAATATATGTGGAGATTATCATGAAAATTGCGGTACCTGTTATGGATGATTCGTTAAAAATGGCTGGAAATGCTGGTCACACTCCTTATTTTGCCATTTTTAATCTCAAAGGTGGAATGTTCCGAAGTTTTGAGTTAGAAGGTCTACGTGTTAATCCAAAAGTTGCGGGTGAAGATCAGCATGATCATGATGAACATCACACCTGCGAGCATGGGGCAGAAGATGTTGAACATGTTAAAGCGCATGATACGATGGCAGACGCTATTCATGATTGTGATTATCTTGTAGTTAAAATGGCTTGTAAAAATACAGCAAAAAGTATGAGTAATTTAGGAATAAAAATCAAAAAGTACAATGGTACAGAGGCTAACGCTCAAAAGATTTTGATGGAATTAGCTCCGCAGTTTACATAAAGTAAAAAGATTTTTGGAGCTTAAATCCCAAAAATCTTTTTTGCTCTTTCTAAATCTTCCACTGTATCGATCCCGAATCCTGCACTCGCCACTTTTACCATAGAAATCTTTTTACCATGATAGAGTGCTCGAAGCTGTTCGAGTTTTTCGATGTCTTCCAGCGGTGCTTCCCCCAGCGTACAAAAATCATGCAAACTTTTTTTTGTAAATCCATAAATTCCGATGTGTCCGAAATAGGATGCTTCGCCGCTGCGGTTAAACGGGATAGGAGAACGGGAAAAATAGATGGCATTATGGGCATCATCGGTAATAACTTTTACCATATTGGGATCATTCGCGGATTCCGTATTGATTGCGTTATAGCAGCTTGCCATAATGAATGGACTGTTTTGTGACTTAAGACTGTTGAGTCGTTCGATGAGCTGAACCAAGACTTCGGTTTCGATAAAGGGTTCATCGGCTTGAACATTGATGATGAGTTCATCGTCACTAATATCAAGAAGTTGGGCGCATTCATTGATACGATCCGTTCCGCTTTTATGCGTTGTAGAAGTGAGCCGTGCTTCGACGCCGTGAGCCGTACAAATTTCCAGGATCTTTTCATCATCGCATGCAACAACAACACGATCAATTGATTCGACCCGTTTAGCGGTACGGATCACCATCGGCAGACCGCCAATATCGGCTAAAACTTTTTGAGGGAAACGGGTTGAGGCGAGACGGGCAGGGATGATAATCATTAGTAAACCTTGGTAACGATATAATTATTAAATTATAACTCAAAGGTAGATAATTGCTTCTTTATCAATTCGACGGCGGCTATTGTTATAACAGTGATTCGATACTTTTGTATGGATTTATCACTTCACTTGTACCAAAAGGCAGAATGCTTGATGTCGGTGTAGGGTGTGGAATTGTTGGACTTTTGGTTGCGCGTGATTGTGATGTTGCACTTGAGGGAGTTGAAAAACAAACACCTTATGCCCAGATAGCTCGTCGTAACGGAGAGATCAATCAAATCGAATATAGTGTTCATGAGGGGGATTTTGCCGAATTTAATGATGCAAAAGGATTTGACTGGATCGTTTCCAATCCTCCTTTTTATCATGAAGGTTCTGCGCGTTCTGAAAACCAAATGCTTCATCAAGCCCGTTATAATATCCATTTACCCATTGAAATTTTTGCACGTAAAATTTCGAAACTTTTGAAGCCAAAAGGGCAAACGGCTATTTGTTATGATGCTAGGCAGTTTGTCTCGTTATGCAGTGCATTTGAAGATGCAGGCTTAAGAGTCGTTAATGTACAATTCGTCCATTCGAAGCTGAATCGTGCCAGTACGTTGGTGATGATACATGCGAAAAAAAACAGTAAAGCAATGACCAATATTTTGCCGCCATTGATAACACTAGAAGATAAAAGTTATACTCCTGCTGTGCAGGAGATTTATGATAGAGCAAAGGTGCACAGTATCAAATGTCCGATTTAATGACACAAGAAGGGTTTTGTTATGCCTTTAATCCTGATGCGTGTTCCTCATGCGGAGGTAACTGCTGTACCGGTGAAAGTGGTAATATTTTTGTTTCTGTAACGGAAATCACTGCCATCGCAAAGCTTTTAGAAATGGATGAACGGGAGTTTCGGCGTAATTATTTGCGTAAAGAAGGCTACCGCTATTCGCTTCAAGAACGCATGGTAAAGGGTTCACACGATTGTGTGTTTTTTGATCGTTCACGAAATGGGTGTAGTATTTATACAGCCCGTCCGCTGCAGTGTCGAACATTTCCGTTTTGGGATTATTTTCGTCATCGCATTGATGAGCTAAAGCAAGAATGTCCAGGGATAATCGGATGAACAAATTTTTTTTAATCGTGCTCGTAATGACATTAGGTTTAGAAGCAGCTACAAAGCCTAAGGAACAAAAAAATATAGCATCATCCATTGAAATTAATAATGAGACGTATATTTTGGCTGCTTTGGATGCCCAAATGCGTCAAAAACATGATTTAGCTGCGAGCTATTTTGAAACACTGTATGGTAAAACCGGACGTAAAGAGTATTTGTATCAATCTTTGCGGATGGTTGAACAAAGTAATAATGGGGAAAAGCTCACGCGTTTAACACAACGCGCATTAGCTGCAAACCCTGAAGATCAAACCTTGCAGCGATTTGCCGTTATTGCATTGCTTAAAAGCGGAAAATATTCGCAAGCTGCACAGGAATCATTGACACTAAGTGAGCAAACGAAAGCTGCAAGTGATTATGCTTTGAATGCAGAAGCACTGATAAAACTGGGCAATTTTCAAGGGGCTTATGTTGCTCTTAAAAAAGGCTATGATCTCACCCATGATGAAGAGATGGCAGATCGTATATCACTTATCATGTATGCGCATTTAGAACAAAAAAAAGAGGCGATAACCTTTTTAAGAGAACATATCGCTGCATATGGAAACAGCAAAATTATTGGAAAACGTTTGGGCAGTTTGTATGCAGATAGCGGTGCGCTCGATGAGGCCGCGTTGATATACGAGCAAACGTATGATTTGGGCCTTGACCCTTTGATTGCACAAGAAATAATTAAGATTTATGCATATAAACAAGATATTGTTAAACTCAATGCAATACTTGAAAAATCAGGAGTGAATGATCCGCTTTTGTTGGAACTTTATGTTCGAAATAAACAATTTGAAAAAGCCTCTGAATTGGCAAAAAAGTTGTATAAAAAAGATCAAGATCCTCTCTTCTTGGCTCAAAGTTCCGTTTTCACCTATGAAGCTGCCATCAATAAAAATGATCCTCTTCTTTTGGCTGCAGTAGTCGATGGACTGAAAGAAGCGAACAGCGAGATGGAAAGTCCGCTTTATGCTAATTATTTAGGCTATTTGATGATTGATCACGATATTGATGTTGATGCTGGGATTGTGTATGTTAAAAAAGCATTGCTTGCACAGCCTGAATCCCCGTTTTATCTCGATTCTCTCGCATGGGGATATTATAAAAAGGGTGAATGTATCGAAGCATTGCGCCTGATAAAACAAGTCGAATCGATGATTGGAACAGAGGAACAAGAGGTAAATGATCATCTTAAAGCAATTGAGACGTGTAAAACTAAGGAGAAACAATGATACTCGATGACATCATCAAAAAAACAAAAGAAGATTTAAAAGAGCGTGAGGCTAAGTTTAGTATGGAGTGGCTGGGACGTTCTTTGGCATTTAATGCACGTGCCCCGCGTGATGTACGTCCATTTTTGACGGCAACTCCTGATGAGCCGTACCGTATCATTTCAGAAGTCAAAAAAGCGAGTCCTTCTCGTGGAATCATTCGCGAAGATTTTGATCCTGTGGCAATAGCGCAAGCGTATGAGCGTGGCGGTGCGAATGCGATTTCGATTTTAACGGAACCTCATTTTTTCCAAGGGCACTTGGACTATCTCGCTGAAATTCGTCGTTATGTCGGTATCCCCTTATTGCGTAAAGATTTTATCATTTCCAAATATCAGCTTCTTGAAGCACTCGTTTATGGTGCTGATTTTGTTCTTCTTATTGCGGCAGCATTGTCTAAAAGCGAGCTCAAAGAACTCTTAAACTACACGCGCCATTTAGGAATGGAAGCCTTGGTGGAAATTCACGATAAATCTGAACTTACCAAAGCCATCTATGCGGGTGCAGATATTATTGGAATTAATCATCGTAATCTACAAACATTTGAGATGAATATGAACCTGAGTTACGACCTTATCCCTCTTATTCCTAACGGTAAAATCATTGTGGCTGAAAGCGGTATTTATGAACACGGTCAATTGGAAGATTTGAGTAAGGCTGGCGTTGATGCATTTTTGGTTGGTGAGTCACTTATGCGCCAAGATGATGTAGAAGAGGCACTTAAAATTTTAAAAAACGGATAAGATTTATCTATAAAAAAGATTGCTCTCAGGGTGAAAATACTAAAATATTTACTATTTATTTCAATTAGGATTATGTGAATGAAACCGGCAATGAAAACATTTTCTGGCATTCTTTTAATCGTAATTGCTTTTGGTGTAATTGCCAGTATGGCATTTCCAGCATTGAGTGATCCAAATCATGCTGGACGAGGTGAAGATCGCAGAGTCGTTAATTTTTCTTTTTTAAAAAAAGAAAAATCCGAATTAGTATTGGTTTATTTTGGCTATGTTGGATGCACACGTGTTTGTATGCCAGCACTTCATGATTTGGCTGATATTGACCATGAAATTAAAAAACAAAACTTTCAACACATTCCATCGGTCTGGTTTGTAAATATGACACCAAAGATGGATTCTCTTTCTGTACAAAGTTGGGCAGAATCTTTTGATAAAAATTTTAAATCGTATGCTCCGAATGAAGTTGAGTTAAAGGATATGGTACATACTCTAAATTTGGTCTATACGCATTTAGGCGTTGAAGCTGAACACATGCCTTATGCGTACTTGATACGTAAAAATGGACATAGGTACGAATTGGTTTATATTTATACATCTACACCGTACAACCGTCGTTTGATTTTAAAAGATATAGGAGAATTACAATGAGTTTAACCGCGCTATTCCCTGCACATGATACTTCTTTAAGTCCTGAAATTCAGGTGCGTTTACAGGCAGATTTTGCAAAAGCAGACAAATTTATGCTGATTATAGGCATATTAGCATTTATTGGGGTTACATTTATAACGTCAATTCGTTATTCGACGTATCAGTTTGGAATTATCAATGGTGGATTGGCATTGGGACTTATAATCATTGCCTATGCAGGATTCCGTGGTTCGGCATTGGGGCGGAGTATTATTGCCATAGGTCTTTCGATTTTTCCGATGATTATGATACAGCAGCAGCTAGGGATGATCGAAATGCATTTTTCCCTTTTCTTTATAGCAGCATTTTTGGCAGTTTATAAAGATATTACCCCTATTTTGGTTGCTACGGTAGCGGTAGCGTTTCACCATATTCTCTTTTTTGTGCTTCAACTCAATCATGTATCGATGTTTGGACAGGACGTGATTGTATTTAGCAGCGGATGTGATGTTTGGATTTTATTGACACACATTGTTATGTTCGCGATTCAAGTAGTAGGGCTCGTGTATATTATTGTAACACAGGCTCATCAGTTTATTCAGAGTAATCAGCTGCAAATTCAAGCGGATCACAATGTAAAGATACTCGAAGAAGGACTGAAAGAAGATTCTTTGATGGTTGCTGAAGCGGTTACGATTGTAGAAGAAGTTTCAAAAGGTATGATTGAGCGGTCACTTATTTCTAGCCCTGCAAATGCTCAGCTTAAAGAACTTAAAGAGGTATTTAACCGAATGCTCAGTGAATTGCGTCAAATGGTGGGACAAGATATTCGGGAAATAACTCGTGTAGTTGAAGCCTATGGACAGCTTGATTTTACCAAAAGAATTAATCAAAATAGTGGAAAAATTGAACAGCTTGTCAACAAATTGGGTGATGATATTGCGTCCATGCTCCAAACCAGTTTAACGAATGGGACTTCGATGGAGGAAAGCGCACTGCGTCTTAAAGACAATGTAGAAAAATTATCGCACTCTTCACAAGAACAGGCAAGAGGGATTCAAAAAACATCAACAGAAGTGGATCGAATGACTCAAAGTGTCGAGGATGTACTACAACGAACACAAGAAGTGACACGCCAATCTGATGATATTAAAATGATTATTACGGTAATTGGCGATATTGCAGATCAAACCAATCTGCTTGCACTCAATGCAGCTATTGAAGCAGCACGAGCAGGTGAGCATGGACGAGGGTTTGCGGTCGTTGCTGATGAAGTACGAAAGCTCGCAGAGCGAACCCAAAAATCGCTCTCTGATATTAATGCAAATGTCGGATTATTGGTGCAGTCGATCAACGATATCGGTGAAGCGATCGAAGGTCAAGCAAACGGTATCCGACAGATTAATGCTATTGTGTCCGTATTTGAGCTAGAGACACAAAACAATGCCGAAATTGCAAAAAATACAGATACAATTGCCAATGAAGTATCTATAATGGCTGATCGCGTATTAAGTGATGTCAAATTAAAAAAATTTTAAATAACGGGTAAACTTGACCCGTTAACTCTCAAAATTATAACAATCTTCATAAATTTATCATAAACTTCTCATTTTTTAGGTTTTATTAAAGTTATACAAATGTACAATCAAATCATAAAACTATGAGTAAAAGTAAACAATAATTACTTTTTACTTATATTATATATTTTAATTTAAGGATGGAATCAAGTATGAAATTAGCACTCATAACGTTATTTAGCTTGATATTATTGTCCATTTCTGCTTATGCGGCAAGTGGTAAAGATCTGGCTAAGTCATTAAAGTTGGATCCCAGTTCCAAGGCAATTAAGCAGTGGGAAAAAGTTTTTGAAAAACCGGACAAGATGGCTTCCATGGGGATTGACAAACTAAGTGCTGGCGATCAAAGTGCCCTAAAAGGATATTTAACATCTCATGCTGCTGATTCGGATCATCCCGAAGCCGCAGGTTTATAATTTAGTAGAGGGACTATTATGAAAAAAACAATTATACTCAGTGCTCTTGCATCTCTTGTTGTTAGCTCGTATGCAGCTGATAATTCTGTTCAGGCGCAAATCGATGAACTGAAAAGTAAAATTGAAGCATTGCAAAAAGCTCAAAATGAACAAGTCGCAAAACAACAAACGGTTCGTGTAGATGAACTCGAAGAACGAGTCGATAAAGTCGAAACGGCAACTATGGTGAATAAAATCAACTGAGGTGTAGATTTCAGAACTCGTGTTGATTCGTTCAAACGTACTACGGCGGATGGTTCAGAAAGTTCTGACGGCGATATTTGGTCAAACCGTTTACGTCTCACTATGTCATCGGATATTACCGATGATATGAAGTTTACAGGGCGATTGGCAATGTATAAAAACTGGGCTGACAGTTCCGTATACCCTTACTCTTCAATGGATCCGATGCAGGGTCGCCGTCCTAGCGACAGCTCTCTCTTTGTCGATCGTGCGTATGTAGATTGGACGGTACTAAAAGGTGAAGTTCCTTTGGCATTGACCATCGGTCGTCAGCCAAGCTCGGATGGTCCATCTCATCAGTTTAAAGACAACACGGTTCGTAAATCAACCTATTCAGCACTCAGTTTTGATGGCGGAGCGGATGGTGTAGTAGCTACGCTAGGACTTCAAAAACTCACAGGTATCCCTGAAGCAGCATTACGATTTGGATATGGCAAAGGGTATCAGGATACGACTGGAAGTGTGCAGGCGCCTACATATATTGGCAGTGGTGCAGGTAGTATCGAAGATGCAACGGTTATGGGAGCATTTTTCGATTTCGGTCTTGGCATTCCAGGATCATTGGTTCAAGTGAGTATGGTAAAAGCTACAGATATGGTTTCAAATACTCCTGTTAATGCCAATATTGGTGATGTAACTTTGTATACAGCAATGATGGAATTTACTAATCTTGCTGATACAAATCTTGATTTATTTGCACACTATGCGGTTTCTGTAGCATCACCTAATGGTATGACAGGTTTATACAATGGGATGAATTTTGGACTTTTAACAAATGCTGCTACAGCCAATACTGCTAGTACAGATGATAAAACAGGTCATGCTTACTGGCTTGGTGGACGTTATACCTTTAATAGTGATATCTTAAACAATCCACGTATTGGACTTGAATACAATCACGGTTCTCAAAACTGGTTTGGCTTTACTCAAGGCTCGAATGACGTGACCAATAAACTCGCAACTCGCGGGGATGCTATCGAAGCGTATTACATTCAACCCATTAATCGTTATGCGCATTTGCGTGTAGGTGCTCAGATGATCGATTACGATTACAGTGGAAGCGGTATGCAAATCGGTGCACCAACTGCATTAACATCACCTGGCTATGGTTCAGAACTTGATAAATTAAAGAACTACTATTTGCTTTTTAACGTTAGCTATTAATTACTAAGGATTTAAAATGGGTATGTTTGAGCAGATGAGTATACGAGCCAAAATTTGGCTCATTGTGGCACTAAGTGTCATAGTCTTGGTGATCATTAGTATTGTAAGTATTAGCGCATTATCATCATCAAAAAAAAGTTTTAACAGTTTCAAAGATCGTGAGCTTCGATTGATCATTGTATCGAACGATATTGCGAGTAATTTGGCTCAAATGCAAAATATTTTACTCACTGCTTCAGCATCCCAAATGGCACTTGAATCGGATTATGAAAAATCCGTGGGTGTCATTAAAGAAAAACTTGATAGTGATATGAAAGAGCTTGATGGCTTTACGAAACATGACGGGATGGGAGAACTCAAACCTATCATCGATAATATTCGTACTCGTTTAAAAAGTATGAATACTATGGGCGGATCGATGATCGAGACGTTTACCGATGATGCAAGTGTGCTTGAAGATCGTGTTGATGCAGTTGATTCATTTAACTCGGTGGCCGTAAAAACCAAAGATGAGCTTTCAGCACTTACTGCATTTTCAAATAAAAAACTTGATGAAAATTTGGTCTCATTTGATGGAACACTCAGTTCATATCAAAATACGCTTATTGTAGTAAGTTTTCTATTTGTTGGTGTGATTGTAATCTTGAGTCTGATGATTGTTACGATGATTCAAAAGTCTATACGTTCACTGCAAGAGACTATTACCTATGTTGATGAAGAGCATGATTTTACTTTTATTAATACACGTAAAGGTGATGATGAGATTGGAAAAATATTCCAAAGTATAGGCAGAATGATTGCTTCTACGAAAGGCGTATTGCACAGTTCTAAACATAACTCACACCTCAACAGTGAAGTAGCGGATAAAATTCAGAACAACTTTTTTGTTATGGTTGAAAATTTGCGCAGCAATTCCAATGATATGCGTTTAGCCTCACAAAATGGGGATCAGATTAATCAGTTAATTCAAGCAATGATTCGTGAAGCAGATGAAGTTAAATCAGAAATTGAGCGTGCTCAAGATGATTTGAATCGCTCAAATCAGAGTGTCAGTGTCATGATTGAAAAAATTAGCCATGCTGCTGAGATGGAAGCCTCTTTGGTAGAAGACTTAAATCAGCTTAATTCGGATGCTGCACAAATCAAGGGTGTTCTAATTGTGATTGGAGACATTGCGGATCAAACCAATTTGCTAGCACTAAATGCGGCAATCGAAGCTGCGCGAGCAGGTGAACATGGACGAGGATTTGCAGTAGTTGCAGATGAAGTGCGAAAACTAGCTGAACGTACACAAAAAAGTTTAACGGAAATTAATTCTACTATTAGTGTAATCGTCCAGTCTATTGGAGACGCAAGCGATAAAATGAACCGTAACGCGCAAAATATTAAAACCCTAAATAGCGTATCCTCTGACGTTGAACATCAGATTGATCAAACGGTTCTTACGATGAATAAAACGGATATTGCAATGGATAGAACGCTTCAAACACTAGGCACAACTACGGCGAGTGTCGAGCATATTATTCGAGAAATCAATCGAATGGATCAAAGTCTTAACGGTGCGATTGAATCTGTAGAAATGATTAATGGTGAGATGAATGAACTCACGCAAACCTCTTTAGCACTTAACGACCAACTGCGTCAATTCAAAACAGAATAAGTAATCCTGCTCATAGTATCAAACACATGTCCTGTGTGGCTTGATGTGAGTTCTTTTTTCCTTTTTTTTCCTCATTTTCATTTAAAAATCAAAATTGCTTTTTTTTTAAGCAACCCTTGAGATTACTTTAGGATATCATAAGGCAGTCCACTATTTTACAAGGGGTGTTCATGATTGAGCCAGTGAGTGCAGAGCTACAAAAGTTTTACGATATTTTTGAAAGTATCGACAAAAGTAAAATCCCTGAATTTAAAGATTTTCTAGAGGCTAATGCGGTTAACTTTAACCTTTTTAAAGAAGGTAGTTTTATTGAGAGATCATTCCCTTTTGATATGATCCCCCGTATCATTCCAAAAAAAGAGTTTGATCATCTTGAAGCAGGCATTATTCAGCGCGTCAAAGCATTAAATGCTTTTTTAAATGATATTTATGGCGAGCAGCGTATTGTAAAAGATGGCATTGTTCCTAGAGAATACATTGATTCTGCCGTTGGCTTTCTTCCTAGTTTTATGGGGGTAGTCCCTTCTAAAGGTATTCGAACCCATATAAGTGGAATTGATTTGGTCAAAGACAGCGTGAGTGGTGAATGGGTTATCCTTGAAGACAATCTGCGTGTGCCTAGTGGAGTCAGTTATCCGCTTACCATCCGCCGTGCATTTCGGCACACCTATCCTGAATTTTTTGAATCGATGAAGATTTCGAAAATCAAACAATATGGCGATGAGCTTAAAGCTGCAATGGATTATGTCAATACGGGTGGCCTCAATGTCATTCTTACTCCAGGACGATATAATTCTGCTTATTATGAGCACAGCTATTTGGCAAAAATTACAGGTGCGACACTTGCCCTTGGTGAAGATTTGATCGTTGAAAATGAAGAAGTGTTCTTGTGTGTTTATAATGGCGAGCGTAAACGTGTTGGAGCGATATATCGTCGACTTGACGATGATTTTTTAGATCCTGAAGAATTTGATAAAGAGAGCTTGATTGGAGTTCCACATCTTGCAAGCGTTTATCGAGCAGGTAATGTTGCTATCATGAACAGTATTGGAAACGGTGTTGCGGATGATAAAGGTATTTATTATTTTGTTCCACAAATGGTAAAGTATTATTTGGATGAAGAACCATTGCTCAAAAATGCACCGACATATCTCCCTTATTATGAAAAAGATCGTGAATATGTATTGGCAAATATTGATAAATTGGTTATAAAAGACGTGGCGGAAGCAGGCGGTTATGGCGTGCTATTTGGTAATCGTTTGACACCCGATGAACGTGCTAATATCATAGAAATGATTCTAGAAAATCCTCGTCGGTTTATCGCTCAAGAGGTCATTGAATTTTATGATTTGCCATGTATGTTGGAAGAAGGTATTCTTCCTAGAAAAGCAGATCTACGTGCATATGTTATTTATGGAGAAGAAGTAAGTGTGAGCATGGGCGGATTAACCCGCTATGCGATGGAAGAGGGCAATTACCTCGTCAATTCGTCTCAAGGCGGCGGATTTAAAGATACATGGGTGGTAGAATTATGATGACGAATGGTGTGGCTATATCCGTTAATACAGCTCAAAGACTCTATTGGTTTGGGCGCTATGTTCAGCGTGCTGAAACCCTTTTACGTGAACTTGTCAACAGTTACGATTATGTCATCGATCGTGATATGGATGATGGACGTAAACTCTATGCAAATTTGGGTGTTGAGATTCAGTATAGCAATGCTCTCGATTTTCTGAAACAAGGGATTTATGGCGATCATGGGGCAAGTATCGAATTGATTATTACATGGGCTAGGGAAAATGCAATCGAAACACGTCATTTGCTTGATGAACGAGGCTTTTCTACTCTCAATAAAATTTTCAACCACATTGTATCCGGGCGAGACAGTGCTGTTAGTCCTACTATTCTAGAAGAGATGATTGATGATTTTGCTCTTATTTTGGGTATTTTTTCATCGGAATTGGGACGTCCTAAGGCGTATCATTTTATCCGTTTAGGTCAGCAGATTGAACGATTTGATTTGATTTTAAGACTCTATGATGGCATTGATCTTGTTAATGCTGAACTTGAATCAATGAATGTAACAGCCAGACGACTAAACCGTCAATATCAACCATTAAAAATTACGTCATCGGATATTCCTAAAGCAATTGAAGCGGTTAATGGGGTTATTTCTCGGGTTATTCAAGTCAATGGATGTGTTGAATATACTGTGGAAGCGTCACAATTGCAAGGATGAGTATGGGTTTGATCGAAGAAGTTATTACGATAGAACTTCCTGTTGGAGAGTCATTTCGAATTCAGCGGTGCCGTTACGCACCTAAAAAAGAAGAGGGTATAAAACGTATTTCCATCGTGAGCGGTATTCATGGAGATGAGCTTGAAGGGCAGTATGTATGTTTTTTATTGGGTCAGTGGTTGCGCAACAATCCTGATAAAATCCGAGGTATAATCGATATTTATCCTGCAATTAACTCGTTGGGTATCGATAGTATTACCCGTTCTATCCCCTTTTATGATGTGGATCTCAATCGAATTTTTCCGGGTAGTAAAAATGATTTTCTTCCTGCACAAATTGCAGACGGAGTCGTTAATATCATGAAGGGAAGCGATTTTGCAATCGATATTCATTCAAGTAATGTATTTTTACGTGAAATCCCTCAGGTACGTATTGCAAAATCACAAGAAGAGATACTCGTTCCTTTAGCTAATTTACTTAATATCGATTTTGTTTGGGTTCATGATGCGGTAACCGTTCTCGAATCTACGTTTGCTCATGCTATGAATACGATTGGAACCAAAACGCTGGTGGTTGAGATGGGTGTTGGGATGCGTCTTGGTAAAGCGTACGGTCACCAATTACTTGACGGACTCCTTAATCTTATGTCCCATGAGGGGATATTGGATATTGAGCCACTTGATGTGCGCATGCCAATTCAATCGCATGTCGGTGAAGTAGCCTATCTTAATGCGGCGTGTCCAGGATTGTTTGTTCCTGCAATCGAGCATTGTCAGGTTATTGAAAAAGGTTCTGTTGTTGGACATATTGTAAGTGCATTGAGTGGAGAAGTAATGGATGAAGTGATTGCACCCATTAGTGGAATGCTCTTTACCATTCGAGCTTATCCCATCGTATATGAAGGTTCATTACTTGGACGGATTTTTGGCAAAACCAATGGAGACAGTCAATGAAGCGTTTTGATATAGTAAGTCTTGAATCTCCCAACAGAGCACCGTTAAGAATTGAGGGCTTTTTATTTGGTGAAGAAAACACAGAAGGTCCTTCTATCGCCATCGTCGGTGCTATGAGCGGTGATCATATTAATCAGCTTTATGTTGCATCCGGATTGGTTGAGTATTTACGTATTAAGGAAGAAGAGGGGAAGATCAGCGGACGAATTCTCGTTATTCCTGCCGTTAATGCGTATGCTCTTAATATGGGTGAAAAAAACTGGCCTCTCGATAAAACAGATCTCAATATGATGTTCCCAGGATATGCACAGGGTGAAACGACTCAACGCATCGCATCACGGCTTTTTGAGACACTCAAAGGGTATGATTATGGGATTATTTTAGAAGGTAGACGTGATCAGGGAATGTGTCTTCCGTATGTAAAGCTCATTCAAAGCGGTTATGAAGATTTAGAATGTGTCAAAGATTTAGGGATGGGTTTTATCCATTACCGTCCTCATGAACCTGTTGAGACCGCTATGCTTCAGTATAACTGGCAATTGTGGGAAACGAAAGCTTTTTCGATTGTTTTTGGTAAAAATGGATCCATTGATCAAAATGATACGGATCAAGTTCATACCGCAATCGTGAGATTTCTCTCAAAACGTGATATCCTTGACTTTCATGTTTTTGAAGGACATAAAAGTAATATTTTGGATCCTAATCGTATAACAATAGTCAAAGCATCACGTGCAGGAATTTTTATTTCCAAAGTACGTTGTGGTACAGCCATTAAAAAAGGTGAAGTTGTAGGGGTGATTATGGATGCATTGAGTGGCAAGAAACTCGAAAAAATGCTTTCGCCCTGTGAAGGAATTGTAACGTGTCAATACGCTCATCCGCTTATCTTTCAAAACTCGATTGCTTTTCGGATAGCATCTGTAGAATTGTGTTGCCAAATCGATGCTAAACGGGAATAGAAGTGGAAATATAAAAATTAAATTACATTTTCAGTTTAAGAATATAAAGTTATAATTGGACACTTTTTTAAGGTGTTTTAATTAATGAAAACATATACAACCTATAAACGTTTGATTGCAAAAACGGTGATTTTATCATTATTGGCAAGTTTAGCAATTGCATTCGTATATGGAATTTATATTAAACAGCGTGCAATTGATGAACTTGCACGAGTCGATGCTCGCAAAACAAGCCGTTTGGCTTTTGAAGCACTTTACTCTGCCATGGAAAAGGGGTGGAGTAAGAAAGAGCTTGATTCAATTATTCTTCGTTTAAATCAAGTTGAGCCAAATATGCATATCAGTGCATATCGAAGTCCTATTGTAGCTGAGCTTTTTGGTGATAGGAAGCACGATAAACAAGTGAGAGAGCATGATCCGGTAGTTGCACGAGCAATGCTAGGTGAAGAGATCCTAAGCGGGGATGAAGAAATTCGCTATCTTTATCCTATTATTGTTAAGCAAGAGTGTATTTTCTGTCATACCAATGCAAAAATAGGAGATATTAACGGCGTTCTCGATGTCCGTTTTCCTGTGGCCAATCTGAAAATATCTTTAACTACAATGGTCAATTCCTTTATTATCTTTTTTGTCTTTTTTACGATCCTTATCTTTGCTATTTTATATTTCAGGCTCAATACTTTGCTTGTGCAGCCGATTAATCAGTTTATTGGACTAATCCAAGAAATTATTAACAAAAATGATATGGCGAAGAGAGTCAGTCTCAAAACAAAAATACTTGAAGTTAAAAATATCGAAAATTATTTCAATAAAATGCTCGATTCAATGCAAGATTATTATGAAAAGCTTCAAGAACTTTCGGACCGTGATTATCTTACTGGACTTTATAATCGTCGAAAATTTGAAGAGTTTCTTTCGTATGAGATTCTTCGCTCCTTGCGTCACCAGCATAAATTTACAGTGATTATGATTGATTTAGATAATTTTAAATACATTAATGACACTTATGGTCATGCATCGGGGGATTTAGTACTTAAGGAAGTGACAGATATTTTTAAACATAATCTTCGTAATGCTGATATTTTAGCTCGTTTGGGAGGCGATGAATTTGCTATTATTTTGCCCGAAACACCTTACGAAAACGGTTATATTGTAATTGAAAAACTTCGCTCACGTTTAGAGTCTTCTATGATTTCATTGATGATTGACAAAATATCACTGACAGCCAGTTTTGGAATTGCTGAATATCCAGAACAAGGTGAGAGTATCGAGTCATTATTGACTGGATCAGACTTAGCCATGTATAAAGCTAAAAAATCGGGAAAAAATACCATCGCCCGTGCCGATCAAAATGATCAGGAAATTGCAGCAGAGATGCAGAAAAAAGGAGAATTTATCCGCCGTGCAATCGATGAAGATCGTATTGAGCCCTTTTTTCAACCGATATATGATATTCGTACCAATGAGCTCTTTGGATATGAAGTACTTGCCCGTATACGTGACGGTCAGCGTTATATGCCAGCTGGACAATTTATAGAAATTGCAGAGAGCCTTGGATTGGCTTCAAGAATTGATCATATCGTATTAGTTAAAGGGCTTGAAACAAGAACAAGATTAGCAATGTGGGACAAGAAATTCTTTTTTAATCTCTCAAGCCATAGTCTTTTTACAGGAGATTATGTTTCTATAATTAAAGAACATTGCACACAAAATCCTCACGCAACCGTGGAAACGAATGTTGTAATCGAAATCTTAGAGAGGGAAGCCATTCATAATGTTAATGCTCTAATAACTATTATTGAAGAGACAAAAGAACAGGGAATAGGGTTTGCGCTGGATGATTTTGGCTCCGGGTTTTCATCGTTTGTTTATTTGAAATATTTTGATACCAATTATGTCAAAATTGATGGCGAATTTGTCAAAAATATTGTTGTTAACGAGAAAGACCGTATTTTTGTCAAGCATATCAATCAAATTTCACAGGAGTTTGGTAAAGAGACGATTGCTGAATATGTAGAAGATGAAGAGACATTAAATGTACTCAAGGAGCTTGGAGTCAACTATGCGCAAGGATATTACCTCGGAAAACCGAACCAGTTGAGCTAAGGTTAGCTCAATAGTTTTTTAGCGCACTCGTTGATTCGTTTTCCATCGGCTTGAGCACCAAGAGTTTTAGAAGCAGCGCCCATTACTTTCCCAATCTCTTTTAGGGAAGCAGCTCCCACTTCAGTGATGATAGCACGCAGAGCATTCTCTAGTTCTTCATCGCTGAGTTGTTGAGGCAAGTATGCTTCAAAAATGACGGCTTCTGATGCTTCTTGCTCATACAAATCTTCCCGTCCTGCACTTCTATATTGCGTCATGGCATCGTTGCGCTGCTTGACTTGTTTTTGAATGATTTTGATAACATCATCATCGGTTAATTCTTTACGTTCATCGACTTCGATTTGTTTCATAGCGCTGCTTAAAAGGCGTAATGCGTCACGAACAGCATTATTTTTTGCTTTCATAGCAGTTTTAATATCGTTATTAATTTGTTCTCGTAATGACATAAGTACCCTTTGGAACTATTTTTGCTTATTATAGCTAAATAATTATCGGGATGGGCTATGCGATTATCACTCTATTTTTCCGTATTGGCAGCGTCATTGTTACTGAATGGATGTACTGCCAAGCTTACAGAACCCGAAATCACGTTTACTCCGCCTCAATACGTTGAAGAGATGCCTTCACGTGAAGAGGAGAGCAGTTTTACCTCTCAGGGAAGTTTGTTCGGTCAGGGAGACAGCCCTCTCTTTTCAGATCATAAAGCAATGCATGTTAACGATATTGTTACTGTCGTAATCTCAGAAACAGCCACGAGTTCAAATAAAGCAAGTAAAGCATTAAGTGAAGCGGATGCACTTGGACTGGGCGGTGGTGCTTTTACCTCGGTAGGGCAAAATTCAGCGGTTAATTCTGCAATTGGAAAGCTCAATGGAGCTGCTAATATTGGATTTACAGGCGGATCAACATCCAGCTATAGCGGATCAGGCGCTGCAACTAAAAATGCTTCCTTTACAACGACCGTATCGGCACGTATTGTAAAAGTAATGTCCAATGGGAACTATTTTATTGTAGGACGTCGTGAAATAATGGTCGATGATCAGAAGCAAGTTATGCAGCTAAGCGGAGTGATCCGCCCTTACGATATTGACCAAAATAATCAAATTAATTCTGCAAAAGTTTCGGATGCCAAAATACTCTATGCGAATGAAGGGGATGTTGACCGTTCCGTCAACCGAGGCTGGGGAAGCAAAATTATCGAAAGCATTTGGCCGTTTTAACTGTATTGTCCCGTTCGTGGTGAGCCTGTCGAATCATGAATTTCCTCCCTTCGACAGGCTCAGGGCGAACGGAAGTGATTTTTTTATCTAATTACTTGCATAGGGTCAATGTGAGCATTGCGTTGGGTAACTTGGAACATAAGCTCGCGTCCAACACGTCCGATAATAGATCCTTGTTTGAGGCGTTGACCAACTACCACAGTAGGAGCGATTTTATCAAGGTGTGCATAGATAGTATGCAGACCATTATCGTGTTCAATAATAATAACGTTTTCAAGCATTGCAGTAGGTTTGGCAAGGATAACCTTACCATTAAGAATGGCTTTTACTTTGGCATCCGGATCAGTAGGACGCAGTGAAACGGATTCGTTGTAAATTTTTATTCCATAAACGGGATCTGTATAAGGTCCAAAGCGTTTGGTGATGACATACCCATCAAGAGGAGCAATAGTACGCTCACCGCTGTAGGCAGCAGTATTGGAAGGCTGATATTGTGAGATAGCTTCTTTTGCACCTTGCGGGAGAGGTTTGGAACCTGGTTTTTGAACAATAAGAGCAGGAGGAGCTTTTTTCGGTTTCATCTCTTCGCGTTTTATGATATTAAGGCTTGCTAACGTATTTTGGAGTGAACGCTGTTGGTTTAGAATATGACCTAGAGAACGCTTGTATTCATTTTTTTCTTTTTCCAAGAGAGCAATTGCTTTTTCATTTTCTTGCTTGGTTGCAATGACATTTTGTTTTTGCTTATCAATAACAGCAATAGATTGCTTTAAGACCGTTGTTTGATTGGAGAGAGCAGAAATTTTAGTTGCATTTTCACCAAAAACAAAATTAAGCTCTTTGATGTCAGAATTAATTTGCTTAAGATGGAGCTTGAGAGCTTCTTCGGTAATGATTGAATTGGCTTCTTTGGCACGGTCATCATTGATGAGTAATGATATAGAAGTGTTTCGTGCGATAGCAAAGACAAGTTTCTGTTCAATCTCATTTTGCGTTTTGACTAAGACATCTTGTTGCGACTGTAGACCATGAAGATTTTGTTTGTTGGATTGATAAACATTTTCTTTGGTTTTAAGTTCCGTTACAAGGGTGTTAATGTGCTGTTGTTGTGCACTGACTGCTTGACGCTGCTGAACGATTTTAGCGGCAGTTGCTTCGAGTTTTGCATTAAGTGAGGTATAGGTTTGTTTGGTCTCACTTAGTTTAGATGCTGCTGATTGGATCTTTTCATCAATTTTAGCACCGTTAAGCGAGAGGGCTAAAAAAGAGGCAAGAACAAGTGAACTAGAGAAACGAATCATTTATTCTTCTTCGCTATGAAACATAACGATGGTAAACGTAAGTGCAATTGAAATTCCAAGTGAAATAGCCAATGAGCGCAGAGCATCATTCACAAAATTAAAGAGCTGAACATTGATCCCTATCTCTTTTAGAGGTAATGTCAAGATACCGTAATAATCAATGATAAAAAAAGAAAAACACAAGATTAAGGTAGCAATAATCGCATCGACAATAGCAAGTCTAAAAAGAACGGCAGAGCGAAGCCAAACAGGTGCACCAAAAAGTGCCATGATGTTCATTCGCTCCGCATGCTGAAACTGCCATAGACGCATTTCTTTTAGAATAAGAAGTGATGTAACCGCGGCAATTGCAATAGAGAAAACTTGAACGACATCTTTGAAAAGAAGCATCAGTTTATAAACGGTATCATGAGTTTGAGAAAATCCTTCGACTCGTTCAATCGCCGTGTTCTTTTGAAGCTTTTTTTGAAGATTATTGATCTCATTAGGAGTTGGAAAGCGATTCAGGTAAATTCGATAAAACTTAGGCAATGTAAGCTTTAAAAGAGCAAGATTTTTTTCACTCATCTCTCCCTTTAACCTTTCTAACACTTGTGCAGTACTAATAGGTTCACTTCGTTCGATCATAGAACTCATCGTTGTGAATTCTTTTGGCGTAAACGCTTTATTGGCGACTACAATGACGGAATAATCATTTTTGAGATGAGACTCGTATGCTGCGATTGTACGATCAACAGCAACGTAAATTTGAACGGATGCAAGAACTGTGAACAGGGCGATGATGAGAGAAATGTGATTTTTAAGAGATTTCATTGATGTTTCCAAACTCAATATGATAGTGCTTATAAGGGACTTTTAATCCTTCTGGAATATGGTGAGTGACGACAATGACTGTCGTTTTTAACTGAGTGTTTGCACCCTCAAGAAGACTCCAGATGACTGATGAAGAGTATTCATCGAGATTACCTGTAGGCTCATCGGCAAGAATAAGAATAGGATTGTGCGCAAGGGCTCGAGCCATAGCAACACGCTGCTGCTCACCACCGCTGAGTTCAGGAGGATATTTACCTGCTTGATGGGTTAGTTTTACGTGTCCCAAGAGTTTTTGTACCTGAGCACCGCTTACATCCCCTGTGTATCCAGAAATGATGAGGGGAAGCATCACATTTTTTTCAATCGTCCATTCTTTAATGAGCTTGTAGTCTTGAAAAACGATACCGATGTGACGACGTAAAAAATTAAGTTTTGAGGTGCTGATACGGTTCATCTTCACGCCAGCGACACTTAAGTTTCCTTGACGTGGTTCAATCGCTCCATAAAAAGATTTTAGAAGCGTTGATTTACCGCTTCCACTTGCACCCGTAATAAAGACAAACTCACCAGAATTGATACTGAAAGTGGCTTTAGAGATGATGGTTTCAAACTCTTTGTATGAAAGTGAAAGATTTTCTGCAATGATAACTTTATCCATGAAGTAGCTCGTCTAGTAAGATATGGGCTTTTAAGTTTGTGCTGGAACGGACAGGTACGGTTGGAAAATAGTGTGCTTGACCATTTTTTACAATCAAATAAAGATGTTCCGGGCGATCAAAGCTTCCCATTGCAAGTCGAATCATCCATCCCCCGTTGTGTATATCAAAACTGGCTTCAGCGTTTAAAAATCCCCATTCACGGCGATACGTTTGACGCTCTATTTTTGGAAGTATAGCATCATTAATCGGTATTTGAGAAAAAATAAATTCCCCTTCAAGCCTTTTTTCGGGACTTTGCATATCGTTGATAAGGGTAACATCATAAATGTTTTTCTCCATCTTTTTCCAACGATCTTCATACTTACTGGTAATGGCAATATCACGATTTTTATGTACCTCAAAAGTCACTTGCGGTGGATGAGAATAGGTTTCTAATGCAAAGCGATAGTAATTTTCACTGTCTGTTCGTAATTCAAGTCTTCCTTGAGGTTTTAAAGCTCGAATCGCTTCTTCGACAAAAGCATCTCCAATTACACGGCGATGCGGTTTTTTATCCCAGGGTACAGGGAAATGGACATAAATACGACTTAAAGAATTTGAGGGAACAAATTCTAAAAAAAGTCGTGCATCGTAATCCAAAATCATAATATTGGTTAAGTTCTGAATGGTTATTTGTTTGAGTGCTTGCTCAATAGAAGGCTTGTGAATTTCTAATCCGATGAAAAGAATGTCAGGATTGGTGATGGCTTGATGAAGAAGATGACGAGCTGAACCAAATCCCACTTCAAGGCGTACTTCAGACGCTGAGGGAAAATCAGTGGCAAAAAAATCAACGGATTTTAGGGCATCGTGCTGTTTTAAGTGAACATTCTCACCTGCTGTATCAACGTTGGAAGATAAGATGGTACTGCCAGAGTGGTTAGCGTAAGCAAGGAGGGCATGTTTAACTAAAAAATTAGGACTTGGACGAGTGATTTTATCACTTTTGAGAAGATCTTTTTCACCACTTTTTTTGTGAAGAATGAAAAATTCACGATCTTTATAGCGCGTTGCTATAAGTGATTCTTTTCCCTCGCCACGAGAGATAGCGCTAAAATTAAAGGCAACTTCTCCTTCTACAGCAGGAAATGATATAGTGTTAAAGGTATCTAAATGGAGATGAGGCATAAGTTATTTTGTCTCAAAATAAAGTTCGATACCCTGTGTCGGGAGAGAGCGAATACCATCTTTATCCACACCTAAAACTTGATAAATATAGCCTGTATTGGCAAGAATACTGCTGTCGTGGAACTTACCTTCTTTGATGTTATTTATTTCAACCGTTTCACGATTAATCCAGCTGGTTTTTGTTGTTTTAATGACGGTATAGCTGACAATACGAGGATCGTCATTTGTCCACTGCAAATCAACACCATTTGCATATATTTTACCATCAAATGCAATCGGTGCATGTGGTTTTGCCAAGCTCATACCTTGGGTAAGTGTTGATGCCATAGGACTTTCCAGTCCATCTTTATCTACGGCAGTAATTTTGTAATAGAAAGGCTCCCCATCTTCTTTTGTCGTGTCTGTAAACATTGTTTCGGTGAGTTTCACATAGTAAGTGTAATTGCCATTGGAACTTGCCGAGCGATAAATGTTGTAGTGGCTCAAGTCACCTAATGTGCTTGGTTCCCATTTTAGAGCTATTGCTTTAGGTAAATTGCTTGTCGCTGTGATGGTTTTTACTTCAGGAGGAAGAGGTTTTGTAACCAGTTTCGCTGTTTCACTTGGTTCAGTGGAGAGCTTGTCAAACGTAATCGCACGCACACGATAATAATAGACTTGGCCATCTTTGAGATCAGTATCAATGTGCTCGGCATTAAGACGCCCTTCAATGGTTTTTATTTCCGCCCATTTTTGATCATTTACATTGAGTCTATCAATGATATAGCTATTGATTCGTGTATTTGGATGGGGTCGCCAGAGTAATTTTGCGCTGCGTGGCATATTGCCTACGGACCGAAAAAAGCTAATAGGTGCAATCATTGGTAACGTTGCAACCGTCAACATCTCACTGGCGTTAGACTCGATATTTTCTTTTCCTTTGGAAGTGAAACGATATAAATATTGAGTGTTTGGAGTTAATTTATCGTCTACATAGTGTGTTGCAAATCGGCTGTTGATTGTAGCGATACGATTGAGCGTTTGATTGCTTTCAGCTGGGGTTGATCGATAAATACTATAACCGCTGACATTAGGGTCACTGATAGCTTTCCACTCAAATGCAATCGTATTGATGTCTGATAACGACCCATTAAGAGAAGGGATAGGAAGTGTTGGATCAATGCTGATTTTATTTTCAGGTGTTGGTTGGGGCGCACAGCCGCTAAAAAGACTAAGCGCTAAAGAGATGCTCAAAGCGTATTGAAGTGAACGTTGCATGCAATTCCTTTGGTTCAAAATGTTTTTCTAAATAATCATCCATTACAGCATCCATCGGAGCTTTGAATGAGAGGGATTCACCACTGGTCGGATGAATCAAATACAACATATAAGCATGGAGCAAAATATGTTCCACCTTGTTGTCTTTTTGGTGGGTTCCGTAGAGATGGTCGCCTAGGATATGACGACTAATGGACTCGAGATGGACGCGAATTTGATGGGTCCGTCCTGTGAAAAGTTTGCACACAATAAGCTCACACGTAGCATCATTTGATGGGAGTAATTTTCGAAACATTGTCTTGGCATTTTTACCCGATTCGATAATTCCCATTTTGAGACGGTTTTGGCTGCTGCGACCGATTGGTTTATCAATAGTTGTCTCTTCTTCTTTGAGAGGAGGGGTGATAACCGCTAAATAGTAACGTCCCATTGTTTTATCTTGGAGCTGGAGAGAAAGGGCTTCATGCGCATCATTGTTTTTTGCAATGACCATTACCCCGCTTGTTCCTCGGTCCAGGCGGTGAACGATTCCATGGCGCTCTTCACCGCTGAGTGTTGAGAGTGCGATGCCACGGGTTTTGAGCCAATCGACAAGAGTTGGCTCTTTGACGCTAGGGGCTGGATGGACTGTTAGCCCGCTTGGTTTATTGATGACCATCATGTCATCGTCTTCAAATAAAACCTCGACATCAAAATCGATGATATGAGCAGGGGTTGATTTCATTTTTGGAAAATAGACTGCTACGCTTTGACCAACTTTAAGTTTAAGACCTGCTTTGGCAGTTGGTTTTCCATCTATAACGATTGCATTTTGCTCGATAAGTTGAACAATCTGGTTACGTGTTTGAGCCAGCATTGATGTTAAAAAAACATCCAAACGCATCGCTTCTTCAACGATAAAGGTAATATTTTCGCGTTGCATCGATCTCCTTGGTGGAATAGTTGGGTTATGCTACAATTCAAGTGAACAAAAAATTTAATAATAAATGAGACAATTCAATTGCTTAATATTGATCGACGAATTCTAGCACATTTTGACTATGTAACTGTTGCGTTGCTAATTCCTATTGTTTTTTTATCAGGTTGGCTGATTTATGAGATTCATCCAGTACTGGGACAAAAGCATTTAACGTACGTCAGTATTGGTATTGGCGTTTTTATTACTCTTTTTTTATTACCGATTCGGCGGATGTTTTGGTTGATACCTATTTTTTATTGGAGCAGTATTCTTTTACTCGTGGCTGTTGAGTTTGTTGGGCATGCTCGTTTGGGAGCAAAACGTTGGATTGAGATACCATTTGTCCATTTTACCCTCCAACCCTCAGAGCTGCTTAAGCCCGCATTTGTTCTTATGCTTGCCTATCTCATTAGCCGTAATCCCCCACCGAGAGAGGGATACGGAGTAAAATCATTTATGAAACTCTCTTTTTTTATTATGTTGCCTTTTTTCTTAATTGCCAAGGAACCTGATTTGGGAACAGCAACAGTACTCGCATTGTTAGGATTCGGTATTTTATTTATCGTTGGGGTTCATTGGAAAGTTTGGCTTGGACTTGGAGTAGTATTTGTCATATCGCTCCCATTGATTTATACCCAGTTGCACGATTACCAAAAACAGCGTTTGACCGATTTTGTCGGTGAAAAGCCGAGCTATCACGTCGAGCAATCCATTATTGCGATTGGTTCAGGAGGGTTTTTTGGTAAAGAAAAGGCGGACGCCACCCAAACACAGATGAAATTTCTCCCTATTGCATCGAGTGATTTTATCTTCGCTTACGTCGTTGAGCGCTTTGGATTTTTTGGGGCATTTGTATTGATCTCTTTATATGCTGCTTTGATTATACAATTATTGATGATTTCCTCCTGGTCAGCTGATTATTATACCAAGGTGGTCTCTGGTGGTCTATCACTGCTTGTCTTTATCTATATGAGTATTAATATCGCCATGACCATGGGACTTGCTCCTGTAGTCGGAGTTCCATTACCGATGTTTAGTTATGGAGGGAGCAGTTTTGTAAACTTTATGGTCTTATTTGCCGTTATGGAAAACCTCTTAGCCTATCGTTTTCGATATATGTACGATAATATTGGTAAAAAAAGCTTTATCTAATCTAAGAGTGTTTATAATTGCGCTCCACTTTCATGGGTCAATAGTTCAGTGGTTAGAGCCCTCCGCTCATAACGGAGTTGTCCCAGGTTCAAGTCCTGGTTGACCCACCATCTTCAAACACCGTCCATACCGTACTTTCAAAAGATTTACAAAATAAAAACTTCTTATTGATATTTTCATGGGGTAACCATGTCAATCGGGACTATTTAAATAATGTGCTACAATTCATATATCTGATATTAATGGTGTGCCAGAGTGATTTCCAGTAATCTAAAAACATTTTTAGTATTGTCATTTGCTGGTGTAGTTTATTACTTGATTGCCACACTGGGTATGTCTCTTTATTTCGTTGCACCCATCCAATATCACTGTTTTGTGGCTACCATTTGGAATCGGTGTCATTTTAGTGCACAAGTATGGAATAAAATCTCTCCCTTTCATTTTTTTTGGAAGTTTTTTTTCAAACTATAGCGGTATGGTAAATGAAGAAACGAATTACCTTCTCTATTTAACAATTTCTGCATTAGCTGATACTTTAGCACCCTATATTGCCACTTTGCTTATTAAGCGATATGTAGAAATTAATTATCATTATGTAAAAGTATTGGTTCCCTTCGCTTTCTATGGTGCATTGATACCTACATTTATTAGTGGAGTTATCATTTCTTTAAACTTAGCTATCGGTGGCTACATTAGTATGAGTGAAGTCTATAGATTTATTCCTATTTTGATGTTTGCGGATAGTTTAGGATTGTTTCTGCTTTTTCCTATATATAAACACTTTGATACACTATCAATGCCCACGTTAAAGGAATGGAAACATATTGCTTTTTATGGAATATCTGCTTCGATTCTTATGTGTTGCGCTTTCTATTATCACTATCTCATTTTTTTGGTGCTGCCTATATTGCTCATAGCGAGCTTTAAAATTAGAATGAGCGTAATAATGATTATGTTATTTGTTATTGTCACTGAAATGATTGTGATGTCTGCACATAATAATGATTTGTTTACGAATCAAAGAGGAATAGAATCAATTGTAATGCTAATGACTTACCTTATTAGTTTGGTATTTGTTGTAATTGGAATGTCATTACATAATGCGGAATTGATAGCTAATATTAAATTAGCTCATACAGATAGTCTTACTCAAACTAAAAATGCCAAAGCATATAAAGAAAAAATAAGTCAACTAATATCGCTTTATCAGAGATATCAAACAGCATTTTCAATCATCTTATTAGATATTGATGATTTTAAAAGTATTAATGATAATTATGGGCATAGAGTAGGAGATATAGTACTTACGGATATGTGCTCACTTATTCAAAAAAATATTCGAACAAATGACACCTTATTTAGAGTAGGAGGGGAAGAGTTTGTGATTCTTTTGCCAATTACCTCTTTAAGTGAAGCAAAAGATGTTGCAGATAAATTAAAAACGATTGTTGCAAATGATTTAACTACGATTGAAAATAGACAGATTACGGTTAGTCTAGGAGTTACTGAAGTCCATAATGAAGATACCGAAGATTTGATGTATCGTAGAGTTGATGAATTGCTTTATCGTTCAAAACATAATGGAAAGAATATGGTTACATCGCAATAGTAACGTTCGTTTTCAGACCAAGTTTATGGAATGACCCCCCCATTTGCCAGACGATTTATGCTTCAGCATTTTAATATGAGATTTAAATGATTTTTTTATGAAAATATTTTACTGTGCTATAATAAATTTCCAAAATTTAAATCTGAAGTGCAATTTTTTGACTTAAAAAATCATACCTATTTTTAGCTTAAGCCGCTGCTACTAATCCATAAAAAACCTCATTGGGTGTTTTCCAATTTAAAGACTTTCTAGGTCTATTGTTTAGCT
>CAIMUF010000076.1 GCA_903844635.1 uncultured Sulfuricurvum sp. | reverse complement strand
CCGTCATAATCGCAGAGACAGTCGCCAACGGCTGACGCCATTGATGTGCAATATTCCCTACCATTTCTCCTAATGCAGCTGCTCGGGAGGAATGTGACATCATCGCTTCTTGCTTTTTTGCCTCTGTAACATCTCTGTATTGTATTTTAATGGTATTATCGGGAAGAATGACCTGCGAATAGATATAAGTTTTATCTTTCAGCATTATTTCTTTATCTTCAAAAATAATATTATTTTTAGTAGGAAACACTTGCTGCATGGATTCGAACGCTTCATCACAGAAAAATAGGCATTCTTTCCTGCTGCTGATATTTGGAAATAACAACAATGCTTTATCATTATGATAAATAATATTTTTATTTTTATCGGCTAGTATAATCACATCACTAATAGAGTCAAATAGTATTTTACGCATTTTATTAAGTAAAATTTCATCTTCAAGCGGTTTTAAATATCCTTTGATTTTATTCACAAGGCGTACTTCATTTATCGGTTTTGTAAGATAGTCTGCTGCTCCTAAGCTGTAAGCTAATTCTGCTTCATGCGGAGCATTCGCATTTGCTGTCAAAAAAATGAGCGGGATATGTTGATATTTTTTTTTGAGCAACAACATGCGGGCAAATTCAAAACCGTCAATATCCGGCATCTGAATATCACTCACAATCAAATTAATACGATGCGCACTCAAAACATTAAATGCATCTCTTACGTTATCTACTGACAAAACCTCATAATCACAATAAGATTTTATGATAGCTTCCATCGTCGTCAAATTATTGACATTATCATCAATCGAGAGTATTCTAATCATTTTATGCTCATTGCTTGATAGCTCTGTGAAGAAATATTTAGACATAAATTTTGCCAAAAATCATGCAATTGATATTTATTATCATTTTGCATCTCTCTAATACCATAAATCATCTTACAACCTTCTTGTATATTTTATTTTTTTTATCGTATACTTGAAAACGTGATTCAATTCCAATTCCTTCTAAGTGCTCATATTTACCAGAGATAAAAAAACCGCCACGCTCAAGTGATGCATCAAAAGTGCTAACTGCATGAGATTGTAAATTTTGATCAAAATAAATAAATAAATTTCTGCATAAGATCAGTTGAAATTCATTAAACGACGTATCATTAATCAAATCATGTTCCGCAAAACAAATAATCTCAGACAATGAGGTATCTAAAACAATTTCATTTTTCTTAATGGTGAAATAGTCTGAAAATTTTCCTGTTCCACCACTTAGATAATAGTTTTCCATGAATTGTAAAGAGGTTTGAAGTTTATACGTCCCATTTTTGGCACGATCCAATGCGTATTCATCAATATCTGTGGCGTAAATAATCGAGCGTTCAAATAGACCGGCTTCACGAAGAAGAATCGCAATCGAGTACGCCTCTTCTCCAGTTGCACAGCCTGCTGACCATATTTTTATTCGTGGATAAGAGGCTAAAATAGGAATAATTTCTTCTCGTATTTTTTTAAATACTTCGGGGTCTCGAAACATCCAGGAAACATTAATAAAAAAATTACCAAACATCTCTTTGATGAACATTTCATCACCTAAAACATAAGCACGAAAATCTTCATAATTATGTTTATGAAAAGATTTCATCGTTTTTATAATCGTTTTTTGCGAAAATGATAAATCGTAATTCATCATGTTGTATCCAAACTTACTGTGTATTTCTACTAATAATTTTTTTGTCTCATTTAGCGTAATCATACACTTTTCTTGGAGCTGCTGTTTAGCCATAGTTTCATCAAAAGAAGGAGCTTTTCATGATCTAAAGGTTTGCTAAGATAATCATTCGCACCTGATTTAATACATAGATCGTGATCTTCTTTTTGTGCTTTTGCCGTTAATGCTATGATAGGGAGATTCGTGTATTTAGGGTTATTGCGTATATTTTTCATCGCCTCATATCCATCCATTACGGGCATCATCATATCCATTAAAACAAGATCAATAGAAGAATTGTTCTCTAAGATGTGAATTCCTTCTGCTCCATTGCCTGCAGTAAAGATATTAAGTCCTTCTTGTTCTAAAACACTGCTGAGTGCAAAAATGTTTCTAAAATCATCATCGACGACTAAAATATTTTTACCATTGAGATTAGAATCTTTTCCGGCACTGAAAAGTTTTTGTGAGTCGACCGAAAAACCTTCCTTACCTCTGTGTATGAAGATAGAGACTTCTTCTAAGAGTCTTTCATACGAATTAGCGGTTTTTAAAATAACCGTAGCTTCGTATTCTTGTAATTGGACGATTTCATCGAGTGTCAGATCTCGTGCTGTAAAAACGATGATAGGGACGGGACACATTTTTTTGCGTAAAATATTAAGAAGGGAAAATCCACTCTCGCCGGGAAGATTTAGATCAATAATCGCACAGTCAAAATGTTTACTCATATCATGATTTAACGCGCTTCTAACATCTTCTACTGCAACGATTTCTATATTATCGCCCTGCAATACCGATACAATATGGTCTCGTTGTACTGGATCATCTTCAACTACCAAGATTGATTTGTATTTATTTTTACTCAATTTCATAATAGATTCAATGATTTCTAAGATTTCTTCTTCATTGGTTGGTTTTTGAATAAAGTTAACGGCACCCATCCGTTTTGCGAGAAGATTTGGCTCATCCGCTGAAATAATCTTTACAGGAATATGGCGAGTATTCGTATCATTTTTCAAAAGGCGTAATACTTCCCATCCGTCAAAATCAGGAAGATTAATATCAAGCAATATGGCATGAGGCTGATATTTATTTGCCATAGAAATGGCTTCAAACCCTGTGGCTGCTATAAGTCCTTTGTAGCCCAGTTCCTTGACTTTTTCAAGCAAAATATTGGAATAAACAGTATCATCTTCTACAATTAAAATACTTTCTTCGAGTTCTGTCAAACCATTGCGGTCATCCTGAGCAGCTTCTACGAGTATTTTCGGTAAACATTCGTGGTGCTTTTCAAAATGAGTGACCGCTTCTATCAAATCAGGATTTATCAATCTTGTATCCATTTTTTCAGGAAGATTTACGGCAAAAGTCGAGCCCTTATTTACTTCACTTTGCAGTGACACTTCGCCACCCAAGAGATTGCCTAATTCTTTCGAGATAGAGAGGCCTAACCCTGTTCCGCCATATTTACGGCTCGTTCCTCCATCGGCTTGTTTGAATGCTTCAAATACCAGTTTGTGTTTTTCGCTTGGAATACCTATACCGTTATCAATAACACTCAGACGTATTGGCAAGGCACTGTTTTGTAAATCAAGTTGTGCCATCATGACGATAGTCCCATTTTCGGGCGTGAATTTAATGGCATTTGAGACAAAATTCTTGATGATTTGACGTATTTTTTCTTTGTCTGAAACAATAAATCTAGGGGTATTATCATCAACAACTACACTTAAAGTAATGTTTTTTTCATCTGCCAGTGGTTTGAACATATCATATACTGAGTCCAAGAGGGACGATACTGGAATCTCTCCAACACTCAACGTCATCAGTCTCGCTTCAATCTTACTGAGGTCGAGGATGTCATTGATAAGATGCAGCAGCTCGTCTCCCGCTTGGTGGATGACGGACAGTTGCTTAACTTGGTCATCATCAAGATTTTCTTTTTTATTTTTACTTAATGTTTTAGATAACAGCATAACAGAGTTCAAAGGAGTACGAAGTTCGTGGCTCATATTTGCCAAAAATTGTGATTTATATCGGTTACTCTCTTCAAGATCATTCGTACGCTTATCCAAATCTATACGAGATTGAATCAAAATAGTATTTTGGATTTCCATTTCTTTGTTTTGCTCCAGCGTCTCTTGCTGTGATATTTCAAGCTCTTGAGTTTGTCTCTCAAGAGTTTGCTGCTGTTCTAGAAGTTCTAAATTTTTATCACGAAGCTCATCTGCAAACGAGCTTGCTTGTAGATACAATCTTTGTGTTTCTTCTTTACTTTTCATGGTATTGAGTGAAGCAGCCAAGGGAACGACAGTTTCATTAAAATACTGTAAGTGCAACGCACTAAACGGTTCATACGACCCAACTTCTATGACACCTACGAGCTCATCTTGATAAATGAGAGGATAGGCGTAAATATTTTGAGGAGATGCTTCTGTCGTGCCACTAGCGATTACTAAATCATTATTCTTGATATTTTTCAGCAAAATTGCTTTCTTTTCAAGCGCTACCTGTCCGATAATACCGTGTCCGAATTCAAACTCGTTGGATAATGCTTCTCGCTGTGTGTAGGCATAGCTCGCATATAAATTGGCTTTTTCATTGCTAGAATCTACAATATAAAGCCCCCCAACACCCGATTGGGAATAACGTGCGATTAGATTCATAGCATTTACTGCGAGATTTCGCATACCAGTGCTTTGATTGATTATTTCATTAAGTTTTGATGTTCCGTCTTTCACCCAGTTTTGCTCATTATTCCCTTGTCGATAGTTACGGACTTGTTCAACAAATCCATTTATGCCTACTGAGATCTTGCCGAAGTCCCCTTGGTATTTAGACGAATCGATGGATGCATCTAGGTTACCTTTGAGTGCTTCGCTGTTCATCATGTTACTATCGATGATAAGGTTGTTTAGGTTTGTACCCAAAGTGTTGACGGCTGTCTTAGTGACTAAGAACGCCCCTTTGAAGTCTGCTGAGATTTGCGCGGTGAAGTCACCGTTTGCAATACGGTCAACGTTGGTATTGATATCCAAGAAGGTTGTACGCATTTGTCCTGCAAACGCATTGATACCTCCGACTATGTCTTTATAGCCACCTTTAAACATCTCAGCATTTGCACGGTAGGTAAGTTGACCATCTGCTGCATTAGTAATAAGAACACCTGTTTCACGTCCCATCGTATCAAGAGTGCTCATT
>CAIMUF010000075.1 GCA_903844635.1 uncultured Sulfuricurvum sp. | reverse complement strand
TCTCCTTTTCTGTGGTTAGAATTTGAAGGTAGAGTTTAACATTTAACCTCTTCAAATCCAAAACTACAATTCTTTATTTTATTCGTTTCTCTTATTTTAAGAGATTTTCAAAAATTGCACTTCAGATTTAAATTTTGGATAACACAGCGTTATGCGGAGCTTCGCCGAATTATTGAAGGAAAAAAAGAGAGCATCTGTGTATTGGCAGGCTTTTTCCCCTCTTATATCGAGACAATGAAAACTCCTAACATCAATAATGTCTTCAGCGCACCTGTGCCAAAAGAGATTATGCTCAATCTTCTCGCGCACCGTTCAGACGTTGGTATCGCTAAATATACGGCACTAAGTAAAAGTCATATGATCGAGAATGCAAAAGCCAAGTTTTACCCTAATATCAGTCTCTCAGGGCTTATCGGATTTACTTCATTTAGTTGGGTAAAATTACTGGATCATTCCTCATACACACCATCTGCTGGAATTGCATTCTCCTTACCGTTATTGGATTGGGGTGAGCGAAATGCCAACCTACAAAGCAATGTAGGTGACTATAACAGCTCAGTCTATGATTACAACCAAGTCGTAATAAAAGCAGCCAACGAAGTCGTCGTATTGATCAAACAATCTAAGCTGATCGAATCGCAAATACAATTTCATGATGAAGATATGAATACACGTAGTGCAAATGAAATCATTGGCCGTAAAAAGCTATCGCTAGGATTGAGCAATAAGCTCCCTTATCTATTCGCTAAAAAGAACACATTGGAAGGTCAAATCGAAACACTTTCTCTGAATGAAACCAAATCACTCATACAAATTGATCTGATTAAAGCGTTAGGTGGCGGATACACCGATAACGAGGAAACTAATGAACGCCAATAATAGACGCATAGTCTCTTTCAAAATCTTTCCGTGGCAACGAACGCTACAGGAATGGCTTTCTGTTGATGCTCCTGTTCTTATCTATATGGCTAAATCAACGATAGCTGCGCTATTAGCTTTGTGGATAGCGATGACCTTGAATATGCCTGATCCAAGAACCGCTATTTTTACCGTATTTATTGTGATGCAACCTCAAAGCGGGTTGGTGTTTTCTAAAAGTTATTATCGTGTTTTAGGGACAATAGCAGGAGTTGGAATGTCATTGCTCATTATGGGGATGTTTGCACAGGACCCCATTTGGTTCATTGGTTTTTTTGCCCTTTGGATTGGTTTTACTACGGCAATGGGACTAAAATATCGTAATTTTCAATTTTATGGATTTGTTTTAGCAGGGTACACGTTATGCATTGTCGCTCTTCCTGTCATTGAGACGCCACTTCAAGTTTTTGACATAGCCGTTTCACGTTTTTCTGAAGTCATCATTGGAATCATGTGTGCAACAGTGGTCAGCGATGTGATTTTCCCACGTCGTCTTTTGGACTCATTGATTACAAGTGAGCAGGAGCGCTTTCATAACGTTCTTTCTACTTTGTCTGATACAGATTCTATTTTCGCCGCATTCGATGAAGCCAATCCTACTATAAGCCGATTTTCAAGCGGAGTTGTTGGACTGAATGCCACCCGAGTTAATAGCAGTTTTGAGAGTGGAGCCGGCCAAAAAGAGAGACAGCACTATGCGCATCTTAATCAGGAATATATGAATTTATCTACAACGTTTTATTCACTTAAAAGTATCGTACATGCAATGAAAGAGCAGGAAAGAAAAGAAGTTTTAAATGCGTTAGAATCTCTTTATTCGCCTGTAGTATCGGTATTGAAAACACTTCCGGACACATTGTTGGCACCCGAAGATTTAAATCGAATTATTCGAGAACTTTTAACGGTAAAAAATACGATTCAAGTGCAGTTAGAATTAGATCATAAACGTCTTTATGAATCGACGCACTCTGCGGGAGAAGATGAATTTATATCGGCAGCGTATCTGATCATTCGCCTAGTAAATGAGTTACATAACCATTGCGCGACGTACCTCTCTTTACTCAAACACAGATTATCGGGTAATGCTTCTCGAGAAATCAGCCGAGTCATCCAATTTTCGACTCATACGGATAATCTACTTGTAGCTCTTGCGGCATTGCGAGGAAGTGGAGTCTTATTGCTTACCATGGTATTTTGGCTCTGGAGCGGATGGCCGTATGCAACTCTTACAATAACCCTTGCCGTTGTCATCGGATTGCTGCTTGGAACCATGCCAAGTCCCCTCGATGGAGTAAAAGATTTTTTTAAAGGAGCGGTGATCGCCCTCATTGTAGCGGCTGTATATGATTTTTATATCATACCCGAGTATACATCGGATCTTTTGACGCTTAGTTTGCTTATCACTCCCGTTTTAGCCTTTATCGGATGGATGACAACTCGACCAAAATTGGCTATTTTCACCTTTGGTTTTGTTTTCATGTTTATGAATCAATTGGCCCTTGACCCTTATTATAAAATCGAACCGACTAAATTTATGGAGAGTTCATTGGCAGCACTGATTGGAATACTCTTTGGCGGTCTAGCCTATATACTGGTAAATTTTTGGTCGTGTTCACTGACGCAAAAACGAGTTGCGAAGATATTGCGTACTCAAATCGTGAGGTTATGCGATGGTGCATTGAATGTTGAACGCAGTGCGCTTGAGAGCACTGGACGCGATCTTATTCAGCAGTTTTCAACACAGGGACGGCTAAATATGCGTTCCAGCCGTCTGGTGTATGAATGGCTTCTCTCTACTCTTGAAATAGGGCGGGCAATTTTGACAATTAGACGCAGTATTCAGAGGCTCTATTCTCATTATTTACATCCCAGTGTTGACAATGCTATGGAGCTGATAAAAAGCTACTTTGAGACTCCGAGTGTATCGGGACGGGATCAGCTGTTAAGTACATTACAAAAGAGCCTGCAAGAACTCCATTCATCTCCTATGCCAACAGAGATAGGGCAGCGTAAGCGTGTAGAAATACTGATCGTCGAATTAACACTTATACGGACTGTTCTGATCAATTCAGAAACATTTCCCCTTCTATCGGAGGATTCATGCAATTAGACATTACTTTATTTGGCATTCAGATGCCAACACTGCTCCTTATCTTTGTCATGAGTGCCGTAGTGCAGATTTTACTGGATCGTATGATGTCGGATGCCGGTATTTATAACCATGTTTGGCATCCTGGGTTGTTTCGAACAGCGGTATTCGTTTGTTTGTTTGCGATTCCGTGTTTACTAATTTATCGATAAGGAATTACAAATGAATAATAGCAAACGAGCAAAGCTTTTACGCTTTTCCATTACTTTTTTGGTGCTTTCACTGGCCATTTTTTTAGGTCTGATGTTATGGGATAATTATATGAATAGCGCTTGGACACGAGATGGGCGTGTTCGTGCTGACGTTGTCATGGTCGCTCCGGATGTTGGCGGATTGGTCGGTCGTGTCGCTGTTGTTGACAATCAGTTTGTTAAAAAAGGAGAGCTGCTTTATCAAATTGATGAAGAACGCTTTCATCATGCTTTACACGAAGCACAGGCAATTGCACAGACACGAAAATCAGAATATGAGATGAAACAACATCAATCAGTACGACGTCTAGCCGCAGATGATGAGATTGTATCTGCAGAAAGCCGAGATGATGCTCTTTATGATGCCCAAATCGCACATGCCAGATATGAAGAGGCATTGACTCAAGTAGAAACACAAAAGCTCAACTTAGATCGCTCCAGTATACGTGCTCCATGCGATGGTTGGGTTTCAAACCTTCTGCTTCGTAAAGGTGATTACGTAGATAGAGGGGAAAAGCATATGGCACTCATTACCAGCGGTTCCTTTTGGATTTATGGTTATTTTGAAGAACATAAACTTTCATTGATTCATATAGGAGATTCAGCTGAAATGAAAATGTTAGGAACGAAATATACGGTCAAAGGTCATGTAGAAAGTATCGCAAGAGGTATCAGCGATCGTGATAATGTGACGGATGGAAGGCTTTTAGCGAATGTAAATCCTATATTTACATGGGTCAGATTGGCACAACGAATTCCGGTCCGTATTCATATTGACGAGGTTCCGGCTGATTTAATTCTTTCTGCCGGTATGACTTGTTCTGTAAGTATTATCCCGACTAAATCCATCCCAAGGAGTGCCCTTAAAATGTAATCAGTAAAAGGTCATTTCAAACTTTCACAACACACTATAAAAAAGGAAACCAAACTATGAAAAAGATACTGAGTTTAGCATCATTATTGATGATAGCAGGAATTACGATAACATGTTATGCAGATGCATTGAGTGAGGGGAATAAAGCTTTAGAACAGAAAAACTACTCTGATGCCATTACATCGTTTACGAAAGCGTGTGATAATGGAAATGGTAAGGGGTGTTTTAATCTTGGTGCTATGTACGAAAACGGAGAGGGCGTAGCTCAAAACAAATACAAAGCGTCAACTTTTTATGCACAGGCATGTCGCGCTAAAGAAATACTTGGATGCAGTAATATGAGTTTGAAGTATGACACACCTTAAACAGAATATTTTTAAGGGTGAAAAGTGCTAATTCTTTAAAGGGATTTGGATAGTTAATTTTTTACGCTTGTCGTTTTGCGTAAAAATCTTTTTTAAATTCACTAAATTTACCTGCAATGATGGCTTCGCGAGCTTGCCCAACCAACCATAGATAATAGTGAAGATTATGAATCGATGCAAGCCGAAAAAAGGTGAGTTCTTTTGCTCTAAAAAGATGGTGAAGATAGGCACGGCTGTAACGCTTACACGTATAGCAGTCACATGCTGGGTCAATGGGTTCACTGTCGAGTTTAAATTTGGCACCTCTTATGTTGATGCGCCCATAGGTGGTGAAGAGCGTTCCATTGCGTGCGTTTCGCGTAGGCATTACGCAGTCAAACATATCAATTCCGCGTTCAATATTTTCCACTAAATCCTCAGGAGTACCCACTCCCATCAAATAGCGAGGTTTATCGAAGGGCATAAGAGGTGTAGTGTGCTCAACGGTATCGTACATAAGATTATTCGACTCTCCAACGCTCAATCCTCCGATAGCAAATCCATCAAAATCAAGTGCACACAGCTCAGTTGCCGATTGGGTTCGGAAAGCTAAATCCGTCCCCCCTTGGATAATAGCAAAAATATTTTGTTGTGTGCCGATACCAAGCGATTGTTTATGACGAAAATGTTCGATGGATTGTTTCGCCCATTGGGTCGTGCGTTCGATAGAGAGTTTAATACGCTCTTGTGTAGCAGGGAGCGCGACGAGATCATCGAGAATCATCATAATATCGCTGTTAAGGTTGTTTTGGATGTCGATCACTTTTTCAGGGGTGAAAAAATGTCGTGAGCCGTCAATATGGCTTTTAAATTCAATCCCTTTTTCACTGGCTTTGGAAATATCACTGAGGCTAAATGCTTGAAAGCCGCCGCTATCGGTTAAAAAACTTTTGGGATAGGTCGTAAATCCGTGCAGACCGCCAAGTGCAGCAATGGTTTCATCACCAGGACGTAAATAGGTATGGTACGTATTGGCAAGGATGATTTGTGTATTCAAAATCTCCGTCATATCGTGCATATCGAGTGCTTTTACACTTCCAACGGTTCCTACGGGCATAAATATTGGAGTCTGTATGGTGGAATGAGCGGTAGTAATGGTGCATGCTCTGGCGTTTCCGCACGTAGCATCGATGTTAAAGGTCATAAAGTCTCATTTGATTTTTTCGTATTTTATCTAAATAACGACAAATAAAAAATATTGCAATCTGTCACATAATTTTTCAATTTTAAAAACTTCGTTATAATAAGTCTCTATTAAAATTAATAACTATGAGAATGAAATTGAAACTAGATAATCTTAAACGTGTCGGTATTGTTTTACGACCCTCAACTCCTGAACTTAAAGAGATGTTCTTAGAAGCCAAAAGAATTTTTGAATCTCGAGGTATTGAGGTTTATATTGATCATATTAGCGGTGGTATGATTGACGTCATGGGGCAGCCGTTTGAAATGATGTGCCGTAATTGTGACTTTTTGGTCACCATTGGCGGGGACGGTACGCTTATCTCAGCCGTACGTCGATCCTACGATTTTCAGCTCCCTGTTTTGGGTATTCATGCCGGAAAATTAGGCTTTTTAGCGGATTTGGATTTTTGTGAGCTTGAAACATTTGTGGATAAACTTTTTACGGGTGAGTATCGTATTGATGAGAGGGCAATGCTTCAAGCGACTATCACGACTAAAAGTGGTGTCAGTCAAGTTGTTGCTTTTAATGACATTGTTTTAACACGTCCATCAATCTCCAAAATGATTCGATTAGAAACGTATGTTGAAGGAAAAGCCTTTAATACGTATTATGGTGATGGTGTAGTAATTTCGACTCCAACCGGATCAACAGCCTACAATTTGTCAGCCGGAGGGCCCGTATTATTTCCACTTACAAGTGTTTTTGCATTAACTCCTATCTGTCCGCATTCTTTAACTCAACGCCCTGTTGTTTTACCGGGTCATTATGAGATTGAGATCAAAACTCCCGATAGCAGTGCTTTAGTTATCGTTGATGGGCAGGATATGGTTGAAATCACTGATAGTGATACTGTATACATTAAACTAGCAAGCGGAAGTGCTCATCTTATTCATCGTAAAGAATTTAACTATTTCGAAGTGCTCAAAGAAAAACTTGGCTGGGGGAAATAGGTGATAGAACGATTTTATCTTAAAGAATTTCTTAGTTTTAAAGAAGCGGAGCTTGAATTTAAACCGGGGTTAATTGTATTTACGGGACCAAGCGGTAGCGGAAAATCTATTTTGATGCGCTCTATCTTGGCTTCCGTAGGGTTAGACAGTGTTGATGCCAGTGTATGTGAGTCTTCAGTCGCATGGCAAATCGATGAAGAAAAATACGGAATTGACAATGAAAATACCAATATTTTTCGACACGTAAAAAAAGAAAAAACTTCCTATTTCATCAACAATCAGCGTGCTTCAAAATCCTCCATGGAATCTATCAGTTCTGGCTATTTACGTCATTTGAGTCTGAAAGACTATACGGATTTTGATGCGGTATCACTCATAGGATTGTTGGATGAGAGGATTTCTCTCACTGATGACCAACATCACGCAAGTGTCAAAAAGCACAAAGAAGTTTTTTTAAAATACAAATCATTTACAGATGAATTAAAATCCATTGAAGATCAAGAGAAAAAGCTAGTAGAGCTTAAAGAGTTTGCAACGTATGAAATAGCTAAAATCGATGCTATAAAACCTACTGTCGGAGAAGATGAAGAGCTGAATATCATCAAAAAACAGCTTTCAAAAAAAGAGAAAATTGAAGAAGCCATCCATGCAGCTGAAGATATTTTTCGCTTTGAAAATCACGTTTCCAATGCGCTTTCTCTATTGGATACGCAAAGTAGTTTTTTTGACGATGCTATGAATGAATTACGGGGTGTTTTTGAAAATTCATTGGAAAAATTAGAGATGCTTGAAGAGACTTCCATTGAAACTGTTCTTGACAGAATAGAGCTTTTATCGGAGCTAAAACGACGTTATGGAAGTATTCAAGAAGCATTGGATTATCGAGAACAAAAAGCACTAGAGCTTGAATCGTATCAAAATATAGAGTATTCAAAAAGCAAGTTGGTACAGCAAATTGCTAAACTTGAATTTGAATTAACCTCACTTGCACAAGAACTTTCTCAAAAGCGCCAACACGAAATTGAAATAACGCGTGACAAGCTGAATGATTATCTTTCTATGCTTTATTTGAGAAGTGCAACGTTGAGCATTGAAAAAATGGAGCATACGTCCTTGGGGATCGATCGTGTAATGTTGGGACTTGAGGGTACGAAGCTTGAAAAACTCAGTTCCGGTGAATTCAACCGTTTGCGTCTCGCACTTTTGGCACTTAAAGTAGAATGCATGAATGAGCAAGGCGGTGTTTTGATGCTTGATGAAATCGATGCGAATCTCAGCGGTGAAGAGTCAATGAGCGTTGCCAAAGTTTTACGTCATCTCTCAACCAAATATCAAATTTTTGTCATTTCCCATCAACCGCAGTTAACGTCCATGGGAGAACAGCATTTTTTGATTTACAAAGAGGATGAAAGTCGTGTTCGTGAGCTGAGTGATGAAGAGCGTATTGATGAAATAGCCCGTATTATAAGTGGTGATGGTGTCAGTAACGAAGCAAAAGGTTTTGCAAAAGAGTTATATGAACGTGTTCGGACGGAGTATACCAAATGATTATCGATACCCATATTCATCTCGATGATGAACGATACCGTGAGGATTTTGAGGAGATGATACAGCGAGCGCTGAGCGTTGGTGTCAAAAGTTTTATTATCCCAGGAGCGCATCCATCTACTTTGAGTCGAGCCGTTGAGTTATGTGAACAGTATGAAAATATTTATTTTGCAGTAGGCGTTCATCCGTATGATTTAGAGGGGTTGGAGGGACTGGATTTTGAATACTATGCGTCTCATCCAAAATGTGTAGCCATCGGAGAATGCGGGATGGATTACTATCGCCTTGAGGGAAGTGATGAGGAAAAATCAGCGGAAAAAAAGCGACAAGAAGATGCCTTTAGATTTCAAATACGTTTTGCAAAAAAGGTAAAAAAGCCACTTATTGTCCATATCCGTGATGCAAGTCATGATTCAAAAATGATATTGCTTTCAGAATGCGCAGGTGAAGTTGGTGGTGTTCTGCACTGCTATAATGCAGATGATGAACTGCTAAGTCTTGCTGATGAAAATTTTTATTTTGGAATAGGCGGAGTAGTAACATTTTCCAATGCCAAAAAATTAGTGAATATACTTCCTCGTATCCCAACGAATAAGCTTTTGATCGAAACAGATGGTCCTTATTTAACCCCTCATCCTCATAGAGGCTCACGTAATGAACCATCTTATACTGTTTTAGTTGCTCAAAAAATGTCTGATATTTTAAATATACCCTTAGAAGAAATCGAAAGTTTGACAACGAACAATGCTGTACGTCTATTTGGAAATTTAATAACTTAGTGATATCATGTTTTCTAGAGATAAGCAGATTTTAATGATTAGGAGGTGATGTTGCGCTGGTTTTTACTTATAGCTTTCATCCCTTTATATTTATATGCTTTAGCATTTAATCCTAACGATGCTAAAAAAATTGAAGTATTAAATCATTTTGATATTTCACCATCTTTTTTAAATGATCCCTATCTCCATGATATGTATGTAGAGCGTAAGAGGGATTGCTTACTAAATGGTTTTGCAAATTCAAGCGAAAACGCTGATATTTTTATTCCCATGATCTCCTCTTTGATTGCCCAATCCGATTTACCTGCTGAGTTTTTGTTTATTGTTTTAGCCGAGTCAGGACTTGATACTCTTTCAACGTCAGCAAAGAGTGCAAGTGGATTATGGCAGTTTATGCCTGAAACGGGAAAATTACACGGGTTGGTTATTAACCAATATGTTGATGAACGACGTGATCATATTAAATCTACTCGAGCGGCAATTAGCTATCTCTCTCAATTACACCGTCAATTTGGTAAATGGTATCTTGCCATTATCGCCTATAATTGTGGTGACGGAAAATTAGCCAGTGCAATACGCAAAGCCAGAAGCAATGACTTGCAAGTTCTTGCTAGCCCCACCAAAGGCTATATTCCAGCAGAGAGTAGACGTTATATTCGTCGTATTATTGCTCTTGCGTTACTTGCAAGTGACCGGGTTTTCTTGGAACAGATACAATACGAGCATCTCATCGGTGTGGCATCTGAAAATCCGATAGCAACGGTTTATCTTCCTGAGGGAGAAGATCTTAATAAAATTGCTGCTGTCTTAGAGATACCAAAACAAAAATTAAAGCTGTTAAATACTCATCTTAAACGCGGAATTACCCCACCCAATGAAAATTCTTATCCAGTTTATATCCCCGAAGACAAACTTGCTCTTTTTGAAGAAAAATACAGACCAAGTGAATTAAAAAAATATTTTGTCATGCATAAAATCAAATCAGGCGAAACATTGACATCACTTTCTAAGCGTTATAATATTGATAAAAGCAGTATTATGAGTGAAAATATGATAGGTGGCCGTGAAGATTTTAAAGAAAATCGTATTGTAAAAATTCCTATGATAAATTCATTTATCAAAAATGAATCTCTAATAAAAGATAAAATCCCAGTTTCAGCCCCTAAAGTGTATAATTTCAACTTCGATAAACTAAAAATTATAAATCCATTCAATCCTATCAAAACAGATGATAAAGAGGAAAATAAAGTTGTATATTAGAGTATTTTTAGCAGTTTTGATTCTTACTTTAAGTGGATGTACTACGTTTAAAGGTGCTTATCCCTATCAAAGTGCAAAGCCCTCTAAAAAATACCCATCCGAAAATCTAGATAATGTTCCTTCTGGACTAAAAAAGAAAAATGGAGATAGTGTTGCTTCCATGCGGCCTTATACGGTGTTTGGTAAAGAATATTACCCAACCGTAGTCAATGTTGGAGATACTTCAAACGGACGTGCAAGCTGGTATGGATCTGATTTTCACGGTAAACCTACATGCAGTGGTGAGGGATACGATATGCATGCAATGACTGCAGCTCACAAGACATTGCCTATGAATACTGTTGTGAAGGTTACTAATTTAGTGAATAACCGTACTACGGTAGTGCGGATTAATGACAGAGGTCCATTTGTTGAAAGCAGAATAATAGATTTATCATTTGCAGCAGCAAAAGAGATTGATTTAGTAGGTAATGGAAGTTCAGACGTTCGTTTAGAGGTTCTAGGTTTTGAGCCTAGCGGAATTAAGTCAATTGATTATACGGTAATGGCATCAGGACCTCGCCAAGAAGTGCTAACATCTTTCGCTGTCCAGATAGGAGCATTTGCAAATATCAACGGAGCTCTTGAAATCCAAAAAAAATACGCGAGTTTTCATGGTTACTCTGCAATCATCAAAGATTCACAGTATAATAACGATAAGTTATTCCGTATTTGGTTACGTGGATTTAGGAGTGAAGCTGAAGCACGTGATTTTATAGCAAAAGGCTATTTTAGCGGGCAGTTTATCACAAGGGAATGAGATGATTCAAAAAGAACGTAAAACCAAAGAGACCGATATTCATCTTTCGCTTAACGTAGAAGGTGAAGGTAAATCCACTATTTCAACGGGCGTTGGTTTTTTAGACCACATGTTGGAAAGTTTTGCAAAACATGCTTGGATGGATTTAACTATTACCTGTGCCGGTGATACTCATATTGATGACCATCATAGTGTTGAAGACATCGGGATTGTATTGGGTCAAGCGTTACGTGAAGCTATTTATCCAATACAAGGTGTAGAGAGATTCGGCAATGCAGTGATAGTTATGGATGAAGCAAGCGTTAGCTGTGATCTTGATCTTAGCAACCGTCCTTTTTTGCTTTGTGAGTTAGAGGTTGCGGGAAAAGTAGGGCAATTTGATACAGAACTGACCGAAGAATTTTTTCGTGCAGTCATATTCAATGCTGGAATTACTGCCCATATCATTCAACAGCGCGGAAACAATAAACACCATATAATTGAAGCCGCATTTAAGTCATTTGCCGTTGCTTTACGCCGCGCTTTGAGCAAAAATGATCGAGCGGGTGTTCCAAGTACTAAAGGTATTTTGTGATTCGATTGCTAATCCTCGATGTTGACGGATGCTTGAGTGATGGTAAAATAACGTATACGAATGAAGGAGTGGAACTTAAAAATTTCCACGTCAGAGATGGTTTCGCGATTAAATCAATCGTTAAGATGGGTTATCATGTAGCAATCATTACCGGTCGTGATTCGTTAATAGTATCCAATCGTGCTCGCGAACTTGATATCCCCCATTTTTATCAAGGGGTAAAAGACAAGCTTAGTGTAGCACAAGAGTTGTGCAGCAAGCTTGAGATACTACCCGAAGAAGTTGCAGTAATCGGTGATGACTTGAACGATTATCGCCTTTTACAGTGGTCAGGTCGCCCATTTACTCCTAATGATGGATCGGATTATCTAAAACCCATCGCACATGTTCTAGATCGTGTAGGCGGAGATGCATGTGTCCGTGAAATGATCGAGATTATCATCAAAGAAAATAATGATGAAGAGCGCTTTTTAAAGTTTTGGATATAGATGTCGATCAATATCTTTTTCATTCTTATTTTGACACTTCTTGTGGGAATGTTCAGTTATTTTAAGCCTGTAAAACATGATCTGTTAGCGCTGAAAGAGGTTCCTCAATTTGAATTGGATAAATTTGTAATTTATGAGATTTCACCTCATAGAATTGACCGCTTTTTTGAAGGTGATCATGGAAAACGTTTTTCAGATCGTTATGAAGTGAGTGAAGCAAAATTTACAAATAATGAAAAGCCTTTGCTTGAATCCATTCGTGCAGACAATGCCTTGTATAAAGATGATGTGATTAGTCTTGATGGTAAAGTCCATTATAGCCGTGCTGATGGACTTCAATTTCATTCAGATGAAGGTATATATGATCAAACACGTTCTTTGATAACGACAGATGGGGATTTCACTATTACCAAAAATGAAAATATTATTCAGGGGACACGTCTTTACTATAATTTGAATATTGATACCGTTTCTGCGGATAAAATTCAAGCAAGTTATCAACTTAATTAGGAGAATTTATGATTAAAAAATTAACATTATTATCATTTTTATTGACATTATCAATTAGCGCACAAGAGTTAAAAGTAATTTCAGATAACTTTAAAGGTGACCAACCTCAAGGTGTATCTATTTTTACGGGAAATGTTAAAGTAACAAAAGGTCATGATGAGCTTAACGCTACAAAAGTCACAATTTATACAGATGCTTCTCGTAAACCTGTTAAATATATGGCTGAAGGCAGTGTTTCTTTTTATATTGTGACAGAGATAGGTGAAAAGTACCGCGGTGTTTCACAAAGAGCCATCTATCTGCCCAATGAAAACGAATATCAGTTTTATCAAAAAGTTGATCTTGTTCGTATTGATGATTATCGCCGAGTGAAAGGTGATAAAGTAGTGCTCAATACTTTACAGGGCCATGCTAGTGCTGATAGTGTAGGGGGGGAACCAGTCGTCATGGTTTTTACCTTGGAAGACAAAAATACAACAAAGAAAAGTAGTCAAAAATGATTGAAATTATCGAATCCGCCTTTCTTACTTCTGCGCCCACTATACGATTGGCACCAGAAAATGATTTTCAAAATGAAATCGCTTTTATGGCACGTTCCAATACGGGTAAAAGTTCACTCCTTAATACGCTAACACAGCGTAAATCACTTGCAAAAGTTTCATCAACACCGGGTAAAACGCGTCTTATTAACTATTTTGATGTTATTTTTATGGATCGAGAATCTGGAGAAAAAAGCAGTGCTATATTGGTAGATCTTCCTGGATTTGGATATGCAAAAGTTGCTAAAAGTTTAAAAAGTGATTGGGAAAGCAATCTTACAAATTTTATTTCGGAACGTAAACAAATACGTGTTTTTGTACATCTGATCGATTGCCGTCATCCTGACTTGGAAATTGATGCATCTGTAGCTCAGTATCTCAGTGAGATATGTACAGAAGACCAACATATCCTTCAAGTTTATACCAAAATAGATAAGCTTAATCAAAAAGAACTTTCCGTACTTAAAAATCGATTTCCAAACGCATTAATGATTTCAAACAGTAAGCGTAAGGGCGTTGATAAAATTGTTTCAGTTCTTTATGGGATGTTAAAAGGTGGCAATGAAGGTGGCAGTGAGTGAACCTACTAACGTATAAAAAAGCTTCATTATTGGATATTCCTGCTATGCAAAGTCTTGTAGAGCCAGAAATCCAAAGCGGTGTGATTTTGTATCGCAGTGACGATGAAATTGCTACGAATATACGTTCGTATACCTTGGCAATGGATGGAGATAAATTAGTTGGATTTTGCGCGCTGCATATTCATTCACCCAATCTTGCTGAAGTTCGTTCTATGATTATTGATAGTAACTATCGTGGGCAAAATATAGGAAGTACTTTAGTAGCCAAAGTATGTGATGAAGGTAAACGTTTAGGTCTTCATGAAGTATTAGCGCTTACCTATCAACGAACATTTTTTGAACGTCTCGGATTTGTAGAAATTCCTAAAGAGACCATTCCCGAACATAAGATTTGGGCAGACTGCATCAAATGCAAACATTTTCCGATATGCAACGAAGTATCACTTATCAAAACGCTTTAAGCAACCTTTTTTGGGTTGTTGCATTTGGTATATACAGTGCTCTTAGCAGTATTTATCTTTTTTTGCCTCCTATGCTTGCTTTAATGGGTTATTTATTTTATCGGTCACTGACGCGCAATGATCTCTATTCTCTCGTTATTTTTTCACTTATGCTCTTAATGATTGAGGCTGAAAAAGGGTACTGGTTCGGAAGTTCAATCCTGTTTTTTACGCTTATTAGTCAATATGTTCTCCCTTATCTTGAGCAAACAATGCGATGTAAACTGTGTATTAAAGCACTTTTTGTTGTTGCAAGTTATTTTCTTTTTTGGATTTTTATGACGATGATTAATGGTATTTTTCTTCTCGACTTGCCCGCATTCGATTGGCATTCTTTTCTATATATGGCGATTGAGTTTGCCTTGATAGCGATGATTTAATGAAAGTAAAGTTATTAATCATTTTTTTTATATTGTCTTGGATTTCACTTCTTGTACGTGTTTATGATTTATCCGTTCAATCCAATGAACATTATGAAATGCTTTCTCAAAATAATAGTATTAAAGCAGAGCTTTCCCCACCAGTTCGCGGAGAGATTTTAGATCGTAATCTGGAACCTATTGCCATTAATGAGCTTGGATTTAAAATTTCACTTGCTCCGCATTTAACGAAAGGTGATGATGATCACCTTTTGAAGCAGGAAATCGCTTATTTACTTTCTATGATTCCTTCACTAGATGCAAAAAAAATAGCGAAAGCGTATAAGCAGGAAGACTCCTACTATAACCATAATTTCATTGATGTCGTTGAGTTTATTCCACATGAAACAATGATACCTCTTTATGCATTGATGAATTTACGTGAGACGATTAAAATTTCACCTTCCCCTAAACGATTGTATCCTTATGGGAAAATTGCATCCCATCTTATTGGATATGTGGCAAAGGCAAATCAAAGAGAAGTTGAAAATAATTCACTCTTACAACTACTGAGACATGTTGGAAAAACGGGAATTGAAAAATATTACAATTCCTATCTTCAGGGTGAAGCAGGTGAGCGCCGGATTAAAGTCAATGCTCATAACGTTGAAATTGAAGAGTTGGGACGAAGTGCAACTAAAGAGAATCGTAATCTTGTGCTCAATATTGATATGCGGCTTCAAAAGTACATTACCGAGGCTTTTAAGGGTAATGTCGGAGCCATAGTAGTTATGGATACAAAAGGTGCACTCTATGCAGCAGGAAGTTATCCTGAATATGATCTAAATGCATTCGTTGAGGGGGTAAGTTCAGAGCAATGGAACTACCTTATAAACAGTGTAGATGCTCCTTTTACCAATAAAATTGTAAATGGATTGTACCCACCTGGCTCAACGATTAAAATAGGAATGGGACTTCTTTATATTAGTTCGGGTGTAATGAATGAAAATTATGGTGTGAATTGTACGGGATCTTTTCGTTTGGGAAATCGATCATTTCGATGTTGGAATCAACATGGACACGGTGATGTAACCATTCATAAAGCAATTGCCCAAAGCTGTGATGACTATTTTTATAAAGGAAGTTTAAACCTAGGTATAGAGAAAATGAGTTCAGGTTTGATGCGAATGGGATTAGGTGTTAAAACGTCCATAGATCTCCCCAATGAATTTATAGGAACGATACCAAACAGACAATGGAAAATAGAAAAATTCAAACAACCATGGTATCGTGGTGAAACACTTAATACCGCTATTGGGCAAGGGGATGTGCTAACAACACCTATTCAAATAGCTCAATATACAGCATTGATGGCAACGGGTAAACTTCCTAAGCCGCATATCGCGTATAAGATCGGTTCAAGTATTGTTGAGCCAAAACCAAAAGATGTATTGTCTCCATTAGAGAAAAAAAATCTCCCAATCATTCAACGTGCCATGAGAGCCGTTTGTAATGACAAGGGCGGAACGGCAAAGGCCTTTATCTCGACACGTTTTCCAATCGCAGGAAAAACAGGTACCGCGCAAACGACAGGAATAGGACAAAGTGTTAAAAATCGTCTAAATGAACAGAGTATGGAATATTTAAAACGTTCCCATGCGTGGTTTACTACCTACGGTCCTGCGGATAATCCTCAGTTTATTGTAACGGTATTGATTGAACACGGGGGACACGGAGGAGAAGCTGCCGGAACCATTGTTTCTGGGATTTATAATAAATTACTGGAGTTAGGGTACGTCAAACTGGGTCAATCGGAAAAAATTAGCCCTGCGTCCGAATAATCAGACTCAACGGTAAATTAAATTCGTTGACGAGCTCTCTTTCACGCTCTCGCATTTCCCCGCTATCGACTTCATGATCGTATCCGAGAAGATGAAGTATTCCGTGAATAAAGAGTAAGGCAATCTCATCATCCGGTGTGTGCCCTAGTTCTTCTGCAACACTTTGTACTTTATCTACACTGATAATGATACTACCAAGCGGTGCATTTGGAAACGGTTCACTGGGAAAACTAAGTACATCAGTGGCTTTATCAATCCCTCGAAATTCACGGTTGATTTGGGAAATTTCATCATCATCAGTGAGCAATAACTCAATTTCACGCTCACTAAGCGTATTGGCAATTTGCTCTAATAGGGCAAAATTATAATTTTTATCGGTTCTGTTATCTAAATCTATCATAAACGCATTGTAGCATAAGGCTCCCCTTGGTACAATCTCATCAAAGGGAAATTTATGACTAAAAAAGCACTTTGTATTATGAGCGGTGGTATGGATTCAACTTTGGTTGCTTACATTATGCGCTCACGCGGTTACGAGATTATAGCACTGCACTTTAATTACGGTCAACGAACAGTATCCAAAGAATTGGAAGCTTACCGTACTGTTTGTACCGATTTAGGTGTGAGTGAAAAATATGAAATCGACTTGGATTTTTTCAAAACAATAGGTGCTTCAGCATTAACTGACCATAGTATTGCTGTACCTACTACGGGAATAGAAGAGGGTACTCCTGTTACGTATGTCCCTTTTCGTAACGGTATCTTTTTGAGTATAGCAACAGCTATTGCAGAAAAAGAGGGGTGTTCTAGTATAGCAATTGGTGTGGTTGAGGAAGACAGCAGTGGTTATCCCGACTGTCGTGATGCTTTCATACAATCATTTCGACACACTGCCAATTTGGGGACCAAAGAGACAACAAGTATTACTATCGAAATGCCATTGGTCCATTTGCAAAAATCTCAAATCGTTCAAGAGGCACTCAAACTAGGTGCGCCTTTACATTTGACATGGAGTTGCTATCAAAGCGAAGATAAGGCTTGCGGTGTTTGTGATAGCTGTCGTCTCCGTCTTCGTGGTTTCGAACTTGCGGGAGAAAATGACCCTATACCGTATGTTTGATGCAGCCATATCTGAAATAAATGTTCTTTACTTACCGCGTAACCGTAATACATACATCACGATTACCCATGAGGGTGAAGTCCGGGTACGTACACCGCTTAAAGATATGCGACGGATTCGTAATCTACTCAAAGAAAAAGAAGAGTGGATTAATTCTAAACTTATTTCTCTCCAAAAACGTTCTTCGCTCACCCATATATTAGGAAGTACAATCCGTTTTCGCGGAGAAGTTATAAATATAGATTCTTTTGAATTCTTACAAAAAAAGCTAAAAAAAGACGAAAATAACATTAATATTGAAAAATATTATCATCAGTTTTACAAAAATGAAGCTATTTTGACTCTTCCATCTCGAATCAATTATTACGCTAAAAAGATGAATCTACATCCAATTGAGATACGCTATAAGCGGCTACGGCGACGATGGGGCAGTTGTAATAGTTTAGGGATAGTAACTTTTAATACCATGATGATGCAGCTATCTTATGAACATATTGATTATATTATCGTACATGAATTAGCACATTTACTGCACATGAATCACGCAAAAGAGTTCCATGCTTTGGTAGGAACTGTCTTAGAGAATGAAAAAAAATTACGAAGTGAATTAAAAGAAATACGAATAGGTTAAAAATCAAGTTCCAATTGTCGCATGGATGATCGGGCAGGGTTTAAAATACTTTTATCTGCTCCTGCAATAAGGGCAAAATGAAAGGAATTGGTTTGCAGCAAGGTTAAAATCTCTTCAGGATAACTGTAAAAAAGAATATTTTCAATCCCGATCGTGAGACTTGATTTCATAGAATCAGGTAAAATATATAGGATTCTTGACCATGATGCCTGTTCTCGTAAAAAATCAATTTGCTCATCGATAAGTTCGAGAAGCGGTTCAAAAATGACCACACGATCACTGCTCCCAAATTCTTTTACTTCTAAACGTGCATTGGTAAATACGGGAGTGAAATGTCCCATTTTGCTGAAACTTTTTAGCTGAAAAGGTATCCGCATAAAGGTATAAAAAAAGAGAAGATGTTCGAGGTAGGGAATGAAAAATGGAGAAAGCATCTGACGCTCATAAAAAGTATCATTGTGTATAAATGAGGTTTCAAATAATGTTTGCTCAATGATAGTGATAGTTGTTTCTTGCGCACGAATAAGTTGATTGGTTTCAATAAATATTTCAGGATCAGTAAGAGCAGGGGAATAGAGTACAACCGATTTTTTTTCTAATGGCCACAGTTTTTCCCAAACTTGTCCCATTGAGCCTTCTATAGAGCAAAAATTACCGGGGGTCGAGACAGAATGAGCAAGATGTAGTGTAATGGGATCACACGCATAGACTTGTAACTCTTTTTCGAGTAAATAAAAACGCAACAATCGTTTAAGTGCATCATCAATATTTGTTACTTTGATCCATGCTACTTCAGAATCACCCATTTGGGTCGGTTTATCAAAGAGTACTCCATACGCACCACAACTTAAGGCCTCAGGAATATCGGCAGGATTATAGGCTACAAAAAGTGATCCTCGCTTTACTTTTGAGACATCAAAAGCAATACTTTCAAAAAGACTGATATTTGGATCACTGTGAAGTGTTCCTTTTGTCAATGCGAGGATATTTTCAAGTCTCATCCAATAGAACTTCCAATAGCACGTGGTTTTTCAGGACGGATAAGAGAAAGTCCATCGGCATCTTTTGCAGCGAGTAACATCCCCTCAGAGAGCAGTCCCATAAGCTTGGCAGGTTTGAGGTTAGCAACAACACACACTTGAGTGCCTACTAGGGATTCAGCACTGTAATATTCTTTGATTCCAGCAACAATTTGGCGCGGTACTTCTTCCCCAAGATCAACTTGAAGACGGAGAAGCTTCGAGCTTTTTGGTACTTCTTGAGCTTCAATGACGGTACCAATTTTTAACGATGTTTGGAAAAATTGGTCGATAGTGATTAGTCCTTCTTCGGAAACGGTACTTACTTTTTTCTCTTCGGTTTTTGTTGCAACGATAGACACAACAGGTGCTTCGGTCATCATCGCCTTGGGTGCCTCATCCATTAATGGTTCATCAACACGCGGGAAGAGAGGGGGGACTTTTTTGATCGTAAAGGTTTGTAGAAGTGCTTTGTTGAGAATCAAATCTGTATAGCTTGCAGTATTGATTTCAAATCCAAGTGCATCCGCAACGGTAGCTGTGGTATGAGGCATTATGGAGTGCAGCATCATTGATGCCTTGGCTAACAAGTTTGCAACCAGTGCAACGGTAGCCAGTGCTTCATCGGTGCGACCTTCTTTGATTTTTACCCATGGCGCATGTTCTTCAATCGCTTTATTTCCGATGGTGAAAACTTTCCAAAGTTCTTCAAGATAACGATGAAGCTGTAAATCTTTCATATACTCCTCGAGAGAATTGATAATGACATGGGTATCGTCTATCTCTTTGGAATGATATTTCAAAACATCTACGCTATCAATCACAAAATCAGAATATTTTTCAGACATTCCAATGACACGATTAAGAAGATTACCCAAATCATTACTAAGGTCCGAATTCATACGGTCAATAAGTGCGCGTTGTGAAAAATCACCGTCTTGTCCGAAAGGAACTTCTCTCATCATGAAATAGCGGAAGTTTTCGACACCATAGTGTTTTGCCACTTCGATAGGATCAACAACATTTCCTTTTGATTTTGACATCTTTTCCCCATCACGTGTCCACCAGCCGTGAGCGCCGATATGTTTTGGAAGCGGTAGATCCAAACTCATCAAAAATGCCGGCCAGTAAATTGCATGAAAACGTAAAATATCTTTACCTACAAGCTGAGTTGTAGCTGGCCAAAAGTCCATGTTTTCTTCACCATTACCATATCCCAAAGCCGTAACGTAATTCATCAAAGCATCGAGCCAAACATACATAACATGCTTAGGATCATTGAGAGACTCAGGAAGGTGAACCCCCCAGTTAAAGCTTGTCCGTGTGACGGAAAGATCATGTAATCCTCCCTTTACAAAGCTAATAACTTCATTTTTGCGTGATTTTGGTAGGATAAAATCATTATGTGCTTCATAATAATCCAACAATGGCTGTTCATATTTTGACAGTCTAAAGAAGTAACTCTCTTCTTTTAGAATAGTAGTGGCACGTCCACAGTCAGGGCAGCATCCGCCGTCCATAAGTTGAGATTCAGGGAAAAAAGTCTCACAGCTGACACAGTAATTGCCTTCATAAAAATCTTTATAAATATCACCTTTTTCTACCATTTTAAGAAAAGCGGCTTGAACACCATGCTTATGCTTTTCATCGGTTGTACGAATGAATTGATCGTAACTAATATCAAAGCTATCCCATAGGTTTTTAAACGTTGCACTGATTTCATCAGCAAATTGTTGGGTAGGTTTATTTAATTTTTTTGCTGCTTCTTCAATTTTTTGACCGTGTTCATCAGTTCCGGTTAAAAAATAGGTTTCATTACCTAAGAGACGAGAATGACGTGCAAGTGTATCCGCGATAAACGTCGTATAGGCGTGACCAATGTGGGCTTCACCGTTAACATAATAAATAGGGGTCGTAATATAATTTTTCACTTGCAAGTATCCTTCATTTTTTTATCATTTTTAAAAGTCAAATCCGCCAATTTCACCTTTGGACATACTTTCATACACTGCACGTACATACTGTGTTCGTATGGGACATCCAATAAGTTGAAGGCAGCTTAGACAGCTTTCTACAGCTTTAGATGTTTGACACTCGATAAGCGACTGTTTAGCATCATCAAGCTTTCCCTCGTAGACACTGTTAGTTTCGTCCATAAACATCCAAAACTACAGTAATTTCATGATTTGAGCCAAAAAAGCACGGTGAGGTATCATGAACATGAGCAGTACTTTTATCAAGAACACGAATTCTTCCATCTATCGCTTGTCCGCCGGCCATTTCAAATATTAATGCAAAAGGGAAGACTTCAAATAATTGACGCAATTTTCCTTCGGGTTTATCGGTGGCACCTGGATAACTGAATAGTCCGCCACCTTTTAGAAGGATTTGGTGCAAGTCAGGAACCATCCCCCCTGAATAACGCAAACGGTACCCTTGTGCAAAAAATGAATCGATCATAACCTTATGATACGGTGCCCAAAACTGTTGAGTCCCGCCTGGAGCGTTAATTTTACCTTTTTCACCCAAGTGAATCTCTTTGACATATTCAAATTCACCTTCTTGTAGAAGATAAAGTTTTACCTTACCTTCATATGCAAATACAAGCTCAACACGAGGACCATAGACAACATAACAAGAAGCGACCAATTTACTTCCGATAAACTCACCCTCATAGATTCCAAAAATCGAACCAACGCTGAGATTGACATCCACAAGAGAGGAACCATCGAGAGGATCAAAGGCAATGAAATAACGACCTGCTTCGTTTAAAATCATCGGTAATTCTTTTTCTTCACTGGCAATCGTGTGTACGGAAGCTACATGACTTAGCTCTTCCTCGATAATCAAATCACTTTGAATATCCAATTGTAATTGGGTTTCGCCTGAACTGTTTTGCTCTTGTGAGTAACCTATATCTTTGACATCAATAGCTCTTTTAATACGAATAGCGCTACGCTCAATCGCTTCTAAAATTTCTTTCATTTTAATACCTTTGCGTTGTTTAATATCCATTCAATAACATTGTCTGCATCGTTTAAATCCAGTACATCGACGGTATCGGGCAAATCATAATCAGCAATAGTGATTGATTCATCAATAGCCAATGCGTTCATGTAGGGAAAATAGTCTGTATCAATTGTGGTTCTAAAAATACTGATACGAGGAAGTGGAAGGTTTTTTAGTCCTTCAACCAGTAAGACATCAAAGTCTGCAAACATAGCAACTATTTCGTCCAGTTCTTTATGGCGCTGTGAAAAGTAGGTTGTGCGAGTAGGGGAAGTGACCACTACCTCCGCACCTGTATCGCTAAATTTATAGCTGTCTTTTCCAGGCACATCAAACTGCGCTTTATCTTTCGGATCATTTTTAATAATAGCAACGTCTAATCCGTGTTCATGGATTAATTTACGTGCTACTTTTAAAATCAATGTTGTCTTACCACTGTTGGAAGGACCGGTAAATGCAACCGCTAAACGTTTTTTCAAAAAGAAGCCTCATAGTTATATAGACATATTATAGTCAACTATCATTGAAATTTTGTTAAGATGGCGGATAAGAACACCATTGAAGGAGTAATATGAGATTTTTAAGCATGGCAATGATTGCATTGATAGGTTTTAGCGGGTGTGCACAAAAAGGGACATTTGATCTTTTTAAAATGGATGAAGCGCATGAGCGAGCAGTTGAGCAGTTGCGTACGGGGGCTATTATTCAATCTTTTGAGACGAAAGCTCTTGCATCGGCTATCTATCTCAATCCGATTGACCCTCAAACATATAAGGACGGAGAATATTTTGTCGGCGCTGTTTATTTTGAAAAAGTTAATCAGGATGTGAAAAAATGGGACTTATACACGCATGGCTACACGTTAACATTAAATGGGGCAAAACCGACACTCCTTGAAGAGCTCAAAGAGAACGATCCAAGACGTGCTCTGATACCGGTTCAAAATAACTGGAATAAATATTATTTTATTCGATTTGACTCTGTACCAGAAGGGGCTTTAACGCTTCTGCTCGAAAATAATCAGACTGGCTCGGTTGCACTAAGTTATCAAAAAGGGAAGTAATTTTTACTTCTTCACCGAGTATTTTTTTATACATGACATAATTGGCAAGTACTTTCTTGCCATACTCCCTGTTTTCATCATTTCCCATAAGTTCCATACTCAAAAAGGGTTCATAGGTTCCTGGTAAAAAACGACCGCTGCCATCCGTCAGCAGACGTTTAGTAGAACCAAAACCTGCGTTGTATCCATACGCAACTAAGATAGGATTATAATATTTGTCCGTCAAATGTTTCAGATGAGAAATAGAGTATGCAATGCTGTACTCAGGTTTTAGCATATCAAAATATTTGGTAGGCTTAAGTGGATGAACCTTACTGATTGTATCGACATTAAATGGCATAATTTGCATCAATCCAAGAGCAAAAGATCGCGAGATCAATCCTGGAATAAAGCGTGTTTCTTGACGCATAAGAGCATACATCAGTGCTTTTTGATCATTGTTGAGTGATGTCATATATTGATCATACGCATGCGTAAAATTGTGAATATAAGGTTCGTAGGTACGTTCCAGAACATAACCTTGAATTGCTATAGAGTCTTCACCATCACAACGGTCGATAAGAGGTGTAATAGTTTCAGGAGTAGAGGACATGATTTCTTGGGAGAATGCTCTCCACTCAAATGGATCGATACCTGTGATACTTTTTTGGTTAGGAGTTGTTGGAAGTGTAGTAAAATAATTTTCAGTAGGTAATCCAAGAAGCTCACGTGCATAAAGGACGTACATATTAATATCCAGACTTTGAGAAAGTTCCGTTAAATACGTGTTGTCTTGTGTGATTTTATAGAGCCAAAAAAGACATTTATCTTTATCGATCGGGGCATAATAGTGTCCCTTAGCTGATTTAAGATACTCTAATGCATTCGCCATATTGCCATATTTAATGGCATTCATAGCCAAAAAGAACTCTGTTTTTGGATCAAAATTGCCGACGTTTACCATAGCAAGTGATTGCTGTAGCTGATCCATTTTTGGGTCAGTAACAGCTAAAAAAACGATTTGAGAAAAAGCACTGCTTTGAGTCAATGCATTTAGTACTTCAGGGGTTACAGTGTGATTGAAATGATCATAACGAAATTGGGTACCAGCAAGACGGAAGAGGGTATTTTCATTATGAAGATTATCAATAGAGGAATAAAAACTTTCTTGATTTAACGCCTTCAGCCATTGGGTATTACCAAAACGATTATTTAAACGTACTGATATCGTTTCACGCTCTTCATTTTTTAATGCTACTGCTTTATAAGGTGTAAGAGCAAGCATCAAGCAATCATCCTGTTCAATAAAGGGAAGGTCACACGCTTTTTTTTGCATACAATCAGTAGTGTATTTAATATCTGTTTCATCAGTTTTAGCTGAATAATCGAATAAAAAACGATCGTTGACATTTTCTACTTGATAAAATGCTTCACTGGCTTGAGAGGCATTAATATCTTGATGTAAAAATTGCCAAATCAAAAAATTCTTTTGTCGTGAAGCCGGTTTATCATTGATTTCAGCAAGAGTAATCCCCCAACTAGAGGTCGCAAGTAGGAAACTTAATAGAAGTGAACGTTTCATCCAAGAACCAATGCATTTATGATATTAACCAATATTACATCCAAAACTTGCAGTGATATGATCAGAATTAAGGGCGCTAAATCCAATCCGTTAAAGACAGTTGGCATCCGACGCACAAAGCGATAAGCAGGTTCTGTTAAGCGATAGATGACCTGAACAATAGGATTATAAGGATCAGGACGTACCCATGTAAGAAGTGCACCAATAATCACAATCCACATATAAACATTGAGCAGCGAGTGGACAATTCCGCCTAGACCTGAAACAATATTGCCTATCATTTGACAACCTCTTTGAGATAATTTTTGAGATGCATATAAAGATCATTAAGCTCAGGACCATGTTCTGCCCCGCCTATCAAAATCCGAAGAGGTTTAAAGAGGGCTTTTCCCTTTAATCCTGAATGTTGAATCAAATGATTCTTAAAAGATTCATAATCATCAAAATGAGGTGCTTTAATCGTTAAATCACGTAAAATATCAAATCCCTCTTTGTACTCGTCCGGAACAACCTTGGGAGCAAAAATTGCACTGATCTTTTCGCGTAGCTCTTTGAGTGTACTTACCTCTTCTAAAAATATTTTGGCAAGACGTCCGATTTCTTCATCAGCAAACCCTACGTAACGTGAGAGTTCTTTGGGATCAAGACCTTTTAAGTGTTCACGGTTAATAAATTTGAGTTTATCAATATCGAAATAGGCAGGAGATTTTGAAATCGTCTCTAAATCAAACCACTCAATCGCTTCTTCGAGTGAAAAGATTTCAAGCGGAGTTTTGTTACCCATTAAAATAAGATAGTTGCTGATAGCTTCAGGTAAAAAACCTTCTTCAAGAAGCCATTTGACACTGGATGCGTCATCACGCTTCGACATTTTTTTGCCCTCATGACCTAAAATAATAGGCAAATGAGCGTACTCTATGGTTCTATCATATCCAAGAGCTTTTTGAATGGCAATTTGTTTGGGAGTATTGCTGAGATGATCTTCTCCACGGATAATCAGTGAAACATCCGAAAGCATATCATCTACGGCACAAGCAAAATTATAAGTGGGATATTTATCGGCACGCATGATGATAAAACTGTCAATATCATTGGGAGCAAAGGTAGACTCTCCTTTGATAATATCTCGAACGGTAATCGAATCAGAAGGTTTTTTAATTCGGATCGTAAAAGGGAGAGGATTGTCTATGACTTCTTCTGCGTGAAGATTCTCACATGCTCCATCATAGCGATATGCGATTTTGTTCTCTTTGCTAGCTTCACGTTTCGCTTCAAGAGTTTCTGACGTACAAAAACAATTAAATGCTTTTTTGTCATGTAAAAGCTGTAGCGCCATAGCGCGATGGAAACGGAGATTATTACTTTGAAGTTGATGCTCTTGATGTTCAATTTTAAACAATGCAAGAATAGCTAGAATCTCATCCTCTTTTCCAGGAACATTGCGTTCTTTATCGGTATCTTCGATACGCACTAAAAGGGGTTCATTGCGTTTTCTGGACATAATATAGTTAAATAAAGCGACTCGAAGATTGCCAATATGCATATCTCCAGTAGGGCTGGGGGCAAAACGAAGCATTCAAAATTCCTAAGATAAAGTATAGATGGAATTTTATCAGAAAAGAGTTTAAAACGGATTGATTATTTGAGAAGAAGTGGTGACTCCAAGGGGATTTGAACCCGACAAACAAGCTTTCTTCTCGATTCCTTAAACTTCTAAATCCCCTAATTTACGGGCTTAATATCTATTAAATATTTATATCGATACCATGTTCTATCTAAAGTATGGTCACCTAT
>CAIMUF010000074.1 GCA_903844635.1 uncultured Sulfuricurvum sp. | reverse complement strand
ATAGGTGACCATACTTTAGATAGAACATGGTATCGATATAAATATTTAATAGATATTAAGCCCGTAAATTAGGGGATTTAGAAGTTTAAGGAATCGAGAAGAAAGCTTGTTTGTCGGGTTCAAATCCCCTTGGAGTCACCATAACGCTTTCTCTGCACAACGTACTTTCAACCACTTTAAACTTTATTAGGTCTCCGCTTTTTTCTTTAAGATTTCATTTTAATTCCAATCGTATTTGATTTTTAGCTATTAATTTATTCACTTCTACGATCTTATAAATAGAGTTTTTCACCGTATTTGCAGTACGGGATTTCCCCGGCAGACAGCCCCCTCTATATTATTATTTTATTGTAAAATCACTCTTTCAATACAAACACGATTTTTACCACTATTTTTAGCATGATACATAGCTTTGTCGGCATTATTAACAAGACTGTCAATCTCTAATCGCTCGGAATATTCTGATACACCAAAACTGCACGTAACGCTAAAAGTTTCAGGAAATACAATCGCTTGAATTCCGATTCTTAGTTTTTCAGCAATTTCAGCAGTATCCTCTTCTCCTGTCTTTGGTAAAAGAATGAGAAATTCTTCTCCTCCCCATCGACCAATATAATCTGTTTTTCTCAGTATATTTTTTGCAGTTTCAGCAATACGTATTAAAACCTGATCTCCAATATTATGTCCATACCGATCATTTATATATTTAAAATCATCGATATCAAAAAGAATCAGTGAAAATATATCTTGATAACGCTTAGCCTTATTGGTATACTCTTCAAGCAATTCATTGATTCGACGACGGTTATATAACCCAGTTAAAGGATCAGAAACGGAAAGGCGATGAAGTTCTTCAAGATATTTTGCTTCTTTATCATGAACTCGTTGTAGTTCAAGATCTGTGTGATGAAGAGTCGCTTCATAGGTATAGACAAGATATGTTAGTACCGTAGAAGCTAAAAATAAACGTATGAAAGCTTTTTGACTCCAATCTCCATTATCCCATACTCCGATTCCATGATATGCGATCGAAAAGAGAATAAAGTAAAAAATAGTACTTAGTAGAAGACCCTTTTTATGCCCCATTAAAGGAATGACAAATATAGGAAAAAATATTGTCCAAATAAAACCGAATTCATTGCCTTGATTTATATACGCGAATGCAATCAACAAGAAAAAAAGATTAACCGATCCAACAATCACGGCTCGTTTAATAACATGATGTCGATGTAAATCAATCAATGTAAATACAGATATGGTAAATGCGATAGCATCAAGAATGGCAATAGTCATTGAACCGGTAACCAAAATGTTTAGAAAAATGGCCAATAAGCATATACTAGCTGTAATAAATAAAAATCCATTAGCTGTTATCATCATTCGAAGAGCTTTAGTCTCAGTTGAATTTATCCCAGCAGAAAGAAAACGATAAATAAGATGCTTCATAAAAAACTCCTTATTCTAAAAGATTCATAAGATTATAGAATCTTATTTCTGGAAATGCAATAGAAAAGCTAAAGTAATAACCCTTGCGAAACCTCCTGCATCATCCCACCAGATTCTTTCCGTTGAAGTGCGGTATTTGCTTCTGTATGTTAGCAGTGATGAAAGGTATCGCATATATATCAACCCCTTGGCTAGAAAGTGCCGGCACAGCAAGATTACACATCCTGTGATAGCCAAATTCTTCAATCCCTGAATCGGTACGGATAGAGTAGATATGCTCTCGTATATTCGTGCATTGCTCACCTCCGTGAGGAGATTTAAACACTAATCCTTCTTTTCCCATCTTCACCTATTTTCAATAATTTTAATTTTTACCAGGTGTCCTATTAGGTGACCGATTTATTTCTTTTTTAACCAAACTGCTCTATTATTTCATTTTATAAATAATCGCAAGGATTTCCCACGCAGACCCAGGACGTTAAAATTATTTTTATGAGCTTTGTTATCCTTATCGGTGTGGGTGCAATGCTCCTCATGCTTCCATTTGCACATCGGGGTGAACTCTCTCTCATTGATGCCCTCTTTACATCCACTTCAGCAGTTTGCGTAACAGGTCTGATTGTCAAAGATACTCCAGTCGATTTCACCACATTTGGACATGTTATTATCCTTTCACTCATTCAAATTGGGGGATTAGGGTATATGACTGCTGTGACTTTTTTAGCGATTATGCGTCGGAAAAGACTCACTTATCGTGATCGCCTAATTCTAAAAGAATCTTTGAATCATCCCGGTATGAATGGAATTTTTCGTTTTTTAAAAATCGTTTTTGCCAGTATCATTATTATTGAGCTATCAGGTGCCCTTATTCTAACTCTCCGTTTTTGGTCGGATATGCCACTTGGAAATGCTCTTTGGTATGGTTTATTTCATTCAATTTCTGCTTTTAACAATGCCGGATTTTCCCTCTTTAGTGATAACCTGATGCGTTATCGAGGTGATTTTGTCATCAACTTCACAATCCCTTTACTCATTATCCTTGGTGGATTAGGGTATCTCGTTCTTTTAGAGCTTTATAATTTTCGTCGCAAATCTTTAACACGTCTCTCAACTCATACTAAACTTGTTTTATGGACATCAGGAATCATGATTCTAGCTGGCATGGCTATCATCCTCTCACTGGAATGGAACAATGTAAAATCTTTTGGCTCTATGGATATAGGGGAAAAACTACTTGCCTCATGGTTTGCTTCTGTCAACTATCGTACGGCAGGTTTTAACACCATTGATTTTTCGACCTTTAGTGACTCAGATCTCTTTTTTGGAACGATTTTTATGATTATTGGGGGTAGTCCAGGAGGAACTGCCGGAGGTATCAAAACCACTGTTTTAGCCCTCGCAATCATTGGAGTATGGTTTACTTTACGCGGTCAAAACAATCCTCATATCTTTCACCGCAGTCTTGTCCCTTATCAGATCAACAAAGCGTACGCCGTCATCTTTATAGCCTCATTCTATGTCTTGCTCTCAACGGTTATTTTAAATGAGAGTGAGCATCTACATTTTGTTCGAACCCTATTTGAGACTTGTTCTGCATTTGGTACCGTTGGTGTTTCCACTGGTAATGGTGGCGTGTTGAGCTACAGCGCCCTGTTCAGTGATGTTGGTAAACTCAATATCATCTTCTTGATGCTAATGGGTCGAATCGGGGTATTTGCCTTTACGATCGTCATCGTCGGAAAAGCGGTTCAAACCCGTATTAAATATGCAGAAGGAAGGGTTATTATATGACATACGTTGTTATCGGACTAGGTAAATTTGGACACAATGTGGCCAAAGGGTTGGCTCAACAAGGAGAAGCGGTTATCGCCATCGATCACAGCGAAGAAAAAGTTCGTGACGTCAGCGACTTCGTTCAAGATGCGATTACGCTTGATTCAACCGATATCAGAGCATTGCGCGAAGCAGGTATTGCCGATGCAGAAGTCGCCATCGTGAGCATCGGTGAAAATATTGAAGCCAGCATTCTCACCGTCATGGCACTTAAAGAGATCGGCATCGAAACCGTCGTTGCTAAAGCGATTACAGTCGTACACGGACAAATCCTCTCAAAACTAGGTGCTGCCAAAGTAATCTATCCCGAGATGGAGTCGGCAAAAAAATTGGTTAAAAAGATTGTTTCAAATATGCATTATGAGACAATTGACCTATCTATCACAATGAAACTTGCCAAAATGACACTTCCTCAATTTTGGATTGGAACGTCTATTCTCTCTCCTACATTTGAAAATGATTACGAAGTAAAACCCATCGCCTATAAACACCAAGGTGAATGGCATACCTCTTTTGAAAAAGATGATATTTTAGAAAAAGGGGACATTCTCGTAGTCCTAGGTAATAGTAATAAAATTGAGGCACTTAGTAAAAAAGTGTAAACATTTTCGTTTCTTTTCTTTTGCTACAATAACAGACATAAAAATTTGTTACTGTAAAGGATCTCATCATGAAAAATGTAGTTTTACTTTCCCTAGTCGTTCTCTTCGTTTCAGGCTGTGCCGCAACGTGGAGCGGTGTCAAAGAAGACACGTCCTCCGCAACCGACTGGACGAAGAAAAAGGTGAATGACAGCGCAAGTTTTGTCAAAGAAAAGACAGAATAGTTTTTTAAAAAGAACGCTGCAGTGTCAAACCAACATAATTTCCAGTGGTAGAAGAATCTTTTATTACTGGCGATAAGATGTATTGATCCGTTACAAAAGCACCTAACGCAGAACCTGCTATATGGGAAATCGCATCTAAGGCTTGCCCTTTTGCATCTCCATGAAGTGCATATTCTACTCCTTGCTCCACAATAATTGCAGCACTGCTAGTCCAAAAACCAATCATTCCTCTGTTTTCTTTATACTCTGGATAATAGCTATCTACAACAGCACTAATCCCGCCCGCCATAACAGCTCCACCAACAAAATGGCTCATTTCACTGCTAACACTAGTATTTGCTTCTAATTGCGTTATCATTAATGTAGCAGCGATCAATAAAGTAATTTTTTTCATTCGTATCCTTTAACATAGACAAAATTTAGCTTTGACATTATACCTTCCATTGTGAGATGAAAAGTAACAATCCGTGCTACAATCTCAACTTTAAAGGATTAAATCATGCCTCTTTTACTTATTCTATTGCTAAATATCAGTATTGTGTTCGCACAAACATCACCACTCCAATGGGGCGAAAATGTTACTGGGGTTGTGACTCACTTTCATAGTAATAAAAAGGAGCTTGCATTAACCTTTGATGCCTGTGGAGGAAGTGTCCGAAGCTCCCAGTATGATGCAGCTCTCATTGAGTTTTTAATACAAAATCACATCCCTGCCACACTCTTTATCAATGCACGATGGATCGATAGCAATCCCGACATTTTCATGAAACTCTCTACAAATCCCTTGTTTGAAATTGCCAACCATGGAACCGCACATAAACCACTCTCAGTTGAGGGAAAAAGTATTTATAACATTCACGGTACAGCATCTGCAGATGAAGTGATGAGTGAAATCGAAGGTAATAATAACAAGATAGAAAAGCTTACGGGTAAACGCCCCACATTTTTCCGCTCAGGAACAGCCTATTATGATGAAAATGCCGTTGCTATTGCTCATACTTTAAAAATGGAAATTGGCGGCTTTTCCGTGTTAGGGGATGCCGGAGCTACCTTCAGCGCTCCAAAAGTAGCCCAGCAGCTTACAAGCGCACACAGTGGCGATATTATTCTTCTGCACATGAATCATCCGGAGAGCGGAACACGTGAGGGAATAATCGAGGGAGTCAATGTGTTGCTACAAGAGGGTTTTAGCTTTGTACGTTTGAGTGATGTGAAAAGTCATTTACAACGAATTCCATAAGCTTTAATCTATTCTTTATACTCAGGAGTCAGTTCATGTGTCTCATTTTAACCTTCGCCTTTATCGTAGCAACCCTCTCGTTTTTCACCCAAGGGCTATTCCCCCATGCAATCATCAGCGGAATTCTTGCTTCGATTTCTCTTTTCTTTTTTGTCCGAAAACTCATCTTTAACGGACGGTGTATTTTTGGAAATGATACCGATTGCAATACGCCTAAAACCTAACTGGCATTCTTTAAACTGTATCTCAAAGGAACAGTTATGTGAATACTTTTAGGCGGGCGAGGAAAATAGTGAGCGGTTTTTGCAATCAAATTTAAAGTATCACTGTCCAAAAGATCAGAACCCGAACTTTCTGAACCATTCCAACAAGTACTCTCACGCTATACTTCCACTACTTTTTTACAGGATATTTTATGGAAATGATTCTAATACTCGCGGTTGCACTTGCTATGGACTCTGTCGCCGTATCAATCGCGATGGGCTCAAAACACCAAAAGCTTCTTTTACCTAAAATTTTATTCATTGCACTAGTTTTTGGATTTTTTCAAGGAATTATGCCCTTGGCAGGTTACTTCATCGGAATTAGCTTCTCATCGTATGTACAAGCGTACGATCACTGGATTGCATTTATCCTTCTCGTAGGACTTGGAGGAAAAATGCTGTATGAAGCCTATAAAAATGAGTTTGATGAAGAGGTAACCGACCTCTCCAACAAAACACTCATCACCCTAGCCATTGCAACCAGTATCGATGCCATGGCGGTGGGCGTGACCTTTGCCTTTTTACAAACCGATATCTATACCGCGTCAGGGATCATTGCAGCAGTAACATTTATACTGTGCTTAAGTGCTGTATATATCGGGAAAAAACTGGGATCACTTTTGGAAAGCAAAGCGGAAATGCTGGGGGGAATCATTCTTATCGGTTTAGGATGTAAAATTTTACTTGAACATACTGGCTGTCTTTAATCTTACCATCCGTCTGTAGCATGATTATCATGTTTTGATTTTTTGTACCGTGCAGCATTGACTCGTTTTTCAAGCTGATTTTGAGCGTAAAAAAGTTCTTCTTTGATCGTTTTTATCTCTTCATCACTGTGCCGAAAATTTAAAATCTTTTGCCCCAGTCCCTCAAGCTCCATGTACTCATCTTTGTAGAGTTTAACGGCTTCATTCTTCTCTAAAAAGCGAAAATTCATATCCACTTTTTGATCGTACTGCTCTTTGGTCGGATTGTCACTTTTTGCTAAAAACGATAATATTCCATTCACAAAACGACCAAGCAGTCGAATATAACGGAGCCGTTTTGCATTTTCTTCTTTTGGTGCGCCCATAATCCCTCAGTTAATCTTCATTGGTTACAATTATATCTATTATTGACTAAAAGGCTTTTCGATGAACAAATGGCTACTTTCACTACTTTTGGCAACCACTGCCTTGATGGCGGATTATACCGCACAACCTATTGATCAGAAGATAGTTGATTCCAAAATCAAAATCATCGATATTCGAACCCCATCAGAGTGGAAAACAACCGGTCTTGTCAAAGGTGCTATACCCATCATGTTTTTCGATGAACGTGGTAATTATAACTTAGAAGCTTTTTTGGGTGAATTGAATAAAAAAATACCGCAAGGGGAGCGTTTTGCTCTCATGTGCAACAGCGGAAGCCGATCCAAAATGTTGGGAACGCATTTAGGTCAAAAAATGGGCTACAACGTAATTGACCTTCAAGGTGGCATCCAAGCTGCAATCGCTAAAAAAATCACAATCGAACCCTACAAACCTAAGCCATAAATGGTTCGTTTTCTCATTTTTTTCGTTACACGTGTAATCGCTACTATTTTAGTCATTGCCCTCATCGCCGGACTTATTGGCGGAGGGCTCTATTTACTTTTATCCTAAAAACTCCAACAGCTCAATGTACTCTTTTTCGATGACACTGAGACTTTCAAGCATCTTGATTTCGCCAATTTCTGCATTTTCTGTCAAAAATTCTCGTCGCCATTGAATATTGTCTTGCAACTCTTTGAGCCCAGTCGTTAAATATTCAACCATTTGATCGATCTCTGCACCTCGAAGTAACCCCTCCGTATCTGCCTTGTAAAACAATAGAGGGAAATCTCCCATCTCACCTGAGAAACGAAAATCTTCAGCAATATTGTGAATGATCGCTTTAATCCGCTCACCCTTAATGATCCGTTTAGACATCTTTTTCTCCTCGATTTTTGTGTTCTTATTCTAGTCTTTTTTGGTATAGGAGTTGCTTAGAATAAACATCTATGCCCCAAAAGGTGCACTCTAATTTATGGAATCATTTCAGCTCAAAACCAAACTTTTATATTTACTTCTCAGTGTCGCAGTAGGCATTGCGGTGGTTGGTTTTGTTGGTTATTTCAATCTTCTTACCATGAAAAAAAATGTTGACACACTCTATTTTGGCTCACTTATTCCACTTGGCGAATTGAGTTCCATCACGTCTGCTTACCACCATGATCTTGAAGCGGGCGTCTACCGATGGAAAGCAGGAGTTGTCAACGATGAGGATTTAACACAGAGTATCACCTTAGGACTTGAACATGTCGATCAAATGTGGTCGAGCTATTTGTCTCATCATAAGCGCCCTGAAGAACTTCCCTACATTCATTACACAGAAGAACAAATCGATAGCATGAAACGCTATTTCGAGGAAATACGTTCTCTTGCGCTCAACCACACCTCCCGATCTGCTATTTCAGTAATCACTCTTGCTGATAACACTTCCTCCATTCACAATACCGTTTCTCAGCTTATTGCGTATGAAACTGCTGCTGCCACCTACGAGCGCTCTATTCTTCTTGCACATCATCAAAATTCTTTGATGCAGCTTGCCGTGATGTTAGGGGTTATTTTACTGGGGGTAATGACTTTTGCATGGCGGATTTTTATGCAGATAGAACAACAACAGCAACAACTTCTCGAATCATCCGAAGCACTTAAACATCTAAATGTAAAACTTGAGCAAGCTTCCTATACCGATACCCTCACAGGGATTTTCAACCGTCGCTATTTCAATCTAGTATACGAGCGCGAATTCAAACGAGCATTACGTGCCAATAAATCAATAACGTTTATGATGATTGATATCGATTTTTTCAAACAATACAACGATACCTATGGTCATTTACAAGGAGATGTTGCATTGCAAAACGTTGCCCATATCTTAAAATCATCCTTATTAAGACCAGGAGATTTTGTCTTTCGCTTAGGAGGGGAAGAGTTTGGTATCATTCTCACTGAAACCGATTGTCCTAACGCTCGAAAAATGGGAGAAAAATTAAGATTTAATGTCGAATCTCTCAATATGGAGCATAAAGGGAATAAAAAAACTGGTCTTCTCACCATCTCCGCAGGTGCCATTTGTATTGTACCTACTGAATCAATGAACAACGAATCGCTTTTACACAGTGCCGATACCAACCTCTATGCGGCTAAAGAGAGAGGACGTAATATGGTTGTTTTTAGTAATTCATTATAATCTGGTGCTATACAACTTGAGTGATTTTCTTGATAATTCAACTCTAAACTTCATTCTTTAAGAGTTCTAGGTGCTTTTGCTTTACATCATTTAGCGTATTCATTTTTGAATTTTCAAGAAAATCACTCAAGCTGTATCTGTTTACAATGCTAATTATGATTTTGGATTTTTAAATTTAAACCCAATTTTTTCAAGCTGTTCACATAATTTTGGAGCAATTTCGCCTTGAAATTCCATCCAACCTTTTTTATAAGCACCACCGCAAGCAAGAGATTTTTTGAGGATTGAGAGATTTTTTTGAGCATCCGAATCACTAAGGCTAAATGGTCCAACGAGAGTCACCACTTTCCCTTTACGTTTCTCTTTTTGAAAAACGAGACGATGAGCAGTGGGTTCGAGAAGAGTAAGTGTTTTAGCGGTTTTCTCTTCTTCCAGCTTCCATCCATCATCCCAAGATGCCCCAATATCAAAGGATAATTTTTCACCCCTCGACATTGGAACCTCCTATATAAACAAAACGCTTTGTTCCGTCTTCTAGCACTCCATCGAACATCTCAAGAGGTCGTATCCACAATCCTCGTTCACCATACAGTGCTTGATAGACAACGAGCAATTCTTCGGTTTCTGAGTGCTTCGCAACACCCATTACTTCATACTCATTCCCTTTATAGTGGAGATACTTCCCATTATTCAGCACGAATTACCTTTTGTACCAATGCGCTCACACCTTCGATCTCAAGCTTATTACTGTTCGCCATCATCAAAATCGGATTCATACAATAAAGATTATTATCATACACGACAACCATAATCTCATCATTCTCTTGAAGAAAATTGGTCTCACCAAAATGGGTATAGCGCGTCGCACCGATACTTATGATTGCTTGCTTTGGAAAATCCGCTTCTTTTAGATATTCGCTGATAGGCTCTAGTGGGCCTGTATCTTTTTGGGTATTGATTTGGTTGCTCATCCACTCAATGAGCTTATCGTAAAAATAGCTGTAGCCCGTGAGCTCAACATCTTCTCCATAACGCATCAGCATACCGTCACGTCGTAAAAATGAAGCAATCCGATAGCTGTCCATCACACCACCCCGCCCAAAATAATCAATAGGAATAAGAGTCTCTGATAGTCCCTTGGAACATTCTCCCCAATTTTTTTTGTGGCTGATTTTAGGAGCTCCTTCGATGCGAAGAGAACAATCATTATAGGCACCGAAAAATTTTGGGGTAATTGAAGTAATGTTGCCGAGTATATCGTAGGTTAAATCACAAATCAATGCCACTTCCGGCTCAATTTGTACATTGCAGGGATTCTTAGGAAGAATGATAGTGTCACAGCTGAGAGGATATGTCCCTAAAAAATCAGGACGGTTGGGGATATAAAAAGGGAACATCCCTTTGGGGCCGTTGGGATCATCGGTGATGATATCTTTGAAATCAGCACTCTCACCAGCTTGTTCGAGGTGAAGGGCAAAGTTTCCCGCAACACCAAAGCCGATATAACTTTTATAGTCGTTCATAATAGTATCACTTTCCCGTCATTCCCATGAAAACGGGAATCTAGCTGGATTCCCGATCAGGTCGGGAATGACAAAAACTTTATAACTCTCCACTTGCCTTTGCTTCTGCAAACTCTTCGTACGAACCTTTGAAGTCGGTATACGTTCCATCAAGGTGCAATTCAATAATGCGGTCTGCAAATGCGTCAAGAAGCTCACGGTCATGGCTCACACAAATAACATTGCCTTCAAAGTCAAGCAATGCTTCGCCCAGAGCAATAATAGCTTCAAGGTCAAGGTGATTGGTAGGCTCATCGAGTACAATGAAATTTCCTCCCTCAAGCATCATTTTGGAAAGCATCATACGATGTTTTTCTCCCCCTGAAATTTTCTCAACGCTTTTTTCTTGCTGTTCGCCGTTAAAGAGCATTCGTCCTAGGCAGTTACGGATCTCAGAGATTTCACGCTTAGGATCAAATCCACGAAGCCAGTCATACAGTGTACCGTCGCCTTTGATCTTATCGGTCGTATCTTGGGGGAAATAGCTATTTTCAATCGTCGCGCCCCATGTGACACTTCCGCTCGTAGGTTTGATTTCTTCCATAAGAATTTTGCACAAGGTTGATTTACCAGCACCATTGGCACCGATAATCGCAATTTTTTCACCCGGGGATACCAGAATATCAATATTATGCAAAACGTTTAAATCGCCATAACTGTGAGAAATATTCGCCACACGCAACGCTTCGTCCCCCATAGGACGCTTCGCCTTAAAGACGATGCTTGGATCACGACGGCTTGAGGGCTTAATGTCTTCAATGCTCATTTTATCAAGCTTCTTTTGACGAGAAGTTGCTTGTTTGGCTTTCGATGCATTCGCAGAGAAACGGCGAACAAAGGCTTCAAGTTGATCTTTTTCTTTAACTTGCTTATCGCGATCCAATTGCATTTGATTCGCCATAACAGTAGACGCTAAATACCAATCGTCATACGTTCCTGTGAATTCACGAATTTTTTGGAAATCGACATCGAGGATATTGGTCACAACGGCATTGATAAAGTGACGGTCATGGGAGACAATAACCAAAGTCCCTGCATGGCGCTGAAGTTCACGTTCCAACCATCCGATTGTCTCGATATCCAAGTTATTCGTCGGCTCATCGAGGAACAAAACGTCCGGTTTTGGATACAGCACTTGCGCCAGCAAAACTTTGAATTTTTCAGATGAAGGAAGTGTTGACATAAGTTCTTGGTGAAATTCAGCACTGATTCCCACCGTTTCCAAAATTTTTGCAATTTGGACATCGTATTCGTATGTCGGATCTTCTTCAACAGAAATCATTTCAAGCTCTGCAAGACGATCATTGGTTTTATCGTCCTCAAAATCACCGGTAGTGTAAAGAATTTCTTTCTCTTTGATCGCATCATAAAGACGTTTATTTCCAAATAAAACGGTATCAGCGATGGTAAAATCTTCATAAGCAAACTGATTTTGCCCCAAAATACCTACTTTTAGTCCCGGCTCAATAGAGATATCACCCTCATAGTCTTTAATCTTACCGCTAAGAATATTCAAAAATGTTGTTTTTCCTGCACCGTTGGCTCCGATGAGACCGTAACGCTTATTGCGGTCAAGCTTAAGGTTAATCCCCTCAAATAAAACTCGACTTCCAAAACGCATTGCTAATTTTGTGACTTGTACCATGTATTGGACTCTCTTTTAATCATTGTTTAATATCGCGATTATATCCAAGAGGAAATTAGAGGATGCTTTTATTATTGATATAAGCTATTTGAATCATCATTAAGTATTATTCTTTGTGACTTTACGCTTCATTCACCTTTTTTAACATTAGCCTAAGATTCGAGCAGATAAAATAAGTCCTAAGGATTATGCTGGTTATAGTTCGATTTTTCTCACGGAGCACAATGTGATACAGATTTATGTCGGGAATATTCCCTACGGCAAAGATGAAAACGATCTTAAAGATCTTTTCGGACAATACGGTGAAGTTAGTTCAGTCAAATTCGTGAATGATAAAGAGACAGGACGTTTTCGTGGTTTCGGTTTTGTTGAAATGGTAAACCAAGATGAAGCCAACAAGGCAATCACTGCACTTGAAAATAGCGATTTTGGCGGACGTACTCTTCGTGTAAATGAAGCGCGTCCACGTGCTCCACGCCCTCCTCGTGAGCGTAATAACAACTGGTAAAAGATATTGAAGCTCATTTTTGAGCTTCACTCTGCCTTTCTTTCTTAATTCTTACCTCATATACTCAACACTATTTTAATTTTGGACAAAAAATGACTTTTACTTTAACCGATGACAATATCGAACTTACTAAACTTTTGAAGGTTTTAGACCTTGTAGATTCAGGCGGACAAGCCAAAATGCTCATTGACGAAGGGCATGTGAAACGAAATGGAGAAGTCGAAAGACGCAAGCGTGCAAAAATACTCCGAGGTGAACAGATTCAAATTGGAGATGTCATTATCACGGTCAATTGATTATTAATGGACTTTTAACTATAATTATCAATCTTAAATACGCATGTAGACCAAAAAGGTTTAGTAATCCATGAAAAATAAAAAAATGATGGTCGTTGGCTTTATCAGCGCAATCGCAGTTAGTCTCGCTCTGTCCACTTCGCTGATTGCGAAAAGTGACGCACAGCCCCTTCCTTCAGAAGCTTCTAACGAAGCATCACGACTTCAATCACTGGCAAAATTCACCAAAGTTCTTAGCATTGTAGAGCAATACAATGTTGATGGCCTTGGTGTTGATCAGCTCATTGACAAATCCCTTCAGGGACTTCTTTCCAACCTTGATGCCCATTCTAATTTTTTGGACAAAAAAAGCTTTGAGTCTCTCAAAAGTCAAACCGATGGCGAGTTCGGCGGTTTAGGGATTACAGTGGGTATGCGCGACAATGCTCTTACTGTCATCTCCCCTATCGAAGGGACTCCTGCCGATAAAGCGGGGATTAAAGCAGGAGATATTATTCTCAAAATAAATGATAAATCTACTCTTAGCATGACCATAGATGATGCGGTAGGCATTATGCGAGGAGTACCAAAAACACCAATAGATTTGACAATTGTTCGTAAAGGTGCTGGTGAACCGCTCAAATTTCATATCATACGTGACATCATCACGGTTGAGTCTGTTTACGCCCGTACCATTGATGATAACATTCTTTACATTCGTGTCACCAGTTTTGATAAAAAAGTAGCCACGGATGTTAAAGCTGCTCTAAAAAAACATGCTGCAAAAAGTCAAGGTATCATCCTCGACCTTCGCAACAATCCAGGTGGTTTACTCGATCAAGCCGTTGAACTCACTGATTTGTTTGTCGATGAAGGAATAATTGTTTCACAAAAAGGACGCAATAAAAGTGATGATATCACCTACAGTGCTACTAAAAAAGCAACGGTAACGCATCTTCCTCTTGTCGTTCTCGTAAACGAAGGATCTGCCAGTGCTTCAGAAATTGTTAGCGGTGCGATGCAAGATTTAAAACGCGGTGTGATTGTTGGAACTAAAACGTTTGGAAAAGGGTCGGTTCAAGTCGTTATGCCCATCACCGATACTGAAGCTATTAAACTCACTATTGCACGTTACTATCTACCAAGCGGACGTACCATTCAGGCCGTCGGCGTTATTCCGGATGTTGAAGTAGATGCGGGTGAAGTCAAAAAACATGAAAATAATTTTGATATTAAAGAAGCCGATTTGAAAAAACATCTCGAAGGCGAACTCGAAAAAACCAACGGCATGGTAGATGTGACTGAAACCAATGCTACCAACAAAACCATTATTACAAAAGCTCAACTCACAAAAGATATGCAACTCAAAGAGGGTGTCGGCATCCTCAAAGCTCTCATCATAGTTAAAGGAAAATAGTCATGGAAAAACGCGAACTCATTTACGAAGGAAAGGCAAAACGCCTTTTTAATACCGACGATGCCAATTTGGTTATTGCAGAATTTAAAGACGATTTGACCGCTTTTAATGGCGCTAAAAAAGACAGTGAAGCGGGCAAAGGTGCGTTGAATAATAAAATTTCAACCGAACTTTTTAAAATGCTGGCTCAAAACGGTGTTGAATCTCATTTTGTAGAGATGCTCGATGATACAAATATGTTGTGTAAAAAAGTCGATATTATTATGATCGAAGTCATTGTTCGTAACATTGCAACCGGAAGTTTAAGCAAAAACCTTGGTATCACTGATGGTACGGTACTGCCATTCACGTTAGTAGAATTTGATTATAAAAATGATGCACTTGGTGATCCAAAGCTGAATGACCAACACTGCTTGATTCTTAATCTTGTCAAAAATGAATCGGAACTCGATCAACTTCGAGCCATGGCACGTCAAATCAATGATATTTTACGTCCTTATTTCCATACTCGCGGACTCAATCTTGTTGACTTCAAACTTGAGTTCGGTCGTGATGAAAATGGTAAAATCATCCTTGCGGATGAGATTAGTCCCGATAACTGTCGTTTTTGGGATTTAGAGACGGGTGAAAAAATGGATAAAGACCGTTTTCGTCAAGGGATGGGTGGACTTAAAGTTGCCTACGAAGAAGTATTAAATAGAATTTTGGGGTAATCATGAAAGCAATTGTCAATGTATTTTTAAAAAATGGAGTTCTAGACTCTCAGGGAAAAGCGGTTTTGCATGCACTTAGCGGTCATGGATTCCAGAGCGTTCGTGACGTTCGTGTTGGTAAGCAAATTATCATTGAACTGGACGAAAGCGATAGTGCTACGGCAAAAGAAAAAGTAGCCCACATGTGTGAAGAACTTTTAGCCAATACCGTTATCGAAGATTATGAGATTGAGATTATTTCATGAGTGCAAAGATAAAAGTAGGTATCGTACAATTCCCGGGAACAAACTGCGAATACGATACACAACACGCGTTTGATGCACTTGGTTGCGAAACTGTCATCCTATGGCACAAAGAGGATGCTATTCCTGATGGAACCGATTTAGTGGTAGTTGCAGGTGGTTTTAGCTACGGTGATTATCTCCGCAGCGGCGCAATCGCTAAAATGTCACCTATTATGAAAGCACTTAAACTCTACGCCAATAATGGTGGAAAAGTACTGGGAATTTGTAACGGTTTTCAAGTATTAACCGAAACAGGGCTTCTACCTGGTGCGCTTAAACGCAACGAAGGTCTTCATTTTATCTCTCGTCATCATCACCTGAAAGTAATCTCCAATGATAATACGTTTTTACGTCATTGTGAAGCGAATGAAGTGGTTAATATTCCCATCGCTCACCATGATGGAAACTATTACATTGATGCGCAAGGACTAAAAGAGCTGTACGCCAATCATCAAGTATTATTGCAGTATACCGATGAAAAGGGAAATATTGACAATCCAAATGGCTCGATTGACAGTATTGCAGGAATTTGCAATGTTAACAAAAATGTATTTGGATTGATGCCACACCCTGAACGGGCAATGGAGTCATTACTTGGGAGCAACGATGGCCGTCGTATGCTTGAGGGCTTTTTATCCGCTTGAAAAAGTTAATCCTCATTTTATCATCACTCCTGGGTCTTCTTTGGGCTGAGCCTTCGGTCCTAACCGATACTGCTGCACCACAAGAGACACAGGCACCTCAAACTTCTGATGCTACTGATCAAAACGCTATTGATGCCCTATTTTCCAATGCTACACCAAATACCAGTGGAGTGGTTTTAGAGCATTCCAATACCCCTTCCCATCTTTATATCGGTGAAATTTTTCCTCTTACGCTCAAGTTAACACCCACAGACATTGCCTCTGGAAATATTGAATATACGTTACAAGGTGAAGAGGGAATCCGTATTTTTAGCCAAACTCCTGTTCGAAGTGTGAAGGGCGATGCGGTTTATGACACCTTTTATTTTCTAGTTCAGGCAGACGCCATACGCCTACCAGACATCACGGCGACAGCTACTTCCACTGGGGCACTTTCCAATGTTTTGACAGGACTTGCGATTAATGCTTCGACGTTGAATCCGCCTTCAACGTACGCTAATGTTTTGGCCGATTCATTTAAAGTCATTGACTATAAAACAACAGCGTACAATCAAGAAAGTAATATCGTAGTCTTTACAGTCAAAGCAACACGCTGTAATATTGCTACCTTTTCTCTGGTCAACGCCATCAAGCAAGGATTTGAGTCCAAGTTTCCCAATGTAGCCGAATCAACGATGACCTACTACGCTATTATTCCTAACAATGAGCAGACTCTCGATTTCACCATCTTTAATCTCAAAAAAAACCGTTATGAATCCATCAGTATTCCCATCGTTGTTGATGATGATGCCGTATCAACACAAAGTGATCTTTCACCAACCGATGCACGCCATACTGAGTTAAAAGTAGGAGCAGCAGCAATTTTTGGGGTCATTTGTATTTCATTGTTCTATTGGAGACGCTCTAAGTGGTATTTATATGCTTCTATTCTTCCTCTTTTTTATGTCATTTTTGCACTTCTTCCTAATCAAAGTGTATGCGTTAAAAAAAGTGCTCCCGTTTATCTTTTACCGATTAAACACGGAACAATATTTGAAACAACGCCGGATGAAGAAAAGCTCGAAGTAGAAAATACCGTTGGAGAGTTTACGAAAGTCCATTTGAGTAACAATAAAGTAGGCTGGGTACATGAACGTGATCTTTGCTCGAATTAGATGGCTTTATGCCGTCATAGTCATCTTTACAGGGATGACACTTATGATTGTGACGTTTTATCTTCTCCCAAAACCGTACTCAGTCAAATTTTCCTCGTGGTTCATCCGATTATTGATTTTTTCTCCTGTGAAAGTAAAAGGAAAATGTGATCCAGATGCGCAAATGTTTCTCATCAACCATCAAAGTGATATTGATATTGGCATTATGGAGACAATCACATCCCATGACCTCGCATGGGTAGCTAAAAAAGAACTTTTTGATATTCCGTTCTTTGGTCTTGTCCTTAAACTTCCCAACGATATTGCTGTAGAACGAGAAAGCAAAACAGCTCTGGTTAAGATGATTAAAGATGCGAAAGAGCGCATTGATGCCGGACGTACTATTACCATTTTCCCCGAAGGAACACGCAGTGAAAGCGGCGTAATGAAGCCTTTTAAAGCCGGTGCTAAAATGGTAGCAGATAAATATGCACTCAAAGTTCAGCCCGTTGTTCTTATCGCTACTTCATCATACTTTAGTAATAAACGCAAAGATTTCCGTCCAGGAAGAGCAACTGCTGTATTTATGGAACCATTCATAGCCGATAAAAGTAATCCGGATTGGCTTAAAAATATCCAAAAAAACATGCAAAAGGTATATGATGATGAGTTTTCAAACCATCCTCACAATCGGTAGCGGTGCCTTTATCGGTGCCGTTCTTCGAGCCTATCTCAACGGTGTCGTAAACCACCATTTTCCCCACACCCTCCCCTTTGGTACCCTTTCGGTCAATCTGATCGGAAGTTTTATTATCGGCGTACTTTTCGCTTATTTCAGCTATAGCACTTTTTTTAGTGTGCAGGCAAAATCGTTTTTGACTACCGGATTTTTAGGGGGGCTAACCACTTACTCAACATTTGCGATGGAGACTGTTTTTTTACTCAGTGGCGGAAATCTATTGATGGCGGGGCTGAATATGGCACTCAATACTTTCGGTACCGTGGCGATGGCAGCATCAGGATATTATTTATTTAAGCAGTGGCTAGCGTAACAATTTCATCTGCACACCATTGTGCTAGATTCTGGTCATGCGTAATCAGCAGCACCCCCATACCTTCTAAATGTTCCACAATCAGCTTCATAATATCAAGCTGATTAAGATTATCCAATGCCGACGTCGGCTCATCGAGAAGTAAAAGCTGCGGCTTCATAAGCAATGCACGTAAAATCGAACACCGCTGTAATTGCCCCCCAGAAAGTTTATGAGGAAGCGTATCCAAATGCGACTCATCCAGTCCCATTTGAGACAATAACGCTTCGTATCCTTCCATCGATATGACATCTGCTATTTGTTCACGAATGGTATATGTGGGATGAAATGAGCTGTAGGGATCTTGAAATACCTGCGAGAGAGTTGCTCCTTGTATTGAGCCTTTTTGAGGTTGTAAACGACCCAAAATAAGCTCAAATAATGTTGATTTCCCTACACCGCTTGGTCCTACAATCGCTTTAATTTCTCCTCTCTTCAAGGAAAGAGAAAAATCATCAAAAATCTTTTTCTCATGTGAGTATCCGAACTCAAGATTTTTGATTTCCAAAATAGTTTGGCTCAACGAATTTGACCTTTACCATACACTTTATATTTGTATGTTGTCAGGCCCTCGACCCCCATCGGTCCTCTGGCATGAAGCTTGTTGGTACTAATCCCCACTTCAGCTCCGAATCCAAATGCGCCCCCGTCCGTAAAACGTGTTGAAGCGTTGACGTATACTGCTGCCGCATCGATTGCATCCATAAAACGCTCTGCGATTGTAATATTTTCCGTAATAATCGCTTCAGAGTGACCGGAACCAAAACGGACGATATGTCCAATAGCCCCCTCTACCCCATCAACCACGCGAATATTAAGAATATTGGCAAGATATTCGGTATCAAAGTCTTCTTCAGTAGCTTCCGCCACATCAACGATCTCACGCGTCAAGTCACATCCTTTAAGCTCAGTATGAGCATGATCAAATGCTTCTTTTAAAATCGGTAATAAAGTTGGAGCAATCCTTTCATCAACCAGCAAAGTTTCCATCGAATTGCATACGCCCGGACGCTGAACTTTTGCATTCAGTGCAATGGCAATGGCATTTTCAATATTTGCTTCTGAATGTATGAAGGTATGGCATAACCCCTTATCGTGCTTAACAACCGGAACGCTGGAGTTTTGACTCACATAACGGATCAGTCCCTCGCCTCCGCGCGGGACGATCAAATCCACGTAACGATCCATCTTAATAAGTTTCGCCACCCCTTCACGTGAAGAGTCAGGGAGAAGGGCTATGAGTTCTTTTGGGAGATTATTACGGGTCAAAACTGCTTGCAATACTTCTGCTATTGCAATATTGGAAAGTTCTGCTTCCTTGCCCCCTTTTAAGACACATCCATTTGAGCTTTTAAAACACAATGCCGCCGTATCAGAGGTGACATTGGGACGGGATTCATAGATAATTCCGATAACACCGATGGGAATACTCACTTTTTCGATTTTGAGTCCTGCTTCCGTTACCCATCCCTCAAGCACACGACCAATCGGATCTTTGAGCGCAGCAATCTCTTCAATTGCAACCGCCATCGCATCAATGCGTTTTTCATCCAGCAATAAACGCTCTTTCAATGAAGTGGCCAAATTTTCCTCTTGGGCACGGCGCATATCCACAGCATTCGCTTCCAGTATATTCATAGTATTGGCACGTAAACTTTCTGCCATTTCACGTAATATACGATTACGTTCATTACCGGCCATGGTAGCTAGAATACGGCTTGCTGATTTGGCTTTTTCTAAAAATTGTTCCATTTATTTTTCCTTGTTGCTACGTATACGTATTAATTTATTTCTTTGCTAATAAAAGCAGAAAGTTGAGAAAAGTTTTTATCCTCAACCCATTCATCCATCGTCGCGATTGCATTGCTTTTACGAAAGTTTTTCTGATACAGTAATACCTCACGCATCAAATCATAACAACGAGAAGCATCTTTAGCGTCTGCCGCATCTTTAAGCTCTTTTAGAATCGTTATGAAAAACATATTCTTTTTGAGACGATAAAAAATATCACTTTGTACCGCTTCAAGCGGAGAAGGATCAGGAACATTGGCTGGTAATACTGCCTCTTTCAATACAATTTCTTCTATATTATTTATCGATATCTCACTCTCTATGGACGATTGCGCTTGAGTGGGAATTCGACGTTTAAACACACTAAAAAGTACGGCTATTAAAACACCAATTCCTGCAATGATAATCCAAAATGACACACTCTTCTCTTCATCTTCAACTGGAGTATTTTTTACTTCTATTGCCTTTACTTCAGGACGCTTTTCCACTTTTTGCATAATTGAACGATTAGCTTCATCAACAACAGTGGCTATTTGAGTATGTTCTAAAACAAGCGCCCCCTCAGTCGGACCAAAATATCCATTGCTGTATGCATCAGGATAAAGATTCCCAAACTGCTTTATGACTTGATCGGTAATAACTTTAGTCTCTAATGGCTCAATCGCAAGAATAAATGCTTTTCCTGAAGAGCGTGCTACGATCTCATAGTGATATTTTTCTTGGATAGCACGTTCATCAGCCCCTAGCTGACTATCTAAAATTGCGAGTTTTGCTTTAGCCTCATCAAATGTGGGAAATGATGCCAAAACAATTTTGTACCCTTTAGATTGGGCTGCATAGGTATGAATCGATAGAAATGTAAAGAGCACTATAATGAATAATTTATTAAATGACAAATTAGTTCCCTTTATTTAGTAAAGGTATATTATAGCCAATACAAAATGAGAAGAGGGAAAAGTGTTAGTTCAACTAGTGCAGATAAGATGCTCTCTAATATCTTGCTTTAATCTATCTAGATGGACTTTGTACTGGTCGAAAAGGCTAAAATAGCTCTGTTCGTGAGTGTCACTGAGAGCCAGTTTCATGTTTGAAGCAATTTCACCGAGCGGGTGCGCTCCGATATTTTCAGCTATACCGATAATATCAAGCAGCAATGCATCAGCAGCTTGAAGATTATGTGAACGTAAAAGTTCTCCTAGCTCGTCAGCAGAATTGCCATAATCACTCATAAACTCGGATAAGATTTCACGGTAGAAATCCTCATCGCCTCCACATGTTTGAACTCCTTTGTCCACATCTAAATTCTCTCTCATTACAATTTCTACAGGCTCGCTTACAGGAGTTTCTTTGCCTGTATACGCATAGATGATTTTGTATAGAGATTCCATCCTTAGAGGCTTTTCTAACTGCTCAGACATTCCTGCATTCTTCATTTTTTGTATGTCATCCGATGCAGTGTCTCCACTAAGTGCTACTACTAAAATGTGATCGTACTTCGGATTTTCTCGAATAATGCGTGTTGCTTGAAAACCATCCACTCTTGGCATGTGTGCATCCATTAAAATCATCAAAAAATTCGTGTCATTTTCAAGTATATCTAGAGCTTCCTGCCCATCATCAGCCATGACTAGCTCTATACCGCTTCCAGTCAAAAGACCTAAAAGAACTTTTTGGTTGATGATGTTATCTTCTGCAACCAATATCCTCTCACCGGCGAATTCAGAAAAATTTTGTTTAGTAATTTTTCCATGCTCTGGAACAGATCGTTTTTGAATTGTCTTGTCATTTTTTCTTCTATCCGTTAACGTTTTATCTTCTGGAGTTGGAGTTATGACTCCAAAGTCTCCTTCTTCTGTTCCATATAAGGAAATTTCTGAAAGTTGCTCTGTTTTTAGTTCTTCTTTTATTTCTGGAACAGTTTCTACTTTCTCTTCGATAGACACTTCCGGACTATCATTTTTTTCTGGTACATTACTATGAGCCTGTGGGACTGAGTTTCTTTTTAAAATAAAGTAAACAACTAAAATACCTACCACTATGGCTACGGTGATTATAATCTCTTGTTGGAGTTCATTAAACATGAGGTACTCTTTTTTTTCTTTTATCATACAATATTTTGCTTATAAAAACAATATCAGTTTTTCAGAAAATAGTTTTATCATAGAGATGGTAAACGTGAAGAAAAGGAAATGGATTAAGAGAAGAATGATGGAATCCCGCCAAAGCGGGATAGGAGGAAAAATTACTCGATTTCTGCGTCGATGACGTCGTCATCTTTTTTAGAAGCAGGTGCGGCTTCACCTTCTTCTTTTTGTTTGTACATTTGCTCTGCCATTTTATGACTTGCATCAGCTAGTTTTTTCGTTGCTGTTTCGATTTGTTCTTTTGTTGCATCCGTATCTTTTAGGATAGCTTTTAGTTCAGCAAGGGCTTCTTCGATAGCAGCTTTTTCAGATGCGTCGATTTTATCACCCATCTCTTCGAGACTTTTTTCGGTTTGGCTTGCCAACGCATCAGCTTGATTACGTAAATCAACGATCTCTTTACGTTTTGCATCTTCTGCTTTGTGGTTTTCAGCGTCTTGAACCATTTTGTTGATCTCTTCGTCACTCAATCCGCTTGACCCAGTGATTTTGATCTCTTGAGATTTACCTGTCCCTTTATCACTTGCTGATACCGTCAAGATACCGTTTGCATCGATGTCAAACGTTACTTCGATTTGTGGTACACCGCGTCGTGCAGCAGGAATTCCTGTAAGCTCGAATAAGCCAAGTGATTTGTTATCACGAGCAAACTCACGCTCACCTTGACCTACTGAAATGCTAACTGCTGGTTGATTATCTTCCGCTGTTGAAAACACTTGTGATTTCTTAACAGGAATAGTCGTCCCTTTTTCAATGATTTTTGTCATAACACCGCCAAGAGTTTCAATCCCTAGACTAAGTGGTGTAACGTCAAGAAGAAGTACGTCTTTAACGTCTCCACGAAGAACTCCACCTTGGATTGCTGCGCCTGCTGCTACGACCTCATCCGGATTGACTCCACGGTTAAGTGTTTTTCCGCCGAACTCGTCCGATACCATTTTTTGTGCGATAGGAAGACGTGTTGATCCACCAACCATAATGATTTCATTGATCTCGTTTTTGCTAAGACCTGCGTCTTTCATTGCAGTTTTGATGTGACTGATCGTTTCTTTGATCATGTCATCAATCATCCCCTCAAATTTTGCACGAGTAAGCTTGACTACCAAGTGTTTTGGTCCTGATGCATCTGCCGTGATAAATGGCAAGTTAATTTCAGTTTCTTCTGCACTTGAAAGCTCTTTTTTTGCATTTTCAGCTGCATCTTTAAGACGTTGAAGCGCCATTTTGTCTGCTTTCAAATCAATACCGTGATCTGATTTGAACTCGTTCGCCAAAAAGTCTACGATTTTATTGTCGAAGTCATCTCCGCCCAAGAAAGCATTACCATCCGTTGAAAGAACTTCAAATGTACCTTCTGAGATTTCAAGAACCGTAACGTCAAACGTTCCGCCGCCCAAATCGTAAACAAGAACTTTTTCATCCGCTTTTGAATCCAACCCGTATGCAAGAGCAGATGCCGTTGGCTCGTTGATGATACGAAGAACGTTCAATCCAGCGATGGTTCCAGCCTCTTTCGTCGCTTTACGCTGTGCATCATTAAAATACGCAGGTACAGTGATAACTGCATCCGTAACCGATTGACCGAGATACGCTTCTGCATCCGTTTTCAATTTTGAAAGAATTTTCGCTGAAATCTCTTGTGGCGTGTACACTTTACCCGCTACGTCAACCGCAGCCATACCGTTTTTATCAACGATTTTATAAGTAACTTTGTCGTGTGCTTCTTTCGCTTTTTCTTCGTTCATCAAAAGACCCATGATACGTTTTACAGAGTAAATCGTTTTATCCGGGTTTGTGATCGCCTGACGTTTAGCAGGATCTCCTACAAGGATTTCCCCTTTATCCGTAAATGCAACTACGGATGGAGTTGTATTTTTACCCTCTTTATTAGGGATAATTTTCGCTTCGCCGCCCTCATAGACAGCAACACATGAATTTGTAGTTCCTAAATCGATTCCAATTACTTTTGACATTTTATTTCCTTAATTTTATTTTTTTCTTTGTCATCCCCGCAAAGGCGGGGATCCAGCTAGATTCCCGCCTTCGCGGGAATGACGAAATTACTTAGTTTGCTATAACGACCATTGCATCACGCAATGTTCGTTCTTTGTATCGAAAACCTTTTTGAAAAGTATTGACGATCTCACCGCTTTCGTGATCAGGACTGTCAACTTTTGAAACGGCATTGTGAACGTCCGGATTAAACGGCTCGCTCTCATCGACTGCAGTAACACCATGCTTTTCGAGAACACTAAGAAGTTGCTTCATAGTTAACTCAACACCCTCTTTGAGCTTTTCAAGCAACACATTTGCATCTGCTTCACTGCTCGTAGCGCCGATTGCCATTGAAAGCGAATCAACTACCGGAATTAAATCTTTAGCAAATTTTTCGTTTGCATACTCAAGAGCACTGTACTTTTCACGTTCAAGACGCTTTTTGATATTATCAAAATCAGCATGTACACGCGCATATTTGTCATGCAACGATGCCAATTGAGCTTGAGCGGTTTCCAATTCATTCATTGGTTCAGCAACGCTTACTTCATCTTCATTTATGACGACTTGCTCTTCACTAACCAATTCTTCATTTATTTCTGTAGACATAATATTTTAAGCTCCTTTGTTGAAATCCAGCGTTATTATAAACCATTGAGCCCATCATTGTCAAGAGCTATATGATATTTTTTACTAAGAATAGTTTAGTCTATGTATATCAAGTCTAAAACCACTCTTCTTAATGATATAATAATAGAAAAAGAACAACACATGGATATGTCTCTAAAACGCTTTATAAGTACAGTTGCTCTTTTACTTTTTGCTGCATACCTTTATTTTACTCCGCCCCCTTTAGGAATCACCCAGCAAGCATGGATACTCTTTACCATCTTTATTTCTACCATTTTGGCGATTTTATTTAACCTTCTTCCCATCATCACCGCCTCTATTATTGCACTCTCCATCAGTGTCCTCTCGGGCGTAATAGAACCGGCTAAAGCATACGCAGGATTCTCTGAAAGTTTTATACTTCTTATCGTTGCCGCTTTTTTGGTCTCTCATGCTGTCCATAAATCAGGTCTTGGGAAACGACTCTCACTCCATATTATCCGTCGCTTCGGTCATTCGACACTGGGATTGGGATACAGCGTTATCGCCACTGATATATTCCTCGCTCCTGCATTTCCCAGTAACACTGCTCGCTCAGGAGTCCTCTATCCTATCGTCTATGGCCTCGCGCACGATTGCGGTTCAAAAGTAGGCGACCATACACAGAGAAAAGCAGGAAGCTATCTCATGATGACATCGATGGCAGGACTTACAATCTCTTCAGGACTTTGGCTCACTGCTATGGCGGTCAATCCTATCGGTGTAGGAATCGCAGCTACAATGGGAATTCATATCACCTTTATTTCATGGCTTCTTTTTGCACTGGCTCCAACTCTCACAGCTTTTGCCCTCATTCCATGGGTACTGTATCGCATCTACCCACCCGAACTTCGTGATACTCCCGATGCACCAAAAATGGCGAAAGATGCCCTTATCACTATGGGACGTATTAGCCGAAATGAGTGGATTACGGGTGCGGTCTTTTTGGGGATGCTGATCTTTTGGTCTCTTTCAGGAATCTTTCCCATTGATAAAACCGCCGTTGCGTTCGGAGGACTTGGAGTACTGATGGCAACACGTGTGTTTGGAATAGAAGATTTTAAAGCGCAGGGCGAAGCGCTCAGTACTCTAATTTGGTTTGCCATTCTCTTTGCTTTGAGTACCCAACTGGCTCAACAAGGATTTATGAGTGCTGTAGCGAACCATTTTACCCTCTATTTGACGGGACTTTCCTGGATGAGTGTTTATCTTTTACTCATCATCATCTATGTTCTAATTCATTACCTTTTTGTCTCTCAAAGTGCTCATCTGCTAGCTCTTTTTGGAATCTTTCTCTCGGTAGGTATCGCGGCAGGAGTTCCCGGAGAGTTAATGACAATGATGTTATTATTTGCTACGAATTTCAACGCGACCATAACTCCGCAAGGTTCATCGAGTAATGCGATTTATCTGAGTTCCGGCTACATTACCGCACGTGAAATTTATATTTATGGGGGAGCTGTTACATTGCTCAACCTCATCATCTTTTTAGGAATAGGAACACCGTGGATACTGTTGATCAGCCGTTAAGTGAACCTGCCCACTCGGATAAAATTCGAGTTATTACCCTTGTGATACTCATCATCATAGCGCTTATTTTAATCATCTCTACACTTTTGTTCACCCCATGGGGAAATCGTCAAATCGCCCCTATCATCCAAAATCAGATTGAATCAGCATTAGGACAACCGGTCACTCTCACCTCTTTTAGACTCACACTCACTCATTTTGAACTTAGACTGAGTGATAAATCAAAAAACCGTGTTCACATCGAAGGAAGTTATCTAGCGCTTCCTCCTTATATTAATGCTCATTTTGATGCCAATCTCTCTGTAGCAGAGGGAATGAATATCGCAAAATTTCCGATAGAACTTTCAGGCTTACTCAAAGGTTCCTATTCCAATCTCGATCTCAACGGAAGCGCTCATCTCTTCTCAGGAAGCATGACGTTTAACTCAAAGCTTCTTGTGATGAAGCCCAACACACTCACTCTCGCCCTGCACGATATTCGCTATCAGGAGCTTATGGATGTTCTCGAATATCCCCATGAAAGTAACACCCTTATAAATGGAAATTTACAGGTAAGCGGAATGGTACGACGTGATATTAATGCAACAGGAAAAATCATCGCCACAACACACATCTTTAAACCTTCCCCGATTATGGAAGAGGACAATGAAAGTTTTGATTTCTGGTCACTCCTTGCAGATAAAAATGGAAAAATCCAACCGTTTAAGATCAATGCCACTATCAAAGCTCACGTTGATGAGTTAGGGATCTTAGAGCAATTTGTCTACTATCCGCTTCGAACAAGTGCCTCAGGGGTTACTACATTGGAGGGTTCGCAGTACCAGCTTACAGTAAACGCCCATGCCAAAGTAGTAAAAGGAGACATTGATACCCAATTAACCCTCCATAAATTGCGTCCCAGCAAACTGAAACTGGAGATCAAACACGCCGATATCCCCTCACTTTTCACCCTATTGTCCCTCCCCTCTCCCTTAACCGGAACACTGAATGCCTCAGTTAATTCGAATTTTTCCAATACAATACTCTCTTTGGCGATTCAAAAAGCTCGAACCAAACCTAGTATTCTCAAGCATGATTACGGCATTACTCAGCCGGATATGACATTTGATTCCAATGTTAAATTGATACTATCCCCCAAAGAACGCCATTATTCGGGAACTTTTACCTCTGATTTAAAAAATATTCCTTTTGAGGCATCCCCTTTCCACGATCAAATGCTTCAAGAACTCTTACGTCAAATCAATCAAAACAGACCAAAAGGGGAATTTTAACCCCTCTGCCTATAATCACCGAATGAAAAACATAACCACCTCCCTCACTTATCATGATTCTACCAAACACCGACCGCAACGCTATGCTGCAAGTCTAGGCTATATGGACTGGGCAACACAGGCAGACCCTTTTCGCCGCTATGAAGAAGCTCCTCTCATTGCCCTTTCGCACGTAGATGTTACACCTCCGTATCATCTTCTTTTTGAACCGAATGCACTTCCAACCGCACCGTTATGCCGTGAATCACTTTCTCAGCTCTTGCGCTATTCACTGGGACTGGCGGCGATTAAAAGCCAAGGCGGTTCTTCATGGGCGCTTCGCTGTAATGCCAGCAGCGGGAATCTTCAACCTACGGAATGTTATGTTATTGCACCTGCGATTGAGGGGATCAGTTCTCATAGTACTCTTAGCCATTATGCCCCGCGTGAGCATGCTCTGGAACTGCTTCACACCTATGACGAAAAGCTTCCAGAAGGGACGTTTCTGATAGCGCTTAGTTCTATTATCTGGAGAGAAGCCTGGAAATATGGAGAACGCTCTTGGCGATATTGCCAACTCGATGCGGGACATGCGTATCAAGCGATCAAAACAGCTGCCGCAATGCTCGGATGGGAGTGTCAGATTCAAAGTGTTGATAGTACTGAGATAGCCTCTCTTTGCGGTCTTGATCAGCTTGAACGCTTTGATCAGCATGAGTGCGAAAGTCCCGATATGCTTTTACGTATTTGTATTTCTAAAGAAGCCTTGATCTTACCCTCAACGCCCAAGCTTCCAACCAGAGCCAATCTCTTAAGTCCCTCTCATCATGATTGGCCTATTTTGAAAATTATCGAAGAAGCCACCCAAGGCATCTATCCGATTACATCTCCCCTTCAAACGCAGCGTCGCACACCCCCGCCCTCAAAAAGTGCCGGAGAAATTATTCTCAAACGACGAAGCGCCCAAGCAATGGACGGCTCTGCAATAACTGAAACACAGTTTCGGCAGATACTCGACTCATCCTTATTTTGCAATGAAACGAGCGATGTCCATTTTATGATGTTTGTTCATCGTGTTGAGGGTCTGTCAAAAGGTCTTTATGCCTTTATCCGAAATAGTGACGATTTGGAAGCCATGAAAGAATCTATGGACGCAACGTTTGTTTGGGAAAACTGCAACAATGGTCTGTATTTACTGCAGCTTGGTGATTATCGTGGCGTCGCGCAAAGAATTTCGTGCAATCAAGAAATCGCGAAAGCAGGGGCATTCAGTTTTGGGATGATCTGTAAATTTGCCCAATCACTTGAGCTTCACAGTGCCATAGGCTATAAAAACCTCTATCATCAGTGTGGCGCTATCGGACAGATGCTTTATCTCGAATCCACTTCATTGGGTCTAAGTGCAACCGGTATCGGATGCTTTTTAGATGATGAGTTTCATGCTCTTTTGGGTCTCACAGATCAACGCTTTCAGTCCCTTTATCATTTTACTATCGGTCGTGCAATTGTGGATACACGCGTTACAACACAATCTCCCTATGAAAATGTATAAAGATTTAAGGGCAACTCACTTATAATGTTTTACAATTCTAAATAACGAGGCGATTGTGTCCTATAATCAGAGCATTTTTGCAAAAGAGGTTGATACCCTTTATCGGGCACTTCCTCTGCCTCTTTTCGCTTCTTGGTTCAATTCTCTTTTTCTTGCAGGCATTTTATATCAACAGATCAGCACGACAATTTTACTGATCTGGATCATTGCCAATACTGCTCTCACGATTTTGCGTTATATGAGTTATTTTTATTATCGTCGTGTTTCTCAGCTACACTCTCTTAAAAGCCTTTATATTCTTTATTTTATAGGTCTCGCACTATCCTCATTGATGTGGGGATCAACCTCTATATTCTTATTTAATGGATCATTGGCATACGGACTTATCGTCGTATTCATCGCTGGAGGGATGGCAGCAGGAGCTTTAGGTTATCTTTCTTATCGGTTCGAAACGTATCTTTTTTATAATCTTACTATCTTAATTCCATTTTTTATCGTCTTAATTGCTCACCCTTCTCACGAATTCGATATTATGGGCTTTATCTTAATTTTATTCAGTGGAATGCTTCTAGTATCAGGCAAGAAATTTTATACCAACTTCCACAATGCCATCACGCTTCAATTCGAACAGAATGTTATGCTAGAAAAACTTGCTGCAGAAAAAGACAATATTGATCGGCTTAATCGTCATTTAAAAGATGAAATTATTGAGAAAGAACAAGCGCAGGAGCATCTCATCGATGCACTCGAAGCATCCAAACAAGCCGCCATTGCCAAAGAAGCATTTTTTGCTACCATGAGCCATGAGTTACGGACCCCGCTTAACTCGATTATAGGATTTTCACAAATCTTGAGCCGGAAAAAAGAGCTTCCTGCCGAAATCATCACCTACCTTGAAAAAATCTTTTTTTCAGGCAAACATCTCCTTGATTTAGTCAATACAATTCTCGATTATTCCAAACTTAAATCGGAAAAAATGAAACCAAATTTCACTCAATTTTCCTTAAAAGATTTTATTTACGAACTCTCGATGATGTGTGAACCTATTGCTCATAAAAGAGATATTGAAATTCTTTACCCCTCTTTTGAAAATGAAACCATCGTCGCTGATCGCAAAATGCTTTACCAAATACTGCTCAATATATTGAGCAATGCCATCAAATTTTCACCACAGAATGATCGTATTAAATTCACCTACGATTTTTCTTCCAAACATCTCTTTACCCTCTGCGATCATGGACCCGGAATCGCTTTGGATATGCACGAAAAAATATTTGAGCCCTTTACGCAAATTGATAATCTATCCGGAAGAAATCCAGAAGGAACCGGATTGGGTCTTGCCATTGTCAAAGAAATGGTTGAAGCTCATAGCGGAAAAATATGGGTTGAAAGTGTCGTTGGAAAAGGAAGCTGTTTTTATATTTCACTCCCCTCTCATTCTCCCGATAAATAAACTTATTTAGTCATATATTATCCATAGTGAGTGATTTTTTTGAGAATTCAAAGACGCACATGCTCAATTATGGAATGTAAAAGCACCACTGACTCTTAACGAATGAAGTTTAGAATTGAATTTTAAAGAAAATCACTCACTATGGATAAGGACAGTTATTTATTTTCCGCATCCGTAAGAGTGAGACATAAAATGACTTTTTTTCCTTGCAAAGCCAATGTTTCGACAGCCTCGGTAAGCGTTGAACCTGTCGTCACAATATCATCCACTAAAATCACTTCTTCCTCAGTAAACGGCAAAAATTTAAAATTTCGAGGATTGATTAACCGCTCTTCCACACTTTTCCCTGCATATTTATAGGGGTTTTGTGCCCTGAGTTTCCCAAAATACGGGGTAATATTGGTTGATTTTAGCGCTTTGTTCAAAACAGCGGTATGCGAATAACCGCTTTTGGAATTATCATCAATACCGATTGATGCGACACGAGCGTCATAACTCCACTCCTTTGCAAATTTCGACAATGAATTTTTTGCTAAAAGTGTGTAGATGTAAAATCCAACATCCGTATGTTTAGTAAGCAATAAAGGCTCGATAGCATCGTAAGGATAAAAAGAATAAACAGGAATAGAACCTAAAACTTTGCGCTTATGGAGGATAGGTGAGAGAAGAGTTTTTTGACAGTTGGAGCAAATGTGCGAGAGACTAAAGCACTCGCACATCATACAGCGCACGTTAGTCCATTTTAAGAACAGACATAAATGCCTCTTGCGGAAGCTGGACTTTTCCAATTGCCTTCATCCGTTTTTTACCCTCTTTTTGTTTGTCGAGGAGTTTGCGTTTACGGGAAATGTCTCCCCCGTAACATTTGGCGGTCACATTTTTACCCATGGATTTCACCGTCTCACGCGCGATAACACGGTTGCCGATAGACGCTTGGATGGCTACTTCGAACAGCTGTCGAGGAACAATTTCTTTCATATTTTTGACCAGTGCACGTCCTCTGAAATCAGCAGAAGTACGAGGGACGATAACACTAAGAGCATCAACGACTTCTCCCGCTACACGAACATCGAGCTTGACCAAATCGCCATCACGAAACTCGATCGGATCGTAGTCGAAACTCGCATATCCTTTGGACGTTGATTTGAGTTTGTCATAAAAATCCACAACGATCTCATTCATCGGCATCGAATAAATCAACATGACCCGCGTCTCATTGAGATAATCCATCTTCTCTTGCATTCCGCGCTTATTGGTGACCAGCGTAATAACATTCCCCAAATAATCAACCGGAGTAATGACAGTCGCACGTACATATGGCTCTTCGATACGCTCGATAAACTGCGGTTCCGGCAGCTCACTTGGATTTTGCACTTCCACCATTGTTCCATCGGTTTTATACACTTTGTACACAACCGAGGGAGCCGTAGCGATCAAATCGAGATTAAACTCTCGCTCCAGCCGCTCTTTGATGACTTCCATGTGCAGCATCCCCAAAAATCCGACACGGAATCCAAATCCAAGAGCCATCGATGTCTCCGGCTCATAGCTCAAAGAGCTGTCATTGAGCTTGAGTTTGTCCAGTGCATCACGCACCGCTTCAAACTCATCGGTATCGATCGGATATAACCCTGCGAAAACAAACGGCTTAGCAGGTGCATACTCAGTCACAGGCTGAGCAGTCGGATTTTTGGCATCGGTAATGGTATCGCCTACGCGGATACTTCCTACGTCTTTAACACCCAGCACGACTATCCCGATCTCACCGCTTTTAAGCGTTTGCGTCTTTTGACGGCGAATAGGATGGGGATACATGAGTTCAAGGACTTGATGATTTTCACCGTTGTGCATGAGCTTAATCATCTGATTCATCTTGATCTCACCATCGAACACACGCACAAGTGCCATAGCACCCTGATACGCATCAAACCATGAATCGTAAATAATTGCTTTGGTTGTAGCTTCAGGATCTCCACTAGGAGCTGGGATACGATCTACAATCGCATCGATGAGTTCACGAATACCCACACCCGTTTTTGCCGAAATCAATAATGCATCGGTTGCATCGATTCCGATGGTCGCTTCGATCTCTTCAGCAACACGCTCAGGCTCTGCAGAGGGAAGATCGATCTTGTTGATTACAGGAATAAGTGTGAGGTTGTTTTCCATTGCCAAATAGACATTGGCAATCGTTTGCGCTTCAACCCCTTGTGCCGCATCGACGATGAGTAATGCGCCATCAGAAGAGGCCAGTGATTTAGACACTTCATAGCTGAAATCAACGTGGCCCGGAGTGTCGATGAGATTGAGGATATAGTGCTGACCGTCTTTGACATAATCCAAACGGACACTCTGAGCCTTGATCGTGATTCCACGCTCTTGCTCGATGTCCATTGTGTCCATCATCTGCTTGCCCAGTTCACGTTCCGTTACAGAACCGCATTCTTGGATGATTCGGTCGGCTAAGGTACTTTTACCGTGGTCGATGTGAGCGATGATAGAAAAGTTTCGAATATTATTCATTAGGTTCATTTCTCGTTCATTTTAGTTGATGCAATTATATCAGAAGGTTACTTAGAGAAAATGAGATTAAATTGTTACAGATAAATTACAGAAAAAAACATAATATATATTTTTTTAATCCTATTTTTAATTTAATTTCACTATTATTCGCACTATGCATTTACATATATTTTTCCTAATCGCTGCTTTTGCTGCTTTATTTCATTTTATTTTGATTCGTTATGCTCACGTATTGGGCTTGGTTGATGTCCCAAATGAACGCAGTATGCATAAAAAAGTGGTCCCGAGAGGGGCCGGTATTGCTATCTTTTTGTCTGTTATGCTGGTACAAAGTATTTTTAACTCGGATCACATCTTCTCCAACCTCTATCTTTATGCCGCGATTACCCTCGTTTTTATTATTGGCTTTTTAGATGATGTCTATGACGTATCCCCGCGTTATAAATTTGTATTTATTTTTTTTGCTGCAATCCTCGTTTACCTTCAGGGTATTCAAATCGATACATTGGGAAGCTATTTCGGATACGAAATCGCCCTTCACTACTACCTGATCTTCCCATTTATGTTTATTGCCATTGCCGGATTTACGAACGCACTGAATCTCATTGATGGACTTGATGGACTCTCAGCCTCAGTCTCTCTCATCATATTGGTCACGTTTCTTGCCATTGGTTTCAATCATGATGACCTTCTCATCATGACCATTTCCTCCTCATTTATCGCAGCACTGATTGTTTTTTGGCTTTTCAACTGGTTTCCGGCCAAAATTTTTATGGGAGACAGCGGATCTCTTACTCTGGGATTCGTCATCTCAGTATTAAGTATCCTCTCGTTCAAATACACGAGTCCCACTGCCATCTTATTTATCATTGCCCTTCCGCTGCTGGATACCTTTATTGTGATGACACGCCGAATACAAAGAGGAGAATCCCCATTTAAGGCAGACAAAAACCACCTCCACCATTTTGTTTATGGCGTAAAAGTCAATGTCCCAGTAGCGGTAGTGCTTCTCGCCTCCATTCAAGCCGTCTTTTCGATCATCGGATATCAGCTTCAAGGAAAAGATGACTTCCTCTCTTTAGTGCTGTTCGGTCTTTTATTTTTTACGTTTCTAAACCTTTTCGATCAGTGCCTTCGTCATCGTAAAAAAGCAAAAAAAGTAAAAAAACAGCGCCAAGGGAAAAAAGCTCGACCAATCATCCGTGAAAGCGGAATGCCAGAAGCTTTCCCTACTCCCATTATTCTCAAAGCGGAGCCTCAATGAAAATTTTCGTTACCGGAGGAGCCGGATACATCGGAACCCATACCTGTGTTGAGTTGTTGCAAAACGGTCATGATATTATTGTCTATGACAATTTTTCCAACAGCTCTGATGAAGCTCTTCGCCGCGTAGAGACCATCACCGGAAAATTCGTTACGTTGATTATCGGAGACATCCGAGATGAGACATCCCTCACCGAAGCAATGAGAGGCTGTGATGCTGTAATCCATTTCGCCGGACTCAAAGCAGTGGGGGAATCGGTTGCAAAACCTCTGGAATATTATGACAATAACGTTCAGGGAACACTTTGTCTGTTACGCGCGATGCAAACCAACACGATTAAAACCCTTGTCTTCAGCTCCTCAGCAACGGTCTACGGTGATCCGCAATACCTACCGTTAGATGAAAATCATCCCTTGAGCACCACCAATCCCTACGGCCAGACCAAACTCGTAATCGAGGAAATTTTACGCGATTTGTACCGAGCTGACCCCTCATGGCGTATCATGATTTTACGCTATTTCAACCCTGTCGGAGCACATGAAAGCGGACTTATCGGCGAAGACCCGCAAGGTATTCCCAACAACCTCATGCCTTTCGTGGCACAAGTCGCCATTGGACGTCGCGAAAATCTCATGGTTTTTGGTGGGGACTATTCGACTGCTGATGGAACAGGAGTAAGAGACTACATCCACGTCGTCGATCTCGCATCAGGCCATCTAAAAGCACTCGAAGCATTAACAACAGCTCAATGCACTCCCGCAAATCTGGGCACAGGAACAGGCTACAGCGTTTTGGATGTGGTCAATGCATTTGCAAAAGCAAGCAGCAGCCCAATCCCCTATACGATCGAACCGCGTCGCGAAGGGGACATTGCAGCATGCTATGCCAACCCTGACTCCGCCAGAGCACTTCTGGGATGGAGTGCTCAGCGTGACTTAGCATGCATGTGCCGCGATGCCTGGAACTTTCAATCCAAGAATCCGCAAGGGTATGTGTAAATTGCACACAATAAATGCCTAATATCCTTCACATCGATCATCCTCTCTGTCGTGCCATGATTTTGCACCAAGGGGCACAACTGATCAGTTGGATCCCAACTGGCACTTCAGATGTTCTTTGGTCCAGTGACATTTCCCACTACACTTCGGATAAAGCCTTTCGAGGCGGTGTCCCTATTTGCTGGCCGTGGTTTGGCAAAGCATTCTCTCCCGCACACGGTTTTGCCAGACTGATGCCCTGGGAACTGATCAGTCGAGACGATACCAACAGTGGCGTTCACCTTGAGTTTCGCCTAAGCGACTCCCCAAAAACAAGAGAGATTTGGCCTCACCCTTTCACCCTCACACTTCAGATGCATTTAGGGTCAACATGTGAAATACAGCTGAATATCGACGCACCGATCCCAACAACAGGCGCACTGCACACCTATCTCTCCACCTCTGACATTGCCCATTCAACTATCAGCGGTTTAGGGGATTGTTATAGTGATTCCCTCCAAGAAAACACTCATGTCACCACAGCAGAAGCGACTCTCCAAATTCACAACGAAGTAGACCGCATCTACAGCCATCCTCAGAGTGAAAATCTCCTCACCACCCCTGAGCAAACGCTCCGTCTAATCCACCAAGGGCACAGTGATGTTGTGGTTTGGAATCCATGGATCGAACGCTCCGCCGAGATTGCAGATATGGAGGCGAATGATTATTGCCATATGCTCTGCATAGAAACCGCTCGAATCAGCAAGCCCTTTGACAAGCATGATTCAATGGGGCTTGTCATTAATGTTAAATTAGATTAAAAATGGTAGAATACCGCCGACAAAAAAAGATGTAGTATGAAAAAGTTACACTTATGAAAAAATGGAAAATAAACTTATGAAAAAGATACTCATCGTTTTTGGAACTCGCCCTGAAGCTATTAAAATGGCTCCATTAGTCAAAGCCTTTCAAAATAACTCTGAAGATTTTGAAACTAAGGTATGTGTTACAGCCCAGCATCGAGAAATGCTCGATCAGGTATTAGACCTTTTTGACATTACCCCTGACTATGACCTCAATATCATGAAGCCGGGGTAAGATCTTTACGACATTACCGCTAACGTTCTACTTGGAATGAAAGAGGTTTTGAGCGATTACAAACCCGATATTGTTTTTGTCCACGGAGATACCACAACTACGTTTGCTGCATCCCTCGCTGCCTTTTACCAACAGATTAAAATTGCCCATATCGAAGCCGGTCTGCGCACCGGAGACATCTACAGCCCATGGCCCGAAGAAGCAAACCGTCAACTAACAACACAAATTACAGCATATCATTTTGCTCCTACCACAACGAGTGAAGCCAATTTTTTTCCAAATCACTGATTGTCTGAATCGTATTGGAAAGATAGTTCCGGATGAATGCTTGCGCAACTCCGATAATAAATCCTAAAATCAATCCAACCAATATAACAAGAAGCGATTTGGGCTTGATCGGGATGTCCCCTACGAGAGCCTGGTCAATGACTCGAACCGAAGAGACTGTCGAAGATTCGACAATCGCCGTTTCAGCCCGTTTTTGAAGAAGATATTCATAGACTTTTTGATTGACGGTAAAACTGTTAGAGAGTTGAGAGAGCTGTTTTTCTTGGGCTGGAATCGCTTCAAGAGCAGCATTGTTTTGACTAATAATATTATCCAACGTCGCTTTACGCTGTCGGATACCACGTAGACTGCTCTCAATGGTCGCTTTTAGATTACTGCGAAGTTTACTGATTTGATCGGTAATTTTTACCACAGACGGGTGCTTGTCGGTATAATCATTGACCAATGCGGTATGTTGGGCATCGGCAGCTTGTATTTTCTCGATCAGGGAAAGAATCGGTGCACTGATGGTACTCATCGATCCGACATCAATCCCTGTCGTATCTTTGTTACTGTTAATGTAGTTAAGAAGATTCTCCATGACACTTACTTGCATGTCGATCTCATCACGCTGTGTTTGAAGTTCTGCTATTTTTTGCGATGCCAAAACCCCTTTTTCTTTTGGGTCAATGACAATATGCGCGGATTTGTAGTTTTCTAGATTGGTGGCTGAATTTTGAAGGGCGTCATTGATTCCCTTTAACTGTTGATCGATAAAGGTTAATGTTTTTTTCGCACCGCTGTTTTTAACTTCGATTGTTTGCTCTTTATACGCATCAGCTATTGCGTTTAGAATAGTTTGAGCACGTTCGGGCACGTTGTCTTCATAGCTCAGTTGCAAGACAGAACTTTTATCCGAGGCAACGGATACTTTTAAAGATTCTTGGATCAAGGGGAACATATACTCATTGGGAGTGATGGAAAATCCATAATTGCTATTATCCATATCACCGATTTTATTAACCGTTATTTTAAACAACGGAGAACTGATCAATGAACCGTACGTATAGGTGCCTTTGAAATAGATCAATTGCTTTTCAATAGAAACAGACCCACCCAATGCACGAAAAACATTGCTGATTTTCATGGACAATGTCGGTTCAATAACCAGTTCAAAATGATTAGCATCGACAGGATGAAGCCCAAACTTATATCCAATCAGTCTTTCGACAATGGCGTCAGCATTGACCACAAACGGGGTGTCTTTATAGAGCTCAACTGTTTTAAAATGTTTGGTCGTATAGTAACGAGTCCCTACCTGAATCTTTTCAAGAGCTTTTTGGGCAATGAAATACGATTGCAAAATCGGAATTTCATTGTCAATATTTTGTCCCTGTGCTTCCAAAGCAGCTGCCATGAAATCACCTTCTGCGCTTTTGGAGCTAACAGTAGGCTGCTGTATCTGCAATGTCAAATCTGCTTGATAAATGCTGGTACTAAAATAGGTAAAAATTGCCGCCAACAATGTTGTTGCCACAGCGATAGCAGCGATCGATGTTTTATAACGCCCAAGCGTTGCGAAGATATCTTTTAAATCGATCTCTTCCTCCAGCGTGTTGGGTTGCATGTTTTGGTTATTTAAATAAGAAGACATCTACAGCTTTTCCATTCTTAATAGAGGTGTAACTAACGAAAGGGGATAACATCGAGGTGATAAGGTCAAAGAACGGCATTTGCTCTTTGAAGGCTACGTTGAACGCTTTCATATCACGGGGTTGAACGTAGATGATATCGTTGGGCTGCAGCAATAAACTCGTGAGCTTCATTTCGGAGAGATTAGCAAGATTAATCTCACGCATCTGAGGATTACGAAGTCCTCCGCGAATGACCCGAACATTCGTCCGTTCCGCATCATCGGTGAGATCTCCCGAATAGGCTAATGCCTCAAAAAGTGTCATCGTACCGTTTGTAACCTGGACAACCCCTGGTTTACGTACTTCACCCAAAACAAAGAGCTTTTGATTGAGTATTTTTACGCTGGCAAAAGGGTTTTTCAAATAGCTGCGATATTCATTCGTCAGCTTATCGACTGCCTGTGTCTCTGTCAATCCGGCTAATTTCACAGGGCCCACAAGCGGTAAGCGCACCATTCCATCTGTTGGGATCAAATATCCCTCAGAACCATCACGTGTTTGGTAAGTAGTCGTCCCGCCGGCCGTGTTGATCAATGTATTGAGCTGCTTATCCCCTTCACCCGAGGATTGGTTAGCAACGATAATCTCAATACGATCTCCTTTCGTAATTTTCCATTCAAACTGCGTCTCTTCTGTATAGTTAGCATCGGCTACATTTCGAATAGCCACACCATTAGCATCTAACATTTTAAACGAGGTTGTCGAACATCCGCTGATAAGTAGAACAACAGCAATCCAATAAAATGTACTCTTCACATGCACCCTTTTAATCGTATTTTGTAAGAATCAAGGATCAAATAACCCCTGAATTTAACAGAAAATATATAAACTTAATTGTATCTGATTTGTTTAAAATTATTGCTTAAAACTAACAGATATTACCGTTCGGATACAGATATGCAATTTCCGTTACAAGGTCCAATGTGATTATGAAAGTAGCTAAAAAGAGGGAGAGGGGGAAGACTCCAAAGAAGATTCTTTAGAGATTTATAAAAGTGGTTAGCTGAAAAGACTGTTAACACTCTCATTGTGATAAACACGGCGGATGACTTCAGCAAAGAGCGGAGCGACGCTTAGGACTTTAATCTTGTCACTTTGACCACGTAAAACAAGAGTATTTGAAATAACCAGCTCATCGAGTTCGCCGTTGTTGATGTTTTCATACGCGTTACCGCTCAAAACACCATGAGTAGCACAGGCCATAACCGACGTTGCTCCACGTTTTTTCAGTGCAGCCGCCGCTTTTACCATCGTTCCGGCAGTATCGACCATATCATCGATCATGATGATATCTTTGCCTGCTACGTCACCGATAATATTCATGACTTCCGATTCATTTGCTTTTTCACGGCGTTTATCGACAATAACCATATCAAGTCCGAGCTTTTGAGCAAAATAGCGAGCGCGTGCTACGCCGCCGATATCCGGAGAAGCAATAACCGGATTAGCAAGGTTTTTAGAACTGATGTACTCTTGGAAAATGATCGCACCGTAAAGATTATCAACAGGAATGTCAAAGAATCCCTGGATTTGTCCCGCATGCAAATCAATCGTAATAACACGGTCAATCCCAGCGGTTTCAAACATATCGGCAACCAATTTTGCCGTGATAGGAACACGCGGAGCTGCTTTACGATCTTGGCGAGCATATCCAAAATAAGGAACGACAGCAGTAATAGAGCTCGCCGATGAACGACGAAGAGCATCCGTCATAATCAACAGTTCCATCAAATTGTCATTGGATGGCGCACCTGTGCTTTGGATAATAAAAACATCACGTCCACGAACACTCTCAGAGATTTGAACATTAATCTCACCATCACTAAAACGTTTGATTTCCGCTTTTGAGAGAGGAACACCGAGGGTTTTGCACACTTCTACTGAAAATGCCTGACAAGCTGAACCGCTGAAAATTTTGTATCCGCGCATGGAAGTCCCTATTACTATAATAATTGCTGCGATTATAGCAAGAGGAGACTTAGGGTGAGATAATACAACATTGTCATCCTGAACTTGATTCAGGATCTTAGATTCCGTGTCAAGCACGGAATGACGAAAGGTTTTAGGTTCTGTAATCCGCGTTTATTTTGACGTATTCATGTCCCAAATCACACCCGTAAGCAATAAAGTTACCTTCACCCTGACCAATATCACAATGAATTGTAAAGGCTGGTTTTTGCATTACAGCAGCCGCAAAAGGTTCAAGTTTTTCATCAAAAAGAAGGTCTCCCTTTTGGTACACACACACGTCATCAAACCAGATACTCAATGTTTCTTCATCACACATCACGCCACTCGCACCCACCGTTGAAGCAATGCGCCCCCAGTTAGGGTCTTGTCCGAAAAGTGCTGTTTTTACGAGTAAAGAATTTGAGAGTGCTTTCGCAGCAACTTCTGCCTCATGATCGTCTGTCGCACCGGTAACTTTGTAGGTGACAAGCTTCGTTGCCCCTTCGCCGTCACGCACCATCTCTTTGGCTAAAAAAAGCATGATTGTCCACAGCGCTTCTTTAAATGCATCTGCATCAAATGCACCGCTTTGTCCATTTGCCATGACAAGCACCGTGTCATTCGTCGAGGTATCACCATCCACGCTTGCGGCATTAAACGTCGTACGGGTACACTCATCGAGAATACCTTGCATCGTGGCTTTATCGACGAGCGCATCCGTCGTAATAAAGCACAGCATCGTAGCCATGGCAGGATTGATCATCCCTGCCCCCTTCGCCATCGCACCGATGCAAAACGAGGTCCCGTTTTCAAGAGTTACTTCAAAGGCAATACGCTTTGAAAACGTATCCGTCGTCATAATCGCTTCGGATGCCGACACCCCGTCACGATGAGTTAGATCAAAGTTTAACGCACCCTCAATGATCTTTGCTTTTGGTAGACGCACACCGATGACTCCTGTCGAGCTCATCACGGGATTTTGTATTTGAGGAAATGCTTCTTGAACGCGGAATAAAACTTCATCGATATCTTTAATACCTGCCGGACCTGTCATAGCGTTCGCATTTTTGGAATTAATCAAAACAAAATTTCCTTGAAAATTTTCTTTTTGACGAAAATGACGTATCGGCGCGGCTGTCATTTTGTTCGTAGTAAAAACCGAAGCATTCACACAAAGAGAATCCGAATAGATAAAAGCGATATCCAGTGCTCCCTCTTTTTTCAGACCAATAGCGATTCCATCGGCATAAAAACCTGTCGCAGCGCATACTCCACCATCAATATTTTTAAGTGTAAACATCAAAAAATCTCCAAAAAATAAACTGTATTATTATAGCACTCTCTATTAATCACTAATCTCTTTTTTTCCGTCATCCTCGGGCTTGACCCGGGGATCCATGACCACAAATAGAAAGCTAGATTCCCGCCTTCGCGGGAATGACGAATACTATAAGCTTTTGATGTACTAAAATACTACAAAATATAAGATCATGTTTTAATTAAAAAAAGAGAATGTATAAAGAAAAATGAGAGGGTTAATCGGGAAAGACTCCCGACTATCGAAGCACTAAGTGCGGGGGTTACGAATCTTTTTTAAGTGTACGAAGCTCAGAAGCAGCGATACGAAGTTTTTTTGTTGTACCATCTTCAAGTGTAACACGTACAGTGCGAAGGTTTGGTAAAAAACGACGTTTTGTTCTGTTTTTCGCGTGAGAAACGTTGTTCCCGCTCATTGGGCCTTTACCACTAATAGCACATCTTCTTGCCATCTTGGGGCTCCTTGCGTAAATTTAGGTTGCGAATTCTACCTCAATGAACCCAAAGTTTACCTTAAGCTATTACTTTTTATCCTGCTAAAGTTCCCTTTAACTAAGAAGTATTACAATTGAGAAAAACATTGGACATATGCTGCTGTGATAACATCTGAAGAAGTAACTCATTATATTCAAAACATTCCTCCTGCGCCTGCTGTTGTACGTCAAGCATTGGATTACGCCCGTGCAGGAGATTTACCCAAAGCAGCTAAATGTGCTTCTGAAGATCCGGCTCTTCGTCATTACCTCAAGATATTAGTCAACCGTCCGCTCTATGGTTTCAAAAACGAAGTAAGTGATGTCAGTCAGATTTTTAGTATTCTCGGCGTTTCTGCAACGGTTCAAACTCTTTATAACTATCTATTAAGTTTGCTTACTCCCAAAAAATGGGAACTGTTCACCCTCACCGATCACCAATTCTACGATTTACAAGCATCCTTGAGTAAACGCTGGGAAAAAATCTTGCTTCACCTATCTGTTAATGATAAAGAGTTGCACAGTGCCATTGCTCTTATCCCCGCTACTATTATTGTGTGTGAAGCTCTTTTTGCTTCCAGAAAAGCGGAAGTCGTCCAACTGCGCAGCGTTAAAGCGCTTGATTTTAATACCATATTAAAACGCTTAAGCGGCCGTGATCTTTTTGATCTTGCAGGTGAAATTGCACGTACATGGGAAATGAGCGATAAAACAATTAGCCTTATAGAAGGGGCATCTGGACTAAGAGAGACTCTCAATGCTGAAGAAAAAACACTTTCACAATGGATGCATTTGCTTCTTTTTTATGAACTGAGTCAAAGTGTTTATGTCAGTGCTGGACTCAATGAATTTATTGACTTCCAAATCGATTTTGTTGGGGATATTTATGAACCCTTTATGCAAGTGATGGCTTAAACATGCGCGCCGTTGTTCGTGGACGTATTGGTGTTTTTCATCTTCAAGGCTTTTTGGATGGAAACAATGCTCCCTCTTTTTTAACCATTGACGATATCAGAGCAACTGAAGCTCTAAATGTAGATATGTTATTGGTATCGCTTAAAAAGGTCATTTTTTTCAATAAAAACGGGCTGGATACCTTTGTCCGACTTCTAACCAATATACGAATTCAAAAGCACATTGTCGTTGGGTTTTGTGACTATGATCACTCAAAATTTAAAGCCATCAATGCTTTTTATGGAAATGAACTGAGCTTTTCTTTATTTAAAAGTGAAAAAATTGCCGAACTCTTCGTCTCCAGTAATAAAAATGAGTCCAAAACAGTTTTACTTTACAATAGCGACCATTCGCAACGCTCTGCTATGGCTATCGAGCTGTTTGACTATGGCCACAATCCCGTAATCGCCCAAAGTTTAAATGAATTCGAAGAGAAAAGACAACATCCAGAACTTTACTATGCCATTATCGAAGATACTTATTTGGGATATTTTGGACAAAAAGTAGCCACACGCGTCACCGGTAATGCAATTATTTATACTATTTCCAATTTTTTGGATGCGGAGATCAGCGATACGTTTAACATTGCTTACCATAACAATTCACTCAATGTTGGATTTCGTCTGTTTATTTTCGATGCCTATAAAGTCGTCTCCATGAATATTCATGCACTGAATTTTTTTACTAAACTCGCCTCCGCAGGCGCTGAATACAATGCTACTATCTGCTTTGTCGGACTCACCTTTGAAAAAACACCTCAAGCCTTTAAGAATGATCTTGAAGATGCCGGAATGCTTTTCTTTGACAATATGGAAGACATCCTCAAAAATAAAGAATTATTAAGCGATCTTGGCGGTGGTGGTGGAGCAACGGTTAAGCAGCATCGATCTCTCAACAAAGCACTGGTCAATGAACTTCCCCATTTCATTGATGCAACCGTCTCTACCATTGCTATGATGACCAATGCTGAGGCAACCAGAGAGTCCGTAAAGATTCAGACGCTCACCGTGACTGATTCTGCTGATCAGGTGGCTAGCTCTATTGGTTTTTATGGAGATCTTGATGGATTAATCATCCTCATTTTCCCTCGCAGCATTGCCAAAAAAGCATGTGAACTTCTTATTGGTGACGCAAATGTTACTGATGAAGACATCCTCGATTCCTTGGCTGAATTTGTCAATATTATCGGAGGACGTGCTAAAGTACTCCTCTCTGAAAACAAAAAGCGTCTTGATATTACCTTGCCTCGGACGTATGCCGATGTGAAAACTCTCTTGGAAATTGCTCAAGACAAAAAAGGGGTTCAAGTTGATTTGAATTTTGAAGGGCAAAATTTCATCTTTTTCCTGACACGCTGACTTTTTCGCTAAAATGTCAAAAAAATAACGAAGGTTTTTATTATGCTCATCGCACCCAGTGTTCTTTCGGCTGATTTTGGTAATTTAGCCCGTGATGTTCGTGCCATCTGTGATGCAGGATGTGATTTCGTCCACGTCGATGTGATGGACGGTCATTTTGTTCCTAATATGACCATAGGGCCTGTCGTCGTCAGCGCCATTGCGAAAGCTGCTACCAAGCCTCTTGATATTCACCTTATGGTTCAAAACAATACTTTTTTTGTCGATCTTTTTGCTCCGCTCAAACCAGAATTTATCTCTTTTCACATCGAAGAGGAAAAAAATCCTCATCGCCTGGTCCAATACATACGATCACTGGGGATCAAGCCTGCTGTTGTGCTCAATCCCCATACTCCTGCTGAAGCGATTGAATATCTCTTGGGTGATTTGGATATGGTTCTCGTTATGAGTGTTAATCCAGGATTTGGCGGGCAAAAGTTTATTCCCACTGTCGTTGAAAAAATTAAACGACTCAAAGTTTTACGGGATGCCATTAACCCTAATTGTCTTATCGAAATCGATGGCGGTGTAGGAAGCGGTAATATCCAAATGCTTAAAGAGGCAGGTGTCGATGTCTGTGTTGCCGGAAGCTATGTTTTTGGAGCCGATGATTTTAAAACCGCTATCGATAGCCTGCGTGTCTAACCTATAATGAGAGTAAAAATCTGCGGTATTACCAATTTTGAGGATGCCTTTAATGCAATAGAATCGGGAGCGGACGCCCTCGGGTTTGTCTTTTATCCTGAGTCTCCCCGATATATTACTCCTCAAGAGGCCCAAACTATTATCGCTAAACTTCCCCCTTTTGTCGAAAAAGTAGCTCTTTTTGTTAATGAAACACCTGAAACAATCCAATCACTCTGCTTAGAGACAGGATGTACTCTGGCTCAAATTCATTTCGACGTCAGTGATGATTTTTATACATCATTACATTTCCCCTCTCTCAAAGTGATTCGAGCAAAAAACCGTGAAGATGTCCTGCGTTACCCAGACGAATATCGTCTTATTGATGCTTACTGTGAGAGTTACGGAGGAAGCGGGAAACGTCTTAATATCGAATGGTTTAAGAACATTGATTGCTCAAAAATTATTTTAGCAGGCGGGCTTGATCCTGACAATATACCTTCGATTAAAGAATATGGTTTTTATGGTGTGGATGTGAGCAGCGGTGTTGAATTATCCCACGGAAAAAAAGATCACCAAAAAGTATTTAATTTTATCACACAGGCGAAATTATGATTCCATTGGATCCAAAAATAGTTAATCGCCTCTCTAAAAATGGGATTCCAAAAGAAGAGTTTGAAGAAAAAGTAGGCGATGATCTTGCCCTTGAAATGTTAAAAGCTCAAGGGTTGAACGTCATTTTGCACTCAAAGGCCTATAAATTTCGTACTTCTTTGACTCCGGTTAACGATACCCTCTTTTGTATTGTAGATGTTGAGACCAACGGATCCAAAACTGCCCACCATCAGATCATAGAAATTGGTGCGGTAAGGTTTCAAAATGGGAAAATCATCGATACTTTTGAAAGCCTGGTCCATTGTGAGAGTATCTCAGATGCAATTGCTGAAATTACTGGTATCAGCGTTGAACAAACCATTCATGCTCCACCGCTTTCAAAAGTAATGTCTGATTTTCGCCTCTATTTAGGCGATGCTGTTTTTGTTGGGCATGATGCAAAATTTGATTATAAATTTGTCTCTGCCATGATGGAGCGAGCAGGTCTGGGCGTATTGCTTAATCGCCAATTGTGTACGATTGATCTAGCTGAGCGAACATTTGAGTCTGAGCGGTATGGTTTGAGATATTTAAATGAAATGTATGATCTTCATTCTGAAGCCACGTATCACCGTGCGCTATCAGATGCCATTACCACGACAAATCTACTGGCACAAGTACTTGGGATGGTTCCTAAAAATATCCAGACGACTGAAGAGTTGATTGCGTTTTCAAAAGAGGCTGCGAGAATGAAGAGGCTAAAACCGGCACCACTCGTCATTCCCGCAAAGGCGGGAATCTAGCCTAAAAGTAGAACTAAATTCAACCAAAGGGCAATTCGTCAGCCTATGCTGGAGGAATGTTTTATTCGCTATAACGCCCGACACCGACAAGACGGTTGTATCGTTTTTCAAGACGTTCTGAGTCACTAAGTTTACGTAAAGACGCAACAGATGAGAGAAAATAATCTTTGAGCATGTTTGCTGCGCCCACTTTATCACGATGAGCACCAATCAACGGTTCGTCAATGACATCATCAATTAAATCGAGTGATTTAAGATCTTCACTGGTAATTTTCAGTGCCTTGGTTGCAGCTTCTACTTTGCTGGGGTCATTCCACAAAATTGCAGAACACCCTTCCGGCGAAATAACACTAAATACGGAGTAACGCATCATTGCAAGGCGATCTGCGACACCGATAGCCAATGCACCGCCACTTCCGCCTTCTCCGATAACGACCGAAACCGTAATGGTATTAAGATTGGAAAGTTCAAGTAAATTGCGAGCAATCGCTTCACTTTGATTACGTTCTTCTGCGCCCAATCCCGGATATGCGCCCGGAGTATCGATTAACATCAAAAGTGGGATTTTAAATTTTTCCGCCATTTTTGCCATACGCAAAGCTTTACGGTATCCTTCAGGATTTGGCATACCAAAATTACGCTTGAGCTTGTTTTTAGTCCCGCGTCCTTTTTGTTCACCAATAATCATCACACGCTCATCGCCAATCATACCCAAATAACAAATAATAGAGAGGTCATCGCGATAATGGCGATCCCCATGAAGCTCGTATTTTTTGTCAAAAAGAAGGTTAATATAATCAAGCGCATACGGACGATCTTGATGCCGTGCAAGCTGAAGCTCTTGATAGGGAGATAAATTTGTGTAGGTTTGCTGAACTTCTTTATCCAAATCTTGTTTGAGAATGGTTACTGCATGATGGTCATAACGGACCTCAGCAGCAATAATCTCTTCTTGAATTTGGCAAATTTTTTGTTCAAAATCGAGATAAGTAGCCAAAAGAGTGCCTTAGATTTTTCTGAAAATAACAACACCGTTCGTGCCGCCAAATCCAAATGAATTACTCATAACCACGTTAAGCTCAGCTTTTCGTGCTACATTAGGGACAATATCCAAATCGCAATCAACATCAGGTGTTTCATAGTTGATGGTCGGAGGAATAATGCTATCGCGCATTGCCATGATACTAACAACGGCTTCTATCCCGCCTGCAGCACCGAGACAGTGACCTGTTTGACCTTTGGTTGAGCTGATTGGAGGACAATTTTCAGCCCCACCGAATGTTGCTTTTGTTGCCATTGTTTCATACCAGTCATTGTACTTGGTGCTGGTTCCGTGAGCATTGATGTAATCAACTTTTGGCTGACCAGCCATTTTCATCGCTGCTTTCATCGCGCGCGCTGCACCCTCTCCGCCAGGAGCAGGAGTTGTAATGTGATTGGCATCACCACTTTCACCAAAGCCGATAAGCTCTGCATAAATACGTGCTCCGCGCGCAATTGCACTCTCATATTCTTCAAGTACTAAGGCCGCAGCACCCTCACCCATTACAAATCCTGTACGATCTGCATCAAAAGGACGAGACGCTTTTTTAGGCTCATCGTTTCTTGTAGAGAGCGCTTTCATTGCTGCAAACCCACCGATGCCTACTCCACAAATCGCTGATTCAGCGGCAACTACGAGCATCTGATCTGCGCCGCCAACCATAATAGTTTTTGCTGCTTCACTAATTCCATGCGTTCCTGCTGCACACGCTGTTACACTTGAAAGATTAGGACCCTTAAGCCCGTGCTCAATCGAAACAAATCCGCCAAGCATATTAACAAGTGCCGAAGGGATAAAAAATGGAGAAATACGACGTGGACCTTTGGTCTCTAATACGATAGAACTCGCTTCAATCGCTGCCAAACCACCAATTCCTGCTGCTGCACTGATACCAAAACGGTCTTTGTCTATGTCTGCATTCAATCCTGCATCCAGCATTGCTTCTTGCGCTGCTTTAAGTCCGAAATGGATAAAACGATCCGCTTTTTTTACTTCTTTTGGATGCATTACGGTTTCAGGATCAAATCCTTTTACTTCTCCAGCAATTTGTACACTGTGCTGAGATGCGTCAAAAATAGTAATCATATCGATACCGCATTCTCCCTCGCAAATAGCCTTAAAAGAACTTTCTTTGTCATGGCCCAATGCGTTGATCATTCCCATGCCGGTTACTACTACTCGTTTCACATTTTCTCCTGCGTATCAATGGTCTTAAACGATGGCTCATACAAGCCAACAGTTAAAATCACTCTCATCTTTAATGTTACATAAAAACGAACTCATCCGTTTTTATAGCAAGGACTTGAGTCCTTTGCAATCCCCTAAAGCTTCAAAAAACAAATTTTTTGAGAATTTAGAGATACATAATCAATAGTGATTACTTTTTGCCTTCGATGTAATTGATTACATCTTGAACCGTTTGGATTTTTTCCGCTTCATCATCAGGAATTTCGATATCGAATTTCTCTTCAAGAGCCATTACCAATTCAACAACATCAAGGCTATCAGCGCCAAGATCTTCTACGAATTTAGAATCCGCTTTTACTTCGTCCGGGTTTACGCTAAGTTGCTCAACCACTACTTCTTTAATGTCTTCCAAAAGTGCCATAATAGCTCCTGTTCATATGAATAAAATCGCCAAATTATAACATATTTAGCTTAAGTTGGGAAATTTCCCTCTAATTTACCTTTCTTCGGCTTTGCTTTCGCACACAGCCTTCGGTTTCAAAGCTAAAAAAGCCAAGCAGTTGGCATTAATGTGACGCCCACCTTCGGCTATGCTTACGCATATAGCCTTTGGTTTCAAAGCTAAAAAAGCCAAGCAGTTGGCTTTTTAATACGCTTTTCACATATACATTCCACCATTTACTTTAAGTGTTTCACCCGTGATGTAGCTTGCATGATCACTGAGTAAAAATGCTGTTGCTTCTGCCACTTCCGCAGCGTTACCAAAACGAGCCATTGGGATTTTAGCGGTAAAGGCTGCTTTCACTTCCTCTTTTAGCTCATCGGTCATGTCGGTTGCAATAAAGCCTGGAGTGATACAGTTATAGCGAATACCGCTCGTTGCTGCTTCTATCGCAAAACTTTTTGTCATTGCAATCATTCCGCCCTTGGAGGCCGCATAGTTGGTTTGACCTGCATTGCCGGTTTCACCGACGATGGATGCCATGTTGACAACGCTTCCAAATTTTTGTTTGCGCATCGCTTTCATCGCTTCTCGACAACCAATAAATGCAGAAGTAAGATTGGCATCGATGACGCTGGTGAACTCTTCGGCTTTCATGCGCATTGCCAATTTATCGTTCGTGATCCCTGCATTGTTAACCAAGTACGATAATTCGCCATCCGCATCAATAATTGTTTTGACCGCATCGACAAAGGCTGCTTCATCGCTCACATCGAATCCAATAACAGCTGCTTTTCCGCCAGCACGCTCAATCTCATCTTTAACTGCATCGGCTGCCGTTGCTCCGCTGCGGTAGTTAATCCATACTTTTAAACCATATCCTGCCAATACTTTTGCTACTTCGGCACCGATACCTCGGCTTGAACCGGTTACTAAAACATTTTTACCTGTGAATTTCATTTATTTATACCCTTTTTCATAAAATAATCTGCCTCGAAAGAGGCAAGCTTCAGTGCCTTAGCGGCGAGCGTAGCCAAAGGGATTTTATTCCTTTGGCGTTCAAATCAATGGTGTGTCCATCTCAGATGGGATTTCAATTCCCATCAATTTTAAAACTGTCGGCGCAATGTTATTGAGTGCACCCGGATGGACTTCTTTGACCTCATCCGCCACAACAAAACACCATACTTTACCAACCGTATGATTGGTCAAGGTATTACCTGCATCATCACGCATCTCTTCACAGTTTCCGTGATCGGATGTAAGTACCATCGCGTATCCTTGGGCTTTTGCAGCTTCGACAATCCGTCCAAGCTGCTCATCCACGGCTTCAACTGCACGTGTAGCCGCTTCAAAATTGCCCGTGTGCCCCACCATATCACCATTGGCAAAGTTTACCACAATAAAGTCAATCCCCTCAGCAATCGCTTTTACCACGACATCGCCTACTTCTGCAGCACTCATCTCAGGTTTCATATCGTAGGTTTTGACTTGAGGACTGGGGATCAAAACACGTGTTTCATTCTCATACGGTTCTTCGATACCGCCATTAAAGAAAAAGGTGACATGCGCATATTTTTCTGTTTCCGCCGTATGAAGCTGACGTTTTCCGGCACGTGAAATCACTTCAGAAAGCGTATTTACCGGTGCATCTTTAGGAAATAAAACGGGAAATGGAAAGCTTTTATCATACTGCGTCATCGTAGCAAAATGGATAGGGACAAAACGACGTTCAAACCCCTCAAATTGTTCATCACCTAAAGCAGTTGCGAATTGTCTCATCCGATCGCTTCTAAAGTTAAGGGTTAAAACCGCATCCCCTTCACTAATTCCTTCGTATCCATCGAAGGCAGTCGGGACGATAAATTCATCCTGTTCACCTTTGGCGTACGAATTTTCAATGTAATCGGTAACACTTTGTTCACTTTTTGGCGTTGCGTTGACAATGGCGTTATAGCCGCGTTCAATACGTTCCCAACGATTATCCCGATCCATCGCATAAAAACGCCCGCCCAATGAACCAATTCGAATGTTACGACGTCCATGCGCTTTGATAGTTTGGACAAAATGGATCGCAGAAGTAGGAGAAACATCTCGTCCGTCACTAATGAGATGAAGCCATACTTCCTTGCCTGCATCGGCGGCAATCTCTGCAACGCCTATCAAGTGATCAATATGCGAATGAACTCCGCCATCACTCATAAGAGCTATGAGATGGAGCCGATTACTTGTTTTTAATAAAGCATTAAAGACTTCGTTACGTTCAAAACTGCCATCTTCCAGCGCGAGAGAAATTTTGACCAGATCTTGATACAGTACCCGTCCACTTCCCATACTCATGTGCCCTACTTCAGAATTTCCCATCTGTCCCTCAGGCAAACCGACACTTAAACCAAAGGTGTCGATAAGAGAATGAGGAACGTGTGCAAATAACTGAGTATACGTCGGTTTATGTGCAGCATGAAAGGCATTAAAAGAGTGTTTGGGCGAGTACCCAATCCCATCGGTAATGACCAAAACGGTTTTTTTGTTCATTTTGCCTCCTGATTAATCAAACTTTTGACTAATTATATTAAAATGTCACTTGCTTTACAATTTTGTCGACAAAGAGTCATTTAATGTTATATTGGTTTCATCTACATCTCGGTATTAATATTCTTCAATACATCACTGTTCGAGCAGGTCTTGCTTTTTTTATCGGCTTATTACTTACACTTTTTATTATGCCCCGTTTCATCTCATGGGCGCAACGATCCGCTAAAGTGCAACCCATTAATGAATATGTCAGTGCTCACCAAAGTAAAGCCAAAACACCAACCATGGGAGGAATCGTCTTTATCGCTTCCACTGTTATTGCTTCCTTGCTAACTGTCAATATTATGAATCCTTTTGCTATTGGTGGATTGCTCACACTGGTTTTTTATGGCTACATCGGTTTTACGGACGATTGGGGAAAAATTCGGGGCAGTGATAATCTTGCAGGTCTGAGTGCTAAATCAAAACTTGCTCTTCAGCTCGTTTTTGGACTGGCTATTGGGGCTTTTTTGATCTATTTTGCAAAACTCGAAACCGGTTTTTATGTGCCGTTTGTCAAATCAAGTCTTTTTGATATGGGCTATTTTAGTATCGGATTTTGGGTTTTGGTCATCATTGCTACTTCGAATGCCGTTAATCTTACCGATGGGCTGGATGGTCTTGCGACTGTTCCCTCGGTATTTGCCCTCCTTTCCTTGAGTGTTATCGTCTATGTTGTCGGTAATGCCGCCCTCTCTCACTATCTCTTGATGCCTAAAATCCCTGCGGGAGAAGTGGTCGTCATCGCGGCAGCACTTATTGGCTCACTGGTTGGATTTTTATGGTTCAACTGTCATCCTGCTCAAGTCTTTATGGGAGACAGCGGTTCACTTACATTGGGTGCTTTTATCGCGTATATGGCGATTATCGGGAAAAGTGAAATTTTACTTATTCTCATCGGCTTTATTTTCGTCATTGAAACGGTATCGGTCATCTTACAAGTAGGAAGCTACAAACTCCGCAAAAAAAGGGTCTTTTTAATGGCACCGATCCATCATCATTTTGAAATGAAACAGTGGGCAGAAAACAAAATTATCGTTCGATTTTGGATTATTGCGATGCTTTCTAACATCCTTGCCCTGATCACAATGAAGATTCGTTAATGGAAAACATGAAAATTGCCTGTTTCGGGTACGGCAAAACAACCCGTGCTATTGCTAAACGTATGGGATCTTGTACTTTTTTTGATGACAAAGTGACCAAGCCTTTTATTGATGAGGAAGGAAATCAGCTCAAACCTGTTAGCGAATTTGATACAAGAGCTTTTACCCATGAAATCCCCTCTCCCGGATTTCCACCATCCCATCCGCTGATTCAAAGTGCATCGCATCTCATCAGTGAGTACGATTTTTTTGCTCCTAAAATGCCTTTTTCCATCTGGATCAGTGGGACTAACGGAAAAACTACCACCACACAAATGGTCGAACATCTACTAAAAGACAAAGGGGCGATCAGCGGCGGAAACATTGGAACTCCGCTGGCTGATCTATCACCCGATGCACCTATTTGGATTTTAGAAACAAGTTCCTTTAGTATGCACTATAACGAAGTAGCCCGTCCGAATATTTATGCCCTGCTTCCTGTCACTCCCGATCACGTGAGCTGGCATGGAAGCATGGAAGCGTATTTTGAAGCCAAACTCAAACCGCTCTCGATGATGAAAGAGGGAGAAGCCATCATCTTGCCCAAAATGTTTGCGGATGTTCCAACAAAGGGATTTAAAATCCTCTACGAAAATGAAAAAGATTTAGCGAAGTATTTCGGATTTGATGCGTCTAAAATCAAATTTAAAGGAGCATTTTTGATGGATGCCATGATCGCGATGGGGATTGATAAAATCCTTTATGATCGTGTTGATTATGACCGCATCAATGCCTTTATCCTCGATCCTCACCGCCAAGAAGAGTTTCGTGATAGCAAAAACCGCCTCTGGGTCAATGATTCCAAAGCAACGAATATCGATGCTACACTTGCAGCATTACGTACCTATGGCGAATTCCCGATACACTTAGTCCTCGGTGGCGATGACAAGGGTGTTGAACTTGAAGAGCTGTTTATCCCTCTCAAAAAGTACGAACTCACGGTTTATGCTATCGGTGCTAACGCAACCAGACTTGAAGCACTGTGCAAACAATACAATATCCCTTGCACACTGTGCAATACTCTCGATGTCGCAGTAGAACAGATCAAACAAAAACACAATCGTCAAAGCGTCGCAATGCTCTCTCCAGCCGCTGCCAGTCTGGACCAATTTACCTCTTATGCCGTGCGAGGAAATCTCTTTAAAGAGCTTGCGCAAAAATAAAACAAGCATTAAGCTTATTTTTAAGCTTTGCTAGCTATACTTGCACTCCACAAAACGTGGCCAATTAGCTCAGTCGGTAGAGCAGTAGATTGAAAATCTGCGTGTCCTTGGTTCGATTCCGAGATTGGCCACCACCAACACTTCCAAAGCAATCCAAACTCATCCAAACTCATCCAAACTCATCCAAAAATACCTTACAAATCTCGTCATTCAAGCACTTTAAGCTATTTTACCCGTCCAGCCTCATCCATAGTCATTTATCCAAATCCAAGATTTTTAGGGGTACGTTTAGGGGTATCTTTTCGGTACAATCATTTTATATAAAAAAAGTACCCTTAAAAAGGCTCAAAATGGCACGTATAACGAAACCTTTAAGCGATTCCTTACTCAAAAAAATAGCATCAATTGAAAAAGACAAAAAGCTTTATGATGGTGATGGTCTCATTTTAATCATCAAAGCCTATAAAAAAATCAAAGAAGTACTTCCTGATCAAACCATAAAAGAAATAACAATACAAGGTTCTAAACTTTGGAGATTTAAATATCATTTTAACGAGAAAGAAAACACGCTCTCACTAGGAAAATACCCCGAAATTTCACTTAGTGATGCTCGAGATTTATGTCGAGAGTACAGAACTCTTCTATCTCAAGGTATTAACCCTTCTGAAAAACGTAAAGATGAAAAAGCCGAAATTAAACTGCATGCTACTCTTGACAAAGAAAAGCAGCAGAATCTTCTAAAATATGTTCTCAATGATTTTCTAATTTTTAAAAGCAACGCTATCAGCCTCGGTCAAGTAGATCGTTACCAAAGTCGCATGAAACACTATATTCTCCCTGCTCTCGGAGAAAAGGTAATCGAGGATATTACGGACAGCGATATTATTAATTGCATCAAAAATGTTCCTAACGTTGTAACTCCAAAAAGTCATAAAGCTATTGACGGTAAAGCGGAAACTGCCCGTCGTGTTTTTGACATCTGCAAGCAACTATGGAAATGGGCAAAAGCCAATAAGCGAACCCCCATTAATATTACGATGGAAATCGATATTAATGAAATCGTTCCGCCAAGTAAAGGAAATCATCACTATGCAAAAATTACTGACGAAAAAATCTTAGGTGAACTCCTCCGCGCAATTGATGGCTACAAACATAGCAAAATAGTTCGCAATGCGTTACGACTTGTAGTAATTCTTCCCTATCGTGCGGAAAATCTCACAACGCTCCGATGGGATATGATCGATTTTGATAAACGCACCTTGACCATACCTCGACCAGCAATGAAGGTTCCTGACCCCTCATTGCCTGATTTTGTGCTACCTTTACCCGATCAAGCCATCTCAATTTTAAATGAGACACGAGAAATTACCGGTTGGGGAGCATGGATATTTCACGGTATTAAAGATTTCGAAGATCACATGAATGAAGAGACATGCAATAAAGCCCTTCGCATTATGGGTTTTACAGATGAATCCAAAGGTCGTAAACAAACCACACATAGTTTTCGTGGAACTTTTCGCAGCCTCAGCGAAACCTATGCAAAAGAACACGATGCCTTATTTGAAACTCGCGAACGTGTGCTCGACCATCATGAAAACAATAAAGCCATTCGTGCCTATACCCACATGGCCGATTACACTGAACAGATGCGTCCATTAATGCAATGGTGGGCTAATTTTCTTGATAAAACCAAAGAACGGAAAGATTGATTTTTAGCTTCTTTCAGCCTCTTAATGTATAATCATTTAACAAAAAGCATCAAGGTTGATTATTAATGAGTTTTTCTTCTACAGCGGCGTTTATCTGGTCAGTTGCCGACCTCCTTCGAGGTGACTACAAGCAATCTGATTATGGCAAGGTTATCTTGCCTTTTACGCTTTTGCGCCGTCTGGAATGTGTGCTCGAACCAACACGCGCGGATGTCCTCGCTGAATATCAAGCTCGTAAAGATCTCGGAATCGCTCTCGATGTATTCCTCACCAAAAAAGCGGGGCAAAGTTTTTATAATATTTCCCGTTTTACCCTATCTACTCTTTTGGCAGATCCTGCGAATCTTTGTCACAATCTCGAAACTCTTATAACCGATTTCAGCCCTAATGCCCGTGAGATTTTTGAGCGGTATAAATTTACCGAGCAGTTAGCCTATTTGGATGAATCAAACCTCCTCTATAAGACTGTAGAGAAATTCGCAACCGTTGATCTCCATCCTGACGCTATCAGCAATCATCAGATGGGATTGGTGTTTGAGGAACTCATTCGCCGATTTGCCGAAGCTTCTAACGAAACCGCAGGAGAGCATTTCACCCCTCGTGACATTGTGCGTCTCACTACGTCACTCATCTTTATCGGTGATGATTCTGTATTGACCAAAGCTGGGATTGTTCGCAGTCTCTACGATCCTACAGCTGGTACTGGAGGATTTCTCTCCTCCGGGAGTGAATACGTTTATGAGATGAATCCAAAAGCAAAACTGGTGACGTTTGGTCAAGAATTAAATCCTGAATCGTATGCTATATGTAAAGCGGATATGCTCATAAAGGGTCAGGATGTCGCCAATATCAAATACGGTAATACTCTGAGCGACGATCAGCTCTATGATAAGAAGTTCGACTATATGCTCTCCAATCCCCCGTTTGGTGTTGAGTGGAAAAAAGTTGAAAAAGAAGTTAAAAAGGAGCAGTTAGAAAAAGGTTTCGGCGGACGTTTTGGTCCTGGATTACCTCGTGTGAGTGATGGAAGTTTGCTCTTCTTGCTTCATCTCATCTCAAAAATGCGTCCTAAATCAGAGGGTGGTAGCCGCATCGGGATCATTCTCAACGGTTCGCCCCTCTTTACCGGCGGTGCAGGAAGCGGTGAGAGTGAAATTCGCCGTTATATCTTGGAAAATGATCTACTAGAGGGTATCGTAGCGATGCCTACCGATATGTTTTTCAATACCGGTATTTCCACCTATATCTGGATACTTTCAAATCACAAAGCCCCTGAACGCAAAGGCAAAGTCCAACTCGTCAATGCTACAGGGATGGGTGAGAGTATGCGTAAATCACTGGGAAGCAAGCGTAAAGAACTCAAAGAGCCTGCTATCGATGAGATTACCCGTATTTACGGTGCATTCGAAGAGAGTAAAGTGTGCAAGATTTTTGATACCACTGATTTCGGATACCGTCGCATCACCGTCGAACGTCCCGTAATCGAAGAGGGTAAAGTTGTGATGACAAAAGGGAAACCTAAGCCAGATACTTCACTGCGTGATAACGAAAACATTCCACTGTCTGAAAATATCCAAACGTATTTCAAACGTGAAGTTCTCCCTCATGTTCCCGACGCATGGATCAGTGAGGATAAAAAACATATCGATCCCAAAGATGGGAAGATCGGTATCGTGGGCTACGAGATTCCATTTAACCGCCATTTCTACGAATACACACCGCCACGAAGCCTGCATGAAATCGATACGGAACTTGACGGTATTACCAAAGAGATTCTTGATCTGCTCAATGAGGTACATTCGTGAATATAAAACCCTCTCATCAAGACTTTTCTCCGATCTTAGAGCATATTAAAACATCGAAACAAAAAATCTATGCCACCATCAATTCATCGCTTATAGAACTCTACTGGAACATTGGTCAGACCATCAGCCAAAAGGTTCAAAACGCATCTTGGGGCAAAGGGGTAGTCAAAGAGTTGGCAACTTTTATCGCTCAAACAGAACCTGAGTTAAAAGGCTTTAGTGATAAAAACCTCTGGAGAATGAAGCAGTTTTATGAGACCTATAGTGGAGATGAAAAACTCTCGCCACTGGTGAGAGAATTGACATGGACGAATAACACCATTATCTTTTCACGCTGTAAAACATCTGAAGAACGAGAGTTTTATCTACTATTGGCGACCAAAGAGCGATACTCGTCAAGAGAACTGGATCGGCAAATCGATGCTTCATTCTTTGAGCGCACCATGATAGGCAATACAAAACTCTCGGCAGTGCTGAGAGAAATACATCCAAACATCGAAAACACCTTCAAAGACAGTTATGTTTTAGAGTTTTTGGGACTTCCACAAAAACATAGTGAATCCACTCTCCAAAAATCACTCATAGCCCAGATGAAGCAATTTATCCTCGAACTTGGGGGAGATTTTATCTTTGTGGGGGAAGAGTATCGCTTGCAGGTGGGTAACCGTGACTTTTACATCGATTTGCTTTTCTTTCATCGAGAGCTGGCAGCTTTGGTGGCGTTTGAGCTCAAGATCGGCAAGTTTGAACCCGAACACTTAGGGCAACTCAATTTTTATCTCGAAGCACTGGATCGTGATGTCAAAAAAACGCATGAGAACCCAAGTATTGGGGTGCTCATTTGCAGGGACAAAGATGATGAAGTCGTAGAATACGCCCTGAGTCGCAATATCTCTCCGACACTAGTCGCACACTATGAGACACAGCTCCCCGATAAAAAACTCATTCGTGCCAAACTCCATGAGCTTTTGTATGACAGCTCTAGGGAGGAAGCATGAGCCGTTACCAACCTTATCCGAGTTACAAAGACAGTGGTGTTGAATGGTTGGGAGAAGTGCCAAAAGATTGGCTACCTAAAAGACTCAAATATCATGCACGAATAAAAAATGGGCAAGACCAAAAAAAGGTTTTGTCAGATAATGGACAGTATCCAGTTTATGGCTCAGGTGGAGAATTTGGCAGAGCTAATGAATATCTCTATGATAAGCCATCAGTATTGCTGGGACGTAAGGGAACTATCGATAAACCTCTTTTCATTATTGAGCCGTTTTGGACTGTAGATACTATGTACTACACTGATATTGCTAAAACTACATTCCCAAAGTTTCTCTATTATTCTTGCCTGACAATTAAGTTTGATTACTATCAATATGGATCAGCAGTACCAAGTATGACCCAAGAGAATTTGCACAATATTGATTTCGCAACCCCGTCATACGAAGAACAAACCGCCATCGCCAACTTCCTCGACATTCAAACCGCCAAAATCGATACCCTCATCGCTAAACAACAGCGAATGATCGAGCTGTTGGGGGAAAAACGCTCTGCTATGATTTCTCATGCCGTTACCAAAGGGATTGATCCTGATGTGACTTTGAAAGATAGTGGGGTTGAGTGGTTGGGGGAAGTGCCTGAGCACTGGGAAATAAGTAAAATAGGCTTTTTATCTAGTAAAATCGGAAGTGGAAAAACACCTAGAGGCGGAAGTGAAGTATATGCTGATGAAGGGATTGTTTTTATTCGAAGTCAAAATGTTTATGATGAAGGTTTACGACTTGACGATGTAGTATTTATTTCAAAAGAAATAGATGAAGAGATGGCAAATACTAGAGTAAAAGCTGGCGATATACTTTTGAATGTTACGGGTGCCTCAATTGGTAGAACTACGTTAGTGCCATATGATTTTGATGTAGCAAATGTAAATCAGCATGTCTGTATCATTCGAATAAGCTCAATAGAAATGAGACCTTACATTGCACTGGTAATGAAATCAGCTACTGCAAAAACTCAAATAGATGCTTTTCAAAATGGTGCTGCTAGAGAAGGATTGAATTTTGAACAAATTGCTAACATTCAAATTGCTTTACCTCCACTCCTAGAGCAAATCGCTATCACAGGTTATATCGACACCCAAACCGCTAAAATTGATACCCTCATTGCCAAAGCCCGTCAAACGATAGAATTGATGAAAGAACGGCGCACGGCTTTGATCTCTGCAGCGGTTACAGGGAAGATTGATGTGAGAAGGGAAGCATGAGTGATCCAATTTTAGCATTACCACGTCTTCCAATCGTTGGTGAGCAACCTTTTCAAGGGGATTTACTAAATAGAAAACAGCTGGCAGTACATTTGACCACTTACCTCTATCGGTTACAAGCTGGTGCCGTACTCGCCATCGATGCTTCATGGGGAGAAGGAAAAACCTGGTTTGGTCGTAATTGGGCTGAGCATCTCAAAAACGAAGCACACAGTGTGATTTATATCGATGCATTCGAGCAAGACTATATTGAAGATCCATTTATGCTTCTTAGTGCTGAGATATTGGAAGTTATCGGTGAAAATGATCTTGCTCCTAAACTGACTGAAACAGCGGCGAATATTGCAAAAGCTCTTTTGCCATTAGGAACTAAGATACTTGTTAATGCTATTGGTCATTGGGCTCTTGGTACAAGCAATCTTTCCGATAAAGCAAATGATATTTTAGAGAGTGCCGTTGATGATAGTGCTGACACCAGTAGCGTATGGATCAAAGACAGGCTTACAAAGCATGCTGGTGATAAAGTGCTTATGCAAGAGTTCAAAGCGCAATTGACCCAGTTCGCCAATTCTGATCCAGATAGACCCGTTGTCATTTTTATCGACGAACTTGACCGCTGCAAACCAACATTTGCAGTAGAGTTAATCGAACGAATAAAACATTTTTTTGATGTGCCGAATATTGTCTTCGTATTATTGCTCAATCGAAATCAGCTCGAAAAAGCTGTCAAAGGAGTATATGGAGCTGAAACCGATGCTGCATTGTATTTGAGTAAGTTTGTCAATTTTTTCTTTAAACTACCAAAGGAACAAGTTGGTGAAACTTTACGTTATGAGCGTACAAAACGTTTTGTTCAGAATGTCGCCAAGAACTATAAATTTGATGCCGGTAGTCAAATAGAAAGTTTTGTCCAGGGAATCTCACTACTTGCTCCCGTTCTCAATCTTTCTTTGAGAGACATTGAACGTTGTATCGCTCTATATGCATTTGCATATCCTCATAATATATCAGACCATCTACTAGCATATGTGACTGCTTTAAAAGTCTCAGATTCTGCCCTTTTTGTACGAATATTGGCAAACGATCCAACCGCACACCGAATTGCAAAAGAACGAATTGATTCAATAAATGCTCGATTGATTCATAACCCTACTGGAGATTACTACTTAAATGCTCTGTCAGAGTGGCACAAAGGTCATATTGAAGGCTTTGATAAAGTAACAGATAAATTTAAAAATTATGCTGGACATTTAGGGCAATATGATATTGGTATAGATCAAATATTTGAAGCGTTGAATAAAGAAATTGATTTACAGATGGAAATGAGCTAAAAGAGGATGAAGAATGCTTGATGACATAAAAGACTCGATTAAAGCTAAGCTTTACGATTTTGCTTATACTCCGTTTATGAGTTCATATATTATCTCATGGGTACTTCTAAATCACAAATATTTGTTAGTTTATTTTGGCGACAGCACACTCGAAAAAAAACTTATGCATCTCAGTGTATATCACATCGAATTTTTATATCCGCTCTACATCGCTTTGGTATATGTATTTATTTATCCAGCTTTTGCACTAGGATTTTACTATGCGACGCTCTTTTACAATAAATGGTCCAAATGGGTCAAGCAAAAAATCGAGGATGAAACACCTTTAACACAAGAAGAAGCACGTGAAATTAGAAAAGAAGTTTCTCGGCTTACTGAAGAAAAAGATGAAGTTTTAACTAAACTTAGAAAAAAAGAGGAAGAATATAAAATAAAATTGGAGAATGATCTTAAGCCCCTTCAAAATGAAATAGAGGCTTATAAAGTAGCTGCGAATATTTCAAATACAATGATTGAGTCCATGAAAACGACTAATGGGCAACTTGAAAATCAATTAAATCAAGTTAAAGGATTCTTATCAGCGAAGAATGATGAATACGCTGAATTGGAGAAAAAAGTAATTGAACTTGAAAAACAATTGGCATCAGTTGGGGTAGTCAATGCAACTGTCCAAGTGGGAGGGGTTCAAGTAGATAGTTCAGTAGCTACTATGATTCCTGATAATGAATTTTCAAAAGTTGTACAATATTTGCATGATTCTTATGACACAACTTACGAAGCCAACATTTTAGATACGATGTACAAAGAATTTAATATACCAAAAGCTGTTGCAAGGAATATTCTCAACGACTTGATACAACAAGAGATTTTGTCTAAAAATTCAAGCAATCAAATCCAGATTACTACTGCCGGTGGGCTAAAGCTGGTTGAAATGATAAAAGGAATAAAACAATGAGTGCCTATAAAATCTTTTGTGATGAAAGTAATCATCTACTATCCGACAATTCCAATTTAATGGTCAATGGTGCGATCCGAATAGAAGAATCGAGGATTATAGAAGCCAATAAACATATCAAGTTCTTACGCCATAAGCACAACTATCAAACTGAATTAAAATGGACTAAGCTCGTCGCCAAACAAAAAGAATTCTACAAAGAACTGATAGATTATTTTTTCACATCAGAATTCATGCAGTTTAAAGCGACTCTTGTAATGAACAAATCCAAAGTCAATCATGAACGATATGGTCGAACGCATGATGAATTTTACTATGTCGTGTACTATTACACCTTGCGAGACTTGCTCAATAAAAACGATCAATTTAAAATCTATTTTGACTACAAGGATTCATTGGGATCAAAACGGGTGGGTGAACTTGCCAAAGTGCTTGAAAATGCCAATTACGGAACACCTCTTTTTAATATTATACATTCGCATGAATCACAACTAATACAGTTGTGTGACCTTTTTATCGGGGCTATTGGGTATGTTAACAGGGAAGATATTAAGCACAGCAGTGAGATAAAAACCTATATTGCGGAGCATATTGATTCCAAAATAAAAACAGAGGGAAGTAATATCGGCGATATTCATGGAACAAAGCCGTGGGCAAAAAAATGCAATATTTTTAGATGGACTCTCTCAGATGTTTAGTAGCCTTATTCCATTGGAAGATTTAGAAGTTTCCGAACTTTTTGAGGTGCTTTATGATGACTATTTTTGTGTGGATTTTATCGATAGCAAAACATATTTGAATTCTACTATCTACATCAACCCTCAAACGTATAAAAAAGAAGACGGAAAAGAAAAAAGCTTTTGGCATCTAACCTCACGGGAGCAGTCCTACCAAGTTAAAGAAGGGAAGAAAACTGTTCCACGCAAAGAGCGTTTACCTGATTTTGCTCGAGCTGAACGACTGGAATGGGTTAAGCTTATTATTGAAAATCATACTGATCCTCAAATCAAACTTTTTTATCGTAAAGAGACGACCGACAAAAAGCCTATAAGATTGTATTTGTGGCTCTATCAAAAAGATTTCGTTGTTATTCTTCAAAAACTAGGGGCTAATGATTCTTTTTTGGTAACAAGTTTTTATATTACATATGATGACAAAAGAGATGAATATCAGGAACGTTTTGAAAAATATGTAAATAAAAAAGACGGTGATTTGGTAGGATGTGAATGGTTTTGAAAGGGTCGCTTATTATGGACCGAGCGAACTCGCGGTCACCTCTTACATACACAATGGTAGTTGAGCAAGAGAATGATATACTAAAAAGAATGAAAAGTGGATAAAACTTATTACTGTATTAAATTTTTTAGACAAGCTCCCTGATATTTTAGATGCAAAATAAGGAATGAATATTTTATACGCAATGTCTGTAAGAGATAAAAGTGTCGTATTTAAGGGCACTTCGCAAAAAGGTGTATGGGTTTTTACGAATCCAAAAAATTAGACAAGGTTAGACACATTTTAGCCAAGGTATAGAGGGAAATAGATGAGCAAACACAAAGAGATCACTTTTGAAACCGAGATAGTTGAGTATTTGACCAATCATAACTGGGTGGAGGGGAGCAGTGAAGGTTATAATAAATCACTCGCTCTCTACCCCGAAGATCTCATCGCCTATATTCAAACCACTCAGGCACAAGAGTACGAGAAGTTCTCCAAGCGCCATCAAAGTAACACAGATTTAGCCCTATGCCGTCATGTCGCTTCGATGATGGATAAACAAGGCTCTCTCTATTTCCTCCGCCACGAGCTCAAAGAGATCAACGCCCGTTTTAAACTTTGTCAATTTAAGCCTGATCTGTATTCCGATAAGCTCCAAGTCGATTATGATACTAATATCCTTCGAGTAGTGCGACAGGTTTATTATTCACAGCACAACCGTAACAGCATTGATTTGATGCTCTTCCTCAACGGTATTCCCGTCGCTACTATCGAGTTAAAAACTGATTTTACTCAAAACGTCCAAGATGCTATTAATCAGTACAAATATGATCGTAACCCAAAAGACCCTGCAACCAAGCACGAAGAGCCGCTATTGGCTTTTAAACGACGCTCACTGGTACATTTTGCAGTAAGTACCGATGAAGTCTATATGACGAGTCAGCTCAAGGGCAAAGATACATTCTTTTTACCATTTAACAAAGGCAATGGCGGAGCGGCGGGAAATCCTCATAATCCCAATGGCTATGCAACCTCGTATTTGTGGGAAGAAGTGTTCTCTAAAGAGACGTGGCTAAAGATCATTGGTCGCTATATCCACCTCGAAGTCAAAGATAAAGAGGACTTCACCGGTAAAAAGTACAAAAGCGAAAGTTTGATCTTTCCCCGCTATCATCAGCTCGATGTCGTGACGGCACTTATTGAGGATTCCAAAGTTAACGGAGCTGGTCAACGCTATCTCATCCAGCACAGTGCGGGCAGTGGAAAATCAAACTCTATCGCATGGCTTGCACATCAGCTCTCATCATTGCACAGTGAGACAAGTGAGCGGATTTTTAATTCGGTCATTGTTATCACCGATCGAACGGTTCTTGATTCTCAGCTCCAAGAGACAATCTCGCAATTTGAGCATAAAGACGGTGTTGTAGTTGCGATTAATCGAGATGAGGGTGAGGGAAGTAAATCCGAACAGTTAGTAAATGCTCTTGAAAAAGGAGCTGCAATCATCATCGTAACTATCCAAACTTTCCCATTTGTGATCGATGCGATACGTGAGCGCACTACTCTTAAAGGTAAAAGGTACGCCATCATTGCCGATGAAGCCCACTCTTCTCAAACGGGAGCGACGGCTAAAAAACTCCGCGAGGTTCTCACTACACAACAAATCGCCGAAGGTGAGGAAATCAGTGCCGAAGATGTAATCGCCGCTGCACTCACTGCCCGTTCAGAGAGTGACAATATCAGCTATTTCGCTTTTACTGCAACGCCCAAAAGTAAAACACTTCAAATGTTCGGAACACTTCCTGATCCGACTCGTCCGGCGGCATCCGATAATATCCCTCATCCGTTTCACTCCTACACCATGCGCCAAGCGATTGAAGAAGGATTTATCCTCGATATTCTCAAATCCTACACCACCTACGATATGGCATATAAACTTGCTACCGCTGAAGGTGAGAGAGAAGTTGATTCCAAAAAAGCCAAAGTGCAACTTGCTAAGTGGATTAAACTCCATCCTTACAACATTGCGCAAAAGATAGAAATCATCATAGAGCATTTCCGTACTCATATCGCTCATCTCCTCGATGGACAAGCCAAAGCAATGGTTGTCACCGGTTCGCGTAAAGAGGCAGTACGTTACAAGCTGGCTTTCGATCAGTATATCAAAGAGAACAGCTACTCGAATATCGCTGCTATGGTAGCTTTTTCTGGGAGTGTCATCGATGATGCAGAGGGGGTTAGCAACGAATACACCGAAGCCACTATGAATCCGAATCTCAAAGGGCGCAATATGCGTAAAGCCTTTGACAGTGACGATTATCAGGTAATGATCGTCGCTAACAAGTTCCAGACAGGTTTTGATCAGCCCAAACTGTGTGCGATGTATGTCGATAAAAAGCTCAGTGGTGTCGAAGCCGTTCAAACTCTCTCACGCCTCAACCGTACGTATCCCGGTAAAGAAGTTGTCTTTATCCTCGATTTTTTCAACAAGCCCGAAGAGATTAAAGAGGCGTTTGATCCCTATTACACTACTGCTTCGCTAACCGACGTGAGTGATCCTAATGGTATTTTTGAAATTCAAATGAAACTCGATGCGCATGGAATCTATACGCATAATGAAGTTGAACAGTTTGCCAAAGCCTACTTTGATCCTAAAGGAACGCAAGAAGCCATGAGTTCGGCGGTCAAGCCCGCAGCCGATCGTTATAAGACTCGCTACAAAGCGGCACTCGATGCCATTAAAGCAGCTCACACGGCGCATGATAATGCAACAACCAATAAGGACGAAGCGGGTATTCATAATGCTCAGCGTGACATCACTGGCGCAAAAGAAGATAAAGACGCACTTGATCTTTTCAAAAAAGATCTTGGCACATTTGTCCGAATGTATGAGTTCCTCTCACAAATCGTCGATTACGATGATTCCGAGCTCGAAAAACTTTGTGCCTACGCGCGAGGCTTGCTTCCAAATCTCAAAGTAATTGACATCACACCGCCGATCGATATTGGAAGTGTTCAGATGACACACTACAGTCTACGCAATAAAAAAATACAATCCATTAATCTTGAGAGCGGAACCATTGACCCCGATGCTCCGGGTGGTGGAATAGCGCGTGATTCTGCAACGGATACCATCGAACATATCGTCGAAAAAATGAACGAACTTTTCGCTGGAGAACTGAGTGACGAAGATAAACTCAATTATGCGCGTACGATCAGAGATAAGGTGATGGAAAATGATAAAGTAGTCGAGCAGTTTCGCACCAATTCAAAAGAACAAGCCATGATGGGAGATTTTCCAGTAGCCATGACCGATGCCATCATTTTGAGCATGGATGCACACAAGAACATGGCATCACAGTTGCTCAATGAAGACAAAGTGAGGGATGGATTTGCTCGAATCGTTCTCGATATGATTTATCAGGATATGGGCAAGGTGATGCACGCATAGTGCTCACCCCAAATAATGCTCGGTGACCGAACTTCTGAAGTGCTTTATTTCCCATGAAACACCTTGAAGCGCTTCTTCATACGAATATCCAAACCTTTGATATTCACGAACACGGTTTTGAGCAAACGTCCATCGGAAGCCATGTGAGGAGTGGCACTCCATTTGATTTATAAGGCAACTCTTACGGATATCCTCAACATATGCTTTGTAATTGATTTTAAATTTACCATTATCAGCAATAATCTTTTCAAGTTGCTTGTATATGATAATAGGTATCAAAATATCTCCTGTCTTGCCTCCTTTTTCAGTGGTTTTGATTACGGCAACTTCTTTACCCGTAATTTCATCAGTTTTATATCCATGGAGTTGGTGAGGTTTGATTAGTGTAATTCCCTCAGATCGCGCACCGCCATGAAGCTGTATCATAGCCCCTAGCTGATGGTTTGGATTTGATAATAACCCAATCAGAGCTTGAGGATCTTTGTAGACGCGATTATGATAACCATTGGCCACTTGCTTTAATGCACGCGCATTATCAAGCGTGTTTTGTCGAATATTGAAATCATATTCACGTAGTTCACCATACTTATATGCAGTGTAGTTTATGAGAGCCCTCTCTAGTTTTCCAAGAGCAGCGGAGATTTTTTCGAGATATTGCTTGGTTGGATAATATTCTATTTTATACGCCATATAAGCTTGAATGTGTTCACTATCAATTTGTTCGAAATCTTTGATTCCCCAATGCTCTTTTAGATAATGGCCAAAGTTATTCCAAACTCCTCGATAGGTTTCCATGGTTTTGAAGCTGGAAACACATTGAAAATTTGGATGAGTTGGATCAACTCGTTCCTCTTTTTTTGCTCCCTCAACAAAAATAACTTTCGTCAATTCGGCGGTTTGATAGTAGATGCTTCCTCTCATTTTTTACTCGTTGTGTTGAAATCGTTTATTCCCATTGTATGGGTAAGGGTGTTGAGTCAATCTGCTTTTTACTGAAGCATAAACAGTTTTCTTGACTTAAAATACAACGAGATGAAAAATAAAAATATGAAAAAAGTATAACGAGGATTTTGTAATGTTGAGCATGACTCATTTTGGAACAATAGCGTTACGCACTTTTGCCCCCCCGTTTCCTTCGGTAGAGAACAGAAGGCTAGAAAGTGCGATAACATAGGGGTTTCTAGAATTATAGTTTACAATTTTTTCCTACGACAACTTTCCAGAAAAGTTTCCAATTGCTTTACAGCCAACTTTACAAACTGAAAAGATTTTTTCTTGTATTTTTGTTGATAATTTGAGAAACAATCATTATTTCGACTAAAATTAGCTGGCTTTTTAATCGTCACTCTCGTTGCATTTCTAATCAGTTCTTCCAACAAAATTGGCTTCACGATCGCGAGTGGTGATCCTTTGGTAAGTAAACTTAATTTCCAATTTGCAATCAGCCGCACCCACCAAAGCGGCTGAGGATAGCCAATCATTCTGGCAGTTTCATAATAAAGTGCTTTGCTCTCTTGTGATTCAAGAAAAATACTTAAAGCTATTTGCATCTCTTCATCTATACCCTTCTCGTGATTTTTTAAAATTGCATCTTCATATTGTTTTTGAACCCAGTTCACATTATCGCTATAGCTATGTTGTTTTTTCACAGCTTATTCACCAAAATCGCATTTATTGAGAATCTTTGTCAATTTGTTGTAAATTAACAAAGATTCAACTTTTGTAAATTTATAATATTTCCATTCTTTTTCATCTTCTTCATAAAGTGCAATTGCAACTTTTGGCGGTTGCTTATCGGCTAAAATGAGCGCATAATGGACTTTATTTATATGATATTTAACTTCGTTGACCAATGCATTTCTATTAAATGCATTAAATATTTCCGCAAAATCAGCAACTTCACTCCATGATTCAGCGACTATTTTCGAAGCAAGCGTCACAGAGTAAATCTCATAACGCTTAATGATTTTTTTAGGGTCTTCTCTCACTATTAAATGGCACGTGATGCCATTATGAATTTGAATCGTCATGATCTTTTCCTTTTTGAAGAAGTTTTTCAAATTTCAAAATTTCCGTATGGGATATTTCGAAATTGTGGATTTTTAGCAAGTATGCTGATACATCACGAGAGGAATATCCCTCTGAATTACGCAAATTCAGAACAACGTTTTGTAAATTTAAAAGCTTTTCATGCTTTGAATTCAAACGTGGTTTTCGGAATTGTTTTGCGCGGTTTTTACTAACTTTTTTCAAGTATCCAAAATTCGTAGAACGGCTTTTTCGATTTAAGTCCTCAATGTCACTTATATACTCTCTGAGTGCTTGGAAAAATGACACTTGCGCCATTAGTATTGGATTCTCATTTGGGTAACCGCTTTTAAAGCGGTGAAAGTGTTTTTTCTGAAGTCTGAAAACTTCATACACAATGAGATCATTTTGTTTGGATAGCCATTTCAAGGACTTTTGGCGGTCAGAAATAGCGATGCCACAACATTGGTCCATTGTGTTTTTATAACCATTTACATCATCGGTCATGAGATACTCCTTTGTTGTTTCTTATAAATAAGCTACCGACAACCGACAAATGCCGCTAAAACCTTGCATGGCAGGCATTTGACGTGTCGGTAACAGTAGATAAATTTGACACCGACGAGCACCGACAATTGTCGGGTGTGTCGGTATTTCATTTCACTCCTCACCGACTGTTAAAACTACGATGCCATCGAACTTTTATACGGTTTTGTCGGTGTCGGTGACACTTTTAGATAAAACTATCTTTTTGTAATAAATCCATGTTCATCCTGAATCGCCCATCCTATTTTTATAAGCTGTTCGACTGCCGTTGTAATGTGTATCGTTTTTAGCGGGCTTAAGTTACTAGTAAGATTCCGAATACTAAGCCTTGTTTTTTTCTCAATTTGACTCTTCACACGATCTTCTGTTGTTGGACGACCATCCTTACTATTTGCGTATAGCAGGATTTGATCAAAATGATTTTTATGCAAGTAATCCAACAGCTGGATTGCTCGCTGCATTGAAATCGCTTCGATTTCAACTTGATCGGGACGATTATCTTCGACGTTTTTGCATACTTGAAAAAGCATCGCGATACGCTGACTTACCGTTAAAAGGCGGATATCCAAACCTGCTGTATCATCTTCGGCTTTATATTTTTCATAGTAAGTGTCATTGATTGAATTATGAAAACGTACATACACGTCATATGCCTCTTGCCCAAGGTAAAAATGCTTTTCTTTTGCAAAGTCATAAAATTTTCGTGCAAAAGCTTCAACATTTTCAGCCTGTTTGAGAGTTAGCTCCTGTCGAATCGGAATACGTTTGTATCGACCGAATATCACCAAAAACCGGTTCAATAGACCATCCGAAATCATGTTTCGCATATCTTGCGGCGTCAGATTGGATTTACCAATCGTCGATGCCGCAAATAGTCCCATACCCTTGATGACAATCAGCTTTGTATTTTTAGTGTCTTTCAGCTTTCTGGTCACGAGAGTGCCACTATCATAGATCTGCATGAGCATGCGTAAAAAATTCTGCTTAAGCACATCGTTGCGAGAAGTGCTAGCATACTTCCCAAATTCATCCATCACTAAATGCGGTGAACTTCCAGATAAAAAGGAAGACTCTAAGCCTTCAGCACTCGCTCCATCGACAAAAAGGTCTTTAACATTATTCAACTGATCTTCTTTACCATTTTCATCGATTGGACTATCATCTTGATTAAGAAAATTGAGAAGATAGTGCCTTCCCATCATCGCAACGGACGTCTTACCAACCCCACTAGGAGCCAATAAAAGCATGTAGAGAATGATTGCTCGCCCCTGCATCCCCTTTTCTTGTGATACTTTTGCACCTGAGCACAAACACGGTAAAAGACACAAGATACTTATAGCAATACTGTCAAAGTGCGCATGGCTAATCTCATCAAAACAGTTCACAACTGTCAGCAAATTAGCTGGCAATATGTTTTTTAGCTCATTTTTTTGGTAGAATGTCTCAGTTCTTTCGACAGAATCTTCATAAGAAGGGATAGTTGGCGCTATCTCTTCACCTTCATTCGTAGCTTTAACCATGCCAAGTACCATTAATAAATGCTTGAATTTCCGATAATTTCCACCTTGTGCAGCCCACTGATATCTTTCTTGGTGCAGGGAAAGATCCTCTCTTGACCATCGTCCAGATATTTGACTTACCCAAACTTACGTAGTACGACACCTCTTTGATTGACAGAAGTTTTTCTATTTTAATTTGATCCATCTATTGGACTCCCTTGGTTTAATTTTCCCCAGTTTGATTTGTTATGAATCAATTTGGGTTGGTGACATTTAATCAGATTTGCCTCCATTTCGTAAAGCAAAAAATTAAGTTTTTGCTATTTTTTTATAAAAACAGTAGAATTAGTGCATGAATGATGAAAAAAGATTCCACGATATTGTTATGAGAATGTTTTCAGGAGAAGATGAGCTTATTAAAGATGATAGAACTATCAAAAAAATGATTAGAAACAATACGCTTGCTATTCAATTTTTACGAAAATTTGACCCAGATTTTTTAGAATTTTTTTTTGAAAACTTTGTTAAAGATCCCAAAAAAATAAAACCTGAAATGCTTTCCGAAGCAGTTTTATATAAATCTACATCTCCAGATTTTAATTTCTATGATTTCATAAAAAGCAATCGTTCATATGTCAAGTAGATTAAAAAAAGTAGACGCTAAAACTAGAGCAATCGCTCGTTTTATGAATTGCTTGCCTAGCACAGTAGAAAACAATCGAAAAAAAAATGTACCCATTGTTAAATTGCTGGACTTTTTTTCACCATACTTTATTCATAAATTTTGCAATGGTGATAATTTGTCATCATCTGATTTTGATGAGTCGATTGTCTCTGAAAAAAATACTCTTAAGTATTCGGCTAAAATTCCTGATGAACAAAAAAGAAAAAAAATCAAAGATGTATTCTATGCTGATCAAAAGTACAATGCCTTACATCAGATTAGATCTGCTTTCGATTTCGTTGAAAAAGACACCAAGATAAACGATCAGTTTAATCGTAATCAAGTATGTATGTTCATTTATACAAAAATCGCTGAACAAAAAGCTACTCTGCCCATGCTAAATGAACAAGAGTATCATTATGCTTTAAAAAATGGTTTTGGAACTTTGAAAGAAATCGTTGAGGATTGTTTTCGTATCTGGTATATTGAAATGATCGATTCTATGATTGGAACTGATAAAAAACTCACAAAGTGGATGAAATAGCCTCAAATCTATTTGCATAGATTTTTTTATTCTTGCACATTTTATGCTGAAAAGCAAGCGTTTTTCATTCTTGTTTTTTTGACTTTATTTGTATTTCTGCTCTTGACATTCCCGAAAAAAAAGCCCTCACTTTTCTAACTCTAAATATAAATACAACCGCCTCCATCTTCCCATTTCAAGGGAATAAATTTGTACTTTATGCTCTTGCGCAATAGTGAAAAACAGTGTAAACTTTCCTCAGTTGCAACCGAGAACGTTCTCAAATTTTTCCTGATAAAGAGTGGTGATTAGCTATCGTCTCTCTTTCTCAAATAATCCTAAATCCTGATCAGATTTTTGCCATTGTCACCAGATATTTTAAAAAAGACCCAATCCGAGGAGGATATTTCCATGTCTAAAATTTACCATACCAACTGTGATCTCGCACTTGATGAGAGCCATAAAAGCATACTTGTTAATCCAATAGGGGAACGTTTTTACTTTATCCCCTGTGAAGAGCAAAGTTCTATCTTTACCAATGCCACTCTTAGTATTGATGATGAAGGGCGTTATATCATTGAGGGGACTCAAACACTCTATAACGAGCACAATGGAGTCTCTTCAAGCTACGAAAAGCTTTTATGTGAACATCCCGCTGAGTTGATTATCAAACGCACCTTCTTGGGGCTTGCGTGGTACAAGGTCCATGGAATGATGAAGCGAGAAGTACGTTCTCGGTATATCTGTCAACACAAAGCCTATGTGATCAATGAACGTCTTGAGTTCATATCCAGCACTTGTACATCGGAGGTGTGAGATGTTTGAATACATCAACGGATGGGAATGGCTTCCCATCATACTCTTTACCTTTGCAGGCTTCTTGATGATTCAATTTGTGGAAGATATAGAGATGACGTGGCTAGGGGTTATTGTCTTGACGATGATTATGGTGATTGCATACAAAACCTCAGAAAATAATCAAGCCAAAGCATTTGTCTTACAGCGTTTCAATGAAGGTCAAGCTATCGAGTGCGGCTTATGGAGAGGTGAAAGCGCCCTTATCGATTCTCATAACGGCTGGAAACATGTTCCCAACCTGGGATTTGTAAAAGGAGACCAGATTCAAAATGACCCTGGGATCTGTAACGTCATAGCTCAAGAGGCACCTGAGCCTTCTGTCGTACTGTATGGGTTTGCCTATATGGTTTTATTAGCCGTGAGCTTTTTGTTTCGCAGCATGCATAAAGGAGATGATAATGAATGAATTAACGCAATTAATACTGATAAGCCTGTTCTTTTATACTCTTGGATTAGGAACTTTAGTCCTTATCGGATTACGCAAAGCATTGCTCTATTGGATTGGTGTCCATACGATTGTTGTTGCAGGGGCTGTCTGGTTCCTTGAATTTAAGTGGATTTTGCTGGGAGGGATTAGTTTTATGATACTGGCTTCCTATTACGCCCTATGGGTTTTTTATGGTGAAAGCAAGAACTGTATTCGTGACATGAAAGAATTGCACAATGATGAACAAGGAAAAAACAATGAACGAAATAAATGACACCACTTTGCTCATTATGGGAACGATCTTTATCATTCCCGCTGTGTATCTGCTCATCATGTTTAAAGATATAAAAGTAGTGATCGCAGGACTCATAATCTTGATCGGATCACAAGTCGCTGTTTTTGCTTTACATGTGGATTCATATTGGCACGTGATGGCTTTATTGTTCTTTCCCATAGTTGTGATTCTTTACATGATAGTGAAGATTAAACAGCGGATCAACGCAGCACTCAAACGTATTGCCCAGATTGAAGCGGAAGAAGAGAAACAAAAAATCCAAGAAGCAGAGGTGATGACTAACCCCCCTAAGGGTGATTCCCATGGACAATAATGTCATCTATCTAAGCGATGCTTCTTACGATCATAGTACCAAAGAAGCCGGTATCGGGGTTAAAAACCTCTCTACCGGTCTGTGTCTGTCCATCTTTATGCATGCTCACAGCGTGCATGAAGCCGAGGAGTTTGCGTTATTGGAAGCTATCAATCATGCGCTTACCCATAACCACCGTAATTGTGTGTTTGTCTATGATGACATCAATATCGATACCCAAGCCCTTGGTATGTTTTACAAACCGATGTTTGAGAAGATACAGTTTTTGTGGATGAAGCGTGACTACCTCCATGAAGTCGATCGTCTTGCTTGCGGGGCTAGGCTTTCTAAAAGCAGCAATGCCAACTGGACCAAACTGATTCTTACCCATGCAAGTCAAATCAGCGATGAAGAACTTGTCAGTGCATTGATGCCCTTAACCCGTGGACAAACGTATGGATACCTTTGTGCTATCAGTGGCACAGCACCTATGAGCAAACCGTATCCCAATAATATCAAAGAGGTGAATGAGAAGATTATTGCCTTGTTGATGTATGCCGGATCCCAGAGTCTGCATAAAAAGCTCTCCGAGCACTTTAGCAACATCCAATGCTATAAACAAAAGTATTACGACGAACTGCTCAAAGGTTCCAACTTTGATATGAGCTGGTTTGAAGACTCAGCGTATGAGTGTCGAGTAATAGTAGCGGCATAACACCATGAAACTCATGATGAAGCGAACCCTTAACGCCCGTGAGCGCTATTACCAAATCGAACTGATTCCTAACTTGTTTGGAGAGACACTGCTGATTCGTACTTACGGTTCATGTAGTTGTGCCAAACCCACCAGAGTCATCAGTGAGCTTTATGAAAGCCCCCAAGAGGCAAAGGAACAGATGATAGTTCTTGTTGCTCAAAAATATAAACGGGGGTATCACACCTCCGATCATAGGTAAAAGGAAGTCACCATGAATAAAAACGACAGTAACAGTACAAATATCAGTACCGTAGCACCGGTGAGTGATGAGGATAAAACTCGTGAGAAAAATAGAGAAAAGCGTAAAGAAAAAATCCGTAAAGGTGCAGCGGAAATGGCAGAGCTGTATAGAACCGATCCTGATTTAAAAGAACTCAATGAGTTTATGGGAGATTATTATGACTAAAAATCTACTCATGCTACTACTCATCGCAATTGTCACGGGTATCTTTGCTCTTTTTTCTCCTGTCTGTAATGTAAATTGCTATAGCGAAATCATCATTGGCGGCGCATTGGTATTGATCGGAATTGCAGGAGCCATTGGAAGATGGCTTAATAACAGTGATATCAAACGCGGATGGTGTAAGAGCGGTATTACACAAGAGCAAATCGATACTTACCAATATAAAAATAATCAAGGAGAGCCCAAATGTTAATACTGACTCTTATGGGATTGCTAGCAGCAGCTTTCACCATTTATACATTTATCCTATGGTTTAATAAATACACCTATCATCATGCCCAATATGAGTTCTTCACCAAAGAACATTCCGTTGCTATGGTCTTCTCGTATGCCCTGATGTTCTTTGGAAACAGTTGGATGCAAACGGCACTGGCAAATAATAATGATTGGCTCAATGGTGCAATTGTATTGGCGGTTGGAGTACTTCTACTCATGGGAGTGATCATCAACAACTTCAAACAAGCCCCCAAAATTTATGCCATTGCCGGTTCTTTGGCACAAATGATCTTTTACATCCCTATTTCGATGGGTGCCGTGATTATTGTAGCCGTGATAGCAGCATGGCTCTCAGAGACAAAACCGGTTTACAACATCAATAGTAATGATTGAGACACCATGATGAAATGGATATTTATCGGGATGGTGTTTTTTGTACCCGGGTTTGTATTTGCCCTCACAGGAGATACCACGAAAGATTGGATCAACAGTGGGTGTGCCTTTACTCTTGGGTTTCTAGTGAGTTACATCGTCTTGTATCCCAATGACCCAAAGATAAAACGGTGGCTGGATTGGTTTTAGTAGCACAATAAAAAAAATGAAAACAAAAATAAAAGGATTCACCATGTCACAAACATTACAAATTATCAACATGATCGTACTCGTTATCGCGATAGGGTTCGCAATGTACAGTCTCTACAAAAGCGATAGAGAGCGTAAAAAGAAAAAAGTACAGGATGAGGCAGAAATTCGGCGTTGGGAAATAGGTGCAGAGATAGCCAGTCATGATAAAGAGTATATGGCATTTGTCAATGATATTACCGGTTTAGGTAAAGACTATGATCCTCATAAATGGTATTTCAAAATGCCCGACTCCGCACTTAAACATCTCGAAGCGTGTTTTGATGGGGATGAGAGAAAAGTCTACACCATGAGTCGTGTGATTGAACTTTCCATCGAGCACTTTGCAATAGAAATGGCGGATGATGCTGAGTGTGCAAGGATCATTGAGGAGCGAGTATACAGCAATCCGAAAGCCTCAGAAACATTTGATATTGAGGAATATAAGCAATACCGCCAAGAGCGAGAAGAATTTGAGGGTGAATTTGAGAGTTTTACTCAGTGGAAGGGGAGAAAAGATGGAGGTAATGAGAAATGATTAAACGATATTGGAAGAGGATTGCCTTGCTGCTTATTGGTTTGGATGTCGTCGTGTTTGGCGGCGGATTAGCGCTCAGTGCTTATTGGGCACTGAGCGGACAATAAAAGGAAGGCTACATGCAATCACCTCAAAGAGGTTCGTGCCCTATAGGGTATTTTACAGGTCAAACTAACCCATCATGCCCAAAAACGGCTCAGTAAGCGTTTAGGTATCAAGACTAAAGAAGCAGCACTTCGGTTTGCGCAGGATGTTGTGAAAAATGGGAAGATTGTTTTAGGACAATCATCCTCCATTATAATCGTGCGTCACGGACATAGCTTTGTGTTTGTAAGGAGTGTTGTGGATTCCAGCGGTGAGAGCATTTTATTGATGATTACCGCCTGTAATGACGAAAAAAGTTCCGAGTGGGAATGGTTCCATCATGGTGAGGTTAGGAAGGGGAAAGCTGTTAAGAAATCGAAGGTTTATCAGGGGATGCTCATGAGAGCATCCTAGTCTACCTTCTTTACAGGAATTATTCATAGTGTTGTACGGAAAACAAATGTTTTACGACACTTTTTACTATTTTTCAAAATCAACTAAAAAATATGCTTATTAGCATACGAAAAACACTATCGGAATGATATAATATACGAATACTAAAAAATAAGGTTTTCCGACATGCTGATAGGATATATGCGAGTTTCAACCGATAGTGATCATCAGAGTACGGATCTCCAACTTGATGCACTTATTAGTGCAGGAATAGATCAACGACATATTTTTGAAGATAAAGCTTCCGGAGCCAAAGATGATCGTGTCGGTTTGGCACAAGCACTTGGATATGTTAAAGCTGGCGATACACTTGTCGTGTGGAAACTTGATCGCCTCGGACGATCGCTTCAACATTTGATTGAGATAGTAAATCAGTTGAAATCTAAAGGTATTGGATTCAAGTCTCTGACTGAAGGAATGGATACATCAGTTCCTTCAGGAGAATTATTATTTCATGTATTTGGTGCACTAGCACAGTTTGAACGGTCTTTGATAAAAGAGAGAGTTAATGCTGGGCTTGTTGCTGCAAAAAAACGAGGACGTATCGGCGGACGACCGCGAGCGATTCCTCAAGAAAAAATGGATGCTATTCTCGAAGCTCTAAATAATGGAATGTCAAAAGCAGCTGTATGCCGAACTTTTGAGGTGAAAAGATCGACTTTGATTGATACTTTAGCACGTAGTCAAAAATATGAGTGTAGATTTCACTCGAAGTTTCCAGCCATTTCACAAACATGTTTCCACTTTTTTAATGGCGAATCAGGCTGTAAAATTGTAGCGTAAAGCTACGCTTCGATCTCTTCTTTTTTCTTCGATTTGAGTTTTCTTTGTGATTCCCCCTGCAGTTCAATTTTATAAGCATTGTGAACGATACGATCGAGTATCGCGTCAGCGATAGTAGGATTGTGTAGATGGGAATGCCACTCCTGTATTGGAAGCTGGGAAGTGATGATCAGGGATGAGTTATTGGTCCGGTCTTCTACGATTTCAAGAAGATCTCTGGCTTCACCGGCTTTGAGTGGTGAGACTCCGAAATCATCTAGTATCAACAACTTGATACGTTTGAGTTTTGCGAGAGTTTTTAGGTATTCATCATCGCCTCTGGCAGATGAGAGCAGCTGCATCAATCGTGGAACTCGAAGATAAAGGGCACTGTGTCCGTGAATCATTGCTTTATTGGCCAGCGCTTGAGCAATGTAACTCTTGCCTGTGCCGGTTGGACCGGTGAGAATAATGTTTCGATTGTGTTGGAGATACTGGTTGCTGAACAAATCTATCAGCATCGGTTTGTGAAGTCCTCGTGATGCAGAGAAATCGATCTCTTCGAAGCGGGCGGTTCTTTCATGAAGCTTTGCCTCTTTTTGCAGTTGTGCGATTCGTCGGTTCTGACGGGTGAGCGATTCGGCTTGCAGGAGGGAGAATAGTCTATCTTTGAACGGCATATCATCATAGATGCTTTGAGTGAGCTGCTCTTGCATCGCATCGTAGAATGCATAGAGTTTGAGTTCGTCGGTGAAATTTTTAATTGGCTGCATGGGTGTTTCCTTTATCGGTAATAGTCGCTGCCGCGAATGTTGGCATGGTGATGCGTTTCAAATAATGATGGGGTTGATATATCATCATGGCGTTCATCGATACCGTCTTTGAGCAGATCTGTGATCTGTTTGAGACGGAATCGGTGGTGGGCAATGGCGTACTTTGCAATGGAATCGAGCTTCTCTTCCTCCAGCCCTTTGTCGGAGTATTTTTTAAACTCGCGCATGATCCCTAAACAAGAGCGGTAGCCCATCTCAGGGTGAGGACGTTTTTCCATGATGAGCTTGAGCAATTCACTGGTATGTTTACCGATAGTAAGTCCCCAGTTAAGTATCCGTCCGGGTGACCATTCGAGGTATTTTTGATGAGCAGAGCTCATATGTTCGCCTTGAGTTGAGAACGATCCTTTACGAGTTAGCTTGGGATGATTAGCAACAACTTTTCCGTTATGACTGATGGTAACGCTTAGTGTTCCATACCAAACTTCCACTTTCTCGCCGACGAGCTGATAGGGAACGCTGTAGAGACAGTGGTTTAGAATAACGTGATAATCGATCCCTACTTTGAGGAGCTTGAGTTCTTTGTGTTCATAGGGTTTTAGAGGAAGACTCTGGAGTTCAGGCTTATCGATCGTATCGAATATCTCTTGACGGCTTTGCCCATAGCGTTTCATCACCTTGTTACGATACAGTACTAACAGCTCATCGATCTTCACATTAAGTTGAGAAATAGAGAAGAACGTGTGGTTACGCAGTTTCGCGAGAATCCAGCGTTGTGAGAGCTTAACTCCATTCTCAACAAGCGGTTTATCTTTGGGCTTTAACGGACGTGCGGGCATCACCGCGCATCCATAGTGGGCAGCGAGACGTTCGTAATCAGGATTAATGTCTCCTTCATATCGGCCGCCCTTAACGACAGCACTTTTGAGATTGTCTGGAACCAGAAGGCGGGGAACTCCGCCGAAGGATTTAAACATCATCACGTGGGCATGAATAAAGTCGGCTTTTTTCTGTGAAGCAACTGCCATCACAAACGGATACCCCGACGCACCAAGAACTCCTACAAAGATTTCAGCATTGCGGACTTCACCAGTGAGAGGATCGGCTATGGGAAATGTCATGCCACTAAAATCGATGAAACACTTATCGCCTGCTTTATGAGTCATACGCATGGTGGGGGAAAGTTTGGATGAGTGTTTTTTATAACGGGTGCAGAACCAGGTATAGCCGTAGTGATTATCTGGGTTGACCTGCACATACTCTTCGTGCAGGAGTTCAAGCGTCACCCCTTTGCGTTTCATTTCCTTATGGATGTAATCCCAATCGGGAAGCGGACGCTTGGATGGTTTGTTATCCATGCCATACAGCGCGGAAACAATCTCTTTGTCTCCAAGTTTCATGAGCGATTCATAGGACCAATTTGACTGACGAAACCGCTGTAAATAACGATTGATGACGGTGTGGCTCACATTGAGCGACTGGGCAATCTGTCTGGCCGATAAATTCATCTCTATCGCCAAACGAAACAGCTCTTTTATTTTTAACATGCTGAGCTTCTCCATTTTTCCTCCACCATTTTAGTGGAGAGAGTGTATCAGCCTGAATCAAACCGTCAAAGAAAATCTCATCTTTGTTTCACACCTTGTTTCCAAGTGGAAACATTGAGTGAAATAGGTGGAAACATGTTTGTGAAACGGGTGGAAACATAAAAGTGAAACAGGTGGAAACATGGGAGTGAAATTTACAAATGCCCGTTACGTTTGTTGGATGCGATGGTTTTGATAAGATGGTCACTCAACAAACGGCGATTTGGCAGTTGAGTGAGAGGATCGAAAAAAGCGAGTTGCTCAATAATCTCTTCATGCTTTTTACGCTCTACTAACTCTGCTTTGAGTTGCTTCTCAAGCGTTTCACGCTCAGTACGATCTTCAATCGATTGAAGACCCATATTGATCACTTCCGTGATTGCTTCAAATAACTCCAAAACTTCATCATTTAGGGTGTACGACTGCTTGAGCATAATGCAAAACGTTCCCCTTTTTTCCGTACGTGATTTTTTATGCAGCGGCAATGCTGCGATGGATTGGATTCCATTATCCATCAAAAACGGTTTGGTATCAAAATTTGGAAAGGTAGACAAATTATCGATCAAGACAATTTTTTGATGTTTCATCACTTCTACCATAGGGCAATCGATAGTTGAAAGCGGCACGGAATGAGGAAAAAGCGCTTGAATATCTATCTGCCTGTGATGACCTTGCTGGTTGATCGAAACGAGCTGAGAATCATCGGTATAAGCTACAAATGCAAATTCAAAAGGACCATGTTGCGTAAAAAGATCTGCCATATGCTGTAAAAACATAATTTTTTCTTCTTCTCTGGCTATTTCTTTGTAGATCAATAGATTCATTTTAATCAGTTCTTTGAGAAAACGTTCTGCTTTGAGTTCTTTACTTAAAAGCTCTTCATAATGGATGTAAGCAGAGAGAGTTTTAAATTCGAGCTCAAAAACAGACGTAGTCTCATCCGATGATTTGACCTTGGCTGCGTACAAAATAGTTTCAATCTCTTTTTTATTTTTATGAATAAGGACAATTTTCTTTTTTAAATGATCTTCAGCACTCTTAAGAACAGAAAGAAAGTCATCATATACCGAGTGATTTTTGGGGTCAATATAATTGTGCAAAGGGGTATAAAGCATCTCATCCAACGTATAACCGCTTAGATTTGACCAATTTTTACTGGCATCTAGAATCGTGCCATTTTGGTCAATGGAAACCGAATACGGCTGATGGCTACAATAAAAACATACATCACGGATGGTATCAAGAAGAATTTTAAAATTAATCGGCTTTAGTATATATCGATTGACTCCACCGTTGATAGCATTGAGAAGATAATCCGTTTCGTTATACGCGGTCGTGATGAAAATAGGCGTCTTAGAATCATTTTGACGGATTTTTTTGATCATATCGATACCGCTCATAATGGGCATTTGTATATCAGTAATAATGAGGTCCGGAGCATGAAGAACATAAAGTTCATATCCTTCTTTGCCATTGGATGCGGTATAAAGTTGAGAAACAAGCGGTTCTAGGAAAAAGGCAACTTCTTCTTGCGTATTTTTATCATCCTCGACGTACAGTATCCGCAACGACGAAAGAGTGTTTAATGTATCTGGCATAAACCATTCCTTGAATCATATATATTGAGTATAGTACGCTTAATCTTAAAATCCAAGAGCATTTATCCTTTTGCCAATGTGATTGTGAACAAAGCCCCCGTATCGCTGTTTCGTACTGAAAGTTTACCCTGCATGTTGTTTTCGATAATTACTTTGGACATATAAAGACCTATTCCTGTCCCTTTTCCCTCTTCTTTTGTCGTAAAATAAGGATCAAAAACTTTATCCATGATGTCATCTGGAATTCCGCCGGCGTTATCACTAATCTCAATAATAATATCATTACCGCTGCAATAGCCCTTGACTCCGATCATTTTATTGGTAATATGACGTTCCTCCAACGCATCTTTGGCGTTATTGATAATATTCAGCAGAACCTGAGAAAATTCATTTCCAAACCCTTCAACATTCAATCCTTCTTCTATGTCGCATTCAACACTGACTTGATGTTCCGTTAAAGAGGCTTGGAGCATTTGAAGCGTTTTACTAAGTTGCTCGCCAATATTGAAAGGCTCTTTAGTCCGATTCGGTTTGAAAAAGTTTCTAAAATCATCGATGGTTGTAGACATATTACTAATAAGAAGATTTCCTTTTGTGCTGACGCGATCCATCAGCTTCTTATCCATATTGCCCGTTTCATACGCAAAAATAACGTTTTGTAAAAGCAGCGACAGCGCGTTAAGAGGTTGGCGCCATTGATGCGCGATATTACCGATCATTTCTCCCATCGCTGCGAAACGCGATTGCTGGATGAGTATCTGTTCTTGTTCTCGTCGTATCAAAATTTCATGCTGTACACGATCATCCAACGTTTTGTTAATCTCTTCAAGTGCTCGGGTTCGTTCTTCAACTTTTTGTTCCAAAAGGGCATTGCTGTTTTTAAGTTCATTTTGGCTTTTTAAAAGACTCTGCGCCATGGCATTAAAATTGTTTGTAAGCTCACCGATTTCATCCCTGCGAGAAGAGTAAAACGTAATTTCCATATCTCCCTGTGCCATTTTTTTGGTCGCATGACTCAAGGCAATAATCGGTCCAACGATATATCGGGATAGGAAAAAAATACTGATAGTAAGGACGATAAATACAATGAAAAAAATCAGTAAAATCTCACTGTAAATTGCATCGTAGGCATGGTTGAGACTTTCAAGCGAAAAGCCCAAATGAATCCATCCCCATGATATTCCATCAAAATTAAGAGGATACGTATAATAATAAATTTTCTCTGATCCTTGTGCATACGGATTGACTATAATAGTTTGTTGTTCACTGCTTCCTTCAAGATGTTTCACGTTTTGGGGAATACTTCCCATGAGCTGCCACTCATCCTTACGTGTCATCAGCGCCTCACCCTTGTTTTTAGAAATGATAATAAAACGAATAGCGGGACTGTGCGCAAGGACGTTCAGATTATGCTCCACCAAAAAACTCTGATCATCGGTAACCATCGCATCGGCACTGACAAGTTCGATTGATTTGGCCAATGTCTGGGCTTGAGTACGCATAACATCCAAAATCGTCCGCTCTTGCTCTTGCAGTACCAAATAACCAATCACCAGCAGCATCATTGCCATAATGGTGATAATCAAAGTGTAGACCTGATAGAGCAGTTTTTTACGCAAAAAAGAGATCATTTTAGAGTTCCTTTGTACTGTTTCAAAAGAGTTTCATACTGTAGATAATAACCAATATACGAATGAATTTGGCTAGGGTCGATTTGAACGCGTTTTTTTACTTTCATAATACTCAGCAGTTGTTTTCCATCTTCGGAGCTTGTCAAATCATTGTGCATTTTTGTGACAGCAGTATGCAGTCTGGGAGACAAATCTTTGTTATACAGTTCAACTCCATAACCAAAAGCGCTGGGACTTTTATCAATTATTTTGAGGTTTTTTTCCAAAGCCGGATTCATAAGCTTCGCGATCTCCCAACTGCGTAAAGGGACAAATGCGATATCTGCTTTTTGAAAAAACACCATTAAAATCGCCCGCTGGGAACTAGGCGTATATTGGATTTGAAAGGAATCAAAATAACGGGCATTAAAGCGCTGCAACGAGAGCATATCAATATAGGCGATCGAATTTACATCCCTTTCTTCGAAGGCTGCTTTTTTACCTCGAAAAGATTTTAACGTAGATACGTCCGTCTGTCTGACAAGAGCAACATAAGGCTCCAGTATATCATCGGTTTTAGCACTGAGAAAAACTTCACCCATGTGCATCTTAAGCTTTGTGTCCATCGATGCATACGTTGCCATAGGCATTCCGATGTAACCCAGTTTTCCTTGATTAAATAATGAAATAGCTTCTTCTTGACTAGAGTAATAGGTGACGTCTATGATAATGTTGTAATTTTTATTGTACCGTTTGGCCAAAAAATCATACCCAAGCTGAAGATCACGGGCTGGAAGCACTTTTGCCCCCTCTAAAACATACCCTGCATGTATATAGAGAGGTTCCTCTAACGCAAAGGCAGGAATTACTACACCCAAAAAGAATAAAAAGGTAAATATGATTTGTCTAAAATTCACTCCTTGACCTTGGAACTCTGCGAAGCAATGATGTAATCAAGCTGCGCTTTGGAGGTGGAAAAATCATGAAGGTTTTTCCAATATGCCATTTTTGCGAACGTTTCCATGATCTGCGCTTCGATGACGTCTTTGGTCTCTACCATGTCCTCTTGATAGGCACGGGTGTTGAGATCGGCGTTTTCGGATGCGCTGGCTTTTGCTAGGCTCAGTGCCGTATTTTGACGTTCACTTTGTCCGAGTTTGATAAACGCGTATTTGACTTGAAGCGCTAATCCTTCTTGTAAAAGCACTTCTTTATGTTCGAAATTTCGTTTGTTCAGCTTGGCTTCTTGTACTGCGTAATCGGTTCTAAATCCCTCAAACACATTCCATTGCAATCCGACTCCGATCGTCCAAGAGTTTTTGTTCGTATCATTTACTACCCCTGCATCATAGCTGTTGAGGAGTTTTTGAGCATTCGCTGTCAATGCGATGCTAGGGAGATACCCGCTGGACGCTTCGTCAACTTTGGCACTTTGGACGTCGATGGCGAGCTTGAGCTGATTGCGAGTCGGGTTAAAACGGTAGGCATCATTGACGAGTGTTTGTAGATCGCCTTCGAGCTTTGGCGTAGCGAACTCGTTTTGAGAAAGCTCAACGGTACTGTTCCACGGTAGTCCGATGGCATTTACGAGAGCGGATTTGGCAAGCTCGGTGTTGGAATGCATCTCTTCACTCATGGAAGCGATCATGTTCACCGTCGTGAGGGTGCGGAGATAATCGGTTTTTTTGACTTTGAGCGAACCGCCTTGGTAGAACGTTTCGGTGAGGTCTTTAACCATCGTCATGCGCTCTAAGGTATCTTGGGTCTCCTTGCCAAGCTGTTGAGCGAGCATCGCACCGTAATAGTAACGCTTGACATCATAAATCACCTCCGCCTCACTTCGGCGTGCCTCTTCGGACTGGATCGATTTGTTAAGTGTTGCCTGCTTGATAATCGCATCGATTTTACCGCCGGTATAGAGAGGGCACATCATGTCCAAACGAAGAACGCCTAAATCACGATCCATTTGTTTTACGTCCATATTTAGAGGGATATTTAGACTATTTAAATCATGAGTCATTGAATACAATATTCCACCTAAAGGTGAAGTAGAATCTAACGAAAATGTTCCCTTCATTTGAAACGACGGATCTTCATCCATACGCATTGCACTGGCCGTTGCTGTAAGCTGCGGATAACGAGCACTCAATGCCTGATGATACTGCGCATCGGCGATTTGCAAAGCGGTTTGAGAGATTTTGAGATTGCGATTGTTTTCCAATGCGATACGGATAGCCTCATCAAGGCTGAGGCTTTGAGCAAATAAACCCGTTGTTATCAATGCGAGAGAGAAAAAAGTTTTTGTCATTTTTATTTTCCTTGGGTTGGTTTTAGAGTATTTTTATGCAGAGTTTCATACTGTTTTTTGAGTGCATATACGTTTTCAAGTTCTTTGGGAGATGATTCATCCATATAGGTGCCTCGAAAGAGCTGTAAAAGCTGTTTTCCTCTAGGTGTACTGTTCATCTCTTTTCCCAGCGCAAGCACTTGTTGATGCAATACAGGGGACATCCCCTTTCTCATAAAGCTGACTGCTCCGACAGTGAGCGGGATGCTTTTTACAATCGTTAGTTTGGTTTTTAGCTGCGGATTGAGCTCAGCCGCAATCATAAAAGAACCTCTGTCCACAAGTGCTAAATCTGCTTTTTTAAAAAACAGTTTTAAGATACTTTGCTGAGGGTTTTTGGTGACAATCCAATTGGCACTTTCACTTAGGCCATTTTGGAGCATCAACGTTTTGACATAAAGTTCAGCCGTAGTGTCCCCATTCGTTGCAATGCTTCCGCGTAATTTTTCAGAAAAAGGACGACTATCTTCCGTATTTGAAATAAGTAAAAGTGTTTGATTATCGGTTTTGTTATTTTTATACCCCATAATTCCGCTTTGCAGGTAAGAAAACGGGATATTATCAACGATCGTCAATGCATCACAGGCAATCATATTGATTTTACCGCTTTCAAAATCGTCCGCAAGCTTAATAGGATCATCGTACGAAATTGTCTCGCCCTCTATCTTTTCACTGCGTATCAATTCTTTTACAAATACATTCATGCCCAATACATAATCTTTTTTGGACATACGTGCACTCAAAACAGGATCATACAGACCAACCGTTATTTTTTCAGCATGAGAAGAGAGGGCTAGAAGGATCAATAATCCACCTATAAAAGCTTTTTTCATCTTTTTTTCCCTTGGCTTAGTGTTTGGTAGTGGGCGTACAAGGTGTAAATATTTTGCAAATCTTTCGTGTATGAATCATCCATAGTAGAGGCTCTAAAAAGCTGTAAAAGTTGTTTACCGCGATTCGTCGTATTAAGCTGCTTACCCAATGATATCACTTTTGCTCGCAAATCTGAATCAATCCCCTTGCGCATGTAGCCTATGGGTCCTATGGTGAGCGGAACTATTTTTAGAACCGTCAGTTTGGTTTTCATTTGCGGATTAAGTTCAATAGCGAGATTGTACGCTGCACGATCCACCAGCGCAATGTCCGCTTTTTCAAAAAAGAGTTTCAACAAACTTTGCTGTGCGTTTTTCGTTCGAATAAGATTTGGCTCCAAGGACAGGGACTGCTGGAGCAAAAGAGTTTTGAGATACAGCTCACTGCACACATCTCCATCACTCACCACCGATCCTCGAAATTTTTCATTCATCGGACGTGAATCATTACTAAGACCAATGATCAAAAGAGTCTGAGAATCGACTTTGGAGTCCTTAAAACTCATAATTCCATTTTCGAGATTGGCAATGGGAATATTTTGAACGATAGTCAGGGCATCAGAAGCGATATAATCGAGTTTCTTATTGTTAAAATCTTCTCCCAGTTTTCGAGGATCATCGTAATATGCAATGCTTACTTCGATACCCGCATCCTCAGTAATGGCTTTCATAAAAACTGTTGTTCCCAGTATGTAGTCTTTTTTTGGCACCGTACTGTTAATAATCGGCTGAAAAATACCAACACGAAGCGTATTTCCATACATCATTACCGATGATAGAAATAAAAAAACTATAATCCGCATAAAATTATCATGCATCAATCAATACGCAACTGTTTTAAAGGGGTAGACATCTTTCTCCAATAAAATAAAAATCAAGGATAACTTTCTCTTAATTAAAAGATATCGAAAATGAGCTTAAAAGAATTGTAAGCGTGAACATGCAACCCATAGTAATTATGTTATAATTTTTATATATTAACACTAATCAGGAGTCTGACTTGATCAACATCGCTACTATCCGAGGGAAACTTAATGCCCTTATATTATTAAGTATCGTTATTTTTACAACGTTGGGGTATTTATCGTATTCAAACAACAGTGATGCTAAAAAAACCGCTGAACGGATGGTTTTAGTCGGTGACATTCGTGCTCATACCAATGGAGCAATGATGGAATTAAGCGGTTATCAACTCCTTTTTAAACAAAAAAATTTAGATGAATACAATGAACGTCTTAAGATGTTGGATGACGCCATAAATAAACTCTTAACCATGACTCGCTCTCAGGAAAATAAAGATCGTCTTGCTAAAATGAGTACGGATCTAAAATCATGGGAAGACCTCAATAAGCCACGTCTCGAAATGATAACAAAATATAAAAAAGAAATTTATACCGATACTTTTGCAACAAGTCCTGAAGGGCAGACTCTCAATAAAATTGCCCAAGAATCAGCAGAGGTTCATGAAAAAATTGTTACTGAAGAACGTTCTTTAGTCAAGGCAATGACAAAAAAGAATCTTGATACGCTCGATTCCAATGCAACCACTATGGAAGTTCTTATTTTTATCAGTGCTACGATTATGATAGGAATCTTTTCCCTCATCATCAGCAATATTTCACGTTCAATCAGTCGCCTTGAAACAACCATCAAAGCAATCGCCCATGACCGAGACTTTACCCAAAATACGGTGATCGAAGGAGACGATGAACTCTCTGAAATGGGGAAAAAACTAAGCGAACTTGTCGCTATGTTACGTGAGTCATTTGGAGCCATTCATATGGCGTCCAATGAAAATCTTTCCGTTTCTGCCCAACTCTCAGCAACAACTCTGAGCATCGGGAAAGCGGCTGAAGAAGAGTCACGCATCGTCCGCGAAACAACGCATGAGTCGGATCAAATGAAAACGGCTATGCAAGCTTCTGCACGTGAAGCACAAAATGTTCGTGATCAAGCCATTGGAGCGAGAGAAAATCTCCAAGAGGCTCAACGAGCCCTTCACAATACGATCGAACAGCTCTCGATCACCGTAGAAATGGAAGGTGAAATCAACCAACGGCTCAATTCTCTTTCTCAAGAAGCGTCTCAAGTGAAGCAAGTTCTCACCGTCATCGCTGACATTGCCGATCAAACCAATCTTCTCGCTCTCAATGCCGCTATCGAAGCAGCTCGCGCCGGTGAACACGGTCGCGGATTTGCCGTCGTTGCCGATGAAGTACGAAAACTCGCTGAACGCACTCAAAAAAGTTTGATCGAAACCAATGCAACGGTTAACGTTATCGTTCAGTCTATCAATGACATCACCGAGCAAATGAACCACAATACCAGCCGTATCGAACAGCTCGTAGACGCTTCTTCTGCCGTAGACGATCATACAGCAACCGCTGTAAGCGCACTTAATGATACCGTTCAAGCCATCGAAAAACTTTCCGCTGATACTACTGCAAATGCACACACTACCGATGCAATTATCGTCAAGATCTCTAAAATCCATGAACTTTCAGCTTCCAATGCACGAAGTGTTGAGGAGATTGCCGCAGCAGCAGAACATTTACACAAGATGACAGAGAGTCTTACTGATCAAGTCTCTGTTTATCGTACTTAGAAAATCCTTCTTCTTTTAGCGCTAATAGCGCTATTAGGCTTCCCATGATAAAATTCCACTATGATGCAAACAATACCAATCGAAACATTTTTAGCCTCTCTTGATGATTATGATCTGATTATCGATGCCCGAAGCCCGTGTGAATATGGCGAATCTCATATTCCACGTGCGCGCAATTTTTATGCTCTCAGCGATGAAGAGCATGCTCAAGTAGGAACCATCTACAAACAAGTTTCCCCGTTTGAAGCACGTCTCAAAGGTGCATCTTTCGTCTGTCTCAATGCTGCACGTCATATTCAAGAGCTTTATCCAGCCTACAATCCAGGGTCAAAAATCGCGATTTATTGTGCCCGTGGAGGAATGCGTTCTTCCTCACTTGGAACCATCTTTTCAAGTATCGGCTATCCCATCGAACGGGTGATCGGTGGCTACAAATCGTACCGAACGTTTATCACCGGGTATCTTGAAAATCTTCCAGCGATTAATTTTTTAACACTGATGGGACATACGGGATGCGGTAAAAGTGATCTTCTCCAAGAGTTAACCAATGTCATCGATTTGGAAAAAATGGCGAATCATTATGGCTCGGTATTTGGAGATGTCAATGGTGCGCAACCTACCCAGAAAGAGTTTCAAAATCGTTTGGTTCACGCCGTTTTAGGATTAGACGTCACGCAAGGTGCTTTTGTCGAAGCGGAAAGCAAACGAATTGGTAAAATCATGCTTCCAAACTCCCTGTATCATCAAATGGACTCAGGATTGCGCATAGAAATCACAGCCCCCATCGAACAACGCGTAATACGGATTATGCGAATGTATGATCATATGGATGAAAGCTTTTTCATGGGACGGATGGAACGGATTTCTCCCTACATCAGCCGTGACGACAAAGCCTCCAGTATCACTGCATTTCTTAACGGTGATTTAGCGCGTGTTTCTGAGATATTATTGACCCAGTACTACGATAAAGTGTACAAAGTCACCATCAAACCCACCCTAACCATCTGCAATGACGACCACGCTAAAACGATTGAAACCCTCAAGGAAATACAACGTGAACAACGCTTCTAAACTTACCAAATTTGTCCGTGCTTCAGGTTGTGCCGCGAAACTTTCCCCTGGGTCACTGGAAAATGTCACGTGCCATCTGAAATCGTTTCACAAAGACTTGCTTGTCGGATTTGAGGGGAACGAGGACGCTGGAGTCTACCGAATCACGGACGATTTGGCGATGGTGCAGACAGTTGATTTTATTACCCCCGTCGTCGATGATCCGTTTATCTACGGGCAAATCGCGGCTGCCAATTCTCTAAGCGATGTCTTTGCCATGGGAGGCGATGCGAAAACTGCCCTTAACCTCGTAGGATTTGACGGCAAAAACCACCACACCGAGATTCTCACCGAAATCTTACGTGGCGGAATGAGCAAAGTGCAAGAGTGCGGAGCCGTCATCGTGGGCGGTCATACCATTGAAACGCCTGAGATGATTTACGGTCTCTCATGTACCGGATTTGTCCATCCTAATAAAATACTGCGCAATAATACAGTGCAGGAGGGGGATGTGATTCTCATCACCAAACCTTTAGGTCTTGGGATTTTAACCACGGCAATCAAAGCCGATTTGTTGGATGAGGGCACTGTCATAAAAGTCGCTGACACCATGCGCACCCTCAACTATAAAGCGTCGTTAATCGCACGGGAATTTGATGCTCATGCCTGTACCGATGTGACGGGATTTGGATTTCTGGGACATTTGCGTGAAATGAGTGGCGGTGCGAAAACGATCCAAGTGAATGCTTCTGCTGTCCCATTTTTCCCCGAAGCAATGGACATGGCAGCAATGGGCATTATCCCTGCCGGAAGCTATGCCAACAAAGAATATTTAGAATCACATGTAAATTTCAAGCGTAATATTGGTGCTGATTTGGAGATGATCCTTTTTGATGCACAGACATCAGGCGGGTTGCTTATCTCCGCAACACCTCAAAATGCTCAAAAGATGGTCGAACGCTGTCTGAATGAGGGGATAAGTGCCGTCATTGTTGCTGAAGTTGTTTCTAAAGCGGATAGGGATATTGTAATCTATTAGTATTTAAAGAGATGGATCCCCGGGTCAAGCCCGAGGATGACGAGCTCCGTCATTCCCGCGTAGGCGGGAATCCAGCTACAAAAAGGACATTAATGCACCGACGAGAATTCATCAAAAAAACCGCTCTTACAGGGGCAATTTGTTTTGCTCCTTCTTTTCTTACCGCTTCGGTGGAGATAAAAAAAACATTAGCCCTCTATGACCTCCAATGGAAGTTTGATCTCACCGCTCATGGTGCAAAAGAGTGTGCATTGTGGGTTCCGCTTCCCAGTGATGTTTCAGGATTCCAAAGTGTTCTGCAAATCGGAGCTGAGGGAACAGCTAAAAAGAGTTTTCAAACAACGCATAATAATTATGAAAGTGCAACATTTTATGCTTACTGGGATAATAATGCCACAAATAAAACCCTTGATCTGTCGATGAAAGTAGCTTTACGCGACCGTCAATGTGATTTCAAACGGACACGAGTGTGCTCCGATAGCATCCAAGAAGCCAAAGAGTTTTTAGCTCCAACAGCTCATATCCCCACGGATGGAGCCGTTGCCAAAGCAGCCAAAAAAATCGTCGGTAATGAGAAAGACCCTCTCAAAAAAGCCCGAAAAATCTACAACTGGATTATTGCCAACGGTTACCGCGATGAAAACGTTCACGGATGCGGGGTAGGAAGTCCCAATGCGATGTTGGCACAACTCGAAAAAGATGGTCGCATGGGAGGAAAATGCCTCGATATGTCTGCGCTCTGCGTTGCACTTATGCGAGCATCAGGGATTCCTGCACGTGAAGTGTTAGGGATTCGGATTGGACCTTCACGACTTTCTCCTGCGTTTGGTGCTAAAGAGGATATTACTAAATCCCAACACTGCAAGCTGGAATTTTTCATCCCTACTCTGGGATGGGTACCTTGTGATCCTGCGGACATTACCAAATTGGTGTTAAAAGAAAATCTTGAAAAAACATCTCCTCGTGTTCTAGAACTTGCCGATAAATTTTTCGGATTTTGGGAGAACAACTGGATGGCATTTAATCATGCACGCGATTTTGACCTCTATCCTGCCAATACTCAAGGCTCACTGGATTCGTTTGGCTATCCGTATGCGGAAGTAGAGAGTGAATACCTCGATCCATTTGAACCCTCAGCGTATCAATACAAAATTCTTTCCAAAAAAGTGACTTTATGATCCTCGACTGCCGCGATATGGAGTGTCCCCGTCCCGTACTGGAAACCAAAAAAGTATTGGACACCCTCCCCGAAGATGCCACGCTCGTCCTAGAGGTAAACACCCTCAGCGGTCGTGAAAACTGCAAACGCTTTGCCCTCTCTCAACAGTGTACCTTTACCGAAGAACTCCTAGAAGACGGTGCCACACGATTGACCATCACCAAAGGGCTGGGTTATACACAACGTGATGACGAAAACCCGCTTGATACCATGATGCAGCAAGAGCGTCGCAGTGCTGTACTCGTGCTTTCAGGGGCATTGGTTACGGCGTTACTCTCCGCCTCATGCTGTTTGGTTCCTACACTGTTTATGGTGTTTGGAATTTCCTTTGCAGGGGTTATCAATGTTCCGCAATTGAACAGTTATCGCTGGATTTTTACCGCTTTCGCTGTCGTGATGCTCAGTATCGGCTTTTACCAAATGGTGATTAAAAAGCAAATCGAATGCGATTGCGAGCCAAGCCTCACCTCCAAAATCTTAATAATTCTTTTTTGGGCATTGTTCCTCTTTAGCCTTGCTGCCCTTTTTTATCCCTATTATGAAGCATTAATATGGGGAGAATAACACTGGGACTACTACTCTTAGCTTCTCTCGCTTACCCAAAAGAGTGGAGTCTGCATATCAGCGGGATGCACTGCATCGCCTGCACATTGGCGGTCAAAAAAGCACTGCTTAGTGTTCACGGTGTCCAAGAGGCAAAAGTAAATTTTAAAAATGAAAGTGCTTTGGTAAATACCGAGGATACCGTGAATTTAAAAATGATGCAAGATGCTGTAGCCCAAACAGGCTATACGGCGACATTGGCAACTCAAAACACTAAATCCAATTAATAAAGATACTTTCGTCATTCCCGTGAAAACGGGCGAAGTGCCCTCGGGTGAATCCAGCTGGATACACCCAAAAGAGTACTTCGCCCGCGTAGGCGGGAATGACGAGTGTACGCTTACTTACGCTTTACACACTCTATTTCGACCGCTCTCTTTTGCCTCATATAAAGCACTGTCCACTCTTCCTACACACTCATGTACACTTTCGTTTTGAATAAATTCTCCTACGCCGATACTAACCGTCACCTGATTTATTAAACTGAACGAAGATTTTTCTATTTTACGTCGAAAATTTTCCGCAACCGCCATCGCATCTTCCGTAGTGGTATGAGGTAAAATGACAATAAATTCTTCTCCGCCCCAACGACCCAATATATCAGTAGCTCGAAGGTTGTCTTTCATAATACTGGCCAAAGTTTCCAAAACATTATCCCCTGCCTGATGCCCTACCGTATCATTAATGACTTTGAAATTATCGACATCAATCATCATCACCGAACAATGATAATCACGATATCGATTCACCTTTTTTTGCTCATTAATGAGAATAATGTCCGTTTTCTGACGATTATACAATCCCGTTAACTTATCAGTAATAGAAAGTTTTCGCAGTTGAGCATTGTGGTGCTTCAATAAAAGATAACGCCATGTAAATGCCAAAATACCCACGATAAGAATAAAAAGAAATTTCCAAAAAGCCCCACGATCGAACCATGATATTTCTTCGACTGTTGACACCCAACGGTTATAGATACTTTGCATCACAGCAGTATCAATATTTTTGACCATTTTCTCAAATACACCGTATAATAATGGTTCATCATTACGGGTACCGACACACAATTCATCTTTTTCATCAAGTCGTGAAGATACCTTTAAAACTCCCGTATATTCTTTTTGGATGTACGAAGATACCACAATCAAATTATCGACATAGCCATACAACTCGCCGCTTTCTACCTTGCTTAACCCCTCAGTAATCGAATTGACCTCTACAATATTTAAATGTGGATAATGCTCTTTTAGTATACCGACAGTGGAATATCCTTTGACGATTCCTATTTTTTCTTTTGTTAATGACCTAATATCTTCGACAAAAGGCTTCTCATTTGTCGTTAGCATAACGTAAGGAATACTCAAATACGAAGAGGTAAAATTCATATATTTCAATCTCTCAGGGGCAGTTGTCGCAAGCGATAAAATGTCGCATTTCCGCTCTTTTGCATACAAAAGCGATTGATTCCATGACATCGTCGGTACTAACTCGATGGGTATAGAAATTTGTTTTTCGAAAACATGCATCACATCCGCTGCCATTCCGATATGTTTTCCATCACGTATTGCTTCGAGCGGATACCATTCAGGATCCACACACATCGTAATTTTTTTCTTTTCGAGAAGATAGTTTTTCTCAGCACTTGTAAACTCAATATTTTCACGAGAATTGACAGCTATGTCCTTAAACATATAGCGACCCAGCTTCTGATCACCGTTAAGCGCACCGGTTTGCATGAGCTGTTTAAACGCTCGGACTGTCAGCTCAGAATTGACTTCACCGATGGGATAAAAATCGGTCATCACCAGCTGTTTTGTTACTTTCGCCTCATACTTCAGAGCATTACGTGATTTCTGAGCAGCGTATTTATGAATGAGAATATCAATCATTTCATCTGGGTGATCAAGCGCATATTTCCATCCGCGATTTGTCGCATCAATAAACCGCTGTGTTCGATCGGTATGTTCAATCGCCTCCAGTGGAGAAGTAAAAAGGTTGACTGCACTCATCATAAATCCGTATTGTGACGGATCAATAATTTCGTACTCAATACCCCTACGATCAAGTTCATAGAGCTGATTGGAACGAAAAGCACTCATAACATCGACTTTTCCATCAATGAAATTTTGAATGTTAAAAGTATGATCAACAAAGTGAGCATTTTTAGGCGAAATACTAAAATGATTCAGCAAGAGGGCTAAAGAGCTGTATTTGAGCTCGTAAGTTGTTCCCATTATTGTCTTGCCTATCATGTCACTTGGATTTTTAATCCCTTTACGTGCAACAAAAATAAGTGGAGAGTGTTGAAAATACGTTCCCATCAAGACAATTGGTTTTACACGTCCATTCTCAACCATAATACTGGAATTGTACACGCCATACGTCGATCTACCCGCTAAAACATCTGCACCGATATCAATACCGTCATGGTATTCACGCAGGGTTACATCCAGACCTGCATCACGGTAAAATCCTTTTTCTTTTGCTGCAATAAATCCGGCAAACTCAAACTGATATTTCCAATCAAGCTGTACCGATACTTTTTCGGCACTTTTTTCGGCTATCAAAGAGGTAAGGATAAATAAAATAAAAATAAAAATTTTCATTAATACCCCTCCTCTTTAATATGTGCCGACGGAATCGAAAATAAATACCCTTGCGTATACGTCACCCCAAGCTCAGAGAGTTTAGTGAAAGTTGCTTCATCTTCTACAAATTCAGCAATGGTTTCAATCCCTTTTCTGTGCGCAAAAAAGAGGATGCTCTCAACCGTGAGGAGATGATCGGCATCACTGTTGATATTCTTGATAAGAGAACCATCAATTTTAATATAATCAATATCAAGCTTACTCAAATAACTAAAATTGGAATACCCAGTACCGAAATCATCAATCGCAACCTTACAGCCGTATGATTTGAGGATAAGAATAAAAAGAGCTACTTCCTCGAAATTTTCAATTCCTTCTGATTCAACGATTTCAAAAACTGCGCGTTTTGCAGCTTTTGAATTTTGTAAGATTTCGTATAAAAAGCCTCGTGTCTCCTGGCACTGAATATCTTGTAACGTTAGATTGATCGAGAACTCAACATCCAACGCTTCAAATACATTAAATGTCTTAGTGATCATAATCTTGGTAAGTTCGTCATAGAGTTTAGACTTTTTGGCGTGTTCGAGAAATGCAAAGGGACTCAGAACACTGCCATCCTCATCAATCAGACGAATCAGCGATTCGTATTTGACAATCTTCTTGGTTTTGTTGTCAACAATACCTTGAAAATAGGGGACTATACGATCATTTTCAATGGCGGATTTAATTTTATTGACCATAATAATATTGTTGCGCGTTTTAGCTTCCAACATTTTGTAATCATCAAAAAATATAACTTTAGTTCTTCGATTTTTAGCCTCTTTGAGTGCAATATGCGCTAAATTATAGACATTAGAATGTTCTGCACTGGCAACTCCTGCTGAAATATTCAAAGTAACGTCATGCCCATTTAGAGGAAATCGATACGTTTCAAGAGCTTTTATTATCTCTAATAACCGTTCCCTGCACTCTTGATCCAAAATAGTGTTGGTACGAATCACAGCAAATTCGTCACCACTAATGCGATAAACGTTATCATCCCCGACAATTTCAACCAGTCTTTTAGCAAAAATTTCCAGTAGTTGATCTCCTCTTTCGTATCCATAATAATCGTTTATCGTAGAAAAAAAGTCAATATTTAAAACCGCTAATATCATTATTCCTTCGATTATATCCATGTCATTAAAAAGGGCTGTACGGTTTTTTATCCCGGTAAGTTCATCACGAAGCTGGCGCTCAATCATTTGCTCTTTCGTCATCAATTTGTGAATGTTTTCGTCCAATTCTTCTTGGGTCACATTCACAAGATGGGTAAGTGATTTAAGCATTGAATGATGATACGTACTCTTATTTACTGGCTCTAAGAAAGTAGCAATACGTTGAGATTCACTCAGGGAAAGTGTTGTTGTCGTAATGTTCAAAAGTTGATTATCTGCATGTGAGTGAAAAAATTCACCGTAAGTAAAAAATCCTGTACATGGTGCTATCTCATTGATCAATCCAAATTCATAATTAAGCTGTTCTTGCAAAAAAAGCTTCCGAACCGAGCACGAATAGACATACGTTGCCTCAACCGGAAATGAGGCAAGAGATGCTTGAATATCTATGGCATGATTCAGCACTTCTTCAACATTACCAATCGCAAATCGAACCTGATCGCCATTCTGAAAATGCCCCGCATAAACAAATCCGCCATCCTCGCTTTGGGCAATCATTGATCGTGCAATCGCAACATTATCTTCGATTTTTATCAGTGGAAATTCAATCGCACTCGCAGGAATATGTTCAACCGTTTCAGCACCCAAATAGTGGGTATAAAGCTCTCGAATCGGACGATTATCTATCTCATAAATAACATTTTTCTCTGCCTTGGTAATTGTCATAAATTTACCTACAGGCGTCCATGAAAGAGAATAAGCATTATTAACAACTAGAAGATCACTGTCCAATACCGCAATAACAATTCCTACGTCATAAAGATGAGAACCTTGCATTACATAAGTACCGGTAAAGGTTAAATCATCCCCTGCATTTCCTCCCGCAACCATCACATCATTACGCACCGAAGTAAATCCATCCAAAAATGACTCTGAATCACTTGTGAGCCCTTCACTAAAAGCGATACAGACTTTTGTACGATCGGTAAGTATCTCCTCTGCTGCACGAACACCGTTTTCAAAATCGCATTGGGGGAAATAATACGTTGAGATATCTGTCGATTCAAATAATGAGAAAGAAAGAATAATGTCAGAAGAACTCATCACCCCGTCCATAATCTCACCTGCCGTAGTGGCACCGATAAGCATGGCATCAGGAAGTTTTAAAGCGAGATTATCGAGGATGGATTGGATAAGCTGTTTATCCAAAACTCCACTAAAAAGTTGAATTAAAATAGCTTTATGTTCGTGGGACAATAGAATATCTAAAAATAATACAAGCTCTTCATGATTCGTATATCGATGATTTTTCAGCTGCATACCATACATTCCCCTCTACTATATTTATAAATTATAGTGCACCTATCCTTAATGCAAAAAACTTATACTATTTCACTGTATTCATCCCGTATACTGCCCCAAAAATATGCTTATAGGAAAAAAGCACACTAAACGCTGCAGCGAGCAACGAAACCGCCACCATCATGTACATTACGGCTAACTGATAGGAGACTGCTTTGAGCGGGTTAGCTCCCGCGAGAAGCATTCCTGTCGTGATTCCTGGAATATGGATAATGCCGACGGTTTGGAGCATATTGAGCGTCGGGATCATTGAGGCTTTGACGGAGGCTTTAGAAGCAAACGCAAGCGCATCCTTGAGCGGTGCTCCTAGTGCTACCATCCCCTCGATGGTCTCCACTGTATTTTTGACTTCTGCTTTAAATCGCTCAATACTTTGAGTGTACACATTCAGAGCATTGCCGATAATCATCCCTCCGATGGGAATCATCTCGTGTGGAACCATGTGTATGACACCAAACGCCATCATGGAGGCAAAGACAATTCCAGACGATGCGCCCAATGTATAAAAAGCAATCCGAAAACTATGATTTCCTAGCGGTGAACGTTTTTTAGCCGTATATGCTCCGAACGTCACCATCCCAAGCAGTACAAAAAATAAAAGTGATGGGTGTGAGATTTTAAAAAGATAAACAAGAGCATACCCCAGCAATCCCAGCTGAACCATCGCTAAAATAGAGTTGGTCAGTATCTGTTTTTCGAGCCCGAAATGTTCACGTCGTGAATACCACAGAGCAAAGATGATAAGAGCGTAGGAGGCTAAGAAAGAGTATTGCATGATTGCCTATTCGGTGATTTTAGAGAAAGGATAAGCAGTTTTTAATTAAAAAAAACTTCCTATCCTTTAGAAGGATTACAATCGACGACCTCGAATAACTCTGATTAAAATTACCACGACTGCAATAACTATAAGGATATGAATAAATCCCCCTATTGTATACGACGAGACTAGTCCTAGTACCCAGAGGATAATGAGTATAAAAGCAATGGTTTCAAGCATTTTATTTTTCCTTGGTTTTAATGTATGTAAATTCATGGTACATCAGTCAAGCTTTAAAGAATATTCAAAGATAAAAACCTATGTTAATTAAGAATATCAATGAGAAATGGAGCTAAAGATTTGTCAGAAGACGAGTCGTAAAAGAAGAAAAATCTGCCTCAAAAGAGGCAGATTTCGGCATTCAAATTATAGTGCCGCAGCGTGCTCAGCAAGATACTCAGCAACACCGGCAGTGCTTGCTTTCATACCTGCATCACCTTTTACCCAACCAGCAGGACAAACTTCGCCATGCTCATCTGTAAACTGCATCGTATCAACCATACGGATCATCTCATCGATGTTACGTCCCAATGGAAGGTCATTGATAACTGCGTGACGAATGATACCTTTTGCGTCGATCAAAAATGAACCACGAAGAGCTACTGACTCACCGAAAAGAACATCATAATCTTTTGAAATTTGTTTGCTCAAGTCTGCAACAAGTGGGAATTTAACACGACCGATTCCACCTTTTTCGATTGGAGTTTCTCTCCATGCAAAGTGTGAAAATTGGCTGTCAACAGAAACACCGATAACGTTTACGCCACGGCTCTCGAAATCTTCGATACGGTGTGAAAACGCGATGATCTCTGATGGACATACAAACGTAAAGTCAAGAGGATAAAAGAACAATACTGTCCCTTTTTTCCCGAAATTTTCGGATAATTTGAATCCATCAACGATGGTGCCATCTGCTAATACGGTTGTTGCTGTAAAATCTGGAGCGGGTTTAGTTACGAGCATAGGATTTCCTTGTGTTATTTTTAAAGTAGGGAAATTGTAACACACGAAGATTAATATAAATGAGCGTCAGGAAGTTAACCTAAAAATCTAAAGGATAATTTTTATTATTTAGTTTCTCATTCCCGCAAAAGGGGGCATTGTGCCCCCTTCGGGGTAAATCCAGCTTAGATTTGGGACAAATCCGAGGAGGATGACAATTTATAAAGTTTCTCTTACCGCCTTCGTCGCCTCCACCATATTTCTCAAAGCTGCTTCGGTTTCACTCCATCCACGGGTTTTCAGACCGCAATCGGGGTTAATCCAAAGCTGTGATGAAGGAAGCACTTCAAGTAGTAGATAAATTTGTTGCTCCATTTCCTCTACACTTGGAATACGCGGCGAGTGGATATCATAGACCCCTGGTCCCACTTCTTGGGTATAACCTGTTTCTTTAAAAATCTGCAAGAGCCGGTTACCGCTGCGTGAAGTTTCGATGGAAATAACATCAGCATCCATCGCTTCGATGGTTTTGATAATGTCGGTAAACTCACTGTAACACATGTGAGTGTGGATTTGGGTCTCTTTGTCTGCTACTGCGGTACTGAGTAAGAAACTCTCCAGTGCCCATTTTTCATACGCACTTCGGTTTTCACGGCGCAACGGATATCCCTCTTTGAACGCCGCTTCATCTACTTGGATCATCGTAATACCGGCTCGTTGCAAATCATTTACCTCATCACGAATAGCCAGTGCAATTTGCATTGCAGTGACACTGCGAGGCTGATCATCACGAACGAAACTCCAGTTTAAAATCGTTACAGGCCCGGTGAGCATCCCTTTCATCGGACGATCTGTAAGGCTTTGGGCATAGAGACTCCAATTCAGTGTCATAGGATGCGGTCGGCTTACATCACCATAAAGTAAGGGTGGTTTAACGCATCGGCTTCCGTAGCTTTGAACCCATCCATTTTGACTAAAGGCGAATCCATTAAGCTGTTCTCCAAAATATTCCACCATATCGTTACGCTCAAACTCGCCATGCACCAAAACATCCAAGTCAATTGACTCTTGAAATGCAACGCATGAAGCAATCATTTTTTTCATCGTCTCTTCATACGTCTCTTTGGATATAAGCCCTTTTTTAAACTCTTGACGTACTTTGCGAACTTCGGCAGTTTGGGGAAATGATCCGATTGTGGTTGTCGGCAATGGCGGAAGATCAAACGTATCCCGCGCGGACATTTGTCGCACTGAAAAAGGATGCGATCGCTTAAAGTCATTAGGATTCAAAGCACCTAAACGATTTTGAACCGCTTCATCCACTGCGGCTTTTGGATGCGACGGAAAGGGTATTGTTTCATGAGAAAAAAACGCTTTGCCAAGAAGTGATAGTTCGTCTAATTTCTCCTGTGCAAATGCCAACAATTCTTTGACATTGGTGTCCAGATTCTCTTCATGCTTGAGACTATAAGGGACGTGAAGTAATGAACACGATACGCCAATCGTTAATCTCTCTTTGGGAATATACGTCTCAATGTATTCCAAGGTTTTGAGTGATTGCTGAAGATTGTTTTTCCATACATTTCGCCCGTCAATAATTCCAATCGTTACGTGCTTATCACTTTTTCCTAGTGATTCAAGAGAGTCACTGTTTTTTACTCCATGAACAAAATCGAGAACCAATCCTTTGATAGGAGTATGCACGAGAACCGCCGTTGCTTCACATGAGTGTTCAAAATAAGTCGCAACACTTAAATTTTGCGAGAGAGTACCCAAACGCTCGTACGCAATTTTTAGTAATGAAAGAACTTGAGTGTCTATGCCAATGCTTAAAGAGGGTTCATGCATCACGATTTCAACGTTTTTATCCAAGGCAATTATTGCACCTAGAAGCTTATTGTATTGTCCTAATAGTGGATCAAATAAAGCAAGAGTAACCTCCTTGTCGCATCGGCTAAGCCCCAAAAAGGTAATCGGTCCGATGAGTTGAATTGAACCTTGAAATCCATTGTCTTTTGCTTCTTTAAATTCACCAAGGATTTTTTTGGCATTTATCGCACCAAATTCAAATGTTTTATGCAGTTCAGGAACAATGGTATGGTAATTGGTGTTAAACCATTTGGTCATCTCCATCGCGGTATGCGTTTCATCGCCACGTGCCATCGTAAAATAATGCTGTGTTTCATCCGCTATATCACGGAAGCGTTCAGGTTGAGCCCCCAATGCAACCATCAAATCCAATGTGTTATCATAGAAACTAAAATCATTAACGGCAACGGTTTTAATACCTGCATTGCGTTGAAGATTCCAATGTTTGAGACGAAGCTCAGACGCGACATCAGTTAGTTCATTTAGGGAAGTATTCCCTTTCCAATAGTTTTCTAAGGCTGTTTTTAACTCTCTTTTTTCACCGATTCGGGGAAATCCGAGCACTGCTGTTTGGTTCATAATTTTTCCTTATTTTTATAATTGTTTTTTCCCGTTCGTGGTGAGCTTGTCGAACCATGAAATCACCCTTCGACAGGCTCAGGGCGAACGGGAATTTAAAGTAAAATAAACAGAGGTAACGGTGGCGAAGAGTCGGTGTGAAAATAGCGAAATAAAAAACGGAGTTTTGGGAGCAGCGTAGAAAGGTGGAGAGTACGCGCCGTTCGGCGGCGAAAAAAACAGTTACAGTGGCATTGACAACGGGAAACCCTAGGGGTAAAGGGTTCAATCGCTTCTAGGAGAAAATCAAGCTCATCCGGAGGAGATTCATCGATAGCATCATCAGCATGGGAAAAACGGCGGGTATGGCAGTTGCGGGTGCGCACGCCATTGCGATGTAAAGTAACGGCATTGACAGTGGCAGTAATCGCTTGAAGCGAAAAATAACGCCCCCCAAACCCTTTTGCCATATTTTCCTCTGATGAACTTTTTATGGCGGAATTATACTTGAAAAATCGATATAATCCCTTTATGCTTACTTTTAAAACTCTTTTTGAAATGATGTTACGCTACAAACGCCAGTTGGTGTGGGGAAATCTTATCGCCATACTTGCAACCCTCATCTCTATTCCTGTCCCCTTGCTTATCCCTCTTATGGTCGATGAAGTGCTTCTCAAAAAAGGAGGGGTCGTTACTGAAGCCATCGATATGTTTACCTCGTTACATGAGCCACTGCTTTATATCGGTATTGTTTTAGCGGTGACGATTGGATTACGATTTCTCTTTTTTCTTCTCAGCGTCATCTCTCAACGCTTTTTTATCGTTCTCTCCCAAGAGCTAAGTTTCGCAATCCGTGTTCAAGCGTTGCAACATCTCAAACATGTATCCATGAGTGCGTATGAGCGTCTGGGAAGTGGCAAAGTTATTACCCACCTCATCACCGACATCGATACCATCGAGCAGTTTTTGGGAAGCGCTCTTTCTAAATTTATCGTCTCAATAACGACACTTATCGGAGTAGCCGTTGTTCTTATCTGGATCAATCCTCTTTTTGGTATTTTGATCTTGATCTTTCAACCGATGGTGATGATCGTTACCCGTAAGATTTCTGCGGCAGTCGGAAAGCTCAAAAAAGAGCAAAACCGAACCATCGGTGAGCTCTCCGATACTCTCACCCAAATGTGTGATCTGTTCGGACAAATCCGCGCCAGTAATAAAGAAGAACGCTTCGTTGACAGTGCGATAAGCCAATCCAAGTCACTCAAACAAAGTGCTGCAGCCTATGGGATAAAAGCACTGTTTGGAGAAAAATATTCGTATACTCTTTTTTTAAGCGGGTTTGAGATTTTTCGGGCTATGGGATTGGTCATGGTATTGTATTCGGATCTCTCGATCGGATTGATGTTCGGAATTTTTGGCTATTTGTGGTTCATGATGACTCCCGTACAAGAGCTTTTATCCCTTCAATACGCCCATGCGAATGCCAAAAATGCCCTTTTGCGACTCAATGAACTGCTCTCACTTCCCACAGAACCCGTATCTCAAAGTGCCAAAAAAGCATTGGGGAACTCCAAAGTGTTATCGATTCAAACGCGCGATTTGGTGTTCGGATACGATGAAAATGAGCCCGTACTCAAAGGGCTCAATCTACACATCCAATCAGGCTCAAAAGTCGCTATCATCGGTGCGAGCGGAAGCGGGAAAAGTACCCTTTCACAGCTGTTAGTCGGTTTCTATCCTCCGACCTCAGGAACCATTCTTTACAACGACATTCCTGTTGAAGAGATCGGTTTCCCTGCTATTCGTGATGAAGTCTTTGTGGTTCTTCAACAACCATTGATGTTTAATGAGACACTGCGTTTTAATCTGACTATGGGCGATGAAATAAACGATGAAGAGATTTACAAGGCGCTCTCCATCGCGCAACTTTCTCAGTTTGTCGGCGATTTGCCGTTGGGTTTAGAAACGCAAGTCGGGAAATTCGGTATCCGTCTCTCAGGCGGTCAGCGTCAGCGTCTCTCCATCGCACGGATGGTTTTAGCCAATCCTAAAGTCGTTATCTTCGATGAATCTACCTCAGCACTGGATGTCCATACGGAGAGCGCATTGTTTGAAGCACTGCAAGAATTTTTAAAAGAAAAAACGGTCATCATCATCGCCCATCGTCTCAGTACCGTGACAAGGGCTGATTATATTTATGTCCTCGAAAATGGGAAAATTCTCGAAGAGGGAAGTCGGGAAGATTTAGAGAAACAAGATGGAAGCTTTCGCCTTTTCGTCCATCATCAAGGAAACGTTACGCAACACTAAAGAGTTGAATGCTCCAAAACACTAAGAACCCTGCAAACAACCAAAGCGTAGAGGATGGTTTTTCTTCTACGACGTGTGCTTCGATCAGCAATTCATCCGTTACCAGATACAGCAACGCTGCCACACCAAAAGCCAATATCGCACTAATAACACTCGTAGAAGCACCTGCCAATAGATAATTTCCTAACAGCGTACACGTCAAAACCACACCCGCCAATAAAAGGGTCATGACCAAAACGCGCCATCCTTTGATCGTATCAGAAACCAAAGCTAATCCTAAAAAGAGCAGTTCCACCGATAAGCCCAAAGCTAAAACCAAACCAGTATTACCACCGGCAGCAAAACCGGCACCAATGATAAAGCCATCTACTGCCACATCAATAAACGTTGCCGCGATCAAGCCGTAGTTAAAAGCATTACTGCCCGAATTACTCTCTTGGCTCTCAAGACTGATACTCCACAATTTCATGAGATACATGAGTATGCCACCCACGGCAAAGGAACCGATCAAAATCCATGCAGGTGCGTGTTCACGTCCTAGTTCCGGTAAAACTTCGACCGCTAAAGCCGCAAGTACGACACCTGCGGCAAAGTGTTGGATCAAACTGCGGGCATTGTGGGATGGGTTCCAAAAAATAGCTAAAACACCTCCAAAGGAGGCAACAATTGCAGGGATAAGCATGGCGATTATGGGGGTCATAAGAATATTCCTTCTTGAACTAATTTTCTTTTCTAAATCGAACTATACCTCAATAATCTTCCAACAAAGAGCAGAAACATTTTACTCAAAAGCTTTTTGATGACTTCTTTGCAAGACTTTCAGCCATATCCAACTAAGAATCAGCATCATTGCAGCTGCAATAAAGGAGGTAGTCGTTAGAGGTGCGAACCTCAGCATTTCACGTAAAAAGGGTACAAATATCACCGCTGCAAGTATCAGACTCACTCCGCCGAACATGGTCAGTATCCATGGATTGCTTTTAGACATAAATCCTGAATCACGATTTGCCAAGACTAAGAGAAACAATATAGGGATCAACGCCATAAAGATACTGAGTCGAAGATCAGCTTCACCCCATCCACACTCTCTTAACAGTGCATATCCCACTAGTAATATGAGAGTGATACCAAGCCCTTGTCGCACGGCATAACTCAAATTTTTGAGAGAAAAAGGGTTGGATGAAGCATTGCGCGGCGGACGATTCATGACATTGAGTGACGCAGATTCAGCTTCGAAGACAATCGCACAGGTAGGATCGATTAAAAGCTCCAGTAAAACGATGTGAATCGGTTGCAATATATCCGGCCACTGCATCAATGCGGGGACAAGCATCAAAGCGATAATGGGTACGTGAACAGCAAAAACAAAGCGTGTTGCTTTGGTAATGTTATCATAGATACGTCTTCCCTGAGCAATCGCCGCCACAATACTCTCAAAACTGTCATCCAGCAATACAAGCGCTGCCGATTCTCTGGCAACATCTGTACCGCGCTCCCCCATAGCGATACCAACATCCGCCGCTTTGAGCGCAGGAGCATCATTGACTCCGTCACCCGTCATTGCTACTACATTCCCTCCCTCTTGGAGTACACGCACGAGACGCAGTTTTTGCTCAGGTCTCATACGTGCACAAACATCCATTTTCTCAAGGCGATGGAATAGATCAGCATCATTCAAAATGGCAATCTCATCACCCAATATTACTTCAGCGTTTTCAGATAAACCTACTTGTTTCGCTATTGAACGGGCCGTTTGGGGATGGTCACCTGTAATCATAAGGACACGAATACCTGCACTGCGACATTGAGCAATTGCCGCAGGTACTTCCGGTCTCGGAGGATCCATAAAGCCTATGAGCCCCAAAAAGGTAAAATCAAATTCATGCTGGCTTGCAGGCCAATCACAATTGTCTTTTGGCGCTTGCCACGCACCTCTGGCAACACCCAATACTCGAAGCCCGCGCTTTGCCATCTGTTCCACTTGGCGGTGCATAGTGTGAAGTTCCGATTGACTCAGATGACACAGATCGGCAACAGCTTCAGGTGCTCCCTTGGCCGCCAGCAAATATAACGACGGTTTTTCGTCAGAATAGACATGCGTCATTGCCAGAATATCAGGTGAAAGCTCATACTGAAACTCTAAGGTACGATCATCATGGATATGTTCCGTACCGCTTAAATGCGTTTTGCCGAATAACTGAATGGCTTTTTCCATGGGATCAAAGGGATCCACTGGTGTGGCCAACATGGTAAATTCGACCAAAGTATGAAACATCTCAGGCAATTCACGCTCTTCTGCGGCAGAGAAGGCTAGATTGTTGACAGAGAGTTCAGCGACTTCCATACGATTTTGGGTCAACGTCCCTGTTTTATCGACCGCCAGTATCGTGATAGCACCTAATGCCTCAACAGCCGTAACATTGCGTGTCAGTACATTTATTTTACTGATTCGCCACGCGCCAAGTGCCAAAAAAACTGTGAGGATTACAGGAATTTCTTCGGGTAAAATTGCCATTGAAAGGGCAATTCCCGAGAGAATACTTTTCAATATTGACTGATTATTCCATAACCAATTCAACAATACAAGCAGCAAGGCCAAACCAATGGCAAGCATCGTTAACGTACGAACAAAAGTCCGCGAGGCATCTTGAAGCCCAGAAGGAGTTTCTTCTGTGAGAGCCAGGGCTTGTCCGATATGCCCCACTGCCGTTTCAATTCCTGTTGTTTGTACAATCGCGAGTCCAAAGCCCTTCGTCACTACCGTACTTGCAAACAGTGATGAAAAATCTTCGGAACCTGCTGTTTTATCCACACTCACGGATTCGCCCGTAAGCAGCGACTCATCCACCGATAACTGTCCACTTACAAGCTGTGCATCCGCCGCGATACGATCACCTTCATGCAGTACCATCACATCACCTGGAACCACTTCTTGGCTTGGGATACGCAACTCTTTGTCGTCTCGAAGTACTAACGCACGGGGTGCAGAAAGATCGCGTAATGACTCCAATGCCCTCTGTGTTTTGTGTTCCTGCACCAACGTAATACCGATAACTACAAAAACAAAAGCCAGTAAAAATGCAGCTTCAGCACGATCACCAAGAGCCAAATAAATAAATCCAGCACCCAAAAGCATCAAAAACATCGGCTCACGTACGACTTTAAAAATAAGCGATAGAAGTGTTTTTGGCTCACCGTCAGGAAGCATATTACGACCATACTGAATCAGTCGTTCTCTTGCCTGGGTAGTACTTAAGCCACTAATATCCATTTTTTTGCTCATTATGATTTCTCTTTTCTAATTCCTCTATTGTATTGTGTGATTCTTTAATTTTGTTGTTAAAGCACTTACATGAAATTGTCAAGAAACTGTCAAGAGACTCTCCTGCACATATTCACACCTTTCCTTTATCATTACAGTATCTAAAACCAAGGAGGACGGTATGAAATACCTGACTATCTTACTTATAGGTTCTATGTCTCTCATGGGAGCATCAACCGAAGTTGTTCAATACATGAATGAACTCTCAAGCGTGGCTAAAACTGAGAATAAATCGTTTGCAGGATTTGATGCTGCCAGAGGAAAAGAAATTTTCACCTCAACCCATACAGGCAAACAAGGCAAACCGATCTCCTGTACATCGTGCCATACGACCAATCTCAGTAATTACGGCAAGAATTCGCTTACAGGAAAAGTAATCGAACCACTCTCACCTAAAGCCAATCCTCAACGCCTCACCAGTGTAAAAGAGGTTACAAAATGGCTCAAACGTAATTTTGTGGATGTTTATGCTCGAGAGGGAACTGCCCAAGAAAAAGGTGATGTACTCACCTATATCATTAAAAATTAAAAGGATCTATTATGAAAATATTTTTAAATATCTCTCTTGCTGCCGCTTTGTTCGTCGGTGGAGTTTATTTGTATGCCGATGATGACGAGATGGAACATGCACGCCCAGCTTACAGTAAACCGCTAAGCAAACAAGATCAAGCTTCGGCTGCTTTGTATAAAAAAGAGTGCGGGGCATGTCACATGGCGTATCAAGCCGGCTTTTTACCTAAACGTTCATGGGATAAAACGATGAAAGGTCTTGATAACCATTTCGGTACAGATGCCACCATGGATGCCGCCGATACAAAAACGATTCAAAACTATTTGATGACGTATGCTTCCAAAAATGACCGCATTACAGATATGAAAGGTGCTGTTGCCCTTCGTATTTCTCAAACACCTCATTTTGTTAAAGAACACCGTGAAATCACTCAAAAAATGATCACACAGCCTGAAGTCAAAAGCATCGCTAACTGTACTGCCTGTCATACTAAAGCCGAAACTGGAAGTTACCGTGAACGCGAAATACATATTCCCAACTATGGACGCTGGGAATAACCACTAGGAGATTATTATGAAACGAGTTTATGTCTGGACGCTTCCAACGCGACTATTTCACTGGCTATTTGTAGCAATGATTTTAGGAGCATGGATCAGCACGAACGAAGATCGTTGGCTCAGTATTCATGTTGCGATCAGTAGTGCCTTAGCAGGACTTCTCCTTTTTCGTCTGATATGGGGACTAATGGGACCGAAATATTCCCGTTTTAACGATTTTAATTTCAGTATCAGTGCATTAAAAACGTATTTATTGGGGATTTTTAACCCCTCACGAACGTATGTCGGGCACAATCCGGCAGCAAGCTACATCATGATCGCAATGCTCGCAACTGTGGCATTAGCAATTATCAGCGGATTTCTCGCCTACGGGATTCAAGAAAATCGGGGAATCCTTGCTTTTTTGCACACGGGTGCATTTAGTGAAATGGATCTTTTTAAAGAGATTCATGAATTTTTCGTCAATGTCCTATGGGTATTGATCGCAGCACATATAGGCGGGGTGATGACCGATCGATTTTTACACGCTTCGGATCGTACCTTGACCTCTATTATTGACGGTCATAAGAATATTGAGGGAGAAAGCGCGACTCTGTCTGTGTTGCAAAAAATCGTTGCCATCATCGGTATCGGAGGAAGTATCGGGATTTTGATCTATGCACTCAGTGTCTCCAACAATCCCTTAATTGCTTCCCACACACCAAAAATGGACTACAAAAAAGAGCTTCCTTTGTTTGTCAACGAATGCGCTTCGTGCCACACACTCTATCCGCCCACACTCTTGCCTAAACAGTCGTGGACGAAACTGATGGGGGAGCTTTCCAATCACTTTGGGGACGATGCTTCGCTCGAGCCTGCTGATACTCGTTCCATTTTAGAGTATCTCCTTGCCCATTCTGCTGAAAACTCAAAACAAGAGATGTCGGTTAAAATGATGCAAACACTCCAAAATCGCGATATCATAGCAATAACACAAACGCCATTTTGGAAACGTACGCATCGGCACATTCCAATCGAAGTGTTTAAAAACGATCGTATTAAAAGCCGTGCCAACTGTAAAGCGTGTCATAGTGATGTTGAGCAGGGAACCATAGAAGACAATGCGATCAAGCACATTACGATAAAAGGATAAATAATGAAGTCATTTATACTGTTCATTTCATTGTTATGTTTCGTATGGGCTGATTCGTCCAAAATGGAGGATGATCACCACCGTTTCCCCATGGACTTGCATGATTTACAGCTGACGAAGCAACAATATCAAGCGATTGAAGAAACCATGCGAGAGTATCAAAGTTCATCGCGCCTCTATCACAAACAAAACGCTAAAACACAGCAAGAGCTTAATGCCCTATTTCTCAATCCTACCTTTGATGAAAAAACATTTCGTGCTAAAAGCATGGAGATGCAGACAATCTCAGTAGGTATTCAAACACGGCTGCTTGAAAACCTTCATAAGATTTTAACTCCACCGCAAAAACAAAAATTCATCCGCCATATGCAGGAGTGGGAAATTGAGTAAAAAAGTCCTTCTCATCGAAGATGACATAGCGCTGCAAGAGCTGATCATCACGTATCTCGAGCCGTTTGGATTTACCACCTTCGGGTACAGTAATCCCAAGTTGGCACTTGATGCACTATTGGTGCGTAAAGAACCGTTTGATATCGTCGTTCTCGATCTTATGCTTCCCGAAATGGATGGATTCGATGTCGCCAAAACGATCAAACAACAGCTCGATATTCCCATTATTATCTCTTCTGCCCGCACCGATCTTGGCAACAAAATTTACGGCTATGATCTTGGTGCCGATGATTATCTGGATAAGCCCTATGAACCGCGAGAACTCGTACTTCGTCTCGAAGCCGTGCTGCGTCGTTACGGTCATAAAAATACGTTTACCGTATCGGACTTTACGATTGATGAATCCAATAAATCCCTCACAATGGACGGATATGGAATCGATTTAACACGAATTGAGTTTGATATTTTTCTCCTCTTGGTCAAAAATCGCGGTAAAAATCTATCGCGTGATCAAATCATCCATACGCTTGGACTGGATGAAGAGATTAAACACCGCACGATCGACATGCACATCAGTAATCTCCGTCAAAAAATCGGTGACGATGCCAAAGAGCCCCTTTACATAAAGTCGGTGTGGGGTATCGGCTACAAATTCACAGGGTAATTCATGTCCATATTTACGAAAATAACGTCATTATTTCTAATCAGTTTGACCCTGATGATAGGCATTGGCTATCAAATCGACACCATAAATACCCAAAAATACGAAGCTCTTGTACTACAAAAATATCTTCTTGATGGGCGTAAAATATTTGCATGGATGGCGATTACTTCAGGTAACGAACTGGAGGGAAAACTCAAAACATTAAACCTGACCAAAACGTCTCCCAGCACTCCCAAGCGCTATATCATGCAACAGCCGCATACCTTTGGTTTATTTGAAATCTTCGAGGAGCAAAGTGGCGATTACATCCTGCATATCCGCTATATCGATGAGGAATTGTATCTTCGCGATACGACACTTGGCGAGGCAAAAAAAGATGGATGGATAGTTGGTTCTCTCGTTGCTTTGGATATCGCCGTATTGGCTATTATTTTCTTCATCATCCTGCGAATGCTTTCGCCATTGCGCTCCATCGCATCCAGTATGCGTAAATTTGCTACCGGAGACTACCAAAACCGCAGTCATATCGACTCTCATGATGAGATAGGAGAAGTTGCACATACCTACAATGAGATGGCACGCACCATTGAAAATCTAATCCTCTCACGCGAAGAGTTGCTTCGTGACGTAGGACATGAGCTTCGTACCCCAATCTCTCGAGGACTTTTTGCATTGGAACAAATTCCATCCTCAAGCGCCAAAGAAATGATCAAACGTTCTTTTGTAGAGCTCGATCAACTGACACAAGAACTCTTAGAAATCGAAAAACTTCAAGCAACCGATACCATAGATACTCAAACATTCAGTGCTGAAACACTCGTTTTAGAAGCTCTTTCCAAACTCCAGCTCGTTGACGAATCAGCAATAACAATTGAAATAAAAACCAATTTTTCACTCACCGGTGATTTAAAATATCTTGCCCTTGCTTTGAAAAATCTCCTTGATAATGCTCTAAAATATACCGATCAACTCCCCATTACCCTTGAAATAACGATGAATTGCATCCGTGTTTTTAATCATGGAGAACCCTTGAAAAAAGAGTTTGAATATCTATTAACACCTTTTACACGTCAAGAACATTCTCGCACAACGCAAGGATTTGGATTAGGGCTTAACATTGTCAGTAAAATCATAAACAAGCATGGATTTTCTCTTGTCTATTATTACGACAACGGATTTCATTGCTTTTCCATTATTACCAATACTCAACATTAAATGGTAAAATAAGAGCACTCAATAGTAGGAAGTCAATATGCAGCGCAACACTTTTGTAAAAGCCATGATATTAATTGCACTGGGGTTGTTTGTTTGGCTTTTTTTTCCTTTTTTAAAAAGCTTTTTTGTGGCTCTATTGCTCGTAACCGCCTTTACCCCTTTACACATACTGTTTGAAACCAAACTCAAAAAATATCCAAGAACAACTGCTTTAGCCCCTCTTCTCACTGCCAGCGCTATGACCTTTTTCTTAATCACCGTTCTTTTTGTTCCGATTCTTTTTTTCGTATACTATATTATTGCCCATCCCACGGAACTTTATGCCATAGGAGAAACCTTTTACAAACAAGGGATTCATCTTCTCGCTCTCGCACCTGATTCAGTAAGCTGGCTTAAAAAACCTCTTGCAGTGCTCAGCGAAAAAGTGATTGAAAATCAAGAAAAAATCGTTACTGCTGCCGTTACCGGTTTCGGCAATGGTGTACTTAGCATTATGAGTGCATTGGGTGATATGATTATGATTGTCATCTTTTTCTTTTTTCTCTCATGGTACCGACGAGATCTCACTCTCGCCATCACCCCCATCATTCCCCTTAAACGTTCCATTCGTTCAGAATTTTTATTGGACATGATTGCGACGACATCCACAGGATTTTATACTCTTATCGGTGTTGCGATTGCGCAAGGGTTGGCTTTTGGAATTTTTATCAGTTTTTTTGATGGATATGACCCATTGCTTCTGGGTCTCATGATTGCGGTAACCTCAGTTATTCCTATTGTCGGAACTGCCTTAATATGGATACCCATTGCGCTCAATGAGTTTTTTGGCGGACATAGCGTTAATGCATTAATTATTTTTATCTATTCGTGGGCAATGCTCTCATTTTTTATCGACAACATCGTACGGCTTATTATCTTGCAGCAATTAAATCATCTATTAAGCCATGGTCGTAAAGCCATCAATGATTTTTTGATTTTCTTCGCTATTTTAGCAGGGCTGACAACATTCGGTTTTTGGGGATTTATTTTGGGACCTGCGATTGTCGCGTTTGCCGTAACACTTTTGAGAATGTTACGACGTAACCATGTGGTGCATTAAGCCTTTAAGGCTTGAACTTCTGCACGAAGACGATTTAACTCTTCGGTAATAGCTGCGATTTCATCCGCTTTTTCAGCTGTATCATCACTGTGAGTATAACGTCCGATAGTGGACTGTAAATTACTGGTCAACTGATCGAGTTTCCCTTTTGCATTGTTAATCAACTCATTATGATCGATGTTTAAATTCTCTTCAAGTTCATGAATTTTATCGATGATATCATCTTGATGCTTGATGGCATAGTACGTTGCAACTCCGCCTAGTACGGCTCCGAGTAAAAGAGTAAGGGTGTTATTTTGATTCATGATATTCTCCTTGGATTTAATTGGATTTCTTTTTTAACATTTGAGACAATGCCCCAATGGCAAGTGAACCAATCGTCACTTTAGCAATACCGTTGGAAGCTTTGAGTGCAAGACTTTTGGTTTCATCATGCAAATATGAGATTAAATCGTGCAATTCATGCAGCGAGAGTTTTGATTTATCACTCAATGCGCGCGTTTCTTCTTTGAAATGAGCGATTAACTCATTGAGCTCATGCAGTGTCAATGCGACTTTGGTCGAGAGAAAGCTAATCTCGTTTTGGGCAAGTCCTATAAATTCATTCACGCGTTTCATCGTTTTAAGAGTTTGCAATCCGATCACGACAATCACTGCAGTAATAAATACCATACAAACAGCGATAATACCCACGAAAATAATCATCCATTCACCACTCATTGTGTACTCCAAAAAACATGTAGTTTGACAAATAGTAACCAAAGGTTTCTTAAGGAGCACCGCGTTGGCTACGTTATGATAAAATCATACAATGAAATGAACAACAAAAGGACTTTAATGAAAATACTGTTTTATTCCATCCTTGCGGTTATGCTTCTACTAAGTGGCTGTGCAACAACAGAGTATGGAACGAACGTCCCTAAAACTGCTTTGGATGGTGAATGGATGTCCACAACATCGAAGGCAACCGTTCGTTTTGATAAAGGAAAAATAAGCGGAAACGATGGATGCAACCAGTTTATTGGGAGCTACGCAACACAGGACAATACCCTGAGCGTATCGGATAAGATGATGTCTACGATGATGGCATGTCCGGATATGGAGAATTCAACCGCATTCAAAAATAGTTTGATAAACGCTAAAATTTACGAAAATGACGGTAAAAAATTACTCTTACTGGGAGGAAAAGGAGAATCGCTTATTGAGTTAAAAGCCCTCTCAAACACTCTCAAAGAGGGACTCTATCACATTAATCATCTCAATAATGGGAAACAGGCTGTTATCACACTTCAAACACCGATCAGTATGCAAATCCAAGCGGATGGGAAAATGTTTGGAGACACAGGCTGCAATCAGTACACCACCTCGTATACCATCAAAGGTAATCAAATCACCATCGGTTTTCCGGCAACGACACGTAAACTATGCTCACCCGAATTGATGGAGCAAGAAAAACTATGGGTTAATGTTCTTCCAAAAAGTTTCAAAATTTCTCGAAATGGTGAAAAATGGGAGGTTCGTGATGCAAACGGCTCCCTCCTATTTGATATGCGCTGATTAAGAGATTTTATTCTTTGAATAATGGAATCTTTGCGCTTTAGGATGAACAAAACACAGTTTTTCCCATGAGCGATTGGGTTTGGTCAATGTCACTCGATGCGCCGATACCGAGCGAGAAAGTGCCACGTAAAACTGCGATGGGGCAAAGATCTCATTGGTCTCTATGACGTAATCGGCTAAAGACATCCCCTGCGATTTATGAATGGTGATAGCAAATGCGAGAGTAATCGGAAACTGACTCAGAGTAATGAGCTTCTCCTCATTAAGAGATTTCCCTTTTTCTATCCATCTTGACTTTACCGTCTCTACCCGATCCACTTTCACACTTTTTCCGTCCTCTTTTTTGACCCAAACACACTCTTCTTCGATGGAGAGAATACGCCCACGTTCTCCATTGTAGTAGTTCCACGAGTTGCGGGTAAAAAGGATAGGAGCTCCGAGTTTAAGGAGCATCACGCTCTCCAAACGGCTTTCACTCATAAACCGCTCTACGTCACGATCTTGCATTTTTTTATCGTGAATCGTGACGTACGTAGACAGCGCTATAGAATCTCCGTTTAGATGTTCCAGTTGTGCGCGGTTGTGATTTTGGGCACTGATATTTTTTCCGTACAGCAATGTGATAGTACTTTTATCTTCGTTTAACGGTCGCACCAGAGCATCCAGTGCATCGACTGAATTTTCATCGATTGACGCATGACGAACACTTTCTAATAAGGTTAAAAATTCTTCTTCATGGGTACGAAACGATCCTTCCAAATGAAGAGTTTCAAACGAAAACCGTTCCCAGCTCGGAGACTCAAACGCAAAATAAATCGGTTCATTTCCACGTGTTACCGGAGGAAGCTGCAAAAAATCCCCGACCACGATAAGCTTGCCTTTAAAATCAGCTTGCAGCAGACGAAGCCGTATCATATCCAGCAACGGCGCACTCACCATCGAGATTTCATCGATGATGATAACGTCCATGCTTCCTACGAGTTTAATGATTTTTTTTGCCGCATCGAGCTTGCCGTTACGCTCCAGTTCTTCTTGAGAATTCGCAATACCTAAATCAAAAAAACTGTGAAGCGTCTGCCCCTCAATCAACGTCGCCGCCATTCCCGTCGAAGCTAAACAGGCTACTTTCAAACTTCTTTTTTTAACGTCCTCGATAATTGCACGGGTCAAAGTCGTTTTCCCCGAACCTGCTCCACCGGTGATGAAGAGGTTGGAGGTTTCTAAAATTTTTAGAGCTGTTTCAATCATCTATTTTTCTCAATCCTTACCTCTTTTATAACTGCTATTACCAGAATGATGGAAAAAAATAACGATGAGCCAACGGTTCCTAAATCAAGCCCTCCGTGCTCATGAGTTTTTGTCAGTAAATCACCGAACGTTGCTCCAAAAGGGCGCGTCAATACAAATGCCAACCAAAATAACAAAACTCCCGATACCTTGGTATAAAAATGCATTAATGCAATAGCCATCAATACGCCAGTAATAATTAGAGCACTCTGAGCAAATCCCAATCCAAGTTCATCCGCTAAAAAATCACCTGCCGCTGTGCCTAACGTATTTGCGATCAAAAATGCCAACCAATAATAAATTTCAGACGTTGTATTGGTTATCTGCTCAACATTGATACTTTTTTCTCGCACTTTCCATACCCACAGGATTAAAAGCAATAAGCCTACCAGCATGATTGTGCCCATGGTATATCCAAATCCCAATGTTCGGTCGATGTAATCCGAAATCGCAGTACCCGCTATTGCTGTCGAAGTAAACGTCAACCAATACAGTACAGGTTCATATCGTTTCATACTCAGTTTAATGGATAGAAAAAGGATAAACAATCCCATAAATAATGCAATAGTACTGCCATAGCCCATATTGTAGGTCATCGAAAACATATCCGCACCGGTTTCACCCAGCGTCGTGGAAGCTATTTTAATCACCCAGTAAAGTAAAAGTATTTGAGGGACACGGTTCATAGTAAATTTCCTTTCATAACAACCACACGTCCAAACGGAACCTCTGCTAAGTGCGGTGCAATCCAAAGCGTATCATAAAAAGGTTCATCAAAAGGAAATTTCCCGTCCAAATCGGTAAAATAAAGCAACATCTTTGGTGGTGTTAATTGCATTTCAATGAACTCAAACACAGGGGTAAAATCGGTTCCCCCTCCTCCTTCTAATGAATACTCGATACTCTCACCATTGGTAAAACGCTGATGCGAACGGACCCTGTCATCACACACCAGTAACTCAATACTGTACGAGCCAAAAAGTTCACAAATCAACTCGATTTCAGCAATAAACTGCGCCAATACGACCGCATCCACCGAACCTGAACTGTCAATCGCAATGACAAGTTCCAAATGGCGCGACGTGGCACTGGGGAGATAAATTCCCGCATAAAGAAGTTTTTTAGAAGGGGGCATCATCGCATAATCACTGACATAATATCCGCCAATAACATCTCTTAATTCACTTCTCCAGTCAACAACTCCTTTAGAGATCATTGGTATCAATCTCTCCAGCCCTTCCGGTAAACTTCCCATATTCTCAGCTTTTTCAAGCGCATTTTGAGCTAATTGTTCAGTTTGCGCGGATTGGAGTTTTTGATCAAGACTCTCATCATTTCGTCTGGAATCATTATCTTTATCGTTTAAATCTTCACGGGTAATGGTGTCTAAAAGCTCTTCATAAATCTCTTCGGCATATTGCCCCTGAAAACGCGGGTCATAGGTGATTTTGCTGGGAGGGGTGAAGTCGTTGTCGATAAGCATATTGTTAATCGCATGTTCGCACGCCGTATACCATAGCCATGGAGAGCGATTACCTATGCGGGTGGGATGGGAAAGAACCGTGTGAAGCGCAGCATTGGAGAGCGAAAACGCCACCTGCTCGTCGCTGAGGGTGTTAAAAAAATCCTCACGATACTCGAAACGGTTGCCGTGCAGGGTGAAGCTCTCGATATTATCGTTGACTACGATTTCTAAACCGCTCGATAACGTTCCGAAATAAGGATGCTCTACGAGGAGCTTGGATTTGACTCGGCTAAAATCTAACATAATAGATAAGCGTACGCATTAACCCAATCGCCGTATGCCGGGATATGATCCATCATGATTCCTTGACGCTGGAGGTCTTGGACAATCATCACCGCAAATTCGCTTTGCAATTTCAACGTATAACGGAGAAGATGATCGATTTTTGCCTCATCCTGATCACTCAAAATCCGCCCGACCAATGCAGACGACAGAGCATAAAGAGCCGAAATATCACTCGGATAGTCTAAGCAATCTCCGCTCAAAATCGCATCTATATCGGGTAAAAAGCTCATTACTTTACAAAATCCCAAGAAATCGACTGCATTGTTTTTTCCTACTGCACCCGAAATCGCGTCTAAAAGGAGATTTTTGGGCAACGTGCTTTGCAAGACATTATGAACCGCTTCCCAACTGCGAGGTGTTGCAAAACTTCGCTCATTTACGGTAGGATCAAAGGTAAAAAGAGCCTCGTTTTTAAATCCGATGTAGGCAACGATTCTAGCATCTACGCCACGCGTCATTGCCCACTTTCTCCAATCCTCTACACTTACTTCCATTTCCACATGGACAAAACGGTTCGCCAGCGGTGATGGGAGACGATACACAACCCCACGATCTCCCTCACGGTTTCCAGCCGCGACAATCGCCCATCCATCAGGAAGAGTATATTCCCCCACTTTTCGATCCAAAATCAGCTGATAAGCAGAAGCCTGCACCGCAGGAGCCGCCGAGTTCAGCTCATCGAGAAACAGTATCCCGCAACCTTCACGCGGTAGAAACGACGGCGGAGCCCACAGTGCTTGATGCTGTTCTTTGTCGTAAAATGGAATCCCTTTGAGATCAGTCGGATCCATTAGAGAAAGGCGCAAATCGATGCACTCAATCCCTGCATCGTGTGCGATTTGTTTGATAATCGATGATTTCCCAATTCCAGGAGGACCCCATAAAAACGTCGGGATTTTTGACTCGATCATCGAACTCATCGTTGCTATTGTTTCGCTGACGCGCATTAGTTCCATCCTAAGTTAGTGGTTTGTATGTGTTTTCCAAATGAGGGGTTAGTCTTCACGCCTCTCTCATAACGCTGGTCAAGGGAGAGTTGATAAAGTATCTCTACTGGGGTAGCAGTATTCGAGGCTAGCGCTTTTAAGATTTCAGGGTTCGCACTTTGGTACAACGTTTCAAGTTGTTGCGCAGAAAGCGACGTATTGGACGCAAGCTCAACGGTGTATCGATTAAGGGTAAAAAGAGCCTCTAAGTGCACTAAAGAGAGTACCGTATTTTGAGCCAATGCCGAAAGAACAGCCTCATCTTTCATCTCCATCAATCTCTCCTGCATCGATACCGTGAGCGTACTATTGGAAGCCAAATCAACCGAGTTTCCCATTAGCCGCTCAAACCGCACCTCATCCAACGGATAAAATGAGGCAATCAATTCAGGATATTTTTGCTCCAAACTATCTGCACCTTCGGGCGACAACGTCCTATTTTGTGCCAAACTTCTATGAATTGTCTCATCCCTCAGCGCAAGAAGCTCTTGTTCCAATGCCAACGGTTCTCGATGTACCAGTAAATAGGCTCGCTCTTTAATCAATAATCGTAAAAGAGATTCAGGCGTAGCACTGTGCAGTGCCATAGTATCAAGAACACCTTTGAGCGAAGATTCACTTGGATTTTTCAACTCTTTTGCAATCGGTGAAAGCTCGGAAATAGCGATGATTAACTCGCGAGTTCCATATTTTTCGACTAAATGGGCTAAACCGCTCATCGCGTACTGAACATTATGATTACGTTCTAAATCCTGATAAAATCGCCCTATAATCGCTGCAGTAACATTGCGGTTCTCATCGTTATCGAACAGCCCTTCTCCCTGCCAATCGTAAAGTTTAAGAAGTTTAAAAAAAAGTTCATTGGTAATATAAGGATTTTGTAGAAAATTGACAAGCCTATCTTGGTCGCGTGAAAGTTTTAAACTCATAAGAAGTCGATTGGGCTCAATGGAACTGCACAGCCATTTCTCAATCGCACCAATATCGACAATAGGCAGCGTATGCGATTCATAAAGCCGTGCACTTTCTTGAAGTTCCAAGGGGTTCATCATCTTCCCCTCGATGATAAGGGCCACCGTCTCATCAAAACTCTTAACCACATTCATAGCGTGCAGTTTCGCCAACGTCTCAAACTCCACACTATTTAGCGAGCGGGTTTTACCTAACAGTAATACCGATTTTCCTGAATATTTTTCATAGTTCATCCGCATATTATAATCTGTCAGAGTAAAAAATAGGGGGTATTGCTATAATAACACTACTACTTAAAGGATTATCAATGACAGACCCATTAGCTGATGGTATTGCCGCATACGATGCTGAAGATTATGAGAAAGCCTACACGATTCTTTATCCGCTAGGAGCCTATAGTCGTGATAGTGAAGCGCAGTTTTACCTTGGAATGATCTATTTTTACGGTGAAGGTGTTGAAAAAAATATAGAGGCTGCCATGGCATGGTGGAAAAAAGCGATGCGCAGCGGTCACGTCGATGCAGCATATCGCCTGAGTGAAATTGCTACCTCAACAAAAACTACATTCTAAAAGACTCTTCTCAAGGTATCCAAAAGCACCAAGCGGTATAATTCAACCATGATTTTAAACAACCGTCCGCTTGGAATATCGCTTTTACTTCATGCTGTATTGCTTGGACTTTTTTTCTTTGCCGTCTCGATGTATGTCCAAAAAAAACCGCCTGAACCTCTAAAAATTCATATCTCTTCATTTGCAGTACCCGTAAAACAAAGCATACCGACTCCTTTACCGCCAAAACAACAAGAACCGGCCCCAGTCCCTAAAAATATCCCCATCCAGCCTGCCCTCACTCCCCCAATCAAGCCGGCACCTATTGTCCCACGTCCCGTGATACCTGTAGTACAAACGATTGCAAAAGCTCCTTCTGTTGTTGCAACCCCAGCACCTGTTACACCGCCAAAAGTGCTCGATGCTCCAAAAGCTCCTCCAGCACCGCCGCCTCCCGTCAATGTCGAAAAAGAATTTTTAAACGCCCATTTAGGTGAAATTCGAGGATTATTGCTTCAAAATCTGAAATATCCAAAAATGGCACAAAAGTTAAAAATGCAAGGGGAAGTCCGGATTGCGTTTACGTTGGGAGCTGATGGAAGCGTAGAGGATATTAAAATAATAGAGGGTTCAGGGTTTGATTTATTGGATGAAGATGCGCGAACACTGATTGAAAAAACCGCCTCTAAGTTTCCAAAACCTTCCAAATCGGTTCGGATCAGCGTTCCCTTGAGCTACGTACTGCGCTAAAGTTTATTCCAAAACCTTAGCAATACTGTACTTCATATCTTCGTCAAGATTTTCCATATTGGCGAGCATCCATGACAGATACCCTTTATCCGACATCACAATCTCGCTGAGAGTTTTTCCCTTGTGTTTACCGAACTTTAAGGGACGGGTAATCAATACTGGGGTTTGTGTCAGCTCAACCATCTTATCGATGGGATTTACATTACCGAAACGTTCAGTCAGTTTTTTGCGAAGTTCCGTGAGAAAAAGCTTCAGCACCAATACATCACCGATAGCATCGTGCGCTTTAACAACGATTCCCAGAGCATCCGCTTCCGCTTGCTCCAGCTTGTACAGTTCCAAGCGATAACGGAAAAACTGTAACCGATGCGCTTCCTCTTCATCAAAAAGGTGTTTAGCACAACGCAGAGTATCGATCAGACGCATTTTAGAGGTAAAATTTTCTTTTGCCAACATTCCCAAATCAAACGGTGCATTATGAATAATCATCACGTTATCGGGAGTATTTAACACTTCCAATGCCTTAAATGCGGATGTTTCAACGCACGACGGCTTCCCTTCGATTTGATCAGGGGTGATACCGTGAACTTCCATCGCGCCGTATCCGATGGGGACAGGACTGGAGCATAAGTCATTATGAACCTGAACGTTTTTACCGTCCAAAACCATAAAGCCAAGCTGTATTACACGATCATTCTCTCCGGCACCTGTTGTTTCGGTGTCTAAAATGATGTATTTAGCCATTAATACTGGTCATCTTCTTTGTCAATATCAAACTCGTCGTAATCGTCTTCGTCCTCTTCTTCCTCTTCATCGTATCCAAGGTCATCCTCATCTTCGTCACCGCCCTCACGCATAGCCGTAAGTTCCGTATAAAGCTGCTCAGCCTCTTCTTCGTCAATCTCACCGCTTTCGAGCTCTTTGAGCAACTCTTTGTATTCATCACGAAGCGCTTGCATGTCTTCGAGTTCTGCACGCTCTTGCACGGTTGCATCTTTAGCCGACGCGATTCCTTCAAACAGTTCGTCAATATGATCTTCAACATCGGGGATAAGTTCGGTTTGAATCAAATGTTTTAGTTGTGTAATATAAGCCATGATAGTTCCTTGTAGTATAATGTCACAATTGTAGCAAAAGAAAAGAAAAATAAATGAAATTACCCTTACTTTTATTGGTATCGCTTACACTTTATGCCGATACCTCACTCTCTTCCCTCATCGAATCCGCTCAACGCAATGAAAAAATCACAGCACTGGAACAACGTTCCCATGCAGCTGGTTTAAACTATCAAGCTACCAAAAGCTCCTATCTTCCTCGTGTTGATGGATTTGGAAAAGGTGATTATGTCGATAACAAAGGGGGATTTGATGCCGCCCAAAGTTATAACACAGGAGTGAAGGCAGAAATCGTCCTTTTTGATGGGTTCAAACGTGAAAATCGATTGGATGAGATTAAATCCCTCAAAAATTCCGCACATTCCAACCTCGATGCAGGAAAAAAGGAGCTTTCGCTTAACGTCATAAAACGTTATTTTGAACTTCAAAACACTCTCGAAGAGATTCATACCTATTCGTTGACCCGAGATCAGCTCCAAGCACAGCTAAAGCGTCTTGAAAAATTTCTAAGTGCCGGACTGGCAAGCGAAGATGCCCTGATGCGGATACGTTCAGAACTTGCCAATGCGGAGTATGAGCTCGAAGATTTAGGCTATCAAAGCGATCGTCAAAAAGCTGATTTGGAAACCATCACCAATACCACTTTTACCGAACTTTCCCCTGCCAGCATCATCGAACCCAAATCCACACCCGTTAAAGAGCTCGATTTTCTGCAATCTCTACGCTATTCTCGTGATGCTACCACCTATCAGGCACAGCAAAGCGATGTGGGATTTCTCCCGACTCTAAGTCTTGCGGATCAATACACATTTTCACATTATGTGGATGATCCTATGGCGTCCATGAGAGTCAGTCATCAAAACAAACTAAGCCTCTCACTGACGGTCAATTTGCTCGATTTCAACATCATGTCTACCACCAAGCAAGCACTGATCGCCCAATCCAATGCACAAACCAATGACCTCGCCTACGCGTCCAAAGAATCAGCAACAAACCTCGCAATGGCGCAACGGTACATTGTCCGTTCTCACTCTCTTATAACCGCAGCTCAAAGCTCTTTTGATGCTTCACAAAAAACCTTTGAAGCGGTCAAACAAAAATACGAAGCACGCATTGTCGATTACGTCACCTACCTCGATGCCCTTTGCTCTCTTACGAACTCCACCAATCAGCTCAGCCGTGCTAAGCGTTCTCTCAATTATGCCTATGCAACCTATTACTATTATGCGGGATTAGACCCGAAGGAGTTTGTACAATGAAATATCTGTTCTCTTTTTTTCTCCTTATCACTTCCTTGATGGGCGAAGAGATTTATGCAACGTTTGATGTTGTTGCCGCCAAAGAAGCCAATCTGGCACTCACTACTTCCGGTGTTGTCAAAACACTGCGTGTCGATGTCGGAAGTTATGTCAAAAAAGGGGATATTCTCCTCGAAATAGACAATGATAATCTTACCGCAAGCGTTGAGTTAGCCAAAGAGAGTCTTAAAAAAGCACAAGTCGAAGAGCAGTTTGCAAAACAAACCTACGATCGGTACAAAAAAGTCGAAAGTGTGATTGACGCTGAACTTATGGATCAAAATACCCTCACCTATCGTAAATCCTCCGCAGCACTCGGGGAAGCCAAAGCACAGCTACGCTACCAAAGCACCCTTGTTGAAAAAACACGTCTTCGTGCTCCGTTTAACGGTGTCATTTCCGAACGTAACATTGAACTGGGCGATGGTGTCGGCGGAGGACCTCTGTTTAAACTCATTAGCTCCCCCGATGTCAAACTCTTGGTTCGTTTCGATGAAAAATATCTCTCCCGTGTGAAAAAAGGCTCTTCCGTTCGCTATCGTATTGACGGAGAAAACCAATGGCGTAACGGACGTATTAGCAAGCTCTATCCGACCATCGATCCAAAAACTCGTAAAGCAACCGCCGAAGTGCTCGCCTCAAAAATCGCTCCAGGGCTTTTTGGTGAAGCGTATATAATTGGAAACCAGCTCTAATAGCATCTACTTTTATCCCGTCATTCCCGTTTTCACGGGTATGACAAGTATCAACTCTTAAAGATGAAGAATTAGCAAGGAATAAAAATGTATAAATTTGCCATCAACCGCCCCATAACGACATTAATGCTCGTGATGAGCTTTATCGTTTTTGGGCTTATTTCTTTTCGTGCTATGCCCGTTGCCCTCTTCCCGAATATCGATTTTCCGATTGTCACGATACAAACCTCGTATCCGGGTGCCGATCCTGAAACTGTAGAATCCAAAGTCACCGATAAAATCGAAGAAGCCGTTTCCGGAATCGATGGAATCGACAAACTTATCTCCACAAGCTATGAAGGATTAAGCGTCGTTACCGTTCAGTTTGAGCTCACAAAAGACATCGAAGAAGCAGCCAACGATGTTCGCGATAAAGTAGGAACCATCAATCTTGACAGTGATATTGAATCTCCTATTGTCCAAAAAGTAAGTGTTTCAGGTGCTGCTTCTATCAAACTGTTTGTGAGTACCAAAACAGGGGATACCGTTGCTTTGATGCGTTTAGCCGATGAAAAAATCAAACCGAAGCTACAACGCATTGAAGGTGTTGCCAATGTTAAGATCGTAGGATATCGTGATCGTGAAATCCGTATCTTTACCGACCCATACCTCCTCAACAAATACAGCATCTCCTCTGCTGAGCTTCAACGTCTTATTGCACGTGAAAATGTCCGCTCTGGCGGTGGAAAACTTATTTCGGATAAAAATGAACTGGTTCTTAAAACCCGAAGTGATGCCACAAGTATCGATGATCTCAAAAAGCTCCTCATTGCTCCGGGATTACGACTGGAAGATGTTGCCCGTGTCGAAGACGGCCTCAAAGATGCGAAAAGCTACTCCGCGTACAATGGACATGAAGGTGTACTGCTGGAAATACAAAAAATTTCAGGTGCTAACGATTTAGAAGTGATCAAAGGAGTCAAAAAAGTGATGCCTGAGCTGGTTATACTGGCATCTAAAAATCACACATTACAGCTCGTCGAAGATCAATCGGATAAAATTCTCGTCAATATCGATAACGTAAAATTCGACCTCCTCTTCGGTGCATTTTTAGCGGTGCTCATCGTCTTTTTCTTTTTACGTAATCTCACGGCAACCCTCATCTCTGCCCTTGCTATTCCAACCTCGATCATCGGAACCTTTGCCCTCATAGATGCACTGGGCTATGATCTAAACCGGCTTACTCTCATTGGTTTGACCCTTGCTATCGGGATCTTTATCGATGATGCGATTGTCATCATCGAAAACATTTCTAAAAAAATGGAGTCAGGGATGGAGCCGTTCCAAGCTTCTTTTGAAGGGGTAAAAGAGGTCGCTTTTTCAGTTTTAGCGATTTCGGCGATGTTGCTTGCGGTGTTTGTCCCCGTCGCTTTCATGGGAGGAATTGTCGGAAAATTCTTTAACTCGTTTGCCATGACGGTAGCATCGGGAGTTCTTATCTCCTATTTTGTCGCCATCATGTTTATCCCTACCCTAGGAGCACGGCTTCTCAGCGGTAAAGAAAATGCTTTTTGGGAAAAAACGGAACCGATATTTCAAAAAGTAGATCAAGCATACCGAAAACTTTTAGCCTTTTTACTCCGTTTCAAAATCACAACGCTTATCGTTGTCCTTGCGGTGCTACTTTTCTCTTTTTCTCTCGCAGGAAAAGTAGGAGGAACCTTTGTCCCGATGGAAGACATGTCTGAAATGCGTGTCATGGTCAAAGCACCGGTAGGAATATCACTCGAAGCCATGAAAAAAGAGATGGCACCGCTGGTAAGCACGTTACAAAAAGACAAACGAATCGAGACAGTCGTCTTAACCATCGGCTACAATCCGGCGAAAGAAGCCCACAAAGCGATGATTTATGCCAAACTGCTTCCAGTTGAACAACGCGAAGGGCTTGAAGCTATTATCGCATCCTATCGCGATACATTCAAAATTTATTCTCATCTCATCATCAGTGTCGAAGATGTCCCCCCTATCGATACGGGTGAGAGCAATGCCCCAATCCAGGTCGTCCTCACGGGGGCGGATCTCAAAGTTCTGGAAACCAAATCAGCCGCACTGATGAAATTGTTAAAAGACAGCAACGGTACGACCGACAATGACAGCGATTTTGAACCAGGAAAACCGGAAGTTCGTATCACCATTAATCGAGAAAGTGCTCAACGTCTTGGCATTACCGCTCAGGCGATTTCCAATGCCATTAATGCCTCCTATTCCAGCGACAGCGCCATCTCAAATTTTGAGCAGGAAGGTCGCCAATTCGATATAACACTTCGAAATGCAGATCAATACCGCAAAACCGTCGACGATCTCAAAAAGATACAAATCCCCAGTTCTACAGGTGAATTGATCTCGCTTGACGGTCTGGTTAATCTTGAAACAACTCAAGGAACAGCATCCATCAACCGCTTTGATCGTGAGCGCAAAATTTTAGTCACCTCAAACCTTGACGGTGCGCCGTTGGATTCCATCGTCACTATGATCGATTCGAAACTTCCTGCCCTATTAGGTGAAGGATACCACTATCGATATACAGGAGACATTGAACGGATGCAAGAGACGATTTCGGCATTTGGATTTACGGTAGGCTTGGCAGTCATTTTGATCTATCTCATCCTTGCCGCACTCTATGAATCACTTATTCAGCCTCTTATCATCATGGTTGCTATGCCACTGAGTTTTACGGGTGTTATCCTTGCTCTGTATCTCACAGGGAACCCTTTTAGTATCTTTGTCATGATCGGGATTATTTTGTTACTTGGGATGGTAGGTAAAAATGCCATTTTAGTCGTCGATTTTGCCAATACCGCGATCAAGAATGGAAAATCGGTCAATGAAGCACTCTTGGAAGCAGGAGAAAAACGCCTGCGCCCTATTCTGATGACCACATTTGCCATGATCTTTGCCATGCTTCCCCTCGCCCTTGCCGGTGGCGCAGGTCATGAAAGCAATGCCCCTATGGCGATTGCCATCATCGGAGGACTTATCAGTTCGACACTGCTTGCATTGTTCATCGTTCCAATACTTTATCGCATTATGTACCCATTGGATGCATGGCTACGTCGTCATTATGAGAGAGATATCTTATAAACTTCTGCCTCGACAGAGGCAAGCGTTTGCCTGCACTTCGTTAGGCTTTCCGCTAATGCTACATGAGCCCAAGCGGCTAGCGAAGCTATCGGGACATGTTCCGATGGCGTTCTAAAAATATTTGAAACGCTTTTTCATCAAGCGGGCGGGCGTACATATATCCCTGCCCTTGCATGCATCCTGTCTCTTTTAAAAATTTTGCCTGAGCATCTTCTTCAATACCCTCAGCAATAGTGGTAAATCCAAAAACGTCCGCCATAGCAATAATTGCTTTGACAATCGCACTGTCTTGCTCATTTTCAGGAAGCCCACTTACAAAAGACTGATCGATTTTAAGCTTATCAATCGGAAATGTTTTAAGATAGCTCAAACTCGAATAACCTGTACCAAAATCATCAATCGCGATCTCAATATCTAACGCTTTTAAGGCAATAAGCTTCTCACCTAACACGATTGGATTGCTCATCAACACGCTTTCCGTGATCTCTAATTCAACGTATTGGGGCTCAAGCATACTCTCATTTATAATTCGAAGAATCGTCTCTACTGTATCCGGAAGTTTAAACTGCTTCCCCGATACATTGACGGATATTCTTCCCGGAAAAAGACCCTCTTCCTTCCACTTTTTTACCGCTTTGCACGATTGCAGCAACACGTCTTCACCTATGGGAATAATGAGATTACTGCTCTCTGCAAGAGGAATAAATACATCTGGGGCAACGATTCCCAATGTTGGGTGCTGCCATCGTACCAATGCTTCCGCTCCGCAAACAGCTCCCGTTAAAAGATCCACTTGAGGCTGATAGTAAACAACAAACTCCTTCTCCTCTATCGCACGACGCAGCTCCCTTTCCATTAATACCCGCTCTAGCAACCGTACACTCATCTCATGTGTAAAAAAACAATAATTATTTTTACCCATCTCTTTTGCTTGATGCAGCGCGATATCAGCATTTTTCAACAATGTTTCGCCACTCTCAGCATCGTCTGGATAGAGAGAAATTCCAATACTGACACTCAGTTTTAGTGCCCCGACAGGCGTATCAATCGGTGCTTTAAAAAATTCCATTATCTTTTCTAAAGTACGTTCGCATTCAGTCGTTTTTTGAATCTTTTCGAGAAGAAAAACAAACTCATCTCCGCCAATGCGACTAATCGTATCATCACGACGTATCAACCCAGCCAGCTTGGAAGCTACTTGTTTAATAAGAAAATCTCCTATACTGTACCCATACGATTCATTAATGTCTTTAAAATTATCAATATCCACATACAACAAAATAAGCTTTGTTTTTTCACGCTGGGCCCGCTGTAGAGAATGTTCAAGTCTTGCACTCAAAAGCAGACGATTTGGCAATTCAGTGAGCGTATCATAATGGGCTATTCGATCAAGTTCTTTCTCTGACTCTTGAATTTTTGTAATGTCTTCACCGGATGAAAACGTTCCGGTAATTACTCCGTTAGAATCTCTCAGAAGTGCATTGTGCCATGCAATCATACGCGTTTCACCACTGGCTGTACATACCGAATTTTCATAGTATTCTACTATCTCTTTTTTTCCCTCTATGATGTCGGTAAAAAATGTTTTGGTTTGTAGTATTTCTTCCTTCGCCACAAAGGTATTGAACCAATTTTTTCCAATAGCTTCCTCTTTCGTTACCCCCAGTATCTCACATCCTTTAGGATTTAGAAGCACTATCGTTCCCTCTCCGTCCAATGCCAGACATAGTACCGATGTAACATCCAAATAAAGTTTGCTTTTTTCTTTTTCCAGCTCTATCGTATGCGTCAATGACATAGAAAGTTCTTCATTCAGGCGTACCAAATCACTAATATCATTCAAAAAAAGCTTCAAGATTGATTTGCTATTTACTTCAGCTTCCATAAGCGTTAGCTCATAGATCCGTCCTTTTACCTCGATTCGTTCATGTTCAACACCTCGATTTACTCTAAACGAATCCATGATACGATTCCAATTTTCAGATCCAAGCATGCGTGATACACTATCATCTATTTTGACTTGAAAGTTCAACATTGCTTCCGCATTTAGCCACTTGATAATTTGTATTTCTCCCAAATCAACTATCTCACAAAAAGCAATCCCCAGAAGATTATACGTCGCCCGAGCATCACGAAGCTTAGCTTCAAGCGTCACTTCGAGTGAAGTGGTATAACTTAAAAGTAAGTCTTTTTCATTCAAAATATAAATGTCTTCTTCCCGATAGACTACTAAATGATGGATTTTTTTCTCTCTCATCATTTCAATAGCATTGAGTATCTTCTCATCCGCTCCGGCACTGATAATGGACGTATGCATACACGTCGAAATCAACTCACTGCTTGGAAGATTTTGATACACAAATCCTAATATATCTTTTTCGGTCACAACTCCAAGTGTTTTAGTCTGACCCATCACCAGCAATACATCGCGATGCTCATGCCTCATGAGACGAATCGCTTCTTCGATCGTAGCATTATCGTTTATCACTATTGCACGGTTTCGCCCGTGAAGACACTGAGATATTTCATTAGTAGAATGAAGGTTGTTTTCATAGTAGCGAAGAATATCATTTTGGGTAAGCGTACCGATATAATGATCATTTTCATCAATCAACACAATGCGGCGTATTTCATAATCGATCATCATTTCAACTGCCATATCCAGAGGACGGTCATTATGAATGGCTATGATAGGATATGTAGCAAATTCAATTGCCTTGCTCTCTCGCTGTATCCCTGACGCATATAGCTCTATAATATTTTTAAGGGTCAAAATTCCTATCGCGATGGAGCCGTCTAATAATACGATATGACTCTCTTGTTCTTGTTCCATTCGTTCAATCGCATCACCTAATGACGCGTCAACACTCAAATGGTCATTTGTATAGACGACAAGATTACTCAATAACATAAAATATCCTCAACTAAAGTGATGGATTATACATGATTATGTGTCTAAATTTGATTGAAATGATAAGAGTATAAAGAAAAAAGTAAAAGTTTTGAAAGTAATTGAAGAAAAAAGTTGGTGCGGACGGGGGGATTTGAACCCCCACACCTGTTGGCACTACCACCTCAAGGTAGCGTGTCTACCATTCCACCACGTCCGCAGAAAAAAGGTGATTAGCCGAAGCTAATCTGAGGTTTATTGAGTAACTTACGCTACTAAATAAGGATTTGCGTAAAGCGCGATAAGAGCGATTACTAGTGTATAAATAACTTGTGCTTCGATCATAGCAAGAGCGATGAACATAGTTGTCATCAATTTTCCACCAAGACCTGGGTTACGTGCAGTACCAGCGATAGTTGCAGCAGCAGTGCTACCCATACCGATAGCTCCACCAAGAGCAGCTAAACCAAGACCAACACCAGCAGCGATCATAGAATACGCTTTCAATGTTTGGTTAGCAACGTCTCCAGTTGCAGCTGCAACAGCAGGTGCAGCATCAACAGCTGCTTCAACAACAGCTACTGCTTCATCAGCACCGAATGCTGCAGCAACAAGAGCGATCATAAGAAAAAGAACTTTTTTCATAGGTTATCTCCGAAATTAATATCAAAGTCTGTTCGGATAGTGTCCCTACTTATCACTTTGTGGACGGCATTGTAAAACTAAAGAGCTAAAAGGTTACTGAATAGAATGTTTTTTATTTTTAGAGTTATAAAAATTCTCAAAAAACATCGTTTTTTGTAGCTTTAGGGGGATGCAAGGGACATTTGTCCCTGCCACCAAAACGGATACATTCGTTTTGGTGCATAACATTAAAAATTACTTAGCTCGCCCTAGTCCTATCTTATTTCCTTTGAATTCGACGATTTCTACCATCAATTCATCCCCCTCTTTAAACACGTCGCAGACGCGTTCAACACGCTCATCTGAAATTTTGGAGATGTGCATAAGGCCGTCAATCCCGCCTGGAAGCTCGATAAATGCTCCAAAATCCACAATTTTTTTCACTTTTCCGTTAACGACATCGCCTACTTTGTATTCGACTTTAGGGGTTGACTCTATTCCGCTTACAATACCTTCGATATGATCGCGTGCGCCTTTGATCCCATCACGATTTTTACCTGTAAGCTTAACCGATCCTTTTTTCTTATCGATATCGATAGCCACGTCAAACTTTTCGATAATCTCACGAATGGTTTTACCTGCTTGTCCAATAATATCACCGATAAAACTTGGGTCAATATGGAACAATTCTGTACTTGGCAATGTCCCTTCGTTCAGTTCAATACTTTTTTCTGCATCGATCATAATATCAATGATATGAGCTCGCGCCTCTTTAGCTTGATAAAGGGCTTCACGTAAAATATCCAATGCTATTCCACCCAGTTTAATGTCCATTTGCATTGCTGTAATACCAAACTTAGAGCCCGTTACTTTAAAATCCAAATCACCGTCATGGTCTTCTAATCCCATAATATCACTCAAAATAGCGTGACGATCTCCCTCTTGAACCATACCCATTGCAACGCCGGCAATAGGCTCACACACTTCGATATCTCCTGCACGCAGTGCCATGTAGCCACCACATACGGTTGCCATTGAGGATGAACCATTGGACTCTAAAATCTCTGATACCAAACGGATCGTTTGACCATTACGTACAGTAGAACCTTCAAGTGCACGTTTAGCAAGATTTCCATGACCCAGTTCACGACGTCGAGGCGCTCCTATCGGAGATGGCTCTCCAACACTAAACCCTGGGAAGTTGTAATGAACCATAAAGGCATCATTTTGTGTCCCACTGTCGGTAAGTCCCTCGTACATTTGAGCATCTTTAGCACCGCCAAGGGTCAATATCACCAATGCTTGCGTTTGTCCGCGAGTGAACAGTGCCGAAGCATGAGCACTTGGTAAAATATTAGTCTCAATCGTAATAGGGCGAACTTCAGTCAGAGCACGTCCGTCAGCACGAACTTTTTCATCCAAGATCTGAGCACGTACCATCGAGCGTTTCACCTGCTCTATCGCTTTTTTCAACTCATGCTCATTCCACTCCGGCTTTTCAACCATAATGGTTTTACGGATAGTTCGAAGAGCTTTTGAACGCTCTGTTTTTGCCATTGCCGCGATACCGCGTTTCAAATCATCCGTATGAGTCGAACGTACATACTCAGACATCGTTGCATCGATTTCACTCACAACGTATTTTAATTCAAATGCAAATTTAGCAAGTGGTTTAAAGGCGTGCTCGTAAGCAGTATTCGCTGTTTTGAGCTCGGCCTGTGCTAACGCCAATACTTCGATCAGCTCATCTTCTGCCATCGCGTTGCTTTGACGCTTTAATAATGTTTGATTCGTAAGAACAGGATCAATAAAAGGTTCTATACCGCCCATATCAAGAATCATAACCTCATCACTTCCGTTGGCTTGCATCTCGATCATCAGCATATCATCACGGCTGCCGGCAAGATACAAATCTAAGGTACTTTGTTTTAACTGCGATAAAGTCGGATTGACAATAATTTCTCCATCAATTTTACCAATACGCACAGCACTTACCGAGGTAAAAATATCAATATCAGAAACATATAACGCTGCTGATGCTGCATTAAGAGCCAATACCTGCAAATCGGATTCATTGTCGCTGCTCAAAACCAAAATAGAAATTTGAATCGGGTTGGCAAATCCTTTTGGAAATAAAGGGCGTAACGAGCGATCTACGATACGAGACGTAAGTGCTTCAAAATCGCTTGGTTTGGTTTCACGTTTGATAAATCCACCCGGAAACTTTCCTGCTGCGTAACTTTTTTCTAAATATTGAACCGTCAATGGGAGGAAATCTTCATCCACAAAATCAGTCTCATCGACAACTACCGTTGCCAAAATAACGGTATTTCCTGATTTGAGCCATACCGCTCCATTGGCTTGTGCCGCTACTTGGTTAAGCGCATACGACTCTTCTTTGTTAGTCAGTGCTAATGTAATATCATATTTCATGTATTTCCTTAAAGATTAAAATGTTTTATTTTGCTAACGAACTTGCGCCCGATAAATATTTAAGATCGTTGTCGATAAAACGAAGACCTAACCCAAAAAAGAAATTTTGAGATGCAGAGTTAAGAAAGTTATCCCATCCTCCGTACAATTCCATGTGCTTTAGTATTTGATAGCGCGCCTGTGCTTTTAAATGAGGATTCGTCCCTCGTATATCATTCACCGCATTCCAATCAAACGCTTCACCTGAAAATTTAATTTTGTCATGATTCATAAAATAATCAACCCCAATACCGCCCGTTGACTCAATAGCACCAAAACGTAACAACGTATTGTCAAAACGTTTTCCATACTGTGCTGAAACTAATGTCACACCTTTTTTATTTGGACCAGGCTGATAGTCAGGGTATTGTGAATAATCGTCCGTACTGACCAAATCCAACATATAATAGGTCTCTGGATTAGGGAGATACGTAACCCCTAAATAAGTTTTAGCGTATGCATCTTTCATCATATAGTCCGTATGAATCGCCACTTGAAGTTCGCTTGTGGTAAACGTAGAGAGAAGCGTATCTACTTTATCAAATGCAATTTCAGCACTTTTGAAAAAAGTACCGGCGGAGTCTATGGTTGTTTTTAAACCTGCACGGTTTTCAGCTAAAATCGTACTTACATTGTCTTCAATACCCACAAACTTGGTCACTGCTTCTGGAAGTGTGTGTTCCAATGCACCGCTAATATTATCCATGCGTGTTGATAAAGAATCGATACGAGCCATAATGGCTGGAAGGTCTTTATTAACGGTATCAGCAGTTTGGGTAAATCCTGCGCTCATGGCTCTAAAATTACTAATTGCTGCATGTAATTCCTCACGGTTGTCGATAACGACTCCGTTAAGGTTAACACCAACATCTCTAAATGCGATAATGGCATCTTGAATGGCTTTACGGTGCTCTTCGTCAAGCGTTGAACGGAAATCATGCATTAGCAATTCAAGCTCTTTAGCCGCGGCATTGACCGAATCACTGGTTTGATCGAACGAAGCATACCGCTTTGATTGTTCTAGTCCACCGCCTGCTTTAAGATTTGAAGTAGAATCACCAACTACAATATTCAAAACCTTGGACCCCAGTAACGATTCTTGTGCCACAATAACCGATGAATCATCCGGAATTTTAACACCGTCATTAATCATCAAAGTTAGCCGTACACGCTTCCCCTCAATCGTAATATCTTGCACTTCACCAATAACAACACCATTCATTGCCACATGCGTTTGCTTCTCTATTCCCGAAGCATCTTCGACATACGCTTCAACAGGATAACCCTTTTGACCCCATTTTCCGAGTGATGTTACTTGTGTTGATAGCAACAAAAGTGCTCCAAGAGCTACTGCCACAAACAATCCGATTTTTGCTTCTAGTTTCATCTTGCCCTCATTAATTTTTGGTAAGTTTATAGTTAAATTCAGATCCGCCTAATGGTTTTAATATAACAGTAATAAAAATATAAGAATCATCCACCGAATTACTTCCCGTTGTATTAGTCAAAATCGGTCTACGATTTTGAACAAATTTTAAACCAAAATCCAAACAACGCTGTGTGTATAAAAATCCAATTTCACTCCGCTTTAATAAAGCTTCATGATAATCGTATGCGACCTGACCAAAAACTTTAGTATATCGATTATATTGATACGCCAAGTCAGCAGTCCAATACGATGCGTACTGTGGAATTTTACCAAGCTGATCCGTATAATAATTACTAACGCTCCCGTTTATGATACTGTCATTATAGCGAAGGGTATTTTGTTCTTTCGTCACACGATCACGGTCATGATTATAGGACGTTTGATTATAATATGAAATTGCTTTGGTAATTTTCCATTCCAACTCGTTTTGCAACTCTCCATAATAGCTTCCCGTATCATCATAACTAAAGGTTTGAGTCAGTCTATCTACGAGCCATTGTTGTCCATCTTCAAACAAAAAATTGTTCAGACCCAATGAAAGACCGTCCTTCGGCTCATTTAATGTATAAAATTCACACGGATAGTTGGCAGAACTGCATTGCCCGTGTCGATCTTCATAGTATCCGCTGTAAAGACGTGTCCCGGCTTTCGTGTAACTAATATTCGGGGCAATAACATGAGTTATCGTTTCATACGGGCGTACCAATGTTGCTCCCAATGACAGTGTATGGTCAAGCTGTGCGTAGTATCCCGATGGGTAATCACTTTCCTTATCCGGTGTATTGGTTAAAGTATTACCATAAAATCGGATTGCCCGTGTCGCTGCATTAGCGGTATAGCTTAGATCCAAATACTCATCAAACAAACTCGTTTGCAATGTCACAGGAATATTAATATCCGTCTGAACTGCTCGCTTACCATCAGGACGATAGAAATTACTCGCCTGTGCATCGCCGCTCGCCAAAAGATGATCACCAAAAAAAGTCTCCAAATATCGGTGGTATTGAAGCGTTGGTAAAGTTTGAAGCGTTTGAGCATTATCGATCTCTGGATTTAAATATTGGTAGTGCTTAAAATAAGCTCCTGCATAATTATCTTCACTGCTGTAATATCCATTGATACGAGAAAAGACTTGGTTGGATGTCACATTTTGCGTTTGGTCACTTTGCTGTAGATTTAGATAATCAACGTCATTCATCCACTTACCATTGACATACAACCCTGACTCACCTTCCAGATCAACACCAAACCAATTTTTTAAAAAATCATTATTGCGATAATCAACGGCAAATCCATAATGTTGATCATGCGCCAAATCATATTCTTTGGCGTAATCCGCTTGCTCTTTAAAATATCCAAGCCTGATAGAACCTTTTGACGAAGCACTATCAACGAACCGCATATCCGTATAGATTCCAGAACCGCGTGATGTCCGTATCTGAGGTCGGAAATCGGCATCAAACCAGTTGCTAGGGGCCCAATAAACAGGTTGTTGGTAATAAAACCCTTCAGCACTGGAAAGTCCAAAAGAAGGCATCAATAATCCGCTTCGGCGTGTTTTATCGGTTGGGTATCCAAAGTACGGTAAATACATAATGGGAACATCATCGATGTACAGCAAGGCATTGTAAATATTAACCCACATATTTTCCGTGTTGTAATCTGCACTGCTAAAATGGATTGTCCAAAGAGGATCAGCGGAATTGCAGCCCGATACCATTCCATTGGCTAAGTCAATATCATTTTGACATCCTGTTGCCTCATCCGTACTCATCCAAACACCAGTTGCAGTATCAAGTGCATAATAAGGCTTCGAGTAACGGGTATCTTCATTCAAATTTAATCGTGAATAGTCACTGATTGCATGATATTGCCCCGCTTTAAAGGCGTTAACATGGCCAAAAGCTTCTACGACACTGCTGTTACGATCATAAGTCATCGTTTCAGCGCTTAAAATCTGATCTTGATAGACAAGTGTGGGATGGGAAGTTGAATGGACAATTGAACCGTTTGCATCCACTTGAGAAGCAATAATCTCAATGCGTTCCCCGCCGAGCAATATGCTTGCACTTACGATGCTAAGCAGCAAGATCTTATGCATCAATAACCAAAGTTCGCGCACTAAGATCATGCCATGATCTACGATAAGGATCAAAAAAGGCCCAAGCAAAACCCAGATAAAAAAGAATTTCACTCACAATTCTAAAAACACTCCGATTAAATGCACTCAAAAAACCTGGATTTGAAAGTGTTTTAATCTCAACAATTCGTATTTTCATCACGATTTTTCCCAATGTAGCGCCATACTGCATGGTAAAAAAAGTTTGATAGAGTATTTTGATCATCATGTATTCTAGAATAAAGGTGTTAATGACTTCAATCATTGCTTCTACGCTTGCAGCGGCCGAAATCGAATCCCACAAAATAACAAACAAAATGATCGAAAGTAAAAGCTCATCAATTCCAAATGCTGCCACACGAGAACGAATACTTGCAAGCTGGAGCTTTTCTCGTGAAATAAGAGTTTCGATTTCGTTATTCATTAACGCAATGCTTGATACGCGATATCAGTACGAAGTTTTTTACCCGCAAAATGCACTTGCCCACAAAGCATATAGGCACGGTCTCGTGCTTCTTTAATACTCTCACCCACACCGACACACACCAACACTCGTCCGCCATTAGCATAGAGTTTTCCGTCTTCTTCGCTCACACCTGCATAGGCTATATGGGTGTTTTGAGCAATCTCATCATGATGAATCTCATCCACAACGATTTCAGCAGGAACCGAGTTGTCAAAAGGATAATTTTTACTTGCCATCACTACACCGACGGCATATTTATCGTGAAACTCGACGTTAAGCGTATCCAGCTGTTTGGTTGCCGCTTTATAAAAAAGTTCACGAGCAGGAGTTTTGAGCAATGGCATCAGAATCTCACACTCAGGATCCCCAAAACGAACATTAAACTCTAAGGTTATAGGCTCACCATTAACAACCATGATGCCAATAAAAAGAACTCCCTCAAAAGGAGCTCCCTCTTCTTGCATTCCCAACAATGTTGGACGGATTACCCGTTCTTTTACTTTTTCATAAATAATCTCATCCACAAGCGGGGTAGGTGCATAAGCTCCCATTCCACCCGTATTTGGACCTTCATCGCCATCCAATAGACGTTTATGATCTTGCGCAGCAGGGAGAAGAATAAAGTCTTTTCCATCACACAAAGCAAACATTGAGAGCTCATAACCGTCTAAAAATTCTTCGATAATAACACGTAAACCTGCATCTCCGAATGATTTTCCACTCAACATTTCCGATACTGCTACTTTTGCTTCATCATGACTCATTGCAATGATGACACCCTTGCCCGCACACAAGCCGTCCGCTTTAACGACAATTGGAGCACTCAAAGATTCGATAAATTTAAACGCATCACCAATATGAGCCGTTTCGATGTAACGCGCAGTTGGAATATTGTATTTAGCCAAAAAGTTTTTCATGTAAACTTTTGAACCCTCGAGTTGTGCAGCAGCTTTTGAAGGACCAAAAATGACTAAACCTCGTGCTTTGAAAATGTCTACAACCCCATCGGTCAACGGACCTTCAGGACCTACGATGGTTAAATCAATCGCATTGTCCACGGCAAATTGCGCCAATTCTTCATAATCTTTTATGGCAACATTTTCACCCAACATCGTGGTTGCGCCATTTCCTGGAGTGAAATAGAGATTGGTAACCTCAGGGTCTTGCTTTAAAACTCTCCCAATCGAAAATTCTCGTCCACCGCTACCGATTATCATTATATTCATATATTACCCCAAAAAAATAGTTGATTCTCTCATCTAAAAGCCCCAATGGATTTTTAAATAAAGTAAATTTTAAATCTGCTTCGTTAGAAGTCAGCTTTAGTAGCCCAAGCGGCTAGCGTAGATGGAGGGACACGTTCCTCTATCGTCAAATCAAAAGTAAAAGCCCAGGCGGGCGTTTCGCAGTAGCTTTGGTTCTTCAAAGCTGTAATTGCGCCACATCGAGCGTTTCTTCCGGCGGCAATCTCTCACGTTTACACGCTCAAACAAGACCACCGACACACCGAAACGTCTACGGATGTGACTAGTTGTATATGTAGAACCCTCATATTGCGGTTACTCGCTGCGCCCAGAGTTAATAATTATAACCTCAAAAAGCTTAATTCTCGTGCTTTTTCTACACATGATTCTACGCTTGTTGTCTCACTAAGAGTTGACTTAATCCCCAATGGCAAAGCATTTTGTGTCGTTTTTCCAATAACTACAATGTCGTGCGTAGATTTAAAAAGATATTTTTGCAAAAAACATTCAATACTCGATGGAGAGGTAAAAATCAGCACGCCATTATCCTTAAGCTCTTTCTTCTCCATGGCTTCATTGCACGTTGTCTCATAGATAATCACCTCATCGAGTATCAAACCAGCTTCACGAGCACGTTGCGGCCATGAAGACGCAATCATTTTAGGACGACAGTAGAGCCATTTTCCTTTGTATTGTCGCAGCACATTAAAAATAGTTTCACCATATCCAGCTGCACTTTCAATATGAACGGCACCCAGATGCTTCATTCCCTCTGCCGTTGATTCACCTACACAGACAACCTGAAGTTTTTCCCAATTGACCGAATAATGATTAAGCGCAAGAGCCCCTTGTTTAGACGTAACAATAATCCCATCATAGAGATCAAAATCAATATCAGGCGTTAAAAAATGGATGGAGAGAATAGGAATATGAATGACTCCCATCTTCTGATGGGATGAAGTTTTAGAGATGAGATAGATGGGGCGCAAACGCGTACCCCTTATTCCCACTCGATAGTAGCAGGAGGCTTGGAGCTGATATCATAAACAACACGATTGATGCCATTGACTTCATTGATAATACGACGGCTGATACGCTCTAGCAGTGTGTGTGGAAGATGAGCAAAGGTGGCTGTCATACCATCTACTGCTTCGACGACACGAACACACACGGTGTTATCATACGTACGGTTGTCCCCCATAACTCCAACACTTTTGACATTAAGCAGTACTGCAAATGCCTGCCATGTTTTGCTGTAATATCCGCTCGCTTTTAGCTCTTCAAGTAAAATCGCATCGGCTTCGCGAAGGATATACAAATCGTCTTTGTTGACTTCACCCATGATACGAATACCCAAACCAGGTCCAGGGAACGGATGGCGATTAACCAAATAATCAGGAAGTCCAAGCTCAAGTCCGAGTTTACGGACTTCATCTTTGAACAAATCACGTAATGGCTCAATAAGCTCAAAATCCATCCAATCAGGAAGACCGCCAACGTTGTGATGCGATTTAATAGTCACAGATGGGCCATTGACGGAAACCGACTCGATAACGTCCGGATACAATGTACCCTGTGCCAAGAATTTGATGCCATCGTGTTTTTTAGCTTCTTGTTCAAATACTTCGATAAACGTATGCCCGATGATTTTACGCTTCGTCTCAGGATCAGTAACCCCTACGAGCTTGCCCAAAAAATTCTCTGATGCATCAGCAACTACGAGAGGAACTTTGAGGTGAACTTTAAAGATGTTTTCGACTGATTCACGTTCACCTTTACGCAAAAGACCATTATCAACAAATACAGGAATCAACTGATTACCGATTGCTTCGTACAAAAGTGCCGCAACAACAGAGGAATCAACACCGCCGCTAAGAGCACAAAGGACTTTCCCCTCACCCACTTGCGCACGAATTTTGACAATTTGTTCTTTGAGGAAATGACCCATATCCCATTTGTCCGTAATACCGCAAATGGTACGGGCAAAGTTACGGAGCATCAAATACCCCTCTTCAGAATGGTTCACTTCTGGGTGATACTGCATTGCATATACTTGTCGCGCTTCATCAGCGATAGCTGCATACGGAGAATTTGGTGAATAGGCAATAGGAACAAAGCCTTCAGGGAGAACATCCACTTTATCCGAATGGCTCATCCATACAGCACGCTCATCTTCACAATGTGCGAATAAAGGTGACTGTTGTGTCATATCGATTGTAAGCTCAGCTTTACCGTATTCATGATGATCACTTCGAATCACTGAACCGCCAAAGTCGACAGCAATACGCTGCATCCCATAACAAATACCCAAAACAGGAATACCAAGAGCATAAACACCTTGATCAACGGTATAAGCATCTTTATTATAAACCGATGAAGGACCACCGCTAAGGATGATACCTTTTGGATTTTTTGCTTTAATTACATCGATTTTTGTGTGATACGGAAGAACTTCACAATAAACTTTGTCTTCGCGTAAACGGCGAGCAATAAGCTGAGTGTACTGGGAACCAAAATCGAGTACGATAATATTGACATCTTTCACGAATAAGCCTTTGGGTGCAAGATTTGAATAAATTTAAGTATGCAATAGTATTCTAATCTTGTTTAATAAATCCCAAAAATAATAAATTGTACATACCAAATTGCTATAGAAACAACATATCCAACTAAAACCGTCCACGCCAATTTCATGTGTGAAGAAAACGTATAGATACCATGCATTTTACCCATCACGCCGACACCTGCTGCACTCCCAAAACTGATAAGAGAGCCACCGACACCTGCGGTTAACGTCACCAGCATCCATTGGGAATGATCGATAGCCGGATTTGATTTTAAGACGGCAGACATAACCGGAACATTATCAACAATCGCCGATACGAATCCGATTCCAATATTGACATAAATCGGATTGTATGTATCATATAATTGTGTGATATATCCTAAAAACCCAGCAAAATACAAAGCTCCTACCGCTGCTAAAATACCAAAAAAGAAAAGAAGGGTATTGTTTTCAACTTTACTGATGGATTTAAAAATATTGACATCCTGCTTGTGTCGCTGCTTCAATCGATACGTGTACAACTGCAAGACAGAGAGCCCAAAAAGCATCCCCCACATTGGTGGCAACTGCATCACCTGTTTTGCGACAACCGACATAGCAATCGTCGCAATTCCAATAGCGATAATGACTTTTCCGCCTTTGAGAATCTTAATTTTTTCAGCAATCTCGGGATCACCCTCTTTATTCGGATCTAAATCAGGAACATAGTGCACGAGCAGATAAGCCGTAACCATCCATCCGATAAATGCAGCCGGAAAAAGATAAAGAAAATCAGTAAATTGCCCTTTTTGGGCTGTCCATGCCATGAGAGTCGTAATATCCCCAAACGGACTCCAAGCACCACCGGCATTCGCGGCAACGACCACGTTGATCGCACTGGGAACTAAAAAAGCTTTATTTTTTTGCTCAATCGTCACTAAAACGGTGGAAAGAATAAGGGCAGTCGTCAGATTGTCAGCAATCGGTGAGATAAAAAATGCTAAAAATCCGGTAATCCAAAAGAGTTGTCGATAGCTGTAACCTTTGGCGATCAGCTTACCTTTGAGTGCATTAAAGACTCCTCTCTCGATAAGCGCTTCGACAAACGTCATGGCAACAAATAAGAAAAAGAAGATTTCAGCGATTTCATAGACTAAATGGGTGATTTCTCTTTTGAATGGTATAAAATTGAGACCATAAAACGCATAAAATCCTCCAATGAGAATAAACATCAACGTTCCGATAAACAAGGCCGGTTTGGATTTATCAAGATGGTATTTGTCTTCTCTAGCAATGAAATAATACCCGATAACAAAAATCGCAAGAAGCATCCACCCAAAGGGATGCGTTGACAAATCAATGCCGTCTAACGCTACTGGTGTAGTCATAACTTTATCCTTTTTATCAATTTTAAGCTCTGAATATTGAACAATATATGGTTAACTAAGCTTTTACACTATAGTGGAAAAGAGTAAATGTACCAAATTTCACCTTCTCTCAAATCATAGTATATTGGCTGAAATATCGCTATTAAGGGCAAGGTTAGATAGATTAGATACAATTTCTTAAAAAAGGTTAGTGCAAGATGGAAATGATTACCACCCTTATCTTACTTTATTTACTCATTATAATTATAGGTTCCTTATGGGCATCGAAAAAAACGGGAATTGCCGATGTTCTCTTTTATCTCATAGGGGGGCTAGCAGCAGTAAATCTTCATCTACTCTCCCCCGCATCTGCTGCTATCGAAATTTTTGCATTTATCGGAACTATATTTTTATTTTTTTACCTCGGTTTAGAAGAGAATCTTAAAAGCTTTACTGAAGGGATTAAAAAAGGGTGGAAAATTGCTGTTGCCGGTGTTATTTTACCCTTTACGGCACTTTATTTTACCGAGCTATATCTTTCAAATGACACCATAAAATCAATTGTTTTTGCGATGGCATTCACTCCAACATCCATTGGTATCGCTTTTTTAACACTCAATACTCTCAATTTTAGTGCAAAAAACCGCCTTCAACCCATCATTGTAGCTGCAGCTCTAACGGATGACGTTATTTCTTTAATTTTATGGGGTGTTTTGGGTGGTATTCTCGTCTCATTGGGGGCATCATCTGCTGAAATTTCACTGCAAAGTATCACATCCCTTACACTAAAACCTGTTTCAAATTTTCTCTTTTTTAGTTTAGCTATGGCTCTTATCGCTTATTTATTCTTTTTGTTTCATCCGACAACTTCTCTCAAAAAAGAGAGTACTTTACTCACCATCTTTGCGAAAACCAAAGCATCCATTTATTCTCATGCCGGAGCTGGAAAATTTCTGGGAAAACAAGAACAAAATGTTGCTATTATCATCATGATATTTTTGGCATTTTTAGGCTCTTTTATCGCTGAATTTTTCGAAACAAGCATCGCTTTAGGTGCCTATTTTATGGGTTTAATTATTAACAAAGACCACTTTGCGTCTGAGCATACAAACACTGATGAAGTCTTTCACAGCACAATGGAAAAGCTTCGTTTTTTAACCCTCTATTTTTTCGCACCCATTTTCTTTATCAGTATTGGTTTACACATGAAAATCGAGAGTTTTAATGCTCTTGGCACTATTATGACGCAAGCATTGATTCTTGCAAGCGTTGTATTTATTGCCCAATTTATCGCTGCTTCTTTTACGGCTCGATACATCAATACTCTTCCTTGGCGCTCATCTATATTAATAGGAATAGCCATGCAAGGACGAGCAGAAGTTACTTTTTTAGTTGCAATGGCGGCTCTCTCTATGCACCTCATCACCAGTGCCGATTTATTGCTCATTTCAGTCAGCGCTTTTATACTAAATCTTAGTGTCCCGTTTTTATTAAAAATAGCAGCTCATCACCATGAGAAACACGATCAAGCAGAAGTAATATAATGCACGCCGATGGATTTATTTCTCTTAAGTGCCGATTCAACAATAGCGCGAGCGCTTAGCAGTCTTAATTTCAACAATCGTCCAACTTCAGAGTTCAACATCTCTTCAATTACACGTAACGCTTCATTCAACCCTTCTTGCGTCCGCACAATCGATACCTTATCCCACATAATACGACGCAATCTGTCTTTTTTCTCTTTATCCTCATCCATCTCTAATGATATAGTGGAAAGACTAAACTTTCCAACACACGGTGTCGCCGGTGAATCAACGATCGTTTCCGATACACGTTTCCCGAACACAAGTCCCTCGAGAAGTGAATTACTGGCAAGACGATTGGCTCCATGCACTCCAGTACACGCCGCTTCGCCGATAACATACAGCCCTTTAGTATTGGGAACACGCCCCTCTAAATCACTCTTAATTCCCCCAATAGAATAATGAAACGCTGGAGAAATAGGAACACGTTCCGAGGGAAGGTTATATCCCAAATCCTGCAATGCTTTATAAATATTTGGGAAACGCCCTTGAAAATACTCTTTATCGAAATGGGCGCATGAGATATAGACTGGACTGGACGTTCGTTGTTTGTAATCAAATATTGCCCGACTCACTATATCTCGTGGTGCCATTTCGCCACGCTCATCGTATTCGAACAAAAAGCGATACCCGTTTTCATCCACAATCCACGCACCTTCGCCTCGAAGCGCTTCGGTTAGTAAAAGCTTACGAGCACCCGATCCCGAAACAAAAACAGTCGGATGAAACTGCATCATCTCCATGGATTCCAATGCAATCCCTTTTTCGAGACAAATGCCATGGATGTCTGCACTGATCGCATGCGAGTTCGTATGATACTCATACAACGATCCAACCCCACCACTGGCAATAATGACGTTGTTGGCATAAATGAGTTTTCTACTTCCCTCGCTGAATACTTCCACACCGCAGCATTTATCGTCTTCCATCAACAAATCCGTTACCGTTGCATTTGAGAGCATCGGATGAGGATTTTGCTGCAGTAAAAACAGATGTAAATAACGTCCCGTAGCATCCCCGCCTGCATGTAAAATACGATTACGTGAATGGGCAGCTTCTTGGGTATAGAGAAGGTTTCCATGCGTGTCGGTATCAAATAAAAATCCCCGCTGCATCAAATCATGTATCACTTTTTGAGATTGCTCACTCATAAACTGTACTGCATCACGGCTACACATTCCAGCACCTGCTTCAAGAGTATCTGAGACATGAAGAGGTATATCTGCGTCATTGTACGCCGTCGTAACACCACCTTGGGCATAATAAGTATTACATTCCCACGGATGCGACTTGCTAAGGACGAGAACTTTTAAATGCTTTGGAAGTCCAATTGCTGCGTAGAGTCCCGCAACACCCGCACCGATGATGACAACATCATAACGCAACGCTTTTTCCTTCTGAAGAGGATTTTTCATAATACGGAGCTGCTTTGTATCCGCACCCGCTAAAAATAAGTATGACTAAAAAAAAGAGTATCGTTTTCATTAAATTCCTAAGCAGATTAAAACATATAGAGGGATGTTATAATAGCTACTATAAATTATTGATTAAGTGGTTTTGAATGATCGACATAATACGTTCCCTTCCTCACAATGCAGGAATTTACCAGTACCTTGATCCAAAAGGGCGGATTCTTTATATTGGCAAAGCAAAAGACCTATCAAAACGGGTCAAAAGCTATTTTAACCTTACTCCAACACTCCAGCCCAAATCAACCTTATCATTGCGCATCCAAAAAATGCTCTCCGAAACCGTATCTCTCCACTACATTGTCGTTGAAAACGAGCACGATGCTCTGATCCTTGAAAACTCTCTTATCAAACAACTCGCCCCACGGTACAATGTTCTTTTACGCGATGATAAAACCTACCCTTATATTTATGTAGATTTAAATGACACCTACCCTCGTTTTGACATTACACGTAAGATTATCACCGGTAAAAATGTTCGCTATTTTGGTCCATTTTCCACGGGTGCTCGCGATATTCTTGATTCACTGTACGAGATACTCCCTTTGGTACAAAAAAAAAGTTGCTTAAAAGGAAAAAAAGCCTGTCTCTTTTATCAAATGCATCAATGCCTTGGTCCTTGTGAATTTCCGGTTGACGCTCACTATTATAAAGACCTGGTAGATACCGCAATATCATGGATTCAAAACAAAAATCTTCTCCTTCCGAAACTTACTGAAAAAATGGAATTTTATGCTGAAGAACTTCGTTTTGAAGAGGCAATGCAGTTGCGTGACAGACGTGAGCGCATCGAAAAAAGCTGTGTTACGTCGAGCATCGATCTCGCCCGAAATGTAGCATATGATATTTTTGCCATTGCGACGCTCAAAGAGCGCGGATGTATCGTACGGATGTTTATACGCGATGGGAAAGTAGCTTCCAGCTCGCATGACTTTTTCACGGCACATGAAGATTTTTCTCTGGATGAAGGATATGAGCGTGCATTGGTTAATTATTATGGAACGGTCAAACCACCAATTATTGTTCCGATTTTAACGGCACACTCTTTTGAAGAAAAAGGGTGGATTGAAGATCATCTGAGCATTGTATTTGAAAAAAAAGCCCTTCTGGAAGCGCCCCAAAAAGGGATCAAAAAACAGCTTGTCACCCTCGCCCTCACCAATGCCCATGAGCTTCTCAAAACACATAAATCCAACAATACCGATGTATTAGCATCACTAAAAGAACTCTTCTCCCTCCAAAATTTCCCCAATCGAATTGAAACTTTCGATAACTCTCATTTAGGAGGTGTTGCAACCGTAGGAGCAATGGTTGTCTATCAAGAGGGAGTATTTGAAAAAAGTTCTTACCGTCAATACCATTTACATGAACGGGATGAATACGGACAAATGCGTGAAATGCTCACTCGCCGAATCGAGAGTTTTTCTACCAATCCACCACCTGATTTATGGGTACTTGACGGCGGGACGACCTTGCGTGCACTTGCCATAGATTTACTACAATCTTCCGGAACGAGTTTGGACGTAATCGCTATCAGCAAAGAGAAATTAGATTCCAAAGCACATCGAGCCAAAGGGTCTGCTCGTGATAGTATCCATACAAAAAACGAAACATACACATTAGAACCCTACGATAAACGCCTACAATTCGTACAGCTTTTACGTGACGAAGCACACCGAAGTGCCATCACTTTTCACAAAAAAACCAAACTAAAACAGGATCAAGAATCAAAATTTCTCTCTCAAAAAGGGATAACTCTCCCTAAAATTATTAAATTATTGGACTATTACGGTACTTTTGAAGCAATCAAAAATGGTACTTTTGAAACCCTTAATGAACTAATTGGAACAAAAGATGCCAAAATTATCCAAAATTTATCACAATCAGAGACAAACTAAGAACTCTTTTACCTTCTTTATGCCATATTCTTTAAATTATATTTATCAGTATTTTTTTAGCTAAGGAGATGAATTATGGAAAGACCCGTTGCAGTCGATGAAGAATACTTTTTTGAAGGACGTGCCATCGTCAGTGAAACGGACTTAGATGGAGTTATTACTTTTGCTAATCGTCGATTTTGTGAAATATCCGGTTACGCTACAAGTGAACTCATTGGTCAACCCCACAATATCATTCGTCATCCCGACATGCCAAAAGCTGCTTTTGCTCAAGTATGGAGAACCATTCAATCCGGAACGATTTGGCATGGTTTAGTCAAAAATCTACGAAAAGACGGTAAATTTTATTGGGTAGACACCGAAGTCTCTCCCATATATGACAACAATGGTATTGTCAAAGGATATATGGCCGCTCGAAAACCTGCATCTCGTAAAAATATTGAAGAAACTGCCGAGATTTATAAAAAAATGATTGAGCAAGAAAGCTAAAGGGAGAAAACGTGTTACTATACAATCACAAACAAGAGTTTATCGGTATTGACGAGGAGGGCTTACGTCTCCTTAACTATGCCTCATTGGATGAACTTCTCAATGTTTGCTCGGACGTTGCCGATTTGTTTGCCAATGAACCGGGATACATTCATAATTTTAAAAATTTCGGTTGGATTAATTTTCTTCTACATGCAGACTCCGATGCTGCTAGCGCTATTGTTCACGCCAATGGAAGAGTATTTAGCTGTAAACTTATTGTTAGTAAAATGTATCTTTGTGCAAACCCTTCTCAAAATGGCTATAACATTGAGATGTCCCAAATTAAAGCCATCAGCGGTGAAGACGTTAAACCGCATATTATTGCTTTAAAAACTCACAAAAATGAGTTTGTTGCCCATAAAGATGAATCTCGCTACGAAAGTGAGCCATCCTCTTTACCCGATTACTCTCATATTACACCTACTCAACTCAGTGAACCAAGTGTCTTCGATATTCCTGATGTTCCCCTTTCTTCTTTTGATGAACTTGATGATATTTATCCTGATTTAGATATTGTCATTGAAAAGTCACCTGAGGAAGAGAGCTTTCAGAAGCCTTTATTTAAAGATTCCTTTGATATTCCAATACGACCAGAATCAATATCAAAATCGCCCGCCAAATCTAAAAGCACACGCTACAGCCCTAGTGAAAAAGAGTTTCTTTCCCATCACAAAGTAGAAAATAATTACAGCTATGATCCTCATGTCGCTTCTAATGAACTGGGGTTACCTGTTGACCTAATCGAAGAATTTATTGGCGACTTTATTCAGCAGTCGCTTGATTTCAAAGAGGATCTTTTTGAATCAGCCATGAAGAGTGATTTTAACAACCTCCATATTTTGTCCCACAAACTCAAAGGGGTAGCGGCTAATCTTCGAATCGAAGATGCATTTGAAACACTTAGTATTATTAATGCATCAACCGAGCTTGCAGAAATCGAAGCCAATCTCAAATATTACTTTGAGATCATTTCAAAACTCTCTGGAAAAGAAATTGTTCAAGAGGACATGACAAGTGAACCGTTGAATCTTCAAAGCGATGCTAATACACCGGTTCTTCAAGACGAAAAACCTTCTGCTGTTACAAATGAAGCAGTTGAAGACATTTACTCCTTTGGACTTAAGCAATACGATGATGAATCACTTATGGTTCATGAAGATGAGATAGCCACTCCTGAAGAACTTCTCGAATCATCACCTCCCAAAGAAAATATATTTAAAAAAGATTTACTGGATCTTGAAAATATCACCGCTGAATCAGAACCTGAAACAGATATTCAGGTAATAAAAGAAGAAATCAATGAAAATCCTGTAGCAAAACTACCTCAATTTCATTACGATTCTCAAAGTGCAGCAAGAGAATTAGGAATGGAAAAAAGTTTTTTTGATGAGTTGCTTTTTGATTATAAAACGGATGCCAATCTCATCAGCAATCAAATCACTCAAGCTATTATTGCTTTTGATACCCATACATGGAGAAATAGTGCAGCTAAACTCAAAGGAATTAGTGATAACCTTCGTATGAGTGAAATTTCTGAAGAGCTTGCAATTTTGTCAAAAACAAACGATGCGCAAGAAGCTAAAAAAGCTTCTGCACGACTTAACAACTATCTCGATCAACTTTAAGAGGAACAACCATGAATTTAGGACTTAAAAATCGACTTCGCCTCATCAGTCTCCTTCCGATTCTGATTTTGTTTTCGCTTGCCAGTTATTATGTTTATACATCATACTTGAGCTTTCAATCGGCCCAAACACTTCAATCACGCCTCGAAGAGAATAAACAGCTTAATGACTTAATTAATAATATTTCCCGCGAACGCGGTATGACCGTGATGTATTTGGGTAACGCATCCGCTACAACGCTAGCTTCTCTAAAAGCTCAACGTGCCATTGTTGATCAAAAGATCAAAGCCTTTGATACAAGCTATACTTCACCTAAAACTACCGCCATGATCGCTGCATTGGAAAAAGCACGACATCAGTCAAAACCTTCTGTCGATAATCAAACGGCTGATTTTAATGAAATTTTTGATGATGTCTATGGAAAATCACAAACAGCATTAATTGGTGAGCTCTCCTCACTAGCAGCTCTACAACTCGATGACCAAGTTTCCGCTATGGAGAACAGCTACCTTTCTTTAGTGCGTGCCAATGAGCACACCAGTTTAGAGCGTGACTATATTACCTATATTCTCTCACGCGGAACTGCATTAGAAGATGAAGAGCTCAACCGATGGCTTAGTTTTGTTGCAAAAGCCGATGCATTAAATTTTGATTCTATTGTCAATAAGTCCTTAAGAGACGCATTGAATACTTCTCTTTTCACCGAGGATAACACTGAATTATTTCAAGACATTACTGCAGAGCGCGGTGTTATTTTGCGAACAGGCGATGGTGCAACGTATGAAACAAAATCAGGTATCTGGTTTGCTATGCTTTCTGAAAAAATCAATGCTATCAGTGAAACTGAAAAAATTCTGCTCGATAGCATGGATACACGTGCAAGTGTGATTAAAACTCAAGCTATTCAACTCCTTATTAGTACGATTACCGTGTGGTTAGTATCCGTTTTACTTGGCATATTAGGATACTTGCTTTCTAATGAGATTGCAAAAAATATTAAAAATCTTGAATCCGTTCTTAAGCGTGTTGCCGAAGATACACATGATAATGAAGCGGATGCTCTGAGCAAGTCCATCAACCTTGATACTTCAGCAGGTACAGCACAAGCCTATGCCCTCTTAGAACGTATTATCGAACAGACACTTGGTGATAAACAATTTGCACAAGAAGCCAGTGAAGCAAAATCAATGTTCTTGGCAAATATGTCTCATGAAATTCGAACACCGCTTAATGGTATCGTCGGATTTACGGAACTTCTCAAAGATACTGAACTCCATGATGAACAACGAGAGTTTATTGATATTATCGAAAAAAGTTCTGAGAATCTTCTTGAAATTATCAATAATATCCTTGACCTCTCTAAAATTGAAAGTAATAAACTTGAAATTGAAGACATCGCCTTTAATCCTATGGATGAGTTTGAAAGTGCTGTTGAAGTGTATGCAGTTCGTGCTTCTGAAAAACACATTGACCTTGGTTGTTTCATTGACCCAAGTCTTGAACGTCCGCTCAAAGGAGACCCGACCAAAATAAAAGAAGTTATTATTAATCTTCTTAGTAATGCGGTCAAATTTACCAATAGTGGCGGTTCAGTTAACGTTGATGTTCGCCGTATCGAATCAGAAGAACCTAATCGTGCACGCGTTCGTTTCCAAGTCAAAGACAGTGGTATCGGTATCACCAGTGAGCAAAAATCTCGTATTTTTGAAGCATTTGGTCAAGCAGATACGTCCATTACCCGCAAATACGGAGGAACAGGTCTTGGTCTTACCATTTCCAGTCGTTTTGTTGAGCTTATGGGTGGAAAACTCGACCTTGAAAGTCAACCAGGAGAGGGAACAACCTTCTTCTTCGTACTATCATTTGATGAAATTGAAACACTGAACGAACCAGTCAAAGGTTCGTTCTCCAATATCAACGCAGTAATTCATGAAAGCAAAACAAAGAAAAAACTGCAAAGTACCTATCTCAAAGAGTATCTTGATTATCTTGGTGTAAGCTACACCACATTTACTGAGCTTGAAGAGTTAAGAATATTAGAACGCCAAGTAAACTATGATCTTCTCTTTGTTGACAACGATTTCACGGATGATGATGGTCTCATTTCATTTGCTTCAGCCAATGAGCAAACGGTTCTAATTACCAAATCGTATTACATGAAGAAAATCGATTCAATGGGTCTTGATTTGTTTAAAGTTCTTTATGAGCCATTAAACAGTTCAAAAATACGTGCCGTATTGGAATCGTACGATGCAGAAGCATTCAATACCCGTAAACAAAAAACGTCACGACGTAAAAAGTTTGATGAAAAGAATTCCCGTTTTGCTGCCAATGTTCTAGTAGCAGAAGACAATGTTATTAATCAAAAACTGATCAAACGTACATTAGAAGATTTAGGACTAACCGTAACTCTTGCAAACAATGGGCTTGAAGCGTTTGAAAAACGTAAAAATGGTGAATTCGATCTCATTTTCATGGATATTCAAATGCCTGTACTTGATGGTTTGGAAGCAACGCAAGAAATTTTGGACTTCGAAGAGGACTATGACCAACGCCATGTTCCGATTGTTGCACTGACTGCCAATGCACTAAAAGGTGACCGTGAGCGCTTTATGGCGGCAGGAATGGATGAATACACAACCAAACCATTGGTTCGCAGTGATATTATTTCTTTGCTCAATAATTTTCTTTCTCATAAAATTATTGATTTAAATATTATTCCTAAATCCGCTGATGAGCTTGTCGGATATAACAATACCAATGAAAGTAATGCGAGCAACGGTGGAGAAGATATAATTCAAACCAAACCTCTAGACGAAGAGGTACTAGTTGAAAATACTCTGATGAATGATGAATTAGAGATTGCTTCAACTGTCAATGAGGAAGTCGAGATTGAAAGTCATAATGATGAAACTCTTGCAGTTGAGAGTATCCCAGAAACATCAAAATTCGATGAAGTACCTACTATACACGAATCTTCATACGATGCTGATATTTTGATTGCTAAACAAAGCCCACTAGAAATGAAACTCTTTAGCCGTATCCTTGATGATTTGGGCTATACCTATGTAAGTGTAAACAATGTAGATGAACTCTACTCAAATGTGCAAAACAAACGATATAAGGTTGCATTATTTGATAAAGGGCTAGCGAGTCTTAATCTAAAAGAACTCTCTGATATAATTCGTGAAAATAATAGTGACACTTCTTTGATTATGCTGGTCGATCCATCGGTAGATAATGATAAGAACGATGCGCTGTACGTCCATGAGATGATTAAAAATATTGTTAATAAAGACTTATTACGTCTTGTGTTTGAAAAATTTATCTAAATCAGGAACCTCTAAATGGATGTAAAAAAACTCAAAGTTTTAGCAGTAGATGATGATTTGATCAACTTAAAACTGTTAAAATCAATGCTTATGAAATCGCCTAATGTAGCACAAGTTATAGAAGCAAAAAATGGTGCCGATGCAATCGGTATTCTCAAATCACAAGATGATATCGACATCATTTTACTTGATATTATCATGCCAGTCATGGGTGGTATCGAGATGCTTAAAGTCATCCGTGCAGACGATTCACTACGTCAACTTCCAGTGATTGTTCTTACAACGGATGAGACTAAAAAAGGTGAAGCATTGGATTGCGGAGCAAACGGTTTTCTAATGAAACCCATCCGTGAAAAAGACGTTGTTTCTAAAATAGCACAACTTACTATATAATACATTCTTCTCTCGTCATACCCTACCCTCGCTCCCAAGCTCCTGCTTGGGAGTGCATACATCACTATAAGCACGCGCAAAAATATATTCGTTATCTAGTTTAGATATTTGCATGCCAAAGCTGGATTCCCGCCTTCGCGGACGAAGTACACTCGGGTGAATGATGGAAAAATTATAATTTTTGCCACGTTCGCTTGACAACTCGTATCGGCTCAGTAGAAAGGTTTGTCCCTGGTGTTGTTGTAACCGTAACATCAACTAACATCATTGTATCATTGCCCGTCAATGCTGTTAATGTATTACACTGTCCATTTGTAGGTGCGAGCCCCTTAAAAGAATACTGAAAACTAACATTAGCATCAAACATAGTCGATCCAGCTGTATCTTGAACGGTGATATTCAGCTGATTAAGACAATTCGCACCTGATGTATTAAAATCTTGCGCTCTCATCACTGCATACTCTGTAGCACTCATTGCCAATAGCTCAGCTTGCGCCTTGAGGTAATTATCACCTATTGACTTACTCCCAATAGAAGCATTACCAAGGAGCAATACTCCACCCAATGCTATAAGTACCACTACAAATATTGCTAATATCATGGCAAAACCAGCGCGTTTAGTAGTGTACATGAACTTTCCTTTCACGGCATATTGCTGATGCCGCAATGTCACTGGTAGAGAGATTTGATTCTAATCCCCGCATGCATACTTTCAAACGCCATATACTTCCTCTATCGCCATAAGAATTAGTATTATTAAAATCAGCGTAAAAACTTGCAACATCTTTACCTAATATACTTTTTTTTCCGCTAGTATAAGGTTCGGCCGGTATCTTCCATGGTCTAAAATTAGAATACATCATAAAATCACCTGTATCTAATACCCGAAAAGCATATCCTGTACGAATAAGGTATTTTTGGCTTCCATCATCACCTCCTCCAGGATTTGACAGAGATAAAGTATGAATTGTAGACGCTGTAATAGGATAATATCCCTGTAACCCTCCTGATGTATCCCAGTTAAAATGACTGCACGAACCTACAAGTCCCTGATGATTATAAATTGCCGAATCTGCAAGACTAGAAGCTGGATAGAGTACATTAATCACGTTATCTGCAGCAGTAAAATTAGCATCATTTGACGTTAGTGTAGGTGCTAAAGGTACTGTAAAATTCATTATAGGCTGTTCACTCCATCCTGGTGTACTCCCAGTACGTAAACTATCCACATCTACCCCCAAGAAAGCTACCGTATAATCATGTGCAGTGGCTTGATCAGCCTCTATTCCCGGTTCTGCACAATCTCCTCCATCGAGTGCTGTATCGGCTTTATCTTGATCTAAATTTACGATAGACATATCTATAGCATTCTCAAAATATTTGGAGAGCTGATCTAGGATATGATCCGCTTCATTGACACGCTGGGTATACATTTGAGTACGATAAATTCCCTCATAATAGAGACGAATAGCCTCAAGGGCTATCCCTCCGACAATTCCTAAAATAACAATCACAAAAAGCAGTTCAATAAATGTAAAACCGCGTCGTAAACTTATTTTCATTGGTTATTACCTTTATTGGATTTAAAAAAGGAGAGTGTGGTATCAACACCCAAATCATCATTCCAAAAACGTACTACTACTCGTTTGAGATGGGTTTTATTGGTTAATGAGCCATCAATATCTTGCGTAATAGCTCCTGATGAGCCAAGACGCCATGTAGTAGTCGCAGTATTACCAGCGGTAGCTGTCAGCGCAGAAGGGACGTATCGTACATTATAGGTTGCATTAATATCAAAAGTTTCTCCTGTCGATGATGTTACGCTTAGTGTCTCTGTCCCTGCATTTAGCATCTCAAGACCTTTGGAAACATTACCATCAGCTCCAGCACCAGTGGTAGCTGGAATGTCAAGAGGGATTTGCGTTAGATTGCACTCAGTCGTAGAATCAGGGTTAGAACGAAAAGCTTGCGTTCCCACAATTCTAGAACAATTTAAATCTGCTATTGTCGCTATTGTTGACATATAAGTTGGTGTTGAATCATTTGTATCATATACATATTCACCCCCCCATCTAGCCTGGAATTTGTCAATCATCTGACCGCTTAGGCGTGCCATCACATCATCGTCAATAGCAATTCTTTTACTTGCTTGATCTGCAATATTCATCATCGAAGGAATTGTCATTACGCTAATTGCGATAATGACAATTGCAAATATTAGTTCTATCATTGCCATGGCTTTACGCATCATTACCATACCTGATCTCATCGAACAGACGGAGCATATTCGCTAGTACTATGCCACCCTGTTCCAGACGATGAATTTTTATTGGCTTTAGCATTTTCTGATTCCGTTTTCGCACTACCTGTATTTCCGATTATCCGTCCAAATGTAATGTTAAAACACGGATGGTTATCACAATCATTAGCTGCCGTAACAGGATTAACTGGATCTTTATAGACATCTGCAGCTACGCCATTCCATAACCACCCCTCAGTATCAATATGTGCTTTATACCCCTGACGAACCGTAAATGCATTAAACTTATACGTCTCAATTCCAGCTGCATAACTGGATGTTGCATTAGGCAAAGATGATCCTGCAGTAGGATCAACGACAGTTACACTGGCATCACCATACGTTAACTCGTTATGTAATGTATTAATATACCAGTCACCATAGTCCGGATCTACTGTCAATAGGGTTCCAAAAATATGGTCCGTTTTATACACTTCATATCGTGCAAGTCCATCAAACGCTATTAATCCCATTACTCTTTGATCTTTGGCAATCACACGGCCATACGTATGAGTGACATTAAAGTCCATAGCACTACTTCCTACGGCAGTATTAGGTGTACTGTTACGTATAGAGCTTTGATTACAATCTGCACTTAAAGCACAGGTAACGTTAATATCTGAATACGTCACCGTCTGAGGGTCATGCGGTGTTGTTTGATTTCTATCAAAATTGAACCGTATGGTATTTACAAGTGCACCATTATCCGCTTTTGTAAAATTAGTATCATCAACTGTACCAATCCAATTTGATGCTTGAGCGACCTCCAAAGAGTCATAGGTTTGCACGTTTGCAATCGTGGAATTGATCATACGCGTTACAAACGGAGTTGTATACGTAAGATTCGCATCATGCATGGCAGTTACATTAAGATCTTTGGCGAAACATCCCCCAACAAAGTTAGTCGTGAGTACACCATCTGCACCTAATGCTCTAATCTGTCCAGTAGAGCGAACTGACATATTCATGTCATTCGTATTATTAAGATCACTCATATAGACAAACCCTTGTCCTCCTGCAGTTATCGTTGATGCAACAGTTTTACCCAAGCTATAACTAAAAGGTAAACCAAATTGTGCAGGTTTAAAGTTCATGTTTTGATCTTTATACTGTAAAGGACCATTAATATGCTGACTTGAAATATCGCATCCATATAGTGATACTGTACCCGTATCGTTATTGCCAACTAGACAATCAGTACCAGCATCAAATCCATTATTTATAGTATGTATATGGGCCGCCTGATCTACCGCTGTCCAGCTCGTATCGATCATATTGAGGCGATAGTCACCCACTTGATCGAGATGTTCTTGTTGATCTGCTCTCATTCCATTCGCGATAAAAAATGAAAGACTACGCCCCGCAACATCATTACACACTGCATTGGTCAGAGGAGAATCCCACATCATAGTGATATTATAATCTGATCTTGGGCCATTAAAATATCGAGTATATCGTGGTACTGCAGTTAATCCACTGACATTTGCTTCAGTTCCAGTTGCATTAATATCGTATTTATAATCATATCCAGCCGCAAGATTAATTCTCGGTAATGTTGCAGGAGTTGTAGTTGCATTTTTATCGGGTGCTGTACCATATACATCATGTGATAAATCACTATTTACCCCTGCTCCATCATAATCTTTAATCCGAATATCAAATGCCTCAGGGCGAACCGAAAAATTATCTCGTGAACAAAGTGGTTTTCCATAATTATTTTTCATACAAGTAAAACAATCTGACGAAGTAGGATCACTACAATTAGGGACTGGTTTAGTACTATTACAATCTCCATGACTAGTACTATTAAACAAGTCATGAATTTTTGTCACAGTTTTATTCTTACTATTAGGATCTGTCGTTGCTGTCCAATTTTGGATCAACGTTCCATTAGTCTCGGTAAAATACCATACACGATATGCACCGTTTTTAAGTGCAAAATTATGATAACTACTATCTTGAGGAGTAACCAGTGTTTGATATGCCGGAGCTGGGTTTGGAGTAAAGGTGATCGGAACAATAATAGGTTCTGAAACGCCAGCATCAGGATTGGCACAGGATGCATTAATATCTCCAAAGGAATCCACGTCGATCATCTCTACTTGAACCGTTGTGTTGACCGGACTGCTAGGTGTATCATTGACACCTGTCGATATTACTTGATCATAAATTACATCAACATCAAATGGCTTTCGTGCTATTTGTGTCTTAAGATTATTTTGAACTTGACCATGCTGCACTACGTTAAACAGCCCCCATGTCGGTAGATAAGCGGTAGATGGGGTACAAATAGGAACACCCGATGTTCCCAGTGTGTAGTTAGTATATGGTATAACAGTCCCACCAACGGTAATGTAATAATCGAGTGATAATCCCAACGATTCATTAATATCTTGCACTACACTACTAATCTGCTGGGGTTGGAGAATAAATTTCGTATAAATATATTCCTGACTCCCTAATGAACCATCCCCTTTTCGAATACGGCGAATATCATCACCAGTCGGTACAGTATTTTGGTCAAAATATGCCACACATCCCTGATCATTAAGAGCATTTCCAGATGCAAGATTGTATGTACAGTTTGCAGGGACGTTGCTGGCAGGGACACCTCGATCAATCAATGCCGATCCGTTAGGATTGGAAACATACATCGGATGGCTCATAGTGTAATCAAAACGTGAAGCATTCACATCTGCCTTGAGCGAAATTCCCTGCGCAATAATATCAGCTTCTTTGTTACGTAAATAAACCAATAATTCAATCGGAGAACTGCTAATTCCTTGATTAATACGAGGAAGAGGACTACTAATACGATCAATATTCAAAAAGCGTCCGTCTTGCTTTAGACTGTAATCATAACACAACTGTGGCTCATACAAAGCTGTTTCAAAAGCAAACATATTTAGACTGTACTTATCTGCACCAGCACCCACGTCAGTCGATCTTACTACTATATTTGTACTAGTTTGAGAATTCTCTATATTGGTTACCGTTAATTTATCAATATCAGTTCCAATCAAATTTTGCCAATTTGGACTCGCTAACGTAGGATCAGAAATTCGACTGGCAGACCGATAAACACCATTCGTACTAAACGACCCATTCATTAAATCTATTGCTGAATTTTTTGCATCCAATAAATCCGTAGGAGTCCCACCCTTATTAGTAATTGTTGCTCCATCAAAAATACCTGATTCGCTTTCTCCAGTATAAAGAAACAAATTTGATGTAACAGGACCAGCTTTAGGTGTCAAAAATCCTGTTGCCGTTACGCTAGCAGAAGTAGGATAACCTCCTGCGCCATCATCATAAACAACTTGAAATCCATCATAGATAGAAATATTATTGAGAGTACGGGATGTTTGATTTTCAACCACTACCAACAACATCCAAGATGCAAATTGGTTACTTCCTGTTGATGCTTGTATATTCGCACCGTAATATTGTCCTGCTCCACCTGCCTTAACCAAATCAAGAACATCTGCAGATGCACCATAATCAAATGGATCATTTGATGGATAATTATCAAATACTTGTGCTGGAATTTCTGTATATGTATTTGCCGCTGGAGTTCGAAATTTAATTTTTTCCGCAGCTATTTTTGTTGCCGTAGTCGGATTATTCAAACGAGCTGACCAATAGAGCCGTGCCCATATAATATTATCACCTGGAAGCAAATCAAGTCTCATCATAGACGAATTAACAATTCCAGAAGTCGTTGTTGTGGTATCAACATTGGCAAAGTATTGATCGATACTATTATTTGTAGCCGTAGCCACTGGTTCTGTACACGTTCCACCATTAGCACTATTTTGACACAGTAATTGGTTACCAATCATCAATAAATTTCCACGAATATTGGTATCTATTTGTCCATTAATAGGACGCTTTGTAAATTCTCTAATATTACCGCTCGCTAATGGAGCATCTGCAACCGTAATCGAAAATGGAGCAGCAGTTGAGATACCATCATTATCAGTTACCGCCACACTAAGATTCGATATACCCTGTATCGTTGGTGTCCCACTAATAACGCCCGTAGTGCTGTTAAAAGTCAAACCGGCAGGCAGCGTTCCTGTCAGCGTATAATAAGGAGCAATAAGAGGATCTCCATTAGTAAGTGTCACATAGGTAACAAGCGTTGCATTAAAAGCTGTCCCGCTAGTAGCTGTTAAATTTGGGACACTAATCGTAGGCGGTGTTTGAGCTGCGACCGTAAATTTAAAATTAAGCGTATAATCACGATCTGAACCACTGCTACTTACGTACTTAATAATAATAGTTTGATTTGCACTAACGTTGATACCAGTTAAAGATTTATTATAAGAGTTACTAGTACTACTACCCAAAGTACTTCCAGTACATCCAGCCAGGACATAAAGATCATTTTTATCATTTCCTGTCATACTTGAATTTACGTCCAAAGTTCCTGCTACCGCCGGAGTAAAATAATAGTAGTATGTTCTATCCGATACAATAGTTCCGTTTTCCGAATCAGTAGCTGTTGTAGTAGCTCCATTTAAATTCGGAATAACATTTCCGGGGCATGTTTCAATAGGAGCTATAACTATAACAGTCACTGTTGCATTCCTCGATCCATCACTATTTGTAGCTTGCACAGTCAAATCATAGGAAGTAGCTGTACTTAATGTCTTACCTGACGCCACACTTAGCTGTCCAGAATTACTAATCACAAACAAACTACCCGTGTTACCACCAGTAATACTGAAAGATGTTGGTGAATTCGTAGCGATAACTGTCCCAATAATGGTACCCCCTGAAGAGTTCAATGACACGTCAAAAGACTGATCGCTTATGCTCGGCCTTGCCCCCCATCCCGACACGGCAAACACCATCAACAACCCAAAAACGGCAAATAGCCGTAGTAATAATTTAAAAGATTTCATTTCATCCTCCTTGGGATTGATTGTGTATTTCTTCGACAAAACATTTAAGAGACTCTATTCTCTCAAAATAAATATCGATATTTTCAATATCATCGTGAATCTGCCCATATCGACCTTCAACGGCATACTCAGACAAATCATACAACTCTTCTATATACAAAGGAAGTTCTATTTGACTCGCTTTTCCCTTTTTAGCAATCGCTTCGATGTCATGCGTTTTTTCAGTAGCGACTCCATGAAAAGATAAAAGTGATTTTAAGAACTTTTCGACTGCTTGTTGCAAATGAAATAAAATAGCTTCATTATCTATTTCATCTGACGGGTTTGCTTGCGCCAACCGTGCCATGGCCAAATCTGTTCTTGCTTTGCGATAAAAAATCACAAACTGCTTCAAGCGCTCCATAACAACTTTCCTTTTTGAGCTATCGTTTGATAAACCGAGCCAGCTTCATGGGAATAAAATTCAAACTCATCACTACTAGCTACTAGTAAATCTTTAGATATATCAATACTTGACAATGCCTTTCTCATAGCACGCTTGACATCAATTTTTTTATCAAAGTCATCTTTGATCACCAATATATCTAAATCACTTTCACCCGTTGGTTCACCATACGCATACGAACCAAACAAAAATATTTTCCGTGGATGGATGGAATGCACAAGATTATCGATAATCATATTTTTTAAATTTTCATTTATCATTTTATCCTCCTACGAATTTTTCAGGTACACACTATCAGGGCTCGGTAGCAAACGCTGTATAAACCCAATTTTAATACCATATTATCGACAAATCAAGCCAAGCTCTAAAATACTTCAATACTCTTAAAAATAAAGAGAAAACGCCATCTTCCTAAGTGTATTCCAGCTAATATTAAAGTGTGATTAAATTGTGTTATTAGATATTATATTTCTCCGTATTTACCCATAATAGCTATTGAACCGTTGATTTTTCTGTGTTATAATCGACTTCACTTCAAAATTTACATTAAGGCAGTACCCCATGAATATTTCTCTCGTCGGACGCCACATCGAACTTAGCGATGCGATCAAAGATCATCTAATGCACTCCATCGATACTCTCACTAAATTTCATCTCGACCTTATCAGTGTTAATGCTATTGCCAGTATGAATGAACGTAAAAAAGGTGTCACCATCGAGTTTACTATCAATGTAGCGGGAAAAAATACCGTAGTTATCACCCAACGAGACAATGATCTCTATGCCGCGATTGACATAGCCATTGAGCGTGCTCAAAAAGCACTTCGCCGTTTGCATGATCGTTTGAGTGATCATAAAAATGAAGGGCTGAATGAAGCGAAAAATGCTGCTGCCCATACGGTTGACTTGCATGCCATTGGTGAAGCAATGGAAGATGAGATTGTCCCGATGGAACTGGAGCTTTATAAACCTCAAGAGGTAGCTGACGTGCTCGAAAACCTCAAAGACGGAGGGAAGCAGTTTGAGGTGTTTTACGACATCGAGGGGAAAATGCGGGTGCTCTTTAAGCGTAATGATGGGAAGTTTGGGTTGTATTAAACCTTTCTCTTTCTTTTCTTTTTCATAAGAAAAGAAACAAAAGAAAATCGCCCTCACCCCAAATCGCTGGCGGTACGCTTGTGCACTACTGCACGCGACCTTACTCTTGGTGTGGTGTGAGGGCAAAATAATCTTTATCTAACCATTTTTTTACTTCTTTTACTGTCTTTTCATCTTCACCAATATCCGCCCATCGAAACTTTTTACCGCTTTGGATGCTTCCTTCCAGTAAATCACCTGATGAGCGAAATTTTAGGTCTAGTGCCGCAATCTCAAAACCGCTGACGCAGCTTCCAAACGACTCTAGACGTTCATTTTTACCTGATGTATTGGTATAGAGATAACAATAGCCTTGAAGCCCTGTTCGGCTTACTCGCCCTCGTAGTTGATGGAGAGTCGAGAGTCCTAATCGTTCAGCACCTACGATAATGACCGTGGTGAGGCGTGGGAGGGAGATGCCTACCTCTACGACTGTTGTAGCGATGAGCAGAGAGCCTTTCTCACGAAACTCGCGTAATACTGCCTCTTTTTCCTTGTCTTTACCGTGGGTGACGTAGACATTTTCAAACTTCTTTTCCCAAAAGCCTCTGGCTTCGTCAATGCTTTGATAGTTAATACTTTCACTTTGTTCTACTAGCGGATAGACGAGTAATACTTGATGGTCTTGCGCTATTTCAGCTCGTATATGCTCTAACAATAGCGAGAAATCGTTTTTATGAATGATTTTTGTTTCAATGTTTTTCGTAAAAGGTGTTTGAACGATCAGACTTACATCGATGTGAGCCGATTCGATCATCGCTAACGTTCGGGGAATCGGGGTTGCTGAGAATTGGAGAAAATGGGGAGCGGAATCATTTTCGGTAAGTTTTGAGAGGGCATGGCGTTGTGCAGTGCCAAAGCGGTGCTGTTCATCCACCATCACTAGCCCTGCTTCTGGAAGTTCACGGTGAAGCAGTGCGTGAGTACCGATGATGAAATCGTACTCCTCTAATGATCCTTTTTTCGTCGCGTTGGTCACCAAGGCAATGCGTAAATCGGGAAGAAACTTTTGCGCTTCCTCATACAATTGTGCTGCAAGTATCGTCGTAGGTGCCATAAGAATGGAGCGATAGGGACGCATCAGCATTACAGAAGCTAAAATCACCATCGTTTTACCCGATCCAACATCCCCAACGATCATACGACGTGCCGCGACTTCACCCGATAAATCGGCTTTGATTTCTTTAATCGCTTTTTTTTGATCGTCTGTGAGAGTAAAAGGGAGAGTTTTGCTCCACTTTTCAATCTCTCCCTTGGCTTTATAATGAGTAGGATGAAAACGGCGTTTGAGTTTAAGACGGCGCATATAATCATAAAGCTCGGTAAATTTAAGGGCAATCAGCTGATGGTCACTAAGTGGCATAGGAATATTAGGAAAATGAATATCGTAGAGTGTTTGTGCAATATTCTCTGGCAAGCCATCGGCGATGAGAGCTTCTAGCGTGATGTATTTTTCGATAAGACGGCGCATCACGTCCACACGCAAAGGAGTTTTATAGATGGGAACCAATGCGCCAACAGCAGAGATTTTTACCGGCTGTATTATCTGCCAGCGACTATTTTCCAAGACTGCTTTCCCTGTGAAAAAAGCTCTTTGGTGGGTTGGAAATTGATGGATCATGTACGATTGCGGATGAAAAATGACCCCCTCTATTCGCTCCTCTACGTTATGAGCAAAAAAGATGATTTTGAGAGTTTTAGGGGTACGAACAACACTCTCAACCGTAGCATCGATTACGCATGAGGCATTTGTAGTGAGTTGGGTGCTTAGACGGCGATCTTCAAAAAAGGTGGGGGCGATGAGCGAAAGAGCTGTGACGCTTCCTACTCCTAGACGATGGAATTTTTCGGTGTCTTCAGACACTTTCATGGTTTTCTTTCGTCATTCCCGCGAATGCGGGAATCCAGCTGGATCCACGGGTCAAGCCCGAGGATGACGGAGAGTACAACATTTTACTTCGTCACTATCGCATAACTTAGTTGCGTTATCTCATTATGACGTTTGATAAATTCGTTCACATCGTCGAGGCTTAAGTGTCGAATCATCTCTAACTCTTTGAGTGAATGACCCAGTTCTTGTCCTTGATAATATTCGGTAAATGTTCTTCCCAATCGCTGAGAGAGGGTTTCAACCCTTAACGGCTCAGAACCCAGAAGAAATTTACGTGCTTGATCAAGTTCGCTTTGAGTTACTCCGGTTTTTACAAATGTATCAATGACTTCGATGACACTTTTTTTTGCTTCGTCTTGTGATTCTAGTTTGGTTTGGAGGTAACCGCTAAAATACGTATTGCTTTTCGCAACACCCAAACGTGAGTAAGCAGAGTATGCCAATCCGCGTTTTACCCGAATTTCTTCCATCAGACGACTGCCAAAACCGCTGGAGCCCAAAATAAACATTGCTACGCGCGCTTTATAAAACTCAGGATCTCCTTCATTCATAGCAAAAGGTGCACCAAAATACAGATATGCTTGTTCCGTTTGAGGGCGCTTTAAAACGGATTCTTTTGGAGATTTTCGAGGTTCATAATGACGTGCCGATGCCACTTTTCCTACCGCTAAAGGGGAGAGAAGTTTCGTAACTTTCTTCTGAGCTTCGGAGAGATTTAAATCGCCCCCAATGACTACAAGAAGATTGGAAAGAACCATTTTATCCACTAAAAAAGCTTCAACATTTTTTAGCTTTATTTTCTCAATGGACTCTTTTGTTCCGATATTTGGCGTAGCAATCGGAGTTCCCTCAAACAAAATCGCTTTGAGTTCATCAGAGGCTACTGTATCAAAATCAGCTTCTTTGCGAGCAATATCGCTTTGAGTAAGGGTTTTTACTTTGTCTAATGTCTCTTTGGTCAGATTGGGAGAACGCAACAGCTCGCTCATAAGAGACAGCCCTGTATCAAATTCATCTTTGAGCGTTCCCAATTCCATTACAAATGTCTCAGAACCCGCATTCGTACTGAGCTGAATGGCACGTGCATCGAGCGCATCAGCAAATCCGACTGCACCACGTTTTAACGTCCCTTCATTCATCATCTTCGCACTCACGCGTGCCAATCCAGGATTATTACCCTCATCAATGCTTCCACTGCCGGTAAACACGACCTGCATAGAGACGATCGGCAGACGCTTATCCTCTTCGTAAATAAAGGGAACTTTTACCCCTTTTATCTCTATAAATTCCAATGTGCTTGCCATAAGTGTATGCCCTAAAAATAAAATTGTTACCAAAAAAACGCGATATATCGCGCGTGAGCTCTCTGCTGAAGAGAACATAGCGTTAGCGTAGCCAAGAGGGGCTTTGCTCCTTTGGCGTATCAAAGATATGCATTTCATGCAAATTTTTCTAAAATCTCGTATGCCGTATTACGAATCGCTGGAGTTTCACCTATGTCATGGATAAGACGAATCATTTCTTCTTTTGCCATTCGGAATCCTGCCCCAGCACTTCGCACGACGTTCTCTTCCATCATCGTGGAGCCCAAATCATTAGCTCCGTACAAAAGTGCCATCTGACCGATATACGGTCCTTGGGTTACCCATGAACTTTGAATGTTCTCGAAATTGTCCAAAAATAATCGTGATACTGCAAGCAGTCTCAAATAACGATTAGAAGATTGCTTCTCAATTTCCGGATGTTCTTCCATAAGTTGAGTATTCATCCCCTGAAATGACCACATGATAAAAGCTCTAAAACCGCCCGTCTCATCTTGGAGATCGCGGATTAGATTCCAGTGTTCGATAATCTCTTCATCTGTTTCTACTGTTCCGTACATCATCGTTGCGGTGGATTTAATCCCCAGCTTGTGCGCTTCACGATGAACATGGAGCCATACTTCACTGTCAATTTTTTTCGGAGCAATGATGTCACGTACACGGTCGCTGAGGATTTCTGCACCCGCACCCGGAATAGACGCAAGCCCTTTGGCGTGTAAACGTGCCAAACACTCTTGGATGGTGATATGGGAAACTTTGGCGATGTAATCCAACTCAATCGAAGAAAAGCCGTGAATCGTAATCGTTGGATATTTGATGTGTATATGCTCAACCAAATCTTCATACCACTCTATTTTGAGCTTCGGATGAACACCGCCTTGGAACAAAATTTGCGTTCCGCCAATCTCTAAAAGCTCATCAATTTTTTGATCAATTTCTTCAAAAGTAAGAACATACGCTTCTTTGTCTTTAGGGCTGCGATAAAAAGCGCAAAATTTGCAATCAACCCAACAAACATTGGTATAGTTGATATTTCGATCAACGACGAATGTGGTAATCCCCGCAGGATGAAGCTCTTTTTTACGCGCTGTTGCCATGCGACCGAGTTCTTTTAAATCCCTGTTTCGAATGTAATCTAGAGCTTGTTCTTTAGTGAGTCGCATCTACAGGTCTACTTGTCTTTTGAAATCGCGTCTAGGACACCATTGATAAATTTTGGGGATTGCTCGCTTCCAAATGCCTTGGTCACTTCAATCGCTTCATTGATAATAACGGCAGAATCAAGCTCGCCGTACATAATCTCATACGCGCCCAAACGAAGTGTTGCACGCTCAATAGAACCCAAGCGGTCAAAATCCCAATCTTTAAGATGTTTTTCAATCGCTTCGTCCACGGCAACCAAATGCTCCGTTACACCACGAAATAAATCCATCGCAAAATCGCGTTGTTTATTACGAATTTTCTTCTCTTCCATAATCTCATCGCTAAAATCTGCGATACTTTTATTGCCTAAATCATAAGCATAAAGAAGACTGACAACTGCCATACGGGCTTGATGACGTGTTGCCATTATGCGCCAATCGCTTCGTATAAATCTAACATTTCAATAACTACTGTCATGGCTTCAAATCCTTTATTTCCTGCTTTTGTCCCTGCACGCTCAATGGCTTGCTCAATGGTATCGGTGGTCAATAGTCCAAATGCAACCGGTTTTTGATGTTTTAAACTCATCGTTGCAATTCCTTTGGTAGCCTCAGCTGAAACATAATCAAAATGAGGGGTAGAACCGCGAATAACAGCACCTAATGCACAAACTGCATCGTATTTCCCCGTCGATAAAAGCTGATCAATAACCATCGGAAGCTCATACGCTCCAGGAGCTAAAACATGGGTCAAATCGTCATCATTTCCGCCATGTCGTGAAAAAGCATCTTTTGCCCCTTCAACGAGTCTGTCTACGATAAAATGATTCCATCGTGTACTTACGATTGCGACTTTTTTGCCGTTTTTAACGCTTAATTTACCTTCAATAAGTTTCATCTTTTTCCTTTGTGGGTTTTGTTTTTATTTTTGTCATCCACGTCTACGCGGGAATGACGGGTTATTTTATTGCATCCAACTGCAACAACTTCTCACTTAGTTCTTCTAATTGTTCTAATTTTAGCATATTTGGACCATCACTCAACGCACAAATAGGATCAAAATGAGTTTCGAAGAAAAATCCATCCACGCCTACTGCTGCCGCAGCACGTGCGAGATGAGGAACCATAGAGCTGTCGCCGCCTGTTTTCCCCGTTCCCGTTCCCGGCATTTGTACCGAATGAGTCGCATCGAAGATAACCGGAGCAAACTGTCGCATAATGACGAGCGAGCGCATATCGACCACGAGATTACCGTATCCGAATGTCGAACCGCGCTCACATAAAAGGACTCCATTTTTTTGCGATGCTTCGTATGTCACCTCATCACATCCGCGTGTTTTAAGGACTTTAGCGACCGAAAACTGCATATCGCTTGGGGTCATAAACTGCCCTTTTTTGATATTAACAATTTTATCGGTCTTTGCAGCAGCAACCAGTAAATCGGTTTGACGGCATAAAAAAGCAGGGATTTGGATCATGTCGATCACTTCTGCTGCGATGGGAACCTGATAGCTCTCATGGACATCCGTGACAATCTTGTAGCCGAAATCGTCTTTGACCTTTTGCAAAATTCGCAAGCCCTCTTCGAGTCCTGGTCCACGGTAGCTGTCCAATGACGTTCGATTAGCTTTGTCAAAACTCGATTTAAAATAAAAATCAAATCGCGGATCATTATGATAACGCTCTAAACTTTTGGCAATTTTAAATATCGATTCTTCGCTCTCAATGACACAAGGTCCCGCTAGAAGTATCATACGCAAGCTCCATATCTTTAGGTTTAATGGGACATTTTACTCAAGGTAAGATTAAAATCCACAATGGCTTTTTGGATTAGACATTTTATTAATCCCTTTTTTGCATTGAAGATGAAGCATGTAACGATAGCTTCGCATAATGACCGTTTTAATCAGATGCCCAAGAATTCCACTGACTCGGATCCATCCCAACAATGAGACACTCGCATAATTTCCACCAAGTGCGATCATCATCCCTCGCATCTGAATATCCGAAGCCTTCATCTCTTTTCCTTGTATCAAGGCTAGTATATTATGGGCTGCATGCACACCGCTTTGTTCAGCACTTTGCGCCGTAGAGGGAAGTAATGTACCGGTTGTTTCCAAAAGCTCAGCAATATCTCCAGCTGCAAAAACACAATCATGAGAAGGTATGCGTAAAAATTTATCCACAATGAGCTGCGATTTTTTATTTTTTTCAACCTTTAATTCGCCGGTGAGTGTAGAGGCTACGATCCCTCCCGTAAAAATCATAAAATCAAAACAAATCGATTCGGTTCCATTCAAGATCAAGCCGTGTTCTTCGACAGAAGTAATACGTGAATGGTTGATAATTTTTACCCCTAGCTTCAAAAGCCGCTTAGTTGCTTGCGTGATTAAATAGGACTCCATTCCCTCTAAAACATTTTCATGAGGAATGATTAAAAAGATATGAATATTGTCACACGTCAGAGTGTTGTCTTGGTGAAATACACGAATATAATGGGCCATTTCAGCCGCAATCTCAACACCGCTGAGCCCACCTCCGCCGATAACAACATTAAAAGGCTCACTGCAGCATCCTCCCTCACTCTCCATCCGCTGATAGAGCCTTTGTTCGAATTGCTGCTTGAATGCCAATGCACTTGGCAGTGTTTTGACCCCGTGTGAATATTCTCGCAACCCTTCCGTAGCATTACTGTACGCCGTTCTGCTCCCAGTACAGATGAGCAAATAATCATACGAATGACCTGATGTTTGACCGATGATATGGTTGGACTCAAAATCAATCGTACGAATGGTGTCTTTTATATAGCTAACATGATCTCCGAAACTAAGACATAATGCCAATAAATCAATCGTAACGCGGGTCATTGAGCACTCATTGGCTATGAGCTCATACGCTTCAGTTTGAAGATAATGATAGGGATGCTGATCAATGAGGACTACATCGCAAAGATCTGAATGAGCCAAAACTTTTAGCGCCTGGACTCCCGCATAGCCTCCACCCACGATAATGACACGTTTGCGCTGCATAAAATATCCCTTGCAAAAAGCTTTTGGATTGATTATATCAATACTTCAAAGAGTTATTAACAATTCCTGATGAACATACTACGGCTGAACTAAACGCCCATTGAAAATTATATCCTCCAAGCTCTCCTGTGACATCTACCGTTTCACCGATAAAATAGAGACCTTTTACTCTCTTACTTTGCATGGTTTCACCGTCTATCTCGTCGTGTGCTACACCGCCACGACATACTTCCGCTTTACTCATTCCAAATGTCCCCGAGGGTGCCATGGTATAGTTTTGCAGTTTTGATAATTTCTCACGCTCATCCGGGCTTAGACGGTTGCATGGCTTATCGTCCAAAGCGATTGCTTCTAAAAATGCTTTGATAAATCGCTTGGGTAATGGAAGCGCGGTACTGAGTAGTTTTTTCTCTTTAAAAAGTTTTTCCAACTCTAAATCAGGGCAAAAATCGAGCTTAATCTCCCCACGATGCCAATACAACGATGCGGAAAGAACTACAGGACCGCTGATCCCCTTGTGCGCAAAAAGTAAATCCTCATCCAGTATTTTTTCACCCACACGAATACGAGCCGGAAAACTGATCCCGCTAAGCTCTTTCATCCAAAACTCTTTGGGCTGAAGAGTTAAACCCACTAGTGCCGGAGAAAAAGGGATAATTTTATGCCCGTACTCTTGCGCAATTATCAGGCCTATATCACTTGCCCCGAGCTCTTTGTAGCTTGCACCGCCCGTTGCAACGACGATATTAGAGGCACTATATTTTCCCTTATCAGTCGTCACAACAAAAGGATTACTTCCTTCAACACTTAAAATTTTATGCCCCAAAAGCATTTCACATCCGCGTGCACGTCCCAATAATATAGAGATCACTTCATCGGAACTTTTCGGACAAAAATAATAGCGCTCTTTACGAATCACAGGACGAAGCCCGCCATTATGAAAATACTCCAATAAGGCTTCCTTGGAAAAAGCATTCAGCGCATTTGACACCAAGGACTCATTTCCTAAAAAATGGCTCGCATCCACTTCCACGTTGGTGAGATTGCATTTGCCTCCGCCCGAGGCTTTTAATTTTAATGCGGGCTTAGCATTTCCCTCAATGATGGCGATTTTTAGAGAGCTTTTCTCTACGAGCTGTGCCGCACACATCAATCCGCCAGCCCCAGCTCCTAAAATAATGACATCGAAATGATTCATCGCTTTAACAACCGTAATGCCAGCAATGAAAAAAGTGTTCCTACGACTGCCACATGGGTAATCGTAATCGTTTTATGACTCATTAAATAGTGGATTGCAATCAAAACAATCGCAATATAGACCAGCTTATGCCATGATCGAAATTTAGCAAACAGTTTCTTACTCGACGTCAATGCCATCAGCAATAAAATCAAAAATGCACCCATCCCAAACGCGATAAAAGGTTTAGTCAACACTTCATGATTCACACCTATAAAATCAAATTGCTGATCGACACCGATAAACAAAAGAGCATGAATCAATGCGTAAAAAAAGGCAAATAGTCCTAAAAGACGACGGTATTTTAGAAAATTAATCCCGATATAGCTTCGTAATGGTGTCACCATCAACGTAATAGCCAACATCCACAAAGCACTGTTCCCCGCCAAATCACTCAAAAATTTCAATGGATCTGAAGGAGTTTTTGTCAATATTACCTGGCAATACTGCTCCATAAATACCAAAATATCATGCACTGTTTGCGGATGAAATTCAACACTAAAACGCAATGCCGCATAGACTATCGGTAACAGTGCCCCGATCCAAATCAAAATTCTCATTAATCCTCTTTAGTAAAACTTTTTTAAATCCACGCCCTTGTACAGTGAAGCAACTTCTTTACCGTACCCGTTGAACATCAGCGTATCTTGCTTGAAAAAATGGCCCAACGGACGTTCACGCGCCTGTGACCAACGCGGGTGATCGACAGTTGGATTCACATTGGCAAAAAAACCATATTCTTTGGGTGCCATTTCATTCCATGTTGAGCGGGTTTGTTTCTCTTTGAGAGTGATACTGACAATGCTTTTAATACTTTTAAATCCGTATTTCCAGGGCACAACTAAACGGATTGGAGCACCATTTTGTGGCAAGAGCTCTTTTCCGTATAGCCCAACAGCTAACAGCGTCAAAGGATTCATCGCTTCATCGATACGCAGTCCTTCTCGATATGGAAATGCAATACTACCAAAACTTTGCCCCTGTGCCGGAAATTGTTTCGGATCAAATAACGTTTCAAATTCAACATATTTAGATTTTGACGTTAATCCTACATATTTTAGTACCGATGCAAGAGGAATCCCAACCCACGGAACCACCATCGACCATCCCTCAACACACCGAAAACGATATATACGTTCCTCTGACGGAATCAATTTTAGTAACTGATCAATATCAAAAGTCACTTTTTTTTGCACTTCTCCCTCAATTCGCAATGTCCATGCTCGCGGTTTAAAATGTTTGGCAAGCTTTGATGGAGCCTCTTTATCGGTTGAAAACTCGTAAAAATTATTATATGTCGTAATCTGATCATAAGAGGTAAGCTCTAGACTTCGAGACTCTTTCTCCCTCTCATAACTCAATGCCGAGAACAAAGGTGTCCCCGCTAATACTACAGCAGAAGCCGCAAGTTTCATAAGCTCTCGGCGCTCTTTGTATACACCCTCAGGAGTGATTTGATTTGAGGGGATCAAGTTGGGGTAATTTTGACGCGTAAGCATGGCAAATCTCCAGTTGGCTATAATTGCACTAATAATATCCAAGGGTTGGTAAATGTCTAAAAAACTGCACATAGTTTCACTCGGTTGTACTAAAAATCTCGTCGATACCGAGGTAATGTTAGGACGGCTTCAAAATTATACAATGACCGATGATGGGACAGATGCCGATGTTATCATCGTCAACACCTGCGGATTCATTGATGCGGCAAAACAAGAGTCACTCAATACGGTGTTCAACCTCAATGCAGGACGTAAAAAAGAGTCTGTACTGGTCATGGCAGGATGCTTGAGCGAGCGCTATAAAGATGATCTCGCTAAAGAACTCACAGAAGTAGATATTTTTACAGGCGTTGGTGATTACGACAAAATTGATGAGCTTTTAGCCCTCAAACAAAGCCGTTTTTCCCCTGAAGTATACCTGATCGACGGAGCAGAACGTGTGGTTACGGGTTCTACCTACCATGCGTATATCAAACTCTCTGAAGGGTGCAATCAGCAATGCAGTTTTTGCGCCATTCCGTCGTTCAAAGGGAAACTAAACTCGCGTGATTTAGAGAGTGTCGTACGTGAAGTCGAAGGACTGGTTGCGAAGGGATACTATGATTTTAGTTTCGTTTCTCAGGACTCAAGCTCCTATTTGCGGGATCAAAATATTCCTGATGGACTTATCCATCTTATCAAGCGGATCGAACTCATCGACGGAGTCAAAAGTGCCCGTATTTTATATCTCTATCCTTCGACTACAACCTTAAAACTTATCAAAACTATCGGCGATTCCAAGCTATTTCACAACTATTTTGATATGCCTATCCAACACATCAACGACGATATGCTGCGCATTATGAAGCGTGGTTTTGGAAAAGAAAAAACACTCGAACTTCTCAATGCCATGAAAGCATTACCAAATGCATTTATCCGCACCAGCTTCATCGTCGGACATCCTCTCGAAACCGAGGCAATGTTCGATGAGATGGCAGAATTTGCCGCCTCATTTGGTTTTGATCGTCTCAATGTCTTTAGCTATTCGGATGAAGAGGGGACAAGTGCTTATACCTTAGGAGATAAAATCCCGACAAAAGTCATCAACGCCCGCGCCAAAAAACTGGGGAAAATCGCCTCTAAAATCGAAATCGAAAGCCTCCAAAAACTGGTTGGCACTGAAATTTCTCTCGTTATCGACGGGGAAAGTGACGAACATGAATTCCTTCTTAGTGCACGTGCTCTCAACTGGACACCTGATGTGGATGGAGAAATCTATGTCAATGACCGTGAGATCGACAATGAGCTGACGTACGGAAAAATGTACCGTGCCCGCATTAGCGAACTCTCAGGAACTCATCTCCTAGCGACCATCACAGGCGATGCGTAACCTTTTACACCTTGAACAGCTTCGGGAGGGGAAAGTTCTCTTAGCCTTCTCCGGTGGAGTCGATTCTACCGCCCTCTTCCATCTTCTCCTCGATAGCAAGATTGATTTTGATATTGCCCACGTCAACTACCATGCTAGACCTACCAGCGACCATGAAGCCGCCAGTGCCGAACTGCTCGCACAATCGCACGGCTTACACTGCTATGTCCACTCTTGTCATCTCAACGGCAGTAATTTTGAGCACCATGCACGTATTGAACGGTACCAATTTTTTGACTATCTGATAAAAAAGCACCACTACACTTATCTCCTTACCGCCCATCAGCTAAATGACCGTCTTGAGTGGCTGATGATGCAGTTGTGTCGCGGCTGCGGATTACCTGAGTTGCTCGGTGTAAAATCGATGGATAAACGAGGGGAAATTACTCTTATTCGTCCTCTCCTCCAACACGATCGTCAAGAGATCGAAGCGTATTTAAATGAACGTAATTTCTCCCATTTTATCGATGAAAGCAATTACGATGAGAAATACACTCGCAACCGTTTTCGGCATCAATTCAGCACTCCTATGATGCGTGAGCATACTGATGCCCTGCGACGAAGTTTTCGTTATCTCGAAGAAGACAACGAGAGTCTCATCGAAACCATCAATTTTGAAGAGTGTGATGGATTGTATTGGAGTAAAAATCCCATCAATCTGCGCTCTCTCCTATATGGAATCGATCAGCATTTAAAATCGCTGGGGACACTCATGAGCGGCAGTGAAAAAGAAGATTTAAAAAAAGAAAAAAATTGCGTTATTTCAAGAACTATTGTAGTTTCAATCGAGGAAGAATACACGTTCATTGCCCCTTATCACGCCAATGTGATTATGGATAAGGGGTTTCGTGAAGAGTGCAGAAAACTCAAGATCAACCCAAAACTACGTGGATTTCTCTATGGCTCTCCTAAAGCCTATACGACTATACGTCGATTAAAAGAGCAGCTAAAACCTCTTCTATGCGACTAACTCCACGGATTTCAAGAACATTTTTAACTTCATCCGGAATATCGTCGAGATCACGCTCATAATTTTTTTGCGGAATAAGCGCTAACTTCATCCCTGCGCGGTGGGCCGCAATTAGCTTCTCTTTAAGTCCGCCGATAGGAAGAACATTTCCGGTCAAAGATACCTCACCCGTCATTGCGATGTCCGCACGAACTTTTTTCTCCGTTAAAATCGAAGCGATAACCGTACACATAGCGATTCCGGCACTCGGGCCATCTTTAGGTGTTGCACCATCGGGAACGTGAATGTGCAGATCAAAACGTTTATAGACTTCACTGGCATCCACAGCAATCGCGCTCTCACGCTCTGCAACGCTGAGAGGGATGATAGAGTGATCAACAGTAATTTTGCCCGTGTCGATAAGTGTTTTCACGACTGAGAGTGCAATGCGTGCGGATTCTTTCATCACGTCACCCAGACTTCCGGTAAGCTGAAGTGTCCCTTTTCCATTGATGCGAATGGCTTCGATCTTAAGTACGTCTCCTCCGACCGCAGTCCACGCCAAACCGTTCACCACACCAATATGGTTAATATGATCGGTTTTTTCAATCTCAAAAACTGTTTTTTCCAAAAAGTCTTTGAGGTTTTTAAGCGTTACACTCACCTTTAAAGTACTTGGATCTTCGAGAATCCTTTTCGCTGTTTTACGAACGATGTCCGCTATGCGACGACGCAAATTACGTACGCCCGCTTCTCGTGTATGTTTTTCGATAACATCAAACAAAGCTGTTTTAGAAATCGAAAGTTCCGAGGTTTTAAGTCCGTGTTTTTTCAGCTCTTGCGGAATGAGATACTGTTTCGCAATCTCGTATTTTTCCTGCGGTGTGTATGAGCTGACGGGAATAAACTCCATGCGATCACGCAACGGTCCAGGAATTTGTCCTACATCATTCGCCGTAGCAATGAAGATAGCCTTGCTCAAATCGAGATTAAAGTTAAGATAATAATCTCTAAAATGAGTATTTTGCTCAGGATCTAAAATCTCCAACAATACTGCGGTTGGATCTCCTCGATGCGATTTTGCAATCTTATCAATTTCATCCAGCACAATAATTGGGTTCATTTTTTTAGCTTCAATCACCCCTTGAACGATACGCCCTGGCATCGCTCCCACATAAGTACGCCGATGACCTCGAAGCTCATTAACATCTTCCAAGCCACCCAAAGCGATTCGTACAAGAGGACGCTTAAGCGCCGTGGCAATAGAGTTGGCAAGTGAAGTTTTACCCACACCCGGAGGGCCCGCAAAACACAAAATAGCCCCACGCCCCTCTTTATCCGCTTGACCACGCAACTCCAGCAGTTCACGTACTGAAAAATACTCTAAAATTCGCTGCTTAGGCTTTCTAAGTGAAAAATGGTCTTTATTGAGTTGTGCTTCGACATCATGAACATTAAGCGTTTTTTTTGACTCTTCTCCAAAAGGGATCTCAAGAACGTATTCCAAATACGTCTGCAACATTCCCGCATCACCACTGTCCGGGTGCATACGGGCAAATCGCTCGAGCTGTTTAGAGGTCTCTTTGTACGCATCGGCGTGCATTTTGTCTTTTTTGGCTTCAAGCTTTTTTCGGAACTCTTCGATCTCTTCTTCACGATGTGTATCCGTACCCAACTCTTTTTGTATCTGTTTGAGCTGTTCTTTGAGAAAATATTCTTTGTTTACTTTCTCAATTCGGGTGTGCACTTTGGAACGAATCTCTTTTTGAAGTTTATTGGCTTCTGTCTCTTCAATAAGCTCATCGATAAGCATCAAAAAGCGTTTTTCAGGATCACGTTCGATAAAAAGTTTGTACGCATTCTCTTTTTTCATTTTAATGGAGCTGGAAATCAGGTCTACGATACGATTGTACTCATGATTTTCCTCTATAGTACGGAGTAAATCAGGAGGAAAATAGTTACTTACTTGTGAAAGTGCGCGAACTTTTTCACGTAAAATCTCCAATATGGCATCCATCTTAAGTGCATTAACACTCGATGATTCGATGAGATCGACCTGTGCACGTAATGGATTATCGTGAATCATTTCAGTAATGTGCCCACGGGCTAATCCCTGAAATAAAACCTTGATCCGTCCATCAGGGAGAACAACCTTACGCATAATTGAGCCGATTACTCCTGCATCATAGATGGCATCTGTTTCACGCGATCCTTCATGTTCAGGCTTTACGGGACACACGATGATCAATGAATTATTTTCAATCGCTTCAGCGGCAGCAGCAATGTTTTTTTCATCACTCAAAAAGAGAGGAGAAATCATAAAAGGATATAAAAAAAGCTCATCCTCGGCAATGACAGGAAGTGTCGTTGGAAAAGCGGCATAGTTACTTAATTGCATCAAAAATCCTAATTAAATTGTAGTTTATTTGCTTTCGTTATCGTCCATCGAAACAACGCTTCGAGTTTGTGGAATCATAAACGCATACCAGCTGCTTGATCCATCACCCTCAAACATCTTTCGATACCACGGAATATCTGCAGGAATAACAGTAGAGTGATCGATCCATGTTACGGGTGAAATATTCGAATAATAATCTGCTCCCTTTGGTTTTCCCAAGCGAGTATAGAGTTGAGCGATTTGATCATTCAGCGTCCCGCGTGCAAGCTGTAATTGTGTTTCCATCGTATTAACAAGAGGCATATAGGTCGAATGAGGGTAACTTGCTCGAAACACATTAACCCCTTTTAATGTCTCATCAATAAGACCTTGATCCCGTCCCGGATTAGGCAATGCTAAGAATTTTGATTTTATCTTCAAAAATTCCGAGTACTCACGACCCTCACGTGTAGCGTATCGACGATTGTACTCATCTAAAAAGTGTTCGCTTAGCAAATACTCTTCGTATGCCATATGCGCTTGAGCCATAATCAATGTTGCTTCAACCAGCAATGGCGAACCGATATGTTCACTTTGCAAGGAGCTGAAATAGCTGTCTGCTTTTTCAAGATTACCGTTTGATACTGCCGAAATCATTTTTTCATACCAGTAGTCAGCAGGCTTATTGTATTCATCCAACTCTTTACTGCTGCATCCACTCATAAAAAAAATCACTGCAACTACCGCTATCACGCCTCGAATCATCTTCATCGCTTATCCATTTTTTATTAAAGTAGTGACAATTTTACCAAAAAGAGATTAATACTACATTGTTGAACCTTTTTTGTGTTAAAATCAAACTAATTTCTAAACTACAGAGGTAATGATGCAATTTGAATTAAAGCTCCCACTCCTTGGATTTGAGTCTATCAAACAAATGGAACTCAAGAAAATCGATGATATTTTCATGCGTCTCGAAAGCGTCGGAGAGGGTCCATCGTTTACTCTCATCAATCCTTATGTTTTACGTGAGTATGCTTTTGATATTCCAGCTTCATTGCAAGCACTTATGGAAATTGACGAAAATAGTAATCTTCTTATTTATGCAATTGTTATTCTCACAACACCCATTGAAAATTCTAACATCAACTTTGTAGCACCCGTGATTTTTAATACCGACAATGGACAAATGGCTCAAATCATCATTGATAACCGTTCTGAATTCAGCATTGCAGAGCCGATCAAAAATTACCTCAAAGATCGAACCGATGACTAAACACTCCATCACCATCATCGGAAATGGAAAAATGGCACTTGCCCTTGCACAAGGATTAAAAAAGAATTATTCTCTCGAAATCATCGGACGAAATACCAAAAAATTAGACGATTTTGAAGTACAGCTAGGGATCAAGATCGAAAAAACTCTTTATGCAAATGCAGCTATTGATGGCAAGACTATCATTCTTTGTGTCAAGCCGTCTAATCTTACAGAGATAGCCCCATCGTTAAAAGGAAAAGCTACTAATCTCTATTCAGTACTTGCTGGAACATCCTTAGAATCCCTTCGCAGTATTGACGCCCATCAATATGTTCGTGCTATGCCCAATCTGGCTGCTGAAAAAGGGGTCTCGATGACCGCCTTGGTGGGTGACATTGCTTTGCGCGATGAAGCGCTTGCACTATTTGAATCCATCGGAATGAGCATCTGGCTAGGAAGTGAAAAAGAGCTGGATATTGCAACTGCTCTCAGCGGAAGCGGTCCTGCTTACTTAGCACTGATCGCTGAAGCACTGTGTGATGGAGCGGTACGTGAAGGGCTCAAGCGGGATGATGCCCTCACTCTTATGCGCGGTCTTTTCAAAGGCTTTGGCGAACTTATCCAAACCATTCATCCAGCACTGCTTAAAGACAACGTGATGAGTCCAGGAGGAACGACTGCTGCAGGGTATGGCGCCTTAGAAAAATCGGGGGTTCGTGAGGGATGTATGCAGGCGATACAAGCAGCTCACGCTCGCGCTAAAGAGATGAAATAGGGATTTAATGCCCTTTATTATGCACATCTTCGTGGTGTGCATCGACTGGCTTTGGATCTGCTTTCACTTCATGAGCTTTATCCTCTTCTTTTACTTCTGAAAAATGATGTACTTTCATCGTAAAAGAGAGTTTAATCAGGTCTTGATCACGTTCAAAATGAACGGGGAAATGAACTCCGATAATCCATCCGCTGTGATTTACTTTTTCTAAAAAGTGATAGAACGCTTCCGGAGAAGTAATTTTTGTCGTGGCATTGACTTCATAGACTTTAAATGACTTATTTTGATCCGTAACATGAAGCTCCGTCAAAAACAGGTCTTGTAATTGAGTCCGATTAAGCCGCGTAAACTTTTCAGGATCAAAATCCGTTCGATACGCTTTAATTGTTTCCTTGTTCTTCTCTTCAAGTTTTTTTAATTTTTTCTCCGTTACGTCATAGTGCTCGCGTGTTGTATCCATAATGGTTTGTTCTTTTTTATTCTCAAGTCGTAATGAACGATATTCTTTCCCCTTTGGGATTAAAACAAACGTAGAAAATGCAATAATACTTACTAACAGCAATAGAGACAGAAGGATTAGATAAAACGTCCGATAATAAATGCGTACACTCATTCACTCACCTCCGCAGAACTCTCATCATCCAAATAATTCGTTGAGACAAAACGATACCAGCCATTTTCAATCGGATAAAAGCTCGTATACGTTCGATGAAAAATGGATTTTAAAGGGGCTTCGAGCATAAAATTATAGGTATCTTTGTTAGGCGTAATTCCATACAGTATAAGCGATTTTTCTTCTAATTCAGCACGCATTAACGTAATATTATCTGGTGTCAAATCGAAAATATTACGAATGCTCTCCGCCATAACCGTATTATCGGTTGAAATTTGCTCATGCTTTTTAATTTCAGTTTCAATGGTTGCTGTTTGTTCTTCCAATACATGTATAGAGTGCTCAAGCTGCTTCATATTGGTCGCGAACGAGGTATGCTTTTCTTTAAATATAACCGTTTTATACGCCAAAAAAAGATAGGCAAGAGTCATCATTGCGATATTAACCCCAAAGAAAAAAAGTGCTAATCGCATTTCGCCGCTAATAATTCGTTTAGGGCGCGGAGTAATAAAGCTGTACTTCATCATAGGCCCTCCGCTTGCGCAAGAGCATTAATACCTTCGCACACATCCACTTTACGAATCAATACATTCAAAAACAGTTCTTCTTCTAAATAACGTTTCAACTCATCACCACCGCTGCTCGAATCCGCGATGCAAACCGTTTCTATAAAACGATTATGGCAATGAGAGCTGGCATAAAATCGCTGCAATGTTTTTTGAATAAATTCAAAACGTGCATACTCTTCACTCGAATCATCAATTTCATTTTTAACCGCATTGGTATTATGATCACGCTCTTGTCGTATTTCTTCGGGTGTCAGAGTGTCTTCGCTAAACTCACTCACTTCATCCAAATCATCAAGATCCGCGATATCTCCGAAACTGTCCAAATCATCCAACAAATCAAGATCTTCAAGATCCTCTATGTCATCCAATAAAATAGTTCCCTCCGGCATCTCATGCCCCAACGAAGAAGACGTAAATTCCATTTCAGACACTTCTTCATCAATAGTGGCACTTTTAGAACTTCCACGTGCATAATGGTGAGCATATTCAAGCTTACCGCCATCAAAAATAGCAACACTAAAAAGCTCCGGCATCCCAAAAGCATACAATGCAAAAGAGTTTTTAATCTTATCAGCAAAATAAAATTCAATCATTGAAAAGGGAGAAAAAATAAAATCCAGTCCAATCGTATTGTACTGAGAGCGTAACTGATAAAGAGCATCTTGAGAGGCGTATTGCGTCCATTTCTCATCACGGCAGAGAGTTTGAATTCCAACAGCATCTTGATTTTGAAGCGATTCAGATGGTTTGGAACATCCATCGTATGCCCCTTGGTTGGCATGAAGGTTTAATGTACTTATATAAAAAAATGGAGAAGGATCAATAACATCATTAATGTAACGGATCATTACGGGAGAAGGAACATCGCCTTCAAAATGACGAAATTCTTTATGAAGAGTCTTTTTCTTTTTGACCACAATAGTTTGGATATCATATCCATCTTTATCAGAAATAATAGCTACAAATATTTTTTGAAACAGTCCTGCCAGCACTCAAGAATCCTCTGTTTTAGTGCACAAGGGATGCGCATGTAAATAGTTTTCCATTTTTAATGCGCTCCCTAATTTAGTATAAATCTGTGTCGTTGCCATGCTTTCATGACCGAGTAATTCACTAACATCGGCGATTCGAGCGCCATTGTTTAACAACTCTGTTGCATAGGCATGTCTGAGCTGATGGGGAGTTGCTCTTAACCCCACCCCAGCAAATGCCTTGGTAAGGGTATATCTTAGACTATTTTCGCTTAATTTTTCTCCTCTTTCCTCAAAAACGTACTCTTTGCTAGGGGCAGAAGCTTGTGCTTCTCTAAACAAATCGTATACTTCGGGTAACATAGGAATATCGCGCTCTTTTCTTCCCTTACCCAAAACGCGGCACCACTCTTCCCCAATATTAGCAATTTTTAGATTGGATAGCTCAGAAATACGCAGTCCCATCGAGTACAACAATAGAATAATCAATTTTTCAAAAGAGCTCGCATGTACTAAAGCACTCATAATATGCTCATGTGAAATGGGCTTCGGCAAAGTTTTTGGCACCTTCACACTCTCATCACCTTGCAGCGCGATAGGCTTGCCCATGGACTCTAAATATTTAACAAAACTGCGTATCGCACTGAGTTTGGACGAAATTGTTTTGGCTTTTAGAGGAGCGATATGAAGTCGTAGCGGAGTTAGATTAATCTTGAGTATTCCATCCTCTTCATTAATCGCAGCCTTTTCCAACATCTGATTGATAGAATCATGATAACTGAGTATCGTCAGAGGAGAATACCCCCTCATCCCATCAAGGTATTTCAAAAAAGCCTCTTTATCTTGATGTAATTTCGAGGTGATCATAAAGCGTATTTCATTAAATTTTCTTTGATGACACTTCGAGCGTCTTCCATCTCAAGTCCCTCCAAATCAATGGGTTCAGAGGCATAAAAATCCAGAGTGCAAAATGGTTTAGGAACCACAAAACGATCCCAGCTTGAAAGCTGCCAATAACGTGTAGGACGACAATGAAATACGACCACTTTAGCATGGCGCTTTTGAGCCATTATAATGACCCCGTCACCGATACTGTAGCGTGGACCTTTAGGACCATCCGGAGTGATACCGACATCATAACCCTCTTCCAATGCACGCAATCCTTGTATCAGCACTTTAGCGCCGCCACGCGTGGTTGAGCCATGAATCGATCCAAGTTTAAAAAAGCGGATAATACCGGCAATAATCTGACCGTCAAAATGTTCACTGATGAGGACTTTTGCTTTTGGAGTAACGCGAAATTGATAATAAAGATACGGTTGCATCAGCAAATCACCGTGCCAACACGCAAAAATAACAGATTCGTCAGGGATAATTTGGGGAAGATGAAAACGTTTACGGGAAGTTAGATAAATAAAGCGAATGAGAAGTGCCCCAACAAAAGGGAGGACTGAAAGAGAGAATCTACGGAAAATCTTTTTAAGCAATAATTTCCCCGTATTGAACTGTTCTGGAAACCTCCGTTATTTTCACACGGGCTATTTTACCCAGCCACTCTTCACTCCCCTTCACTTTGACCCCGATATTATTATCAGTACGTCCTGCGATGTATCCATCATTGCGAAGTTCTTCGAAGTAGACTTCAACGATGTTACCTTTGTTAGTAAGGGAAATCTCATCGAGAATACTATCATGATGGGCTTGCAACGTATGCAGCCGTGCCGATGCCACTTCCGAATCTACTATGTTTGTAAATGCTTCAGCTTCTGTATGAGGACGTGGAGAGTATTTAAAACTAAATACTTGCTCGAAACGAACTTGAGACAAAACATCCATTGTTTGGGCAAAGTCTTCATCACTTTCACCGGGAAATGCTACAATGATATCTGTACTGATGCTCACATTAGGAACCATCTCACGAAGCTTTGCAGCACGGTTCAAAAACCACTCCTTGGAGTATCCACGCTTCATCGCTTTGAGTATTTCCGTTGAACCGCTTTGCAAAGGCATGTGCATTGATTTACAGATTTTAGGATTACGGGCAAACTCTTCGATAAACTCATCATCCATATGAAGCGGATGAGGAGACGTAAAACGAATACGCTCCAATCCCTCGATCGCACTGACACGACGGAGAAGCTCGCTAAAATTTACCTTGTCATGCTCTCCTGAAAAACGACGACCGTAATTGTTGACGTTTTGACCCAGTAAAAAGACCTCTTTCGCCCCTTTTTCAACCGCACGACGTGCTTCGCCGACAATCAAATCCGCAGGAATAGAGATTTCATCCCCCCGCGTTTTGGGAACAATACAAAACGTACATTGCTTATCGCATCCGATAGAGATGTTGATGTAGGCTTTGTATGCAGTAGCACGAAAATCTTTAAACGCAAACTGAGATTCGTCATAGTCGATCTCAACTTCAACGGCTTTGTCTTTGTGAATGATGTCAGCGATTTTTGAGACATTTCGAGCACCAAGGACGAAATTTACATAAGGAGCTCTTTTGATGATCTCTTTACCTAAATGAGATGCCGTACAACCGCAAACACCAATTTTAGCGTCCGCTTTTTTCAATCGTTTAAATACACCAAGCTCCGAAAAAAGCTTATGAACCGGCTTTTCACGAACCGAACAGGTATTAATGAGAATCAAATCTGCCTCACGTGCATCGGTGGTAAGTTCATAACCTTCGCTGGCATTAAGCTCCGCGATCATGTGCTCAGAATCGCGCACATTCATCGCACACCCAAGCGTCTCGATAAATAATTTTTTAGACATAGGTTATAAAATATGTACTTCGTACATGTATTCACTTGCAGAAAGTCCGAATTTCACTTCGCGCATGTAAAAACTTTTGCCTTCACCCTCGAAGTGATCTTGCAAGGCAAGAAGGTCTTTATGTGAGTTTTCACGGTCAAAATAGAGAATAAGCGAATTACTCTTTTCGACCATTTCAGTGATTTTTTTCAGATCGACTTTTTTTGGTTTTGAGTCAAGCTCAGTGCGTGCAAATTTTAGTTCCATAGGTTTATCCCTTTAAATAGAGTTCGTGTATATGATTTTGGATTATATCGGGGTTTCAATAAATATCCCATTAAGTGTTTTTTTTGTATACTGTCTGTTCTTCATAAAAAAGCCCCCTTTATAACACTTTATTTTTTTATGATCCACCCAAATAAGAGGATATTCCTATGGAAAATATGTTAGATATTATTGATTCAATTGCCAGTGAAAAAGGTCTTAACCGTGAAAATGTAACGGAAGCCATCAAAACCGCATTTATCCAAACTGCAAAACGTCTTATCAACCCGACTTTTGCCTTTGAAGCCGATATTGATGATCGAACCAAACAAGTAAAACTTCGTCAAGTCATCACCGTTATTGCGGATGATGCCCCTCAGCTAGAGGGTGATTCAGCCGGTGCTTACATGAGCATTACTGCTGCGAAAGAGATCGATGATGAGGCCGAAATCGGTGACCAACTGCAAATGGAGCATGAGCTTGAGACATACGGTCGAAGTGCATTCGCAACATTGCACCGTGAAATCGAGTTTCATATTCAGCGCCTTGTTGAAAATGAACTGTACGATAAATATAAAAATAAAATCAACCAAATCGTTTCCGGTCGTGTAACCCGAGTCGATAACGATCAAAACACCACCATCGAAATCGATGAGATTCGTGCTGTATTACCAATGAAAAGCCGTATCAAAGGTGAAAAATTCAAAGTCGGTGACGTAGTCAGCGCCATCGTTCGTCGTGTCAATGTGGATAAAGTTGTGGGAATCTCCATGGAACTTTCTCGTACTGCACCTAAATTTTTAGAAGAGCTTTTAGCACTGGAAGTCCCTGAGATCAAAGACGGTATCGTTGTCATCGAGAAATGTGCCCGTATCCCAGGTGAGCGTGCCAAAATCGCCCTTTACACCAACCGACCTCAAATCGATCCAATCGGTGCAACCGTAGGTGTTCGAGGAGTTCGTATCAACGCAGTTAGCGAAGAGCTTTGCGGTGAGAATATCGACTGTATCGAGTACAGTGCATCTCCTGAACTGTTCATTTCTCGTGCCATGAGCCCTGCTATTATCAGCGCGGTCAGTGTTACAGAAGATGAAAATGGCGAGCGAAAAGCCATCGTCACTCTCCCAAGTGACCAAAAATCCAAAGCCATCGGTAAAAGCGGAATCAATATCCGTCTTGCATCCATGCTAACGGGCTATATTATCGAGCTCAAAGAGCAAGGGGAAAGTGCTGGTTCTACCGAGGAGAAAAAAGAGGGTATTGGTTCTCTTGAGGCGTTGTTCGGGAATTAATAGTTAACTTTCTTTTCTTTTTCATAAGAAAAGAAACAAAAGAAAATCATCCCTCTCATAGACGCTCAACTTATTTTGGCAAGTATGCCAAAAAAGCTGGCTCTACGAGATTCGAGGGATAATAATATTAAGAATTACCGTTTCGCAAACGGATTCAACTTCAACAACACCGCATCCGCAACCTGATTACCAATCAACGTCAAAAACGCACTCATCATCAAAATCCCCATAATCACCGGATAATCCCGACTCATAGCACTGGCATAAAAAAGCTGTCCCATCCCCTCTATCCCGAAAATCGACTCCAATATCACCGATCCGCCGATAAGCCCTGGTAAAGAAAGCCCCAACATAGTCACAATCGGAGGTAAAAGATTGGGGAGGATGTAGTGACGGATGATTGTCTTTTCACTAATACCTCGTACTCGTGCAAAATAAACATAATCGCTTTTGAGGATTTCAAGCGTAAGAGATCGGATATACAATGCCAAACTTCCTACCCCCACAAATACCATCACCGATATAGGCAGTGTTAAATGCCATGCCATATCGATGTAATATCCAAATCCGACAGGAGGTTCAAGCGAATGCAATCCCGCGATAGGAAACCACCCCAACGTCACGCTAAACACCATCATCAACACCAATGCCAAATAATACGAAGGCATCGCAAAGCTGAGAAGTGAAAACTGGCTAATAACGTGATCGCTGAGACGTTCATAACGCAACGCCGCACGTATGCCCAACCATAATGACACTATAAATGTTACAACTAAAGCAATCATATTCATCCACAAAGTCACAGGAAGCCGTTGGATCACCACTTCACTCACTTGCCCACCACTAACAAATGAAATGCCGAAATTTAACTGTGCTAGATTAGCCACCCAATCGACATATTGTTGAAACAATGGTTTATCGAGACCATAGATGGCTTTAAGCAGTGCAATGTTTTCGGGAGTCATGTTAGGATTGAGCTCACCGCCCATAAAACTGTTGGGTGCTGCGTGCATTGCGCCAAAGGATATAAGGGAAATAAGAAAGAGCATTAAGAAGGTATACGAGAAGGAGCGTAGTAAATATTTCATAAATTGATTATAACGGATGAAAGAAAGGGAGTCAAGGAGAGAGTCATTCCCGCCTAAGCGGGTATGATAAATTAAGAAAATAGAACTTAGAAGTTCAATTGAAGCATTGCAAGAACGCTGTCGTAACGTGAACCATTTGTTGCACCAGCTTTAATATTTTGGTCATCAGCTTTTGTGCTGAAGTATACCAATGTAGCATCCAATGCACCAAATGATTTAGAAGCATATAATGCTGCTTCTTTCATTTTAGTATCGCTTTTACCGACTAGTTGAGTCAGTGTACTAGTTGTACCAATTGATACATCTGTATATTGTGCACCTAATGTTGCAAATCCAGCATTGTATTCACCAGCAAAAGTATATGTACGTGCATCTGGAGCACCTACATACCCATAGTTCCAATATGCTTCAGTATACAATTTAGATTGAGCTGCACTAAGATTATTTGTTGCAACGTTCGCAATTTTAAGCGTGCCATCTTTATCTACTTTTGAATATGCAGCAGATACTTTTAGGTTTTTAACACCCTCGTATCCAATTTTAGCTGCGTATGCACTTGAATCTTTAATGTCACTTTGAGGCAAAGTATTAACTATACGCTTTAGTTCACCTTTTGGTGACATATTTGCATATTGTGCACCAATTTTAAGATCTTTAACCAATGAACAAGCGATATCAGCTTGTAACCAGTAAGCATCTGCTACGTTTACAACATTATAGTACCATGCTTGAGCTGTAAGAGGCTTGAACGAATTATTAACAGCAGCTACAGCATAAGCACCGTCATTTCCAAATGTATTTTGGTTAGCACCTTTTCCAATAATACCATCGATACCGATTACACCTGTAGTATTATCAATTCCAAGACCAGTTGTTCCATTTAGTAATGTATTTTGGCCATTGCCTTTTCCTACCCATGCGCCAACCAAAGTTGTGTCTGGAAGATCTTGATTGATAACTACTGCTGCTTCAAAAGTATTAGGAACAACTGACCATTTTTCAGAGTATGCGAATGGAGTATCGAGCTCCATACGACCAATTTTAACAGTTGTTTTTCCAAGAGTTGCAGCCATCCACATCTCACCAATCCATGCTGTTGTATCAACTTGAGCTGTAGCGCTTGAACCATTCCCAGTTACACCATGCGCACCAGTCCATGTATTACTAACGAGATTATTTTCAAGACCAAGTGAACTTACAGCATAACCAGTTACACCGAAAGATACACCTTTCATCAAATCACCAGTAGCACCAATACGAACAGCTGTATCACCAGCACTATTATTTTTACTAAAAAGACCTGATTGACTACCACCCGCTGTTGCTGGTTGAATCGTACCACCACTACCCGTAGTTGAAGCATTACTTGTACCATAGTAAAGTTTAGCATCACCGCTAACTTTTACATTGTCGATTGCGAATGCGCTTGCACCCATTACCATTGCGGCTACTAGACTCATTTTAACTAATTTCATTGATTCTCCTTAAATAAAACTTGACTTTGGGAATTACCCCTGTTTTGTTTCGTCGACGTTAATTGTAACTCTCGAAATCTTAAACTACGCTGTAATTGACCAAATACATTTACTGTTCGTTTACCAGAGTAACACCCCTATTTTAGGGTGTTACATAATTGTCACATTTTGTTTTTTCTGTTAATCCAGTCGTTATGAGTCACTTTGTGGTATAGTTTGAAATGACCATTATGTAAAGGAAATTCTCTTATGCACGCCAAAACTTACCTCTATACTGTACTCTCTGCTCTTCTGCTGAGCGGATGTGTTGCCAATACTACGGGTGTTACTCCCTCTCAAAACACTAACTTACAAATTGTTTCCCCTAGCGGCACTGCCGTATCTGAGGGTGGTGCGATGCAGCGTTCACTGGACAGTTGGTTAAAAGAAGAGTGGGCACCGATGACGGAAACAACACTCAAAACGTCAACCGCCCCTGATGGAACCGTAATCCAAACTAAAACTGAAGCCACTCAAGTGGTCTCAACGACCACCGCTCCCGATGGCAAGGTCGTAACAACAACGAAAGCCGTTGCACCTGAACCTGCGGATGAAGCACCGTTTACATTGCAATCATTTGCGGATAAATGGAAAAAATATCATGAAAAACAAGAAAAATTGAATGAAGGGAAGCCCAAAGAGGCCTCAAATGTAGAAAAATTGGAGCGTATGCCCGCGATCGGAAAGTAACGTTTCGTAACGTTACTCTCTATTTTCCCAGACAAAAACGGTTTTACCCTCGTCATTTTTTTCCACAGCAGGCATTGCCATGATGCTGTAACCCGCGTCAACGTAATGAACTTCACCGCTAACACCGCTTGCAAGATCACTCAGTAAGTACATAGCTGAATTTCCAACCTCTTCGATGGTGACGTTTTTACGCAATGGTGCGTTTGATTCGTTCCAGTTGAGGATTTGTTTGAAATCGCCGATGCCGCTTGCAGCCAAAGTTTTGATTGGTCCTGCACTGATCGCATTGACACGCTGACCTTTGCTTGCACCTAATTCAACCGCCATATAACGGACGCTTGATTCGAGTGCTGCTTTTGCAACTCCCATTACATTGTAATTTGGGATGTATTTTGGTCCACCGAGGTAACTTAGCGTGATGATCGATGCCTTAGGAGCTAAAACGCTCTCAAGACGGTTTGTAAGATCAATAAACGAATAAACGGAAATGTCCATCGCGATTTGAAATGCGGATTTACTGGTTTTCATAAATCCTTCCGTCAATGCTTCTTTGGGAGCAAACGCAACCGAGTGAACCAAAAAGTCGATTTGACCAAAATCTGCTGCAACCAATGCGGCAATCGCATCCATATCGTTCTCGTCTGAAACATCAAGTTTATAGACAGGAGAATTATTAAAACTCGCAGCAATTGGTTCTACCCGTTTTTTTAATGCATCATTGAGATACGTAAACGCCATTTGTGCACCTTGTGCATGCAATGCTTGAGCGATTCCGTACGCGATTGATTTATCGTTTGCTAATCCTACGATCAGACCTTTTTTACCTTGCATTATCATTATTGTTTTCCTTTTTATAGTATTTCATTTTCCGTTCGTGGTGAGCTTGTCGAACCATAACCCTTCGACAAGCTCAGGGCGAACGGAATATCGTGTATGAACAGAGTTATTTTGCCAACTCCGCCGCTTGTGCAATCATTTCGCAAAAATCATTAGCACTTAGAGATGCAGAACCCACTAAAACACCGTCAACATTACTCAGTGCCATTATCTCTCCGGCATTGTCTACTTTGACACTTCCACCGTAGAGCAATGGAGCGGTTGTGTTTAGGCGCAAAGCGGTATGAACGGCTTCAATCTCTTCATTGCTAGGTGTCAAACCTGTTCCGATTGCCCATACAGGCTCGTACGCAACGATGAGATCGGGATAATTCAGATCAATTCCAACGAATTGATCGTCGATATAACGCATTAATGCTTCGTTGCCTTGCTCTCGAATGGTCAGTGGCTCACCAACACAATAGACGATCGCAAATTCTTGCTCTGAGAAAAAACGAAATTTTTCTGCAATTTGTTCTTGTGTCTCACCCAAAACATGACGACGTTCGCTGTGGCCGATAAGAATGGTTTTAATATCAAATTCTTCGAGTTGTTCAAGGGCAATCTCACCCGTAAACGCCCCATTAGAAACGGGATACGCGTTTTGAACTCCGATCAGAACATTTCGAGGAGGATGTTCCAATGCAGTAAAAGGAGGAAAAACGATAATCGTATCCTCAATTTCATTGATAGAGACAAACGATTCAACAACCGCCATGTATGCTCTCGTCTCTTGACGCGTTTTGTTGGCTTTAAAATTGGCACAAAGTATCATGACAATATCCTTTTATTTCATCAAAGGTTTTACGCCCGGAAGCACTTTACCCTCTAGCAACTCCAACGATGCACCGCCGCCCGTAGAGATAAAGCTCATCTCTTCATCGACGCCCACACGCTGCACCAAATCCGCTGTATCTCCACCGCCTACAACCGTTGTTGCATTCATTTCCGCTACGATATGTGCTATGCGATTCGAGCCCTTGGCGAATTTTTCAATCTCAAATACGCCCATAGGACCATTCCACAAGACAGTTTGAACATCTTCGAGCACGACACGATACAATTCAACTGTAGCATGCCCAATATCGAGACCCATCCAACCGTCTGGAATTTCTTGTGCACTTACCATTCGTACATGAGAATCTGCACTAAATTTTTCTGCTGCTAAAACATCAACGGGCAAATAAAATTTGACTCCCAAACGTTTTGCTTCAAGCATAATCTTCCCTGCTTCATCGATCAGATCGTCTTCTACTAGAGAATTCCCGATGTTGTACCCTAATGCTTTTAAAAAGGTAAACGCCATACCGCCGCCGATTAAGATTTTATCCACACGCGGCAGAAGGTTAACTAACGCTTCGAGTTTTCCGGAAACTTTAGATCCTCCTACTATAGCGGCAAATGGTCGAACCGGACGCTCCAGCAACGTATCAAAAAATTCAATCTCTTTGAGAAGCAAAAAGCCCGCTGCTTTGTGTGCATTGTCAAAATGCTCGGTTATTCCTGCAACAGAGGCGTGAGAACGATGACTGACACCAAATGCATCATTGATATACACCTCAGCTAATGCAGCCAATGAAGCACTCAATTCAGGATCATTTTTAGTTTCTCCCGCTTCAAATCGAAGGTTTTCCAGCAGTAAAACTTCTCCGCAAGCAAGTTTGGATGCACGTGCTTTGGCATCTTCACCAATGACGTCGGATGCTAATGCAACATCCACTTTCAGCAACTGATGAAGTCTTCGTGCTACTGGGGAGAGAGAATCTTCGGGACTAAACACACCGGCTTTTGGACGGCCAAAATGGGAAGCTAAAATAATCGCGCACTCTTGATCGAGACAATATTTGATCGTTGAGACCGCTGAACGGATACGGCGATCATCCGTAATATTGCCAAAATCGTCCATAGGAACGTTAAAATCACAGCGAATAAATACTTTTTTCTGAAATACGTCACACTCTTTTATGCTTAACAGTTTCATTTTACTCCTTTGGTGTTAGTAATATACAATGCCATTTCAATCAATCGGTTCGAATAGCCCCATTCGTTATCGTACCATGCCATGATTTTGACCAAATCTCCGTCAATTACCTGGATTAAGTCATCCGCAACCGTAGCACTAAAAGGCGATCCGACAAAATCTTGAGAGACACGATACCGTTCGTCTACTTCTAAAATTCCGTGCATTTGTCCATTGGCATAAGATTTGAACAGAGCGCGGACTTCCTCTATCGTTGTTTTTTTAGAGACAAGCACATTCAAATCCACCATCGACACATCCGGCGTGGGGACACGAACACTTTGCCCGTGCAGTTTCCCCTCTAAATTGGGAAGAACCAAACTAATCGCTTTTGCAGCCCCTGTCGTTGTGGGAACCATATTGAGACCTGCTGCACGAGAACGGCGCTTGTCTTGAGCGTGTGCCGTATCGATGATCGCTTGTCCGTTTGTATACGCATGAATCGTGGTCATCAACCCTTTTTCAATCCCTAACTCTTCATCTAAAATCCGAGCAATCGGTCCCAAACAGTTCGTCGTGCACGAAGCATTGGAAATTATATCCTCACCTTGGTACAAATGCTCATTGACACCCAATACAAATGTGGGAATTTGCGCATCTTGAGCAGGCGCTGAAAGGATCACTTTTTTAACCCCTTTACTCAGATGATGAGAAGTTGTATTTCCAGTCAAAAAGAGTCCGCTGCACTCTAAAACGACATCGGCACCGTACGCTCCAAAATCAAGATCTTCCGGATTTTTTTCACAAAATACTTTCACCCTACTCGACCCAATGTTGAGATACTCTCCATCCGTTACGCAGACTGCATCAAACTGCCCATGCACAGAATCATTTTGCAAAAGATAGCACATCATTTCTATGGATGCCATATCGTTAATTGCAACCAATTCCACATCATCACGTCCGGCAATAAGACGAGTTACACAGCGTCCTATTCGACCGAATCCATTGATAGCGATTTTTAACGCCATAAAACTATTTCCCTTGTTACCATAATAAGGGGATTTTACCAAAAATCGGTTATAATTTCGTTTAAAAGAAGTTATAGATGAACATTGCTCTGTATGGCGGTAGTTTCGATCCTCCTCATATCGGGCATGTACGTGTAGCACTTAAAGCGCTTGAAATGCTGGAAATTGATAAGCTTATTATCGTTCCGGCATTCAAGAACCCATTTAAACCCTCCGTGAGTGCCGATGGTATGCAGCGGTTCCAATGGTTAAAAAAGATATTTGCGTCCACTCCAAAAATTGAGATAAGCTCTTTCGAGATTGACCAACATAGAAGTGTCTATACGATTGAAACCGTACGTCATTACGCAAAAATTTGTGACAAGCTCTATCTGATCATCGGAGCCGATAATTTAGCAACCCTTGATCAATGGCGTGATATTGAAACACTGCGCACTATGGTGACGTTTGTCGTAGCCTCTCGAGACGGAATACCCATTCCCAATGAAATGATTACTCTCCCTGTAAAAGAGGAGGCTAGTTCAACCGATTTTCGGCACTCCTTTGGTTCACTTGGACTGGATGAGGAAATCGAAAATGACATTACAACATACTATAAGGAACATTATGAACCCACGAATTGAAAAAATTAGCTCTATTCTTGATATGAATAAAGCAGAGAACATCGAAGTATTTGAACTCATCGGCAGTGATTATTTCGCTGACTACGTTGTCCTCGCATCATCATTAGGTGAGCGCCACACCATCGCCTTACTCGATCACCTCAAAAGAGGACTTAAACCTGAAGAACAGTTTTTATACGTTGACGAAAGCGGAGATTGGGTTGCTATTGATTTGGGTGATATTCTTATCCATATTTTAACACCACAATACCGTCTTAAATATGACCTAGAAAGCTTCTTAAAAGATGTTGCCGCACGAAAGAATAAAGACTAAAGAGCGTTTCAATAGCCTTTAAGCTTTATGGGCTATAATTTCGTTCTCTTTAATGTGCGTCCGTAGCTCAGCTGGATAGAGCACCGGTTTGCGGTACCGGCGGTCAGGGATTCGAATTCCTTCGGGCGCACCATTTACCTCACTAATCAAAAAACACTCTCAAAGCCCTTAAATACGACTTTCTAAGACTGAAACTCTAACATACATATCTTTCATTTAACTTAAAGCAGTCATTACTCTCATGTACTTATCCCCTCCTTTTGTGTACGAAATGTGTATCACTTGTGTGTACCTAAAGTCATCCGTCGGACACTTACCCCGACGAGAACAACCTCAGGTGTCAACGGCATTAATTAATTCTTTGGCATAATCAAAGGTTTCAAATGCTTTGACTGCAGTGTCTTTATGTGTGTTAGTATGGATTGATTGCATTATTTTAACGTGATTGACGAGGACACAGAGCCATAAGCTCTGTATGACTAAGCAGGTTTAGAATCGATACATCCCCTGAACAAGGAACTTATTCGTACTTGTAGAGATTTCAGCCTCTGTGGTTGGGGTTGATTCACCTCCGAAGCCATGTGCGAAGGTTGCTTTGAGATCGAAGCTTTTGTAGTTCATTGCATAGCCGACACCAACAGCGTTAAGTACACGGTCATTGTCTTCAGTGTTAAAGATGCTGGTGTTTTTCCATATTTTTGCATGATCAAAGAATATACTTGTATTATGATTGATACTATTGATTTTTGGAAGGGCATATACCATATCTAGTGAAAGTGCATAACCTTGGTCACCGCTAAGTTCTGAGTCTTCATAGGCTCGAACGCCATTAGATCCTCCGACTGAGAGGTCTTCGGCCGAATCAAGGTTTTTACCGAAACTTTTTTGTCCTTTAATCATGGATTGCAGGTTTAGTGAATCAGCAATGACCTGAGTATGATTAAGACTCACGTTTGCTTTTGCGTAGTTACCTTGTGCATTGATCGCTGCATCATTCGTATAGGCTACTTGGTTATCCAGTCCAAGATGTCCGCCTGTGAACCCTACTGAGGCATAAAGACTTCCTGGAAGGTTTAGGAGTGAGGTGTTTTGTTTATCATTGAGACGAAGGGTAATCGCATCCAGTTTTTTACGGCTTTCATCGACCAATCCTGGAAGTCCGTTTGAATCTTTCATACTTTTATGATCGTAGCTTAAATCGGTACTGATGGTTTGACTGCGTGTTTTAAGGTATGGGTAAGAGACATAGGCGTTATAGCTGTCTGTTCGTCCAGACCCTTCATAGTTTTTGATCTCTGAGATAGTATAGTCAGTAATACTTGCACTTACTCCTCCTTTAAGACCGTTGTATCCAAGTGGACGATCGTAAGCTAAACGAACATTTTTAAGATCACGAGTATTAGAGATCATACCACTAAGGCTTAGGGTATCGCCGATGCCGCTTACGCTGTTGATTGTTCCCATAACGTTTAGACGGTTTTCACCGGTATAGCGTGAACCATAATTATCTGCTATTGCGTAGCCTGTATATTTTTGAGTTGGTGACACGGTGATACGAAAGTCACTGGTTCCTACTGCTTGTCCTGGATACACTTCGGCATTGGTGACTTGTGCACCTGAGAGGTCATTGATGAGGAGCATTTGGCGCTCTAAGCTCATCGTAGAGACCAGAGCTCCTCCTTTGAGGTGATCCATAAATCCTTGGACTTCTATAGTATCAACATACGAGCTATTTTTCACATCAAACGCGCCGTAAGTTCCTTCGATAATAGCAATCTCGATGATACCGTTCTCCATACTTTGAGCAGGGATATACGCACGGGCTACGAAGTAGCCGTGGTCACGGTAGAATTTAGTGATGACGGAAGCAATCTCTTTTAGACCATTGATTCCCACTTCTTTGTTCTCGTAGGGTTTTAGCAATGCCGAGAGCACCTCGGAACTAAATGCTGTATTACCGCTAAATCGAAATGATTTAACAAATGTCACTACATCGTCTTTGGCAGAAATTGGTGCTTTGTACTCCCCTGTTCCTACTGAAGGGAGAGCTTTTTCAAGCGCTGGCATTTGTACTGGTTCTACTTGACGGAGGATGTCTCCGGTCGTTGGTGCAGCTGCCATCAAGGCAACTGAAGTAAGGAGGGATAGGGTTAATAGTTTTTTCATAGGTTATCCCTTAGTTCTTTTTGGATTTTTTATTGTTGTTATCTACGACATAGAATTCTTGGCTCACACCATCTGGGAGATTAACCCCTCCATTTATGAGTTCTACGACGCTATCATGTCCCAGTGGTACACGAATCTCGCTACCACTCGGAAGTGATTTTTTGATGTCATTCATGCTTAATAATTGTAGATACCCATTTCCATCCGTTGTGCTGACGAGAGAGAAATCATCACTATTTTGTGTCGGAAGTAAAGAATTCAATGCTGTTTGCATTTGAAGTGACTGTTGCTCTACACGTGGTGACAACGGTGGCGTGATGTTTTGAGGCACAATAACACTTTGATTGACAATGGTGGTCACGATATCCTCGATAGGTGTATGGTGATGGGGTGTTGGCTCTGGCTCTGGTTGTGGTTCAGGTGTCGGCTCTGGTTGTGGCTCAGGTGTCACTTCTGCTGCTCCAAAATAAACTACTCCACTTCCATCGTTACTTAGCATTGGATTACTGTAGTTAGCATAACTTTTTTCATACACGCTAAAGTCAGGTGCATAGCTTCCTAATTGTGTAACACTTGGGCTGCTTGAATAAATGTAGTATTTTGAACCCTCACCCAACTGTATGTTCGATACACCATCTGCTACGGTAAACTTTCCGCCATGTGCAGAGTCTGCTATAAAGAAGGCGGCCGAGTTAGCACCGATAGAAACAGCACCATTGATATTAATGTCACTTCCTGATTGTAAATACACATCACCTCTGCTTGAAAGACTCAAAACATCCAATGCTTGGGTTGTAACCAAGCTTAAAAATCTTGTATCCATTACGCGAAGATCATGAATTTCATTTGCTGCATTCTCAAGATATGTATCACCATAGACAGAGGATACATTGAGTATCGTACGTCCACCCACAACAAGTTTTGATTCAATATTGACTCCAGCTCCATTTGCGCTACTTTCGACATACAAATAATCCCCGAGTCTCCATACGTCGTTCGTATTATCGAACCATCCGTTATGTCCAAATACATTCATTGTATCCACAGAAGACTTATCATTATTTGCCCATGAATTAGATGTAGTGAGGTCTAAACTATTGGCGGTAATAAAATTATTTCCCCACTGCGTGAGTGTTCTAAAGGCACTGCTTCCACCTCCTGATATGGCATTGATACTTAGATTTCCCCCTGTGGTAATAGTTACTCCATCGAGGTCAACACCCTCTGTTCCTACATAGATCTGTCCTTGAGCGGAAGTTTTACCATCAAGGAATATATTTCCGGATGTTGAGAGGAGAGAAGCGTTTTGTAAATCAACTCCTTTAAACCACGCGCTTGCGTTCGTATGTCCCGTAACCGATGTGGCATCTCCTGTGATGGTGATGTTTCCTGTTGTTGAGTTAAGCGTTGTTTTATTGGTATTTCCCATGATAAAAACACCTGCGCCATAGACCCGTGATCCTGCATCCGTTTGAGCTGCCATTTTCCCTGAGATAGACAAATCAGCTGTCCCTGAATACAAAGCTGAAGCCCCGCTGATTAAAACACCATTAGCAACGTTGGATGTCAAGTCTAGGTCCGTTGCCAAATAGTATTCAGAATTCCCTGCTACATCATGACCCACTCTTGCACTTTCACCTTGGATGTTGATAAATGTATTTTTTGTGCTGTCTCCGATGGTCGAGTTGTTAATCGTAACACCGTTGGTGTAGCCAGCTGCATCAATCCCTTTTGCAAAACCAGTCGAGAAATCCGCAAAATTAAATGCAGAGCCACCACTCATAGCAATGAAGCCAACATCTGAAGTCGATTTAATGGTAGAGTTGTTAACCACAATCGCTCCACCATTGTCATCCATGTTTGATGCAAGGGCGATAAGACCAAAGTCGCTATTATTTACACTTAGAATTGATCCATCAACTGTGATGGAGTCATTAGTAGCAGCCATTAAGGCAGCACCGCTATATAAAATGGAGTTTAAAATCTTAATATCGTTACTGGCACCAATCATCATCATTCCAGTATAGTCACCCCGTATCTCCGCATCCACATTATTTAGGGTAAGAGTGGTGGTCGCAGAAGGAGTTGAAGTCTCTCCAAAAACAATATTACCTCCTTGCAGTTTAAAAATACTGATAGGCTTATCCATAGTACCTTGGAGTAAAATAGCTCCGCCGGCACTATCACCCACCACTACATCCGTAGTATTAGATCCATAAAAGGTTAACTTGGAATGGCTTCCCGTGCTTAAATCGATGGTGTTTCCAATATGTAAAGTATTTTGTCCACCATTCTCATTTCCAATATCAAGCGTTGAATTGGGGACAAGTGTTGTGAACTTGGTAATATCACTAAGAACCAGTTCTTCACCACTAGTCAACAATGAACTATTGATGTACATGTCCTTATTTGAGCTGATAGACATCGATGATGCTTGAAAATGTTGAGTGCTATTTGGTTGGAAAACGATACTATCACCATTCGCAGCATGTCCGCCTGCTTCTACATAAATAGCTGAATTAGAATTACCTACATTCACTGTACCCAATTCGATACCCGCAGCAATACCAGGTGTATACCCGCTGAGAAAAACCTCAGAAGAATGTAATCCTATATTCGTAGGCACTTCACTGTTACCCTCGATGGTTAAAGCCTTGTGGCCAGTCGTAGCAATACCCTGAAGCCATACAATTGCATCGGTTGCATCGATAGATGACCCTGCCGCAATGGTCAAAGCATTGTCAGTGTCTGCACTCGCAACAAGAGATACACCATTTTTTCCAAATAGTATTCCGTCTACTGTACTTCCATTCGAGGATACTATTGGAGTATGTGACATTTCTGTGTTAATTGATCCCTCACTTGAAGTAATATTTCTAAGGTAAAATCCTTGAGCAGCGCTGATTGCAACATCACCCTTAACATTAATCTCATTACTCACATCCGACATCGTAAAGCGATTTCTAGCAAATAAATTTACGAGAAGATTCCCAGTAGGATTTCCCGTTTGGAGTATTTTTCCATAAGTGGCTAGCGTCTGCGCATCAGGATTTGCTGGAGTAAATCCAAATACGATGTCATGACCTGCAATCAACTCCAAAGTTGCATCACCCCCAGATGATTTATCAATGACATCATAGAGTGTAATGTCATTTGTAGCACTAAGGGTAACACTGGTGCCGGCATTTAGTGCTGTGTTAATTGTTGCTCCTCTAATAGATGACCCGCCAAGATCAGCTCCACCTGCTGGATCAATTACAATATCCACAGGGTCAATCAACCATTTTTTAGCTTTGATAACTGTACCCTCTGCAACACCAAGTTTGTTCCCAGATGTTTCGATAAACCCGCCTGTCGCATCAAGTGTTCCGCTGACAGTCGTGGTTCCGCCGTGTGCGTAAAGAACAACTTTACCATCGACGTTGTTGAGGCTTTGCGCTTCGATAACTCCCGTATTATTCACCATACCATCGAGAATAGTATTGAGTGCTTGGGTCGTGAGATAGACTTGACCGCCGTCGGCTTGGATGAGACCTTTATTTTCTACTAAAGCGTTTAGGGTCCCTTGGTCAATTGTGAGTTTTACCAGAGAGTTACCGTTTAGGTTCAGACTGATCTTCTCTCCCGATGCCATTTGGACATTCCCCATCGTTGCTACGATGGTTCCCTCATTTTGTACCGTTTTACCCATCATAGCTACGTAGCCATTGTTAGCGGTAATGGTTCCCATATTGATAATAGAGTTTTGGCTGTTACCTTCAAAGAGGTAGTTACCTGATTGGAAGTTCTCATCGGTGATGTTGAGTGTGGAAGCGACTAATCCACCAACATTGATCTGCGAACCGTTGGCGAAAAGTACACCATTTGGATTGAGGAGGAATACTTGACCGTTGGCGTTCATAGCGCCTTGAATAAGAGACTGGGTTGTTCCTATCACACGGTTAAGAGTAACCGAAGAAGATGAGGGCTGAACGAAGTTTACTGTCTCAGATGGAGCAATGCTGAAGCTGTTCCAGTTAATGGAGGCTTTATTGGAGGATTGGTTTATGGTCGTTATGGAGCCGTTTTGAGCGATAGCTGCGCTACCGCTAGTGACTTGACCGCCTGTAGGGGATGCAAAGGTCATTGTACTTCCGGCTACAAGAGCTGAAACAACGAGGGAGATCTTCCCTCCTTTTAGAATCCGAAAGCGTGAGCAAAAATCGGGAGTGTATTTCATACAGGAACCTTTTATAAGAGTTATAGTTATGTAACTCTAAAATAAAAAAGTTCCAAAAAAGTTTCTTTAATGAATAATGTACATTTGGTTTTTTATTCGGGTTTATACAACTCCAAATTTTCCCGCTTAAATACTTCATACATTTTTGACCACAGCTCGTTTTCTGCTATCTCATAATCATAATAATCTTTGGTACTCATCCAAACCAAATATCGCCCTACCCATTGCTCCCCTTCGATCACATGACCACTATAAAGTGCCTCTGCACCATAATATTCGTGATCTTTTTCGACGATAGTTTCGCATTGCATCAACGCTTCATTGATTAATTCAGTTGCTAATATTGGATCTATATCGGGATTTAGATTGATGTATTTTTCAGATAAAAAAACCTCTGTACGACTGATATTTTTCATCTGCGTATTGGAGAGTTGATCGTTGGGTATCGTGTAGATAATCCCATCCCAATTTTTAATCTTAGTCGTTCTCCAGCTGATATCCAGCACTTCTCCGCAAATATCATCCAGTTCTACGATCTCACCTACTTTAAACGGTCTGTCCATGTTCAAGACTAAACCCGAAAAAATATTGGCAATGTTGGCTTGTATCGCAAAACCTACCACCATCGCAATAACACCGGATGCAGCAAGCATGCTCGTAAGCTCTTCATGAAATACAAATGCAATAATCCCTGAAATTGAAAGTGCATAGATGACGAAAGTAACCAAGATGACAATAATAGCAGGTATCTTTTTACCCGCCTTCTCTTCTATTTTATACCAAACGAAACGTCTAATTGCCGAATCGATCAAATATGCAGGCAACAACCACCAAAGAGCCTCATACACTACAACCAAATAAGAGGTAATCAGATGATCAAGACTCACATACGCCCAATCAAGAATCATATTTCCAAGCGCTATCAGCAACATTGGCAAAAATACGAGCCTCAATACGTAAGACTGGATGTACCAATATCTACCAAGTCTTTTTGAATCCATAAGTCTCGCTCCTATGAGACCAACAAAACCAAAAATCATCAAATAAATGAAATATTTTTTCGGGATAAAATCGTTTGCAGTGATCATGGACGATTCGAGCCTAAGTTCCATATTAACGACCGAGAAGAGTGCGTCTTCCCCTTGAAATCCTATATATTGTGGTTTACCCTCACTGTAATCCCTCAACAATGATTGTGAAATCGAAAAATCTCTTGCTTCGGATACAGCAGCGGTATCGATTACTTTTCGATCGTTTATCTGTGTAATCATCTCTTTGTTATTGGGCATACCAAGCAAATCACTTACAAACAAGAGGTTATTGTGGTTTAGCTTTTTGTGTCTGTAGATGATATTGACCGTATTTACCCCGTAAGACTTTTGGTTTTTCGAAAAATTGAGCTTAAAGACCCCTTTGGTTCTAAAGCGAACATAATGATCATTTTCCATATCGATCTTCTCTTCAGGCTTTTGCAAAACCACATCCGAGTTGAGAAACATAATATCACTTGGCTCAAAATTACCCTGATAACGGAACCAAATCGAAAAATCGATTTGTGCAGTTTCCTCGTCTTGCTTGATTTTGCTAATAGAATTTATTTTGATACCGGTATAGACGACATTGGTTTTGTACATAAAGCTATCATTGACATACAACACTCTCCCATCTCTCATCGCCTGAATATAATTGCTTATCGAATGTTTATTGGCGATTTCTTGGAGCTGTATGGGTGCCGATACGATCTGGTCACCGTTGTACTGCCCCATTTTGAGAGGAAGCGTAAAGAGATTTTTATTGTATTCATAATCTCGAATCACACCATGTTGTGATGTTGCTTTTTTTAACGCTTTTTCAAAAGCCATTTGTGCCATATCATAAGAAATTGCCCCTAACCAATCTGGCTGCGTATTGTAGAGTTTGACGTAGTTGTTTAAAAAGTTTTGGGCCATTTTACTGGACGTATCGAACAACAACGGAGTAGGTACAAATATTCCATCAAGGCTGTTTGAAGGATCAGCCAAACGGCTTTTAGCACTGTTGAGCGCTAAGACTTCGCTTGAATACGTCGTAAGTTCTGTTTTACTTGACTTGATGCTTTTTAAAATCTCCACACTGCTGTTTTCATCTCCACAGATGTAAACAGCGCCAAAATCGACTTTATCAAAATATCCCTGTATCCCCTGTTGTGTACTTACAGAACCTTTGAGCGGTATCTCAAATCGCTTATAGAGCGTCTCAAACTCTTTTTGTTCTTGTTGACATTTCAAAGAATTATCGTGAGCAAAATAGGTGAAATGCTCTTTTTTGACGTTTCGCATATAGTTTGCAATAAATTGCGATTTTTTTGTCTCATCGAAAGTGTATAGATGAACATTTTTAGAAGGTAATGCATTTTCTGAAGAGAGGCTATAAATAGGCACATTAATATTTTGAACCGATTTTAGCACTTGAGCATTATTGTAAAATCCTATGACGCCGACGTAATCGCTGTCTTCTGAGAGGGATTTTACTTTTGAAACCAACTCACTATCGTTATCTTTTAAAATGACAACTTCATATCGATAGTGTGAGGTTTTATCTTTGTTGATCGATTCTACATAGCTCTGCGCCCCTTGAAGGATCGATGTTGCTTCTTGGGCGTTACTTGGAATCACAACTGCGATTTTATAGGTATCTTTGCTTTGGGTATCCATAATTACTTTGACGATCAGCGAAAGTACTGTCGAAATGACGATAATCGCCACAATGATCATCAAAAACTTTTCGGTTTTTGAACTGTGATCGATAAACTGTTTAACCTTATTCATATTTTCCCCTTTTGTAGATTTTTGTATCGATTTTTATTGCTATCGATTTTTTCTTTTCAAAAACATTCTTAGCTGTGTTTGCTGACATCGTTGCCTCCTCGTGATTTTTACCATTCATGATGTTTTTGATAAACTCCATCCACCAAATTTTATCGGCACTGCTGCTGCTATTTCCGATAGTCCCCTGCGCCATCTTTTCTAGCGGCGAGGTATTGTTCTTGAACAACGATCGATATTCATCCAAAGCAATGCGATATGCATCTTCAAACGGATGAGATTTAAGCTTGTTAGCAAGGATCTTATCGAACAGCTTATTGTTCGGGATCTTCCCCGCTTTGGATAATTCGCTAAAGGATATGAGTCCATTGGACTTATCAATGGTTTGATAGCGCAGACCCTCTTGTTCTTTTTTCTTTGAGAGTATTAGTGCTTCTTCCAGTGAATGTTTCGTCAGATATTTATCCAGCATAGGGGAATTAGTTAGCATCTCTCCGCTGGTGATATTGGACAGTACACTCTCTTTTGGAAAGGTATAACTCGTTGCGATTTTCAACGCTTCATTTTGGGTGTATCCTTTTGCCAGCAAGTTAAGAACTATTTTAACTTGATCCGTCGACATAGAGCGTATATGTTCTGATAAGGGTATCTCTTTGGGGATAGAGCGTGCGAGAGTAGTTGCTTGAGAAAGCGCATTTCGAGGTGAGACACCTTTTGATAGCAGAGCTTGAAATACTTGGTCAAACGCCCTGTCCCCATTTGGCGGGTTTCCGTTTGAGAGGGCTGAAGCCACAGAGGCGTTATCCACTTTAACTGCATTGCTAAGCTCTTTAAGCGCTATAGTTGAGCCGTTTGGATTGGTAATAGCCAGTTTTATTGCCATATTTGTTACCATTTGACTCTCTTCAGCACTCATACCGCCATTTATAAAACCTTGTTCAAACTGTAAAATCGTGTTTTGAAAATTATCCGTTGAAAGATTTTTACCAATATTTTCTACATTTTTTGAAGGCTTTTCGTATGGTAGGTTTATCAATGGCAGTTCATCCGGATTATTCGCCAGATTAACCTTGGATTCTGCATGCACCGATGCATCAGATGGCGTGTTGATTGGAGTAGTATTGTCTATAAATCCGCTACTGCTTTGCACGACAACTTTACTTTTATCGCTTAATATTTCAATGCTTTGTTGTGTGTTATCTGCAATAAGAGTCTCTGTTTCTAGCTGAGCGATCAAGTTATTAATCGCTTCATCTACTGCTGTATCAAAAATAATCTCTGTAGTATTTTCGATTATAGTGCTGATGGTATTTGTAATTTTTACATCATCTTTTTTCGCTGACAACAACGTTTCAGTAACTTTCAATGTGTTATCTACAGCACCATTTGACTTAATATCAAGTGTACCATTTATCATACTTATTTGATAATTCGAAGCATCCAGTGTACCTAAAGCCAATTCAATCGGCATAGATCCAACAGGTGATGTCATTGTGGCAGAAGTATACACATGAGCGATACCAGTAATACCAGAGGTTTGAAGTGTCTCGCCATTGACAAAACCAATCATTCCATACGTCAGCAGAGGATTTTCTTGACCATATGTTTTAAGCTTATCGTCTGCTTTAATAAGCAAAGGTGCTTTATCAATCGTGAGTGTTCCATTATTCGTGGTAATAATATAGTTTCCGTTTGCCAATGCGGATGGGTCAATCGTGTAGCTTCCAACATTTTCTCCCGCCGTTCGGCTCAATACTCCGCTTAAACTGTCACTTCCCATGAGATTCCCTGAGGTTATCGCATAGCTCAAGATTGGATCACTGTTTCCGTACGTCTTGCTTGCACTGTCCGCTGTGATGGTAATGGGGCGCTGATTAATTGTATATTCACCAATCAAATTAGAAGCATCAACGATTGCATATCCCAAAACATTACTTAAACCAGAGGTATAAGCTATATTATAAGCACCAGCATTATTTCCAGTCAAGGCAGTTGTTGAAAATGAAGCCAAACCACTCAAGCCAATGGTGTTCAAATAATCCCCATTTGCATAACCAGATATTAAATAATTACCGCCAGTCAAACTTACACTATCTCCATAAATACTTGATGAATTTGATGGTGCAATATGTAAAATAGGCTGCTCTCTATAAATTCCATACATTCCGCCCGAGAGTGCTGCAGTATAATTACTTGCAGACTCATCACTGTTGTATCTGAAATTTCCGCTTCCCAAACCAATCAAATCGGCTAAAGCCGTAGAGCCCAATATGCTTCCAGTATAAAAAGTGGCTCTTCCGCCTGCTCCCGTTGAAACCGTTAGGCTGCCATTAATAATTATATTTCCACCCGTTGAAGTTCCAGCAGAACTGTTTTTGCCGGCATTGATCACAATTGCGTCATTAGCCGTAGAACTGGTGATCATCGTATTATTTAGAGTGACGTCACCCGTTTGCGTCGAGATATTTATTTTTCCTGATACATTTATCGAACCTAACTCGAGAGTATTCACATCAGCAATAGAGAGATTTCCACCTCCGTTCACCGAGATAGCTCCCAAAAAATCATTGTCAGTATTGGTGAGGCTGATCGTGGAATTTACACCTGTGCTAAAACTCGATTCACCGCCAACCACCACCTTGGTAGTCGAATACATCTGTTCAATAGATTGTGCTCCCGAACTGCTGCTGCTCACCAAAAAATTTCCCGATGTTTGAATATTTGGGAAATAAAGTTTTGCCGTAGAAGTACCCGTAGCTGTTATCGTAATATCTCCGGTTTGGGATGAGCCTATCAAGGAAGTATCCCCACCTCCGCTCGTATCATGGAAAAAATAAAAATTATTGCCATTAGCTTGCGGAGCATTTAAATCAATCGCCAATGTTCCGTTATCTGTAGTGTAAACATTGCTTTGATTCATAAACATAGGAAAGCTCCATTGTCCAGTGTTGTTGATACTGGCTTTGCCAATAATATTCAAACCTTTACTCCCGCCTCTAAGGGAAGAATGGTCAAGTATTATTCCGTGCCCGTTTGAACCGCTGCTATAATAGCCATCCCCTTCCATCCATATCGATCCACCAGCACCGCTATCGAGGGTCGTATATTGCGCTCGAATACCAAATCCCCCTGAATTTGGTCCCCTTCCCCACACTCTAATATCCCCTCCATTCGAGTTTAGTGAAATAGGACTGTTACTCACTCCTAACATATCGATGCCACTTGTGGCAGCTGCGAGCGTCCCTTTTGCATAACTGTCACCCACACTCAAGCCATTCCACGTTGTACTGCCACTGCCCCCGCCCATCCAAATATCGCCACCGTTCGTGAGGATAGAGCTTCCGGAATTTAGAGTGACTCCCCCGCCATTGGCATCACTGTTTGCCCACAAAACCAAATTGAGTTTATTCGATGTGGATGTTATACTTTTTCCAGAGCTAAGTGAAATATTGTTACCTGCTTTAAAAGTAAGCGTTGAGTCCGCCCCTGATGTTTTTGAGATATTGTCATTGATAGAGATATTATTAGTAGCCTCTAAAATGATACTGGTTCCATTATTTAAGGTGGTGTCTATTGTAGAACCAGATATATTTGAACCACTTAGTCCATCGATTCCAGTTGACACTATCGTAATATCAGTCGGGTCAAGGAGCCACGTTTTTCCTTGGATCGTTACACCCTCTTCAACTGTAAGATTTTGTGCTGATGTTTCGATAAATTCGCCCTCTAACACAGCGGTACTTTTGATAAGTGTATTTTCTGTTGTCTTATTTCCAACAAACACTTTTCCATCGTGAGTTTTTAATATTCCGCTTATTTCAATGGTATTGGTTGATTCAAGATAGATTTCACCATTTTTAGAAATCAATGAATCCGCTTCAATAATACCGCTGTTCTTTACCATACTTCCAAGTACTTCATCTCTTGATTTTGCAGATATAAATACTTTTCCCTCTTCGGTGATGATAAGATTTTTATTTTCTATAAGTGCTGCTATATTTGTTTCTGAAACTTCAATATTTACAAGATCATTATCTGTAAAACTAAGGATTATTTGCTCACCGGAACCAATGGCTATATTTCCTAATTTGGCTTGGATAACTCCATCATTGATAACTTCTGGAGCCATAAGTGCAATATATCCTTTCTCTTTTGCACTCAGTTCACCCTCATTGATAATTTTTCCTAAAGCACCCTCACGTTGAAAGATATAATTTGAATTTAGATAATTCTCATCTGAAATATTCATGGTTGAAACGATTAGGGAGCCGACATCCACTTTTGAGGTTTTTGAGAAAAAAACTCCATTTGGATTGATTAAAAATACTTGTCCATTTGCATTTAGATTCCCGTAGATTTCTGATGGATTTGAACTTATCACTCTGTTGAGAGTTGAAGAGGCGCTATTGGGTTGATTAAAATTGACCGTTGCACTTTTACCAATATTAAATGTTCCCCATTCAATGATCCCCTTTTGGGTAGCTTGATTGATATTCATGGTGGTGCCATTGCTATTTATAGTGATAGCACCTTGCTTGATCACCCCATTTATCGGGAGTGCATTATCCGCCGTACTGCCATACACAAACTCGCTCAACACCAGCACGAAGACAAATCCGTGAGATGTCAATCTGTTCATCTTACTCGTGCTACAATCAAACATTACGGTTCCTAAAAATTGTATCTGGCAGAGAGCCAGACCCGATATTTATTATTTTCTCCATCACTGTCATTGCCATTTGCATCTTGCGCTTCATTAGCATTGATTTTTGTTGCAAATTCTATTTTTGCTCCAAATCCATACGCGTCATCATAAAGTAAACCTGCCCCTGCAGCATCCAAAGAAATTCTCTGCGCTTGAACGCTCGCCTCATTTGACCAAACTTGATGATCTCTTTTAATTCGACCATAATCATAAAAAATAGAGCCCTTAAAATTGTTTGTTATACGATACTTCAAATCAACGTTGTAAAAATACCCATCATCACCGCTGATCTCACCATTGGGATAAGCTCGGATACTGTGTGGACCGCCCAGAGCGATTTTTTCCCCGCTATTGAGATTATTAAACGCTTTTTGAGTATTCAAATAAAAAGAAAGCTCAAACTGATCATCAATTTTTTGCTCTCTTAAGTATCCTAATTCCAGCTTAGAAAAAGCCCCATCCGTGTTGGCTGATATAAAATCAGCAAGTTTTTCAGCATTATTGTTGATATTCAGGTCGCCACGCACATACATCAGATGCAGCTGATTTATTGCACCTGATAAGAATGGATCTTTATTCGAAAAATTGAGTGACGTTTTGGCGTGTCTTACCGTTTTATTGCTTGTCTCAACCTCTTTTGTATTAGATTGTGAACGTATTTCATCATATTCAACCTCTATATTTAAACGAGATCCATTCGCATTGATAATAGGGTAATTCAAATGTATCCCTTTCGAAAAAGAACTTCCCCCTATATCCAAAGGTTCAAAATCTTTCCCCAATGAATACGTCAGCCTTGAGATATTAAATCCTGCTTTCAAACCATTCGTACCGACTGGAAACCGATAATAGAGACTTCCCATTTTATTTCCACTGGAAATCATCGTTGATAAAGCCAATTTGTCGTGTAATCCATAGTTGAGCAAATCGTTAATTCCAAATGAGATGAAATTTTGAACCACACCCAGATATTTTGTACCGTAGTTGTCAACGCTTGTAAAAAAAGTATATTTTTCTTTCAGATCTGCTTTTATTGAAATATCAATACTGTTATCATCTATCCCTTTGACCAGAGATGACGAAGCCCTCAATCCATCCAGTTCATTGAGTATAGTGATCGCCCGATACAACTCTATTGTGTTTAATAGATCCCCATCTCTGAGTTTGGCATCTACATATTCTTGCAGCTTTAATTCAGACATTTGTGATGTAGACGATGAATTTTTAGTGACATTTCCTCGCTTTGCTTCGATTATGGCAACCTGCACCCTTCCATCGCTTATTTTTTGTTCTGGAAAATAGACCTTTGCTATATACCCTTTGTCAACATAGAGTCTTTGTATGATCGATACGACCTCTTTTAGTTTTTTGAACGATATTTTTTTATTGATCAATGGCTCCAATCGCTCATGAATTTCTTCATCCGTGACGATGGTATTTCCCTTTAATAAAAAAGATTTTAATACTACCTCTATATCAGATGATGCTTTATTGGAAATATTTTCATCACTCTTTTGTAGTGTTTCAACCGGAATTTTTATTTTGTCATCGGGTGATATATCTTTTAAACTGTCTGACTGCAATTTTTCAAAATTTTTCTCTATATCGCGTCGCAGCGCATCAGGCTCTGGCAATGTTTGTGCAGAAAGAATATTTCCGATTAACAACAGACTCAATAAAAGTTTTTCTCTCATACAACCGCTTCTTGTTTAAATAACGAGTATAAGATACTAAAAAAAAGTTCCTAAAAAGTTTTTCCAGAGTACAATAATTTAGCTAGTGACAAAAAAGAAACTTTTTTAGACAATAATTACAAAAACAACAGGCTAATCTATTGAACAAATTTACCCTTTTTCGTAATATGAATGTTCTCATCGTCGAAGATGACATACAAACAGCCCAATATTTAAAAAATACAATCGATCCATTGTTTAATGATGTCTATATTGCTTACGATGGGGAAAAAGGACTCAACCTTTTTTATGAGAAAAATCCAGATATTATGTTCGTCGATATCATGATGCCTAAGATCGATGGGTTGGAGATGATTCAAGAAATACGCAAGAGTAACGACCAAGTAAAAATTATCATCATCACAGCGCATAACACACTTGAGTATCTGCATAAAGCTGTTGCGTTAAAATTAGAAGATTACCTCATTAAACCAATAGGATTCAACGATTTTTTAAGTGTCATGGAAAAAATTGTCAATGCATATACACTCAAATATCCTCTAAAAATATTTTTAGAAAGCGGTTCCGAGCTCAATCTTCATGAGCGAAAAGGTCTCTATGACAATATCTCGTTTACGCTGACCGCATTAGAGTGTAAACTCGTAGAACTCCTAATCGCCCATACAAACCAAATAGTCCCCAAAGATGTGATCGAAAATCATCTCTATTTCGGTGATCCTAAAAGCGATTCTGCACTTAAAGGTCTTATCAATAAACTCCGACAAAAAATAGGAAAAACTGCCATACAATCGCACAGCGGGTTTGGCTATAAAATGATTATCCCATGAAATTATTCTTATTTTTACTCTTAGGAGTGTCACTTTATGCTTTTCCTATCACTCAAAACACTCAAAAAATCACCCCATTATGTGATATTGCCGCAGTAGATGATCCCTCCATCACAGCACAAGAAATGTATCACTCCAATAGATTTATTCCCAATACCAAAGGGATAGAAAATTTTGGTTATGACAACCGCCCATATTGGGTCAAGATCAATATTAGCAATCCTCAAAACTCAGCTCAAAAGCAATTGCTTGAACTGGGTTTTGTCCCGATGGATTTTGTAGATCTTTATCTATTTGATTCCAAGGGAAAACTTCTAAAAACCTATCTATCAGGTGATCTTCGTCCTATAGATCAGCGTATTTTACGTAATAAATACCATCTTTTTCCTCTCGACTTTGAGGCTAATGAGACCAAAATACTTATACTGAAACTCAAAAATTCAGGTGCAATGGTAATCGATTTACATCTTCATAATCCTTCTACATTTTGGGAATCAATATACCCAAAACGTGAATCTTTTATCATGGCTTTTCTGGTTATTATTGTCTTTTTTACCTTTTATAATGTCATCTTGTTCTTTTCACTCAAAGAGATAAGTTTTATCTACTATTTTTTAGCCATGTCGAGTATGTTTGTGATGCAGGCTTCATTCTTCGGTATTGCATATCAATATACTCCATTTTTTGGATTGTGGAATATTACCGTTGCACTCAACATAGCAGGGGCATTATTCATCCTCTTTAGTGTCTTTTTTGTAAGCAAATTTTTTGAACTTGATACCTATAGCCCTAAACTTTATCGTATTTACACCCGTTTGATTTTAGCTATTTATCTTCCGCTGATTATATTGATGATTATCCCTCAAACATACAGCAAGATTCTTCCCATTATTCCATTAGCTGGTATGTTAATGGTCGCATTTATCTTAGTACTTGCCTTTGTAGGATACAAAAAAAGTAATGTTAGCAGTCGTTATATCATTATTGGTTGGTTGATGACAGGTGGCCTGATGATCGTCTATATATTCGAATTGACGGGCATTTTAGAAAGTAAGATAATCAATGATCTGCTACTAAGATCTGGCACTCTCATCGAAATGATTTTTTTCTCTTTTGCCTTAGGTGATAAATTAAAATACATAAAATTAAAAGCATCAGAATCTGAAATTAAAGCCTTAGAGAGCGAAAAACTAATGCTGATCAACGCTCGATTGGCTGTAGCTGGAGAGACGGTAGGTAATATCGCGCATCAATGGAGACAGCCACTTCATCGGCTTTCTATGTCGTTAGTCAAAATGCAGTCAGACCTTTATTTTAAACCTAATATAGACAAAAAAACCTTGCTAGATGAAGCTAAAAAAAGTGAGCTAATTATAAAAAATATGTCTGAAACAATTGATATTTTTTTAAATTTCTTTTCGAATCATCAAAGCGATGAAACATTCGATCTATCACAAGCAATTGAAGAAGCGTTGTTTATCATTGGTGATTCATTTAAAAATAATGGGATTATTCTCATGCGCAATTTTGATCTTAATGATGTAAATATTCCTGGTTCGAAATCAGAATTTTCTCAAGTAATCTTAAATCTTTTGTCGAATGCTCAAAACGCATTAATAGGACGAAATGTTATAGCCCCAATGATTACTATCCACGCCGAAAAAAAGAAAGAAATAATTTTTATAGATATTGAAGACAATGCTGAAGGAATTACAGTTTCACCTATAGAAAAAATTTTCGAGCCCTATATCTCTACCAGTGAAGATAAAAACGGGAAAGGACTGGGTCTTTACATCGCAAAAAATCTTATCGTAACACGATTTTCAGGAGATATCAGCGTAAAAAACACCAAAAAAGGTGCTCAATTTACTATTATTTTACCAAAATTATCAAAAATTTAATATCATCAATATTTTCAATGCTGTCTTTTAGACTTTAATTGCTACATTGGTAAAATCCAATCTTATTGATACATCTATGAGCACGAGAAATACAGACAAAATAACTGGGTATAATAATTTATATGATTTTGCATAAAACTATTGGGCTTTATTCTCTTTTTATCGTCAATGTACTCTATGCCCTAGAGTTGGAACCTATTGTCATACAGTCGGCTAAAATGGATGAATCCTCTCTCGAAATACCGCATACAGTCAATGTGATCTCTTCGGCTCAAATAGAGACTCAAAACATTGATACTATTCAGAAGCTTTCCGCCGTTTTTCCTAATACTAATATTTCAGGACTCGGTACTCGTTCAGAGACTACTTTCACGGTACGTGGTATCAGCAACTACGTCGCAATAGAATCGAGTGTTGCGATGTATATTGACGATGTCCCTCTTCCAATGAGCTATGGATTTGGAACAGTAGATATGAACAATGTTGATACTATCGAAATGTTCAAAGGACCGCAAGGAACCTTGTTTGGTAAAAATGCTGAATCTGGTGTGATCAATATCTATACTAAGCCGATTTCAAAGAATCTTGAAAGCGAAGCGCGTCTTGGCATAGCTGAATATGACTCACGAGAGCTATACGGTCGTATTAGCGGACCAACAGTGGTGGATAAGGTGTGGGGTTCTCTCGCCCTCACAAAAAAAACAACTGATGGCTATGCAACCAATACGATCACACACAATCCTTTCGACCACCGTGACTTAGCAGGTTTGTCTATGAAGCTAAACTATATTCCCTCTAATTATTTTAATATAGCATTGAACTACACAAAATCAAAAGTCAACGATGGCGGGACACCCTTTAAGATCGATACCAAAAACGACCCATATCACATCGATAATGAACCAAAAGACGACAGCGTTATCATGAATAATGATTTGCTCTCTCTGGTGGTAAAAGCGATTCAAAATGATTATTCGATCACATCAGCTACAGCCTACTCAAATCAAAGCATACAAAAACAAGATTATGTGGCGATTTTAGGCGGTTTAGATTTGGGAGTTGATATCAATATCAAAGAGATATCCCAAGAGCTTCGTCTCAATGGAACAAAAAAAGATTTTGACTACGTTATCGGGGCATTTTACAGCGATAAACTCAAGTTTAACTATAAAGAAAAACAAGTATTTACCGCGCTTCCAGCTTACAATAATAGCAATATTTTAGATAATATCGATCAAAATATTGCATTATTTAGTCAGGTGAAATACACGATTAGCGATTATTTGGTACTAAATGGCGGGATACGCTATCAACAAACCAATCGTGATTTTTGTCGTGATTACAGCGGTTTTTCAGCACCTATTAGTGCTACCCTAACGTCTCATGATTGGCTTCCGATGGTTTCACTCTCGTATGGTACCGATGATTTTAACACTTATCTCACTTATACCAAAGGATACCGTCCAAGCGGATATAATTACCGCAGCAGCGGAACAACCCTTGTCCCCTATATGAGTGAGGTGACACAAAGTTATGAGCTGGGATATAAGCAGTTTTTTGGCAGTAGCTGGAATATGAGCCACGCGCTATTTTACAACGATATCTCTAATCTTCGAACCATTGTATTTGATAATACCCTCGCAACCCAAACCAAAAATGCAAATAGTGCCTACAGTTATGGAGTTGAATCCAGCTTGAATTACAGCGTTGATAATCTTGATGTTTATGGTAGTTTTGGATTAATACGAGCACGATACGAAACCTTCATCTCCAATGGGATCGATTACTCAGGTAAAAACCTTATCGATGTTCCAGATATGACCTTGTCGATGGGAGGCCATTATCGTTTTGATCCGCACTGGTATGCTAAAACTTCCTTCACTTATATGGGAAAACGTTATTACGATGTTGACAACACCAAACATGAAGATGGCTACACGACCTGTAATGGAGGATTTGGGTACAAAGATAAGAAATGGACTATGGAAGTGTATGCCAACAATCTTTTTGGTTCCGAAAACGTCGATTTTATGATCCATACCCCTAGTCATGATTATTACCATTTTGCCCCGCCAAGAGTTGTTGGAATACGTTTAGAAATTATGTTGTAATTAAAATTGAATTGATTTACTTTACCTATATAATAAGAAAAGAATGGTTCTCATTTAATAGAGAGTTTATCTATCAGTGAGCACCTTTCAATTATTTAAACAAATGTTTTTCACATACTCTACATTCTTCTCATAAACAATAGCAAAAATAGTCATCTTAATATACGGATTACACTATCGCTTTGCTAAATCGTACGAATACATAACATAAAAGTTTTCCGACATGGTGCTAAAATTTGCATAATTTCAATAGTAATTTTCTCTAGAATTAGATCTATATTTGACAGAGTGATTGTTGGATTAAGTCATGCATCCACTTATAGAAGAGACCATTAATTGTTCATACGCTAGATTATATTGAAAATTCCAATCTTGATTTTTATACTGTTTCATAGCTCTTTCCCGTGACAGAACGTGACAAAAATCACTTACTAAGTTGCATAAACGAAAATATACGAAGCCCACAAACACCGCATTTATCGCACTAAAAGACGTTACACAAACAAAATAATAAATTTAAAGGAAACAACTCTAGTAAACCTCTATTTTGTGAGGTTTTCTATTGATTTGGAAGTTTTTATGTACGCATTGCGGTACCGGCGGTCAGGGATTCGAATTCCTTCGGGCGCACCATTTAGTAACTCCCACCATAACTTATAAATCACACACAAAGCCCTCAAATACGAACTTCCAAGACTATAACTCTAACATATAAAACCTCAACAAGCCTTGAATTGCACTAGCTTTCTGCGTACCTTTTACTCGCAACTGTGTACCAGTTATGTGTATTGTTTTATAATTTACTAAGTAGTTACTTTTAAAATGCCAGTAGTATCCCTTGAGGTTGCTATGAGAGACTTTTGATGCAATAATCTTTAAATATACCTTTTGACAACCTAATAGTATGGCTCAAGGGTTTACCACTGGCAGATTAAAAGAGCAACTACTTAGTAAAATCTATAGAAGTCCTAAGTTTTTAAGTTCCTCTTCTTGTAGCGCGCTGAGATCGCCATAGCAATTTAATAAAACCTTTTTATCTTCTGTATCAAGCCTTACAGAACGCTCTAACCTAGTCAAAGGATAGCCTAAAGTATTTTTCAAAGTCTTGCTATAAACACACTCTTTGGATTTAGGATAGCGACTGAATGGTTGTAAATATACGCTTCCTACGTTTGCTATATGCAGTCCTTGTTTACCTCTTTTCTTCTTTTTGTTTTGAAGATAGATTTTAGGGACAATAAAAGTTGAAACAACATCATCAAACGGCTTATTTAAATCTATGTGAAAATCATATCCTTCAAGAACAACTTTATGCATAGCTTTTTTATTGGGTGCATAAAATGCTAATACTTTATTCAAAAGTTCAAAGCGTATAGCACCTAATTCATGATCCAGTTGCGATAGTCCATAGAGTTCAAATGACAATCTTTTACTGTTCAATGAATCTATAATCCAGTGAGAAATATCTTTATATTTGATTATCCATACTCCCCCAGTGTATTTAAATTGCTTTCTAAAACTACCATGAAACTTACTGTTTTTATGAAAAAGCCTTTGAAGTTCTTTATTATCCGTATAAAGAGGAGTTTTACTATCGATAGATTTAAAATATAAAAAAGGATGAAGTGTCGCACCGATAGCATCACATAATGCTTGTAGATTAATAGTATTAGATTGGTAATCTTTTTTTATTTTTGGAAGCCCTAGACGAAGCGTATCAAAGCCAACACTAAAAATATTATGTGTAAGTTTGTATCCATTAGCAGTTTTTTCCAAATCACCGCCAATAAGAGTTTTTTGTAGTATTTGGGGCATGATTTTATCAGCCAATCGCACCAATGCAGGACTTAATTCTTTCAATTCATCATCCTTTTTTTGATTTCTTAAGTTACTCAGAAGAAGCTCTCTACGAGTATTTTAGCATCGTTTAATATTATATACGACTTTTGAGCCTTCGTGCCCCTGAGTGCCTTAAAACACTCTACACAATACCTAAAGGATAGTGCTTTATATTTATTTAAGAATTACCAGTTGCCGGCAAGTGTCTGTACAGAGTAGGCACGGATATGCCTAGACTTTTAGCAACGTCCTTGGGCGGTGTTCCTGCCTCTAATAGTTTTTTAGCTGATTCAATTTTAGTATCAGTCATCAACCGTTTACGCCCACCAGTTCGCCCAAGGCTCTTAGCAACGGCAAGCCCTGCTCTCGTACGCTCAATAATCAACTCTCGTTCCATTTCCGCTAAAGATGCCATGACATGAAAGAAGAAGCGTCCCGATGGCGTTGAAGTATCAATAGAGTCCGTGAGGCTCTTAAAGTTAATCCCCTGCTTGTTTAATTCACTGACAAGAGTGATGAGGTCTTTTACGCTACGACCTAAACGATCTAGTTTCCAAACTACAAGCGTATCACCCTCTCTTAATTGCTCAAGGGCTTTACTTAATCCCTCTCGGATTGTTCGAGTGCCACTTATTTTATCTTCAAATATCTTTAAGCACCCTGCATTATTGAGGGCTTCTGTCTGCAACATTAGGTTTTGATCTTGCGTAGAGACACGGGCGTAACCGATTAACATCTTAGTTCCTTTTTATTCTCAAATCTCATCAATATTATACCAATTGATAACTTAATATTGAGATATGTTTATGAGAATACGAAAAGCCCTATTTTACGTTAAAATCTTGTTGGAATACTTCATTCTTGCAAACGGTGGTTTATGAGAATATGTATTCCATCGTGTAGCGTTAGATTAAATATTTCTTGGTATCTTTTTTTAGGAGGGGGAGGTTATTGAGTTGCAAGGCTATCCTTCGACTCAAGGGTAGCCGAAAAATTCTTGGGAAGAATTCTAAAAGCTAGTTTTCTTATAAACTTATTTATGGTGTTAATAAACGTGCTTGTGGTAATAAATCTACAATAAACACTTTCTGTAAATTTTCATCTACAACAACCTCTTTTCCTACTTTTCCACCTTCTAAAACAGTGTATGGAGCTATATACTTTGGTACTACAACTCTGCTCCACGTAACACTTGTCACTACGCCATAACTTCCAAAAGGTATATTCTTAAAGCTAAAATTGCCACTTGCATCGCACTGAGACTGGACTATAACCTTATATGTGTCTCCAAGATCTGATAATTTTTTGATTTCAAAATCTTTTGCTTTTTTAATATCTTCTTTAAAAGCATCATATCGGTAGAATTTTCCAATATCAAGTTGACTGTAGTCATTACTAAGTTCTTTAGCAGCAGCATATGCCTGATCACGATAGTAACTTTGTAATGTTGTTCCATCATTCTTTTTCTCACTTTCTGCTACTCTAACGTATTCTTCGAATTGCTGCATTTTTTTCAAATATATTTCCTTTCCTAGGAACTTCATATAATCATCTTTTGAGTAAAGTGAGATAAGTTCACCTGCACACGTTTTTATCTCTCCAGCTTGGGTTTTTAAAAAACCTTGTCCTTCTATAGTTGTGGTTTTAACCACTGGTATCTGTACAATAGACGCTTTAACTGCTAGACTACTCTTGGCCTTGGTGGCTGCACAGACAGGTATGCTCAACAGTGTTGCTGTCGCAATTAGCATATAAAACTTTCTGAGGGCTACCATATTACTCACCAACAATAGATACAATAATCTGAGGGAAACAAGGACTGCCATTCAAAATAGGCATGCCTACTCTAGCAAGGTTAATATCTTCAACTCTAATTTTTAATCCTTCAGACAATAAAAAAGTTGAAATTTTTTGACTCAAAGTAGGATAATCGATTATCTTCCGCTCAACACAAATGGATGGATTCATTTTTTCATAGTCATGTATTATTTTTATAATACTTTGTTTAACCTCTTCTTCCATACTAAACTCCCTTTTTTTATAAGTTTATAGGCAATTATTGCCTTTAGCTATACTTATGATAGGGTATTATTGCCTCTTTTAAACTTAATATAGGTAATTTATACCTTGTTGTTTCGTTATAGGATGTTATGTAACTTTCTACCACTTAAAGAAAGAGGTAGAAATGACTCAACGTGACATGGCGGGTATTCTAGGGGTTGATGTTAAGACTCTCCGTAACTGGCGTAAAGACAAGCCTGAGCTTTACAAAAAGGTCATGCAGGGCTTCCAGTTTGAACAAGCAGTTCAGGAAGCAAAAGAGCAGTATGAGAGGTTAAAGAAGCTTGCTGATAGCTCAAACAAACAACACTAACCCCCTATTGAATCAATTTAAAGGCAGTTGATAGCCTCATTCAACAATCTGATCGGATATCTCTTGACGTATCGATTCATTGTCATCGTACTATGAGCATGACCCATTAGTTCACTAACGATCTCTGGCTGAACCCCTTTAGCGATGAGGTTAGTAGCAAATGTGTGTCTGAGGGAGTACATCGATTTACTTTTAGAGTCCTCTAAGTATCTGTGAATGACCGTAGTAAACCGCTTGGTTATGTACTGTTGTGCATAGCCCTTCAGAAGCTCTTGAAAGCCCTCTACACTGCCTTTTAAGCTTGGATGAATCGGTATGAGTCTATGGCTTGACAGGGTCTTGAGAGCCTTCTTAGGAGTCCGTAAATCAAAGCACATTACCCCCTCAATCTCAGTCAGAGAACATTTGAGCAATTCGCTAGGTCTCATCCCCGTATAACGTAAAATTTTAACCACAGGGCAGATAGGCTCATCCTTGAATACTTCCTCTATTGTCTGTAGTTCATCCTGCGAGAACTCCTTACGTTGCCCTCTTGAGCTAACTCCTTTCTTTATAGTAAGACCTGAAGTGACCGTATTGAATGGGATAATGCTTTGCTTGACGGCGAAAGTCAAAAGGACACTAAACCATTTGATGTATTTGTTAAGGGTAGTGATGCTTATGCGTTCCCCCGCAGGGATTTCCATTGTATTTGTATGGATTCCCTTGGTTATATCTTTGAGGGGTATCTGTCGGTACTGCTGAATGTTCCGCTTAGGGAATAGCTGTAGTAAATCTCTTGCTTTGATGAGGTGCGTGTACTTGACGTCCACTAAGAGTGGGTTAGAGTCATTGAGGAGAGCTTCAAAAATTGCAGGGTAGACCGCAAGGAGGATGTAGCCTCTATCTCTTACCTCCTCTTTGGATACCGATAAGGACTGTAAATATATCTCAGCGATTTCCTTGAGGGTTCCTTTGGTCTCTTTTGGGGTTCTCTTATCGTCATTGATCGTGATGAGGTTACGACTGCTTAGCAAGTCTCTTATAATATAAGAAGGGATAGCGGAGAGTTGGGTGAGCTGTATTGCCTCAGAAATAGCTTGAGTCATTTCGGAAGCTTTGGTTGTGGCTTCATGAAGGTTCTTACCCAGTGAGCGGATAATTTCGTGAGAACCTATGAACTGTTTTAGTTCCTGAGGGGTTCGTCTACGGTATTTGTAGACACCACTTGTTGTTACTGTAGTGTGTTGTGGTAGCATGAGTCTTCCTAAAGTATTACCTTTAGAAGTGCGCTATGTGTACTTCATGTGTGTATCAGTAGTTGAAGAGAGTTGCTGTAGCTCCCTATTATTGGGACTTTAACAACCACCCAGTAAGGGTTTGCGGTACCGGCGGTCAGGGATTCGAATTCCTTCGGGCGCACCATTTAGTAACTCCCACCACAACGAACTTTCCTCAACTTTTATCAAACACTAAAATCACTTTAAGAATTCAACCCCTCCCACTTTTTTTGGCATTTTTCTATATCCAATCAAGCATATCCTATTTCATTAAGCTGAAAGTATCAATCAATTAAATTTAGTACTTAACAATAAGTACAAATATGTATAAAATTGGTTTTATATAAAAGGATAAAATATGAGAGAGATGTTTCGCCGTATTATCGTTGACTTTCAAGAACGTACTTTACGATCTACTATAAAACGTGATGTTCAGGTTCCCTTATTCAGTGACAAGATTATTGCGCTTATTGGAGTACGTCGTTGCGGTAAAACTTCTATACTCTATAAAATGATCGAAGAGCTCAGAGAGAGTATTGATTCTAAAAACATTGTGTATATAAATTTTGAAGATGATCGCTTATTAGGCACTGCTGTTAGTAATTTGGATGATCTTATTGAAGGATATTTCGAGCTTTACCCTGAAAAAAGAGATGAAAAAATCTATCTCTTTGTCGATGAAGTTCAAAATATTCTCCAGTGGGAAGTGTTTATCCGTCGCATTTACGACACCCTCAACGTTCAAATCATTATTACAGGCTCCTCTTCCAAACTCCTCAGCAGTGAAATAGCAACGTCACTGCGTGGGCGAACGTTGACGTATGAAATATTTTCGTTTTCATTCAAAGAGTATTTGCGTTTTAAAAATATTACGGTCAATCTCGATTCTTCCAAATCACTCAGTTTCATTAAACACAGTTTTGAAGAATACCTACTCTGTGGAGGATTCCCTGAAACTATCGGTCAAGACGGATCAATGCAAAAAAGGATTCTTAGCGATTATATCAATTTGATTGTTTATAAAGATCTCATTGAACGTTATGGTATTACGAATATCGCTCTTTTGAAACATTTGATTAAATACGCATTTGTTAATATGGCGACCTCTGTCAGTATCACTAAGCTCTATAATGACTTTAAATTTAATGGTTTTAAAGTAGGTAAAGAGACGCTATTTGATTATTTTGGGTATTTGGAAGAAGCCTATGCAATATTTAGCGTACCGATTTTTAGAAGTTCAGTTCGTGAAGAGCAGCGTAATCCAAAAAAAATCTATGCAATTGACAACGGTCTGCGAGCCGTGTATGATGCATCGTTTTCTCACGATTATTCAAAGCTCTACGAAAACCTTGTCTTTTTGGCGCTTCGATCGAAAACCCGGGAAGTTTATTATGTCAAAGGGCGTCAAGAGATTGATTTTTATTGTGTAGTAGAGGGTAAAAAGCAGCTTATCAATGTCAGCGTCGATATCAGTAATCCTGACACCTTTGAACGTGAAATCAACTCACTTGCAGAAGGAATGGAGTTTATAGGAGTGGATAATAGTATTCTAATCACAAAAGATCGTGAAGGATCCATGAGTATCGGAAACAAACTCGTACATTTTATTCCCCTTTGGAAATGGTTATTAACTCATGAATAACTATGCAAAAAATAGTGCTTTTAGGAATTTTTAATCAGAATGAATGATACAACTTTCCTTTTAAACACACAAATCAAACTTCAACAATTATCTCAGTTGATTTATCTTTAACACAAACTCAACCTCAGCTTTTGATAATCGCAACTCTTTTGCAATCACATCCACTTCAAGCCCTTGGTTATAGCGGCTAATTACTTTTTCATCATCCAAACCACTTATCGACGTTGGCAGTGATAAATTACGGATTCGTTCTTCTAAATAACGCAGACGGTTTTCTGTTTTTTCTTTGTAGGCTCCAAATGCCCCCTCGATGTGTCCCAATGACTCCATAATCGGTACGGACAGCTCATTCATATCATGGCCGCGTTGTTCGTATACTCTTTGAGATATTTCGGGCTCACTCTCTTGCAATGATGTGAGTATCTCCATCTCTGCTGATAGACGCTTATCTATTTTATATACTTCACGGTGTAATTCTTCGACAGCGTGTGCAATAGCACGAAGACGAGTATTGGTCTCATTTTCTTTGGTCACTGAATAATAAATAAGGCCTAGTACCAAAGCAGCCAGAGCAATCAGAACTAATTCAATCCCTAAAGTCATTCAAGTCCTTTTAAATGGCGAATCATACTTCGCTCGCGTGCTGTCATGTAAATCGCCCATTCATTACTGTCTTTGACATGTATTCGGGTAATTTTTGCCAACGTCGGTGAAAGTGCTTCAAAATATATTGGTGTTTCATGGCGTGGAAGAACGGGTAACTCCACTCGTCCATAATAAAGCTTTGACGTCTCCAAAAGTGGCTGAGAGAGCTCAAAATGCTCTAATCCGATCTTTTCAATCGTTGCCCTCATCTCAAGAGGAAGGCGTTTAGTGGCATTGCCTAGGATAAGATTTTCCAAACGATCCATTTTACGATACAGTTCAACAATCAAATGCAATACCGCAGGATCACTCTCACTGGTTTCGCCTTTTACTTTTGCGCTTCTGAGCCATTGTCCTATCGCATCATCATCATGCTCACTTATACCGTTAAACTCTTTTTCAAACTCGTCTGTATTCACTTCTCGAAGATCATACACAATCTCTAGCGAGGTATCTACTAATCGTATGTTGCTCATCGTATCACCTTATCTAAAATTATACATCCAAAAAATACAAATCCTAAATAGCCGTTAACCGTAAAAAAGGCTCGGTCAATGGTAGTAAAATCTTTACGAACTAAATAATGTTCATATCCTAACATAAGAATCGATAAAACTATCCCGAATTGGGCAACACTTCCTAAGTTGGCAGCTGCCACAAACAATCCCCAAAAAATAATGGTTAAAAAATGGAATATCAAAGAAAGGTTCATCGTCACACGACTGCCGTACCGAGAAGGTATCGAGTGGAGGTTGTTTGTTTTATCGAAGTCCATGTCTTGCAAGGAGTACAACAAGTCAAAGCCTGCCACCCAAAACATCACTCCAATACTGAGATAAATCGACCACAATGGCACAAATGCACTCACAGCAATAGCTCCCGCCATCGGGGCAAGTCCCAAGGAGATTCCCAACACAATATGCGCCATAGAACTAAAACGCTTAAAATAGGAGTAGCTCAGCAAAACAATAAGAACCGGAACACTTACCATAAATGCCAAATCATTCACCAGATAAGCCGTAGCTACAAATACCAGTGCATTGACTGCTGTAAAAATAGCTATGGATGCACTGTCAAGCCGTCCATCCACACTGGGACGATTAGCTGTGCGAGGGTTATGAACATCAAAGGCTCTATCTACATAACGATTGAATCCCATCGCAGTATTACGAGCACTGATTGCTGCAATAGCGCCTAAGATTAGCAGTTTAAATCCAAACCATCCATCCGCGGATACTATCATTGCTATAAAGATAAAAGGGAGAGAAAAAACGGAATGCTGAAACATCACCAGTTCATTAAAATCTCGCAAACGTTTAGTGATTCTTTTCACTCATGCCCTTTTTTATATAAAGTACTTTATTTTATCGTAATTTGTCTTTGTCACTGTAAAATCCGTTCGTGGTGAGCCTGTCGAACCATGAACTTACCCTTCGACAAGCTCAGGGCGAACGGTAAAACTAAAAAGACTTTAGCGGTATAATACGCTTCATGAAACAACTCGCACTCATCGGCTCTACCGCATCAGGAAAAAGTGCTCTTGCCTTATCCCTTGCGCAGGAACATAACGCCCTCATCCTCTCCATTGATTCATTAAGTATCTACAAAGAGATTGATATTGCCTCCGCCAAACCCTCTTATGATGAGCTTGCAAGCATTGAACATTTTGGGATCAATTGCCTTACTCCCAATGAGACCGCAACAGTTTTTACTTTTATCCATGAATATCATCGTGCGTATGAAGCTGCAATGTTGCAAAAAAAGAATCTCATTCTTGTCGGAGGAAGTAGCTTTTATCTTAAAAGCATGATTGACGGTTTGTCCTATGTCCCTGAAATCAGCGATGAAACCAAATGTGTTGCCGCTGAAATGTTGCATAATCTTGAAGAAGTGCACCATTTTTTATCTCAAATTGATCCGATTACGATGGCCAAGATTACCCCTAACGATTCGTATCGCATCGAAAAAATGCTCCATCTCTATCTCCAAACCTCAACACCGCCTGCACAATGGTTTGAGGCACATCCGCCAAAGCCCATTATTACCAATTGCCCTATTCTTAATATCGACATTGAGCGTCCGCTTTTGCGAGAACGCATAGCGATACGGACACAAAAAATGGTCCAATCAGGATTAATTGATGAAGTAGCCCAACTTGAACGGCTTTATGGAAGAGCGCCGAACAGTATGAAAGCAATCGGGATCATTGAAACATTAGAATTTTTGGATGGTAAAATAGATAAAATAATTCTTATTGAAGACATTTCAACCCACACCGCACAACTCGCAAAACGTCAACAAACTTTTAATAGTAATCAATTTGAACATGTTACGAATGGATCGGTGGAAGAACTCTATAAAATATCTAGAGCAATCCTAACGCATCCTTAGCCAGTTTTCCCCATGCTGAAGTTTTATCTGCTTTGATACTGCTGCTAAATGCTCCTTTAGCTTCGATTTTATTTCCCATTTGCATTGCCAATGAGCCGATAAGATACTGCTGTCGTGATTTCTTTTCAGGATTCAGCTTCAGTGTATTTAATCTTTTTAAAACCGCTAAAGCTTCTTTGTTTTTTTCTTGATTCATCAGAGATTGTGCGAGAGTAAACTCAATGAATGGAGATTGTGTATTCGTTGCGGTTCGCTTTTGCAATGCCATAACCTTGTTGGAATAACTTTGCACCATTGCTTCATCCTTTCTCTTTAATCCCAGTGAGACCATCTGCGAATATCGCTCTATGTCATTAAAGTCAATTCCGAAAGCAGTCTCGCACCCTTTTATATAATTTATCATTCCTACATCATCCGAACTGCGCTGCGCACTGTCAAACATTGTACGATAGATGTCATTCAGAGATGGATTCTTTTCTATTTCCAACAAGGCAATGACATCTTTTCCTACACCCAAAGCCTGAGCGTATTCACCCAATGCAAAATGTGTTTTTACCAAACGATTTAGCCACACCTGTTTCTCTTTTATATTTTTAGATTTACTGTGAGTTTGGGCTAATGACTTGGCTACAGGAAAATTTCCCATCTTAAGTGCACAATCAAATGTTAAGCCATCCCACTGTGGTAATAATTTAATTCGATACATTTTTTGCATCGAAAGTGCTTCAGCACATTTTCCATTTTGAAGCTTTTTCTTGGTAATTTCAATAGCACTTTTAGAAATCAGAGCATTGCTCTCAGGATACGCTGTTGTCTCGAGCTTATAAAGCTCATTTTCCATCTCTAGTATTGCTTCAAATTTTCCCTCTTTAAACAAAAGCTGCGCTTTTTTATACAATGCTTTTTGTCCGATAGAATCATTTCCATAGCGTTCGATCAGATCTTCGTATTTTTTTATCCCACTTTCTGTACTTAATTCGTCTTTTTCAAAAAATAAACCATCTTTAGCGCGTCGTACTTCAGCGATCCCTTCACCATATGGGAAAAGTTTTATGTACTCATTGAAAGCTTCAAGTGCTTGTGCTTTTTTATTCCCCTGAGCATACAATTTTCCCAAGTTTTTTAGAAGCGCTTCGTGCTCAGTTGACTTGTGGGTAGTACCCTTAATAAGACATTGTGTAATCTTTGCTGCTGTAAGTGGATCTTTGTGTCCTTCTAAAATCTCAATCATTTTTTCAGCTTCCGGACGTACTTCAGTAAAATATTCAGGATTTACCCGTGTAATTTTATTAATGTACTCTTTTGCTTTTTCTGAATTTTCACCGCCCATTTCTATGCGTGCTAATTCAAATGCGCAGGCGGAAGCTAAGTTAACATCTTTAGTACGTGATAATGCCTCACGATAATATTTTGCCGCTTTTTTAGCACTGCCTTTGACTTCTAATTGCTTCGCTTTAAAATACATTCCTTGTGCTGAAAAAGGGTCTTCTTCATGTTCCGTAAATAATCGATCATAAAAATAATCTGAATCATTATTTTGCCCTAATTCACCATGTGCATGAGCCGTATACGCTAACACTTCAGCAATATTAGCATCACTTGAATACTGTCGAACAAAGCGCTTAGAGAGAGTCAGTAGCGGCTCATATTGACCCAAATAATGCAATGCACGCAGTTGATACAGCATCAACTCATTGGCAAATATAGTAGCAGGATGTTTTTTGAGTGAATCTTGTGACAAATATAATACTTTAGAATAATCTTTTGCTTTATATGCTTTTTTGAGTTCCATATAGTCACTGACGTCTTGAACACTCTTCATCTTGATTGGATTGCCTTTGAGATCCAATCCACCGACAAAAGGGTAACTCTCTTTGGCTAGCTTCATCGGAATATTGATGGCATCAGGATTGGCTTTAACGGTTGGAATCATAGGTAAATCTTTAGTGTAGCCTATAATTGTCCAGTGATTGACCTTTTGCACCTCGGAAGAATAAATTTCAGAATCATAACGAAGATCAAATCCAACAGGGAAAAGTGCTATTTTCGTTTTTGGCTTGATAATGATTGAGGTTGCTGTTTGTGTAATACTAAACTGATTGTTTACGATAGGAGGCAGGGAGCGTATTTTTGTAGAATTGCATTCAATTCGGATAATCTCATCAAAATCATTTCGATATGAAACACAACGAAATGGCAATGGATCTCTTAAATGTAAAATACTGTAATTTTGAGATGCTTCTCTACCGCTTTGGATAGAGAGTTCTAATGCATTTAATGGAAGCCAAATGAAGTGCAGCAGTAAAAGCCATCGAATCATTGGCGCTCCCAAGTTAGGTTTAATATCCGCTATTATACACGAATAATGTAATGACTTTTAAAAGCGGGTTAACAGCAAATACGGCAAAGATAGTTCCAATCGCTGCAATCCCGATAATTGTTTTAAGAGAAAGCGATGCATTCATCAAATAATATTTCTGATACTCAGCAATAGGCTCTTTCATAAACATAAATACAATGAGTTTAAGATAGTAATACGCCGCAATCGCTGAGTTTAACGCCATGATCAGTGCTAACATCGTATAGCCAGCGCTAACAGCAGCTCCGATCATATAAATTTTACCCCAAAAGAGACCAAATGGAGGAACTCCTGCAAGAGATAACATAAACAAGGCTATCATAATAGCAGCCATAGGCATGGTTCGTACTAATCCTGCAAATTTTTCATACGGATGATCCGAACTTTGTCCCGGAATAAGGTTTTTCTGACGACTGACCCACAACATCGAAAATGCACCCAAATTCGTGAAGCTGAACAATGCCCAATACAAGAAAAGTGCCGTATTGGCTTGAGTTGTTCCAATCAAAATTGCCGCCATGACGAAACCGGCATGGGAAATCGAGCTGTATGCCAACATACGTTTAACATCGTTTTGTACCAATGCCCAGATATTGGATGCTGTCATTGTTACTACGACTGCGACATACAACACGACTTGAAGCCATACAACACCACTGTGCACTAAGAATTCAAATAAGCGCATTGCAACTACGAAACCTGCAATTTTAGGGACAATTGACATATATCCTGCCAATGCGGCAGAAGAACCTTCATATACGTCGGGAGTCCATGTATGAAAAGGAACCATGGAAAGTTTAAACCCGATTGCACCCAATAAAAAGACAACGGCAACAAGGACAAAGCCGATATTGAAATACTCATCTTTTGCTAATGCAAGAGCGATTTGATTGATTTCAACGGAACCGGTGATCGCGTAAAAAATCATCGATCCAAAGGCAAAAAAGCCTGCTGCCAATGCACCCATAGTAAAGTATTTTACTGCTGCTTCAAACGATTTAGATCGGTTATGAAGAGCTATAAGTGTATACAATGCCAAAGAAGCTGTTTCAAGTCCTACAAAAATCAAAATCAAATTATCACTGGCAACCATAAATTGGAAACCTGCAATCATGAACAAGAACAGGGCAAAATACTCAGGATAGTTGTACTCATGAAATCGCTTTGAAGTCAGTGCTAATGGAATAAAGAGCATTGATCCTGCAACAATAATGATCTGTGAGAGAATCGCAAGCCCATCTATAAGCATCATATCAAACATACCAAGAACAGTCCCGCTTTTAAGGAAAATATTCCCAAAATCAACGATAGCTCCCAAATCAAGCAACAAGAAAAGTAAACTTACCATGACATAGAAAGATTTATGGAGACCTTCTTTCACTAGATCAATACATAAAATAGCCAATGCACCCACAATAGCAATCAACATAGGTGCCATTGTCATAATGTTCAGTGAGGCTAACGAAATCGAAATTGGCGCTAACATTAGTGTGCCTCCTGCATTGAATTCAATCCTGCCGAATGGGCTAGATCAGGAATGCGTTGTTTTGCTTCCTCTGTTTGTGCTTTGTCATGCATCAACTGTACAATGGCTTCAACACTGTTATTGATCGGTTCAAGAAGTGGTTTTGGATATACACCCAACCAAATCGCTACAATTACTAACGGAACAAGACCCAGTAATTCTGTACGATTGACATCTTTTAGATTTTTATTTTCTTCTTTGGTAACGTTTCCGAAAAATGCTTTTTTATACGCACTGAGCATATAAATAGCCCCAACAATAATGGCAGTACCTGCAACTAAAGTATACGAATGTGACTGCTTGTAAAAACCAAGCAAGCTCAAAAATTCACCCACGAAGTTGATGGTAAGCGGCAAGCCGACAGACGCCATCATCATAATTCCGAAAATGGTTGCATAGCGAGGCATAACCGATGCTAATCCACCAAATTCAGACATAAGTTTTGTATGACGGCGATCATAAATCACCCCAACAAGTAAGAACAGAGCTCCCGAAACAACTCCATGCGCAATCATCAAAAAGATGGAGCCGGTAATCCCTTCTACATTGAGAGCAAAAATTCCTAGAATAATAACTCCCATGTGCGATATAGAGCTATACGCTACGACTTGTTTAATGTCCTCTTGAGCGTATGCAACCATCGCTGCGTATACAATCATGATAATCGCAAGTATCGCGATAGGAAACATAAAAATAACCGATGCATCCGGAAACAATGGTAGTGAAAAGCGGATAAAAGCGTACGTTCCCATTTTGAGCAAAATTGCCGCAAGAATGACCGAACCGATAGTGGGTGCCTGGCCGTGCGCATAGGGTAGCCATGTATGAAACGGAAACATTGGGACTTTAATCGCAAAGCCCAAGAAAAAGGCTCCAAATAGCCACATTTGTATGTTAACCGGTAAAATCAAGCGATACCATTCGAGAAGTGAGAAACTCCACTGACCAGTTGCTTGATAATAAAAATATGCCATAAACAGCATACCTACAAGCATCACCAATGATCCCGTAAAGGTATAAAGAAAGAATTTAATCGACGCATAAATACGAAGAGGTCCGCCCCATGCACCGATGATATACAACATCGGAATAAGCGATAATTCCCAAAAAACATAAAACACAATCGCATCAAGTGCTGCGAATACTCCAACCATCGTCATCTCTAAAAAAAGCAACGTAATGATCAAGTCTTTCACGCGACGTTTCTCTGTTAATGAAGCAATACCGATTAACGTAAAAAACGTCGATAATATTATAATAAAAAGAGAAATACCGTCAACGCCGACTAAATAGCTGATACCAAATGCCGAGACAAGAGGTGCCATTTCCATAAATTGCATTCCAGATGTCATAGGATCATACAAATTCCATAACCACAATGATAGAAAAAATTCGATTGCTGCTACGGTAATTCCGTAGGCACGAACGCTGTCCTTATGAACCACAAATCCAAACATTGCTGCCAATGCCGGGAAGAAAATTAAAATCGATAAAATATGTTCTTGCATCAAATTCTCCTTACATTGCCTGCAGGTTGACTGCGTTATAACCCGCAGTAAACGCCACAGCAAGTACCAATAAAACCACTAAACCAATAACCATCCAGCGCAACATACTGGAAAGATTTCCGTTTTGCATTGTATGCGTTTTCTCACCTGTTTGGTAAATCACATTTGCAATGCCATCCACGGTCGCATCAACAATTTTAAGATCAATCTCTTTCCATGCAAGTTTAGAGAGTTTTAAATAGGGTTTCGAAAACACTTCATCGTATATTTTAGGGATGTAGTATTGATTGTAAAGCAGCTGATACAACAGACCTGATTCCACTTTTTTATCCACTTTAACGGCTTTTGCATATTTTTTGTAAGCATACGTAATTGCGGCAATCACAAACAATTGAGTACCGATTGTCATAATCCAAAATGTTGTGTGATTATGAATGTGATACGTCATAGCTGGCAAAAGATTCGTTACCATCAAATAATACGGGGTTTTAAATACCATACCGGCGATCACTGCCAAAACAGCCAAAGGAGCCATGGCATACAACATAAAGCTATACGCTTCATGCGGATGAATACCGTGTTCTAAATGTCTCTCATTACCATGGAAAATCAATGCAACAAGACGGAATGAGTAAAATGCGGTCAATCCAGCTGTAAGTAACAATACGGTGTAAAGAATATAGTGCTGTTCAACAAATGCAACTTCCAAAATCAAATCTTTTGAAAAGAATCCGGCAAGAGGATAAATACCTGCAAGTGCAACGGAAGCAAGCGTCATGAATATCCATGTGCCTTTCATCGATTTTTTCAAACCACCCATCTTAAACGGATCAAGTTCATCGTGCATTGCGTGCATAACGTTACCTGCTCCCAAGAATAATAATGCTTTGAAAAATGCGTGTGCCATAAGGTGAAACAACGCTACCCAATACGCTCCCAAACCAGCAGCTACAAACATATAACCAAGCTGTGAGAGAGTCGAATACGCAATAATACGCTTCATATCGCGATTGACCAATGCCATGGTTGCTGCAAACATTGCAACGAATGCACCAAGAGACGCGATTGCGTTACCTACGTCAGGGATTTCACTGTAGATCGGATTGGCACGAACCACGAGATACACACCTGCTGTAACCATTGTTGCTGCGTGAATCAACGCCGATACAGGAGTTGGACCTTCCATCGCATCCGCAAGCCATGTGTGGAGAGGGAACTGTGCCGATTTACCCATCGCACCGATAAAGAGGAAAATCCCAATCCATGTGATGATGTGCATCGGAAGCGTTGCAACGTTTGCGAAAACAACATCGTATTGCAATGATCCAAGATTCCAGTACATCATAAAGATACCGATCAACATTGCCAAGTCAGCGATACGGTTCATAATGAACGCTTCATTCGCTGCCCATGTTGCAGATTCTTTATGATACCAAAAACCAATAAGAAGCCATGAACAAAGACCAACGCCTTCCCATCCGATAAACAGACCCAAAAAGTTATCACTCATAACCAAGACCATCATCGAGAAAACGAAAGCTGATAGGTACGAGAAGAAACGGTTAAACCCTTTGTCGTGCGCCATATAACCAATAGAGTAGACGTGAACAACGGTAGAAACGACAGAGACAACCATCATCATCGTCACACTCACTTGATCAACCACAAAACCAAAAGGAATATAAAGATCTCCGGCCGCGATCCAAGTCATCATTTCAACATGAACGGTATGTCCAGTTAGAACATAATTCAGCAAAATGGCACTGCTTACAAAAGATGCAAAAAGCAATCCTGAGGCAATTACCCCTGTAAACAGCATCTTTGGATACGCGCCAAACAATCCCGCAAAGAGTGAACCCACCAACGGAGCAAACAATGCAATGTATAAATAAACTTCCATCTGTCCTATCCTCTCATCGATGTCATTTGATCAAGATCAATCTTACCGGTACGTTTATACCATACGATAAGAAGACCCAAACCTACGGCTACTTCGGATGCCGCGATTGCAATAATAAAAAATGCAAACATCTGCCCTGTATAATCCCCACGATAGTGAGAAATTGCAGCCATGCCAATATTGACAGCGTTCAGCAAAATTTCCGTCGCGAAAAAAAGCATCAACAAATTTTTACGACGCATAACCCCAATCAAACCAATAGCGAACAAAACGGTTGAAAGAACCAAATAGTGCGTTAAAGTAATTTCCATTAGTGCGCCTCCTCTTGAGTTGATTCATGAGTAAAAGAGTCATGCATCAAAGCGATATCTTCTTCTGTCATGAGTGTCAACGATTTGTCCATCTTTTTACCTGCCAAAACAATACCAGCAATCATCGCAACCAGTAACATAACTGCTGCCAGTTCAAAAGGAACTAAATATTTTGTAAACAGCACCATTCCGATAGCTTGTGAATTTCCTACTGCCAAGTCAATCGGATAATTGGCATTTAAATTCGTCGTAACAATAGGGGCAAGGACGATAAAAACGACCAAAACAGCTGCAAGTGCTCCAAGAACGACCACAAAACGCGGATTGGAACGTTTTTCGACCACATTACGTGTTGTATCAAAGAACATCATACCAAATGCGTAGATTGCCATGACAGCACCGGTATAAACGATAATTTGGATTGCACCCAAAAAGTCAGCACCCAAAATGAAGAAAAAGGCTGAAATAAAAATCATCCCTGCTGCCATTGCGGTCAAGGCATACAATGCTTGAGACGTCATCACGGTAATAGTAAACATTACAATGGTAAGCGCCGCAAACAAATAAAAAGCGATTGCTTCAAACATTTATTCTCCTTAATACGCAAGAGGCGTTTTGGTAACGCTCTCGTTGGGGGTAATGGCACCGAAACCTGGGTACTCTGCTTGCTGACCTGATGTCAGGAAATCAAGCGGAGTGAGCATATCGTCTTTAATAACGAAGTGGGCACGCTGCTCAGATCCATTTTCATAACGCTGTCCATGAACAATAGCAAGCTCCGGACATACTTCTGCACAATAACCGCAGAAAATACAACGACCAAGATTGATACTGTATTCGGTTACTTCTTTACGGCTGTTTTCATCGATTTTTGTGTCCATACGGATACAATCAGAAATACAGATTTTTTCACACAATCCGCATCCGATACAACGCTCGTAGCCCGATTCCCACAAACGCAACAGTTTGTGTACTGCACGATAACGAGGTCCGATTGGAAGTTTTTCCAGTGGATATTTGACGGTGTGAATATCAAACTTGATCATCTCACGCATGACGACCCACAAACCGACGAACAATTCACCTCTAAACGTACGCTTGACTACTTGTTTAAACTTATCCCATCCAGTGGTTGGATACTCTTCAATATCGACATAATAGTAAGCGCTATGCTCACTTACATTACGATCGTTCAATGGTTCACTATGCATCCATCCCTCCTTAAAACATCATCACAAGACCGGTGATCACAACATTGATCACGGCTATTGGCATTAACACTTTCCAGCACAACCACATCAACTGATCCGGTCGTACATCTGGCCATGCAGCACGGGTCCAGAGGAAAAAGAAAAAGAAAAATGCAACTTTTAGGAGCAATTGAAATGCTCCAGCAATCGATCCATCACCAAAACCGCCTAAGAAAATGATAGCGATTACAAATGATATAAAGAACATGTTCGCGTATTCACCGATAAAGAAAAGACCCCATCTCATACCTGAATACTCAGTTCCAAATCCGTCAATGATCTCGTGGTCATTAGCAACGAGGTGAAACGGAGTACGTCCAGTCTCGGCAAATGCTGCAATCCAAAAAAGGATAAAGGCAACCGGCTGCGACCAAACGATCCAGTTACCAATTCCGCCTGCTTGGTAGTTGTTAATATCGATAAGAGACAAAGAGCCTACCAACATAAGAGGAGCGAGCAATGAAAGTCCACTAATTACTTCATAGGAGATAAATACGGCTGCACTACGTGCCGCAGAGATCAATGAAAACTTATTTGCTGACGCCATACCGCCTAACAATGGACCGTAAAGACCAATCGCCATGACACCCAATACGTACAAAATACCGATATTGACATCTGCAACGATAGGATGAACCGTATAACCAAATACCGTGAATTGAGGCCAAAACGGGATAGCGGCTGCTGCCATAAAAGCTGTTGCTGCTGTAATAACAGGCGCAATTTTAAAAATTGGCTTTACGACATTTTGAGGAATGATATCCTCTTTGGTAAAAAGCTTGATTCCGTCAGCTGCTACTTGGAGCAAGCCAAAAGGTCCAACGTGCATCGGTCCAAGACGGCGTTGCATAAATGCCAAGACTTTACGCTCAAAATAGGTACCTAACCCAGCGAGAGCCGAGAACACTAATAAAATGACGACGATTTTGACAATCGTTTCGATGATAAATGCCATATCCATCTGCTACACCTTTTCAATCGTTACATTACTAAAGCGATAATCACCAAACAATGCTTGTGAGTTAATTTTTGAGTCAAACGTCGGAAGATACGTTATATCTCCGTTGATTTTTGAATCGTTAATGACAGAAACTACTATCTCACCCTTTGGAGTCTTGACCCGCACGTTATCACCTAAGTTCAAACCATTACTGCTCATAAACTCACTGGATGCGTACAAACCGCCCTCTTCATTCAACTGATGCGCGCGTGCAGTAAACGGCGTAAACTGCAACACCGGATTGGCAAGATAAACAACAGATGTTGTCATAGCATCTTTTTCATCGAAAGCTTGAACATTTTCATCTTTGCCACAAAATACTTTTAAAGTATCAAGGACATATCCACGGACTTCTTCGCCCGCATTGGTGTAATGATTTGGCAATGTATCAAATTCTACCGCTTTAAATCCTGCACTTACAGGAAGTTGCACGGTGTAGTCAACACTCAATGCCGCAGATACTCCAAGAGCAGAAGCTACATCATTGAGGGTATAGCCGCCAAAAGGAAGTGCCACATTGGTTGGATTGACGCGCTTATCAATACTGGTCAATGTCCCCTCTTGCTGATTAAGTGCTGGCATATCCAAATCACCATTTCCTAATGCACTTAACGTAAAATCTCCTGCTGTATTATAACCAATTGTGTATTCACCAGCCTTCTCATCAAGGTCACAAATGAGTGCAACCCCTAGTGTATTAGCAAGATTGGGTATCATGGTTACATTGAACGCTGTGTATTTTTCAATTAAAGCAACAAGTCTCGCACAATTAGCTGAATTCGGATGGGTATACAAATCCGGTCCAACCATGAGTGAAAACTTCTCTTTTTTTGCTAAATACTTCGTCAGTGTTTCAGCAAATCCAGTGGGTGCGTTTAAAAGATCTAAAAGGCGATTTTCATCTACTTCTATCTCTTTTGAAACTTTTTTCTTCACCGTTTTCGTTACTTCTTCACTTACTTCTTCTTCAACGCCTGTTTCTTCATTGAGAACTTTTTTAATGACCGTTTCAGTCACTTTTTCATCGACGCTTTCTTCAACCGTCACCGTTTTAAGAGAATGAAAACTTTTCAGATAATCAACAGTGATTGAAGGCATTGCTGTTTTATCTCCAAAAAGATCAAGCATCAAATACAACGCTGCTTCTTCCATCATGGGAGCATGATTGAACTGAGTTAAATTTTTGGACATATCTTCGATGACCGGATCATTGATCGGATGAAAATACAATCCAGCACCTTTGTTCATCGATAATGCATTGTTCATAGCAAAACGGGCATTAGGATTGTCAGTCTTCAATGCTGTTCCAATGGAAACAACAAAATCAGATTCATGCACTTCTTTGAGATTACCGCTGTAAAGGGATTGCCCGCTGACAGCACTGTAACTGTCGAGGAAATTTTTAAACACTCGTGCTTCGTTGTTGATGAGTTTAAGCCCAAGTTTCTCTTTAAGACGTTGTAAGATCATCGCCTCTTCATTCGTAATGGTTGAAGTAAAGGCAATGGTATCCGCTTTTTTGAAAGCTTTGATTGCTGCATCAAAGGCAACTGGATTTTTAGTGACATTGGAATTTTGGAAATCGTAGCCATAACGTCCTGCACCGCAAAGAGAGACATAGTTCCACTCATTTTTGACACGGTAGATTTTAGCCTCAGGGTTTGCAATATCGGTATGTTTAATGTCGTAGCTGATTTGGCATCCGGCACTGCAATGGGCGCATGTTGCAGGAATTTGCTGGTGTTCCCACGCGTTTGAGCTGTACTGATAATCACTGCTGACCAAGGCTCCGACAGGACAAACTGCCGTACACTCGCCGCAGTTGGTACAATCAAGAGTATCACCGGCATTTGGGGCGATAAGTGATTTATTCAGCTTATTCCACATTGCATAGGCGTCTTTTGGCATTGACTCTTTGAACGCTGCATCAAGAGGTTCACTGCCACGGGCAACGGTAGAAAGTGCTGCATCACCGATCATATCCTTACACACGGTAATACAGCGCTCACACATGATGCACAAGGCAGGATCATAATGGATAAGACCCCAATCTTGTGCCGGCTTGTGAGTATCAGCGATGGAATAATGCTGTTTATCTACCCCAATTTCAAGTGTGTAATTTTGAAGCTCACACTCCCCCGATTGGTCGCATACGCCACATTCTAAAGGATGATTAACGTCATAAACTTCCATGATAGCGCGTTTTTCTTCTTCAATAACGGGAGTTTTTGTATTGATGTCCATTCCCATTTTGGCTTTTGCATTGCACGCATAAACTTGTTTTCCATCCGCTTCTACCAAACAAATACGGCATGCCAAGGTTGGTGAACAGCGTGTTAGATAACAAATGGCAGGAATAAATATCCCATTGGCACGCGCCGCATTGAGAATGTATTCACCCTCTTGCGTCCGTACCTGTTTGCCGTCTATGGTTATCGTTATTTCATTCATGATTTAACTCCCCATCCTTTGTAGTTTAATTTTCTCAAATCGGTAACCCTCATGCGCTCCGCCAAAGGCAGTATCATAGGTAGGTAAAAGAGCAATGGTTCCTTTGAGTGTTTCATCAACGATAAAGACTCTAACACCCTCACGTCCCTCAATGCTAATACTTTCCCCATCACTAATACGAGCTGCCGTCGCAAACTGTACGGAACCGCGAAGCGATGTATCTGCTTCCAATTGAGATGTTCGCGCAGTATACGCATTGAACTGATTGACAGGATTGCATTGATAAATAACAGTTCCATTAAATTCCGGTAAATCATCAATCTCTTCCAATGCGCCCTCAAGCTCACTGTCCATGGTCTCTAATTGATATCCGCGATAATCTTCACCCAGTGCTCCGTAAAAGTTACCTAGCATATCAAATTCTACCGCTTTAAACCCTTTTTCTACTGGTAATTGTGCTGTATAGTCAATCGTATTCAGTGCTTTTAGCCCTAAAGCTTGCGCAATATCGTTCAAGCAATGCCCCTCAAAAGCAACCGCAACATTCGTCGCCAGAAGTTGATAGTTGATACTGACGAATGTCCCTTCTTGGCTGTTTAATGACGGCATCGTCATCGCACATTCGCCCATAGAGCCGATTACAAAATCCCCCTGCGCGTTATATCCGACAACATTGGCAATTTTTTCATCTTTATCCAGATCACAAATAAGAGATACTCCTACCGTATTAACCGTTTGAGGAATCACGATAAGTGAAAAATCGGTATGTGTTTCAATCAAAGCACACAAACGAGCGATGTTTACTGCACGATTATGACTCAAAACATCCGAACCGATAATGAGTGTTTTACGCTTTGCGCGTCGTAATGATTTTGAAATTTGAGCGAACTCTTCATCCCCTACATTGGATTCAGCGCATAAATAACCCTCATCCAAACTTTCTAAAAAGGCTTTTATTGCATCATCTACATCGCACCCTTCTAAAAGAGTTTGTGCAAGCATTGCGATAACGCCCTCTTCAGAACCTGCTTCATAGCGAATATTCTGCGTTACTACGTTTTGCAGCAGTGCATCTTCGAGTGGATGCATGTAAACAATTTTTGCTCCGTTGTGACGTGCAGCCGTAGTCATTGCGTAACGAACGGCAGGATTATCTGTACTCACACGTCCGCCCATTACGATAATCGCATCGCTTTGTGCAATTGCGTCAAGTGAACCGCTAAAGGCACTTTTTCCGCTTATTGAGCTGTATGCCTGCATAAAGGATTGATAGGCTCTTGCTTCTTCATTAAAGAGTTTAACGCCCAGCTTTTCTTTGAGACGCTGTAAAATCAAAGCCTCTTCATTCGTAATCAGTGAGCTAAATCGAATGGCTGTCGCATTTTGAAATGCCAAGACTGCTTTTTCGAATAATGTTTCATCTTTGGCTGCTTGAATGTCAAAATCAAAGCCGAAACGTCCCGCTCCGCAGAGAGTTGCTACTTCAAAATTATTCGTTACACGATAAATTTTTGGCTTTGCTCCAAGAGAATTCGAGGTATGACGCACTTCATACGTCAGTGAACATCCGGCAGAACAATGAGCACACGTAGCAGGAATTTGGGTCAACTCCCACGCATTAGCGCTGTACTGGAACTTCGAACTCACCAATGCACCCACAGGACACACGGCAATACACTCACCACAGAAAGTACAATCAAGAACATCACTGTTTTTAGGAATAACCGCTGATTTGTATCCGCCAAACTGAAGTGTAATAGCATCATCACCGATAATTTCATTACAAACGTGTACGCATTTTTCACACAAAATACATAAAGAAGGATCGTAATTAATCAGTCCCCAATGTTCAATCTTTCGATTTTGTTCTTTTGCGCTGAAATGTTGGCTTGATATCCCAAATTCTAACGTCTTGTTTTGAAGATCGCACGCCCCTGATTTATCGCATACACCACATTCTAATGGGTGATTGACATCGTACATACGCATAATATTCGTGCGCTCTGTTTGCAACCTTTCAGAATCAATGGTCACTGCAAGCCCTTGCGTCGGAGGAGTTTGACAGCTTAAAATCAAACCATCCGTTTTATCCGTCTCAACGACACACAAACGGCACGATGCACAAGGAGTCGTTTTCTCAATATAACACATCGTAGGAATATAAAACCCTGATTTTCGTGCCACTTGAAGAATTGTTTCCCCTTTGAGCGCCGTTACAGGTTGGTTGTTTATAGTAAAATTAATCATCCCGACCTCCATTAGTGTGCTACCATGGCAATGTAATAACAGCGCATACAACGATCCGCTTCACTCATCGCTTCTTCTTGTGTCAATGCATATTTAACTTCACGATTATTATCGCGACGTTCTTCTACACTCAAAACTTCACTGTGTTGACGTGGCAAACCTGGGAGCCAGCCTTGAATTTTCTCTTTTTTGTCATAGACTTTGAGCTTACGAAGGTGATCTTCCATAATCTCATCGTCTTTGAGCGTAATTTCACCGTTAACGACATAACGTGATATAACGGATGCTGCGCGTTTAGCTTGCCCAACCGCATTCACAATCGTCATCGGTCCGTATTCACAGTCACCTGCGGCAAAAATACCCTTGCGTGAGGTCATGTAATCTTTACCATTGGTTTTGATCGTTCCCCATGAAGTTCGTTCAACTTCCCATTCTTGCGGTATAAGCTTCAAATCAGCACTTTGAGAAACCGCAGGGATAAGGTAATCACATGGCATTTCAAACGATGCACCCTCGATTTTCTCCAAGGTAGCACGACCGCCATTAGGATCAGGAACCAGTTCAAAACGGTCAATCAATAACGATTTCAGTACATTGTTTTCATCACGCATTTCAGCGACTGCCGAGTGAAAAATAAATTCAACACCCTCTTCAACCGCTTCGTGATACTCTTCATACGTGGTGTTATTGATGATCGTTCTCTCATCACGACGATAGATCATCACGACTTTGGCGGCATTAGCACGAATCGAACAACGAACAACGTCCATAGAGGTAAATCCACCCCCGACACAGACAACGGTTTTACCTGTCAAATCCACATAATCTTTGTCCAACATATGTTGTTTTTGATCGGCTTCCGGGACCATAATTCCATATTTCACTTCGAGATTTACTTTATCCAGAAAATCAATCGCACCCCAATATCCTTGTATCTCAGCACGTTCGTTTTCACAATATACTTTTTTCGAGATACGCGTTCCTGTTGCTATCAAAATACCATCGTAATCATTTTCATATTGACGCATCATCTCTGCAGTGACCTTGGTATTGGTGATAAAATTCACCCCTAAATCACGTACTGCTTCGATATCTTGATTGTACTTATCCACAGGCATCCGGTATTCAGGTACTCCAACAGCAACTTCACCGCCTAGAACTGGAAGTTCTTCGTAAACATCAACCTCTACACCATCAAGGGCAAGGTAATATGCACCCGTAAGTCCCGCAGGCCCTGATCCGATGATCGCAACTTTTTTACCCGTTGAAGGTTTCTGCTCATACGGATGAAAAAATCCAAAACCGTGATCGGTTTCATAATCAGCACCTAAACGTTTGAGCTCCATGATTGAAATCGGCTCATCAAGATTACTTCTGCGACACTCAGTCTCGCATGGATGAGGACAAACCCGTCCACACGTATGAGCGAGTGGCATGGTTTGACGTGTAGCCATAAGAGAATCATCAAAACGTAAATCGCGAACGCCCTCTATGTAAGCCGGAATATCGACATGCGCAGGACAAGCATCCATGCACGGTGCCGTAATCTTGGCAATGTAATTGGTATCTTCCATGTGATAATGTTTGGAAGGTTTTTGACTCTCGATACACGCTACAAATTCAGCTTCAAAATGGTTCATCAAATCCAGCAATGGAGTTGGAACCGTTTTACCAATCTCACATTTGGATGTCTCTTGCATCGTTTTTGAAACTTCTTTTAGATGTTCCATATCACTCATAGCGCCTTCACCACGAGCGATCTTGTCAAGCAAATCGTACAAAATACGTCCGCCCCATCGCCCAGGTGCACAGCGACCGCACGCTTCTGAATAGACTTGATATTGCGCGGCATATTCTGTAGCTAAACGAACGACATCGATATCAGGATTAAAAAGCGCCAAACCATCCCAACCGATAAACGCTTTGGAATGGGAATGTTCATTGTACTGCTCAGGCAGATTGTACGCAGAGATTTCCCATTCTTCTTCAGGCTTACCGATGTTGTTGATCTGCTCTCCGCGCCATGTGGAGAAATAGACTTTGCTCACTTTTAGTCCTTACGCTTGACCACGATGGTCCAGTCCGCTTCATTAAATTTCAATGAATTTGTCATCTCATATCCGCTTTCTTTAACGACGTCAGCACTACGCTGTATGGGTGAAAAATCACCAATCTCAAACAAGAAAATCAAAACCTCTTTCGGGTCTTGTTCTTCTTTCATAATCTCAACCATACGGTTTTCAAAAGCACCTTTGAGGTGACGAAGGTCATAACGTTTCATAAAGGTCCTTTTTAACGGTCAACTTCACCGAAGACGATATTGGTCGTCCCGATGATGGATACTACGTCTGGGATATAGTGCCCAGGTAACAAATCGGTCAAAATACCTGTGTGCCAAAACGATGGAGCACGAAGTTTGAGACGGTACGGATAGGCTCCACCTTGGCTATTAATGTAATATCCAAGCTCGCCTTTTGGTGATTCTGTTGGAATATAAACTTCCCCTACCGGTGGGCGCATTCCCTGTGTCACGAGGACAAAGTGTTGCATCAACGAGTAGTTTTGAGTCATAATATCCAGTTTTGGTGCAGAAATATATTGTGGTGCGTGTGCCATTAATGCAGGCTCAGTTTCCGAATACATATCGAGTACTTGATAGAGAATTTTTGCCGACTCTTTCATCTCTGCCATGTAGAGTTTATAACGGGCATAGTTGTCTCCTTTATCGGAAACAGGAACGTTAAACTCGACTTCATCGTATAATTCGTACGGTTCTTCTTTACGAATATCCCACTCAACGCCCGATGCACGTAACATTACGCCGGAACATCCCCAGCTAAGTGCCATCTCTTTAGAGATAACACCCACATTTTCCATACGCATCAACCAAATACGATTCGTGTCAAGTAAGTCTTCGTAATCTTTAATATTTTCAGGTAACTTGTCCAAAAATTTGCGTAAATCACCGATAAAATTATCCGGCAAATCCAATGGCACTCCACCGATACGAACAGCTGAGTGTGTCAAACGTGCACCACAATAATCTTCGATCAAATCCATCAAATATTCTCGTTCACGGAAAGCGAACAAAAATACAGTCATCGCTCCAATATCAAGCGCTGTCGTTGCCAACCAAAAAAGGTGAGACATAAGACGGTTGGTTTCGAGCAACATCATACGAATGACTTTCGCACGACGCGGAACTTCAAGACCGATCAAACGCTCGACTGCAAGGGCAAAGCCATAGTTATTAGAGCTTGACGCGATGTAGTCCATACGATCCGTTGTCGGCATGAACTCATTGTAGATCATGTTCTCCGCCATCTTCTCCATACCACGGTGAAGGTATCCAATGTCCGGATGCGCTTTGGTAATCTGCTCTTGCTGCATGTGCAGCATCAGACGTAACTGTCCGTGCGCCGATGGATGTTGAGGACCGAAGTTAAGGATCATCTCATTATCGACTCGATCAAACGTAATGTTTTCAAAAAAGGGTCTAAGGCGATTGGATTGTTGCATTCATAGCTCCTTAACGGTGGCGATCAGAGATCACAACGGATTGCTCTGCATCAAATTTTTCGATTAAAAATACACCTTCTGGCTCTTGATACACAAGTGGGGTATCCGGCTCACCATTGGTAATATCTGTACCGCGTGGCACTTCATGTCCTAAACGTGAAAAACGCTCAGTATCATAACGGTCGATACGTGCAGGATCACGATTTTCAGGTCCGATAATCTCACGTGCTTCTTTACCGAATATTTTATCAACTTCGTACCATGCTGCGAACTCATCGCCTTGAAGCGGATAGGTTTTACGCAATGGGAATCCTTCCCAATCATCAGGCATCAAAATACGTTTCATAAACGGATGATTATTTACGATCACACCAAACATATCGTACATCTCACGCTCAGACCAGTCAGCACTGCGGAAAAGTTTTTCAACACTTTGGAGTGACTCTTTTTCATCGATTTTACATTTGATACGGAGACGTTTACGTTTACTCATACTCAACATTTGATAAAAAATCTCAAATTTTCCCTCAGTTGCAAGCCAATCAATCGCGCTCATTTCAGAAAGCTGATTGTATTCACGCTCATTTTTGAGCATTTCAATGACGGCAAAATTATCGTGCGCATTGATGATGACCACCATTTGATCGACTTGGATATACGCATCTAAAACCTCAAATTTTGCTTTAATTGCATCAAGATCGTGCGCAAATACGTCATCACTGCTCACGTCATGTTTCGCAACTTGTGGAGCAACCCAATAACGATCCGTGTAATACGGTTTCTTTTGTACGTTGTCTTTAGGAGTATACGCTCTCATTACATCAACCTTTTTGGCTTTTGAGCACGAGATGCACTCTCACGACGAATTTTTTGTTGAAGCATCATAACGCCGTATTGCAACGTCTCTGGACGAGGTGCACAACCTGGAAGATACAAATCAACAGGAATAACACGGTCCACGCCCTGAACAGTTGCGTACGTGTTAAACATACCGCCCGTATTCGCGCATGAACCCATAGAAATAACCCATTTCGGCTCTGTCATTTGGTCGTACAAACGGCGAATAAATTCCGCATGCTTTTTGGTCAATGTCCCAGCAACAACCATCAGTTCTGCTTGACGCGGAGAAGCACGGAAAATCGTACCAAAACGGTCAAAGTCATAGCGAGATGCACCCGAAGCCATCATCTCAATACCGCAACACGCCAAACCATATGTCAAGGCCCACAACGAGTTGGAACGACCCCAGTTGACAACTTTGTCAATTGTAGTCAGTGCAACAGGAAGACCGCCGTCTTTTAAATAATTTACTTGATGTTGTGCCATTCGAGGGCTCCTTTCTTCCACGCATAAACAAATCCGATAGCCAAGAGGAGAATAAACATCATCATCTCAGCAAAACCAAACCAGCCAAGCAATTTAAAATCAATCGCCCACGGAAACATAAAAACAATCTCAACATCAAACAATAAAAACAACAACGCAAACAGATAAAACTGCGTTGAAATACGGTTTGGCTGCTTACTCACCTCTGGTCCGCATTCGTACGGGGAAAGTTTTATTTTTTCCGTGTCTTTAGCCGCGAGCGCGCGACTGGCTAAGCGTGCAAGTACCGTTGTCGCATAAAATGCCCCAAACGTAAGTACAAACAGCACAAATACCCCAAAATAAGGATTTGCTACGTTGTAGTGCTCCATGAGTCCGACCTTTTTGTATTATGGTATACCTGCATTTTTACATGCCTGAAATAAACAATTATTGCACTATAACCAAAAGTGAATTAAACAAACCCTTATATAAAAGAAGTTATTTTGACTCTGTTACTTTTGTAAACACATACGTTTTATAGCAACAGCAAATTGTTATATTTTGTAACAAAAATATGTTTTTTCTTGCTTTTTATACTAGTTTTGATACATATGCAAGGGATAATAAGAAAAATTTAGCAGTGTAGTTTAGCTTACGAGTAGAGGAATAAAGATTGCGTTACTAAAAGTAACTTCAAAACAATGATGGTGCGCCTTACAGGATTCGAACCTGTGACCCTCAGCTTAGGAAGCCGATGCTCTATCCATCTGAGCTAAAAGCGCAAAAAGTAAAAATACACTGTTATACTTGAAAATGAAAGTTTTCGTAGCTTTATGCGGCGGCAAGGGATATTTGTCCCTGCCACTAAAACGGACTTGTCCATTTTAGTGCATAGCATCGCTTAGCGATTCAAAAATCCTACTGATTTTTCACTGTCGAAACTTCCTTGTTTCTCTTTAAGGATTTCATCTTCAAAATCACTCAGCATGAAAACGGCATTGTCACGAGCTGCGACATTATAGGCGGTATTTTTTACGATCAGATTAATCTGTCCCCCCGTTAATGGGTGGTGAATAAGCTTTTCGATATTAAATCCTTCCTCAAATGGAGCATGTTTAGGAAGCATCATCTTCCAAAGGTCCAATCGCTGTTCCTTATCCGGTTTTTTGAACTCAATTTTATAGTTGAATCGTCGTGAAAAAGCTTTGTCAATATTTTCAAGCAAGTTTGTCGTAGCGATCAAAATCCCTTGAAATTTTTCGATTTGCTCTAAAAAGATATTTTGCATTTGATTGTGCATCTGATCGGCGGATGAGCCGACACCGCTTGAACGTGATGCCAAAAACTGATCGGCTTCATTGAGTAGTAAAATCGGCTCTGTTTTCGTCTGCTTGGTCAAATCTGCGTAGGTATCGAAGATTTTACGAACATTTTTTTCCGATTCCCCGATGTACATTGAAAGAATTTTAGAACAATCAAAACTCAGCACTTGACGTTTTAGTGAACGTGAGAGCGAATGAGCCGTGAGGGTTTTACCAGTACCTGGAGGACCGTAAAAAATAATTCGTGCGTCGATCCCCGCTTTTTTATCTTTCACCCCCCACTGATGCAAACGCGTTATTACTTCTTTGTCCAGTTGACGCATGAGGTTTTGGAGCGTTTTTTCCGTAGAGGTGTTAAGAACAACATTTTCTAAAGAGGTAACCGGTTCGATCAGCTCAAAAATCTCTTGCTCTTTGATGAGCATATCGAGCTTGAGCTTGCTTGCTTTTTTCTTTTTTTGCGGGTGCATAATACTTTGAAGTACCTCATCAACGATGTAAAAAGCACGGCTTATCCCTCCAAAAGGGTTGAGCATCTCTTCGTAATCGATCACATCATCGTTAATCAATCGCGCACCGTCTTCAAGCAATGCACGATTTTTGATCCGTTCATAATCATCAAAACTGATGAGATCGATCAGAGTATTCATCTCACGCAGATTTCCTTCGGTCGCACTGTATTCCTCTTTTAACAACGCTAAAAAAATCACCTGCTCTTTTGGCTCTAACTTTTTTTGCTTGAAAAAACGATCCAGTACAACATCTTGGGAAGTTTGGGCAATTCGTTCGTCGATTCGTTTTTCCAACAAATCAAGCTTGTTTTGAATCCGATTTATCCCCAGCGAATGATCGTTCCCGCTGTTGCGAACAATCGACATTTTCTGATACAACTCAATACGAAAAAATTGGTCTTGCAAGTATTCCAAATGATCGGCATACGGCTTGATCTCAGGAAGCGTCATCTCTAACGACCCCTCTTCGAGAAGTTTCATAAAAATTGATGTAAGTGCCACTGGGGTATTAAAAAGCTCCAATACAGAGAGTTCACTGATTTTGATCGGTGTAAAAGAGTGGTGGGTAATCCATCCAAGCTCCAAAAGGGTTTTTACTTCTCCAAAATGGGTCAAGTATTCATAATTCTCTGCACCATAAATCTCTTGCAGCAATTCAAAAACAGGGATATCTTCTTGGGACTGCAAAAACTTTTGCGTTAAAAGCTGTAAAATTTTTGCCTCTTCAACGGTACATTTGAGCTGCGCAAAAATATGACTTTTTTCTATGGTTTTATTTTCTAAAAAATCGATTAAATATTTCAATAAGTTCCTTCTTTTAGTACCCGTTTGAGTACTTTACCTGTAGCGGTTTTCGGTAGGGATTCTACCACAGTAATGGTTTTAGGTATTTTAAACGAGGCTAAATGCTCTTTGAGTTCAGATTTAATCTGAGAGGGAGCAATGTGTTCGAACCCCTCTTCAAGCTCAATAAACGCTATGGGAACTTCACCACTGTGCGGATCACTTTGCCCAATCACAGCAGCAAGCTTTACACTTGGCAATAACATAAGGCACTCTTCGATCTGACGCGGATAGATATTAAGTCCTTTAGAAATGATCAAATCTTTGATCCGATCAACGATGTAAATATACCCTTCCTCATCGACTTTTGCCATATCACCGGTGCGAAGCCAGCCATTTTGAATCACTTTATCGCTCTCGACCGGATCATTTAAATACCCGCTCATCACACAATCCCCTCGTACAATCAGTTCACCCACCTCACCATACGGCAGTTCAAGCATCTCTTCATCCACAATTTTCACGTCATATCCCGCCAGCGGCAATCCGACGGAAAGAAGCTTTTGTTTTTCAATAGGATTAATCGCAACCGCAGGAGAACATTCACTCAGCCCATATCCTTCGAGCATCGTGGCACGTTTAAAAGTAGCATGAAAACGATTTATAGTATCTTCACTCAACGCTGAACCACCGGAGATAAAACAGCGAATACGGTTGAACCATAGAAAATACCATGGGAGCTTAGCACGAAGCAATGCATTGTAAATATCCGGAACTCCCATAAATACCGTTACTTGTTTGAGCAGTGTTTGTTTTAGAATATTGTTAAAAGGCAAGATCGAGGGGACAATCACGGAAGAGGCTTGCAAAAACAATGGCAACATCACCATTATCGAAAATGTAAAAGAATGAAACATCGGAAGGTAGACAATAAAACGATCCCGATGATTTAAATCAAACCGTTCCTGCGCCCCAATAAGATTGGAAAACAAATTACGATTGCTAATCATCGCACCTTTGGGATTACCCGTCGTTCCTGAGGTGTAAAAAATAACGGCCGTATCGTCTAAAGCAAGCGACTCAGTTTCTCGGATTTCATCATTTTTAGGAAGGGCATTCATTTCGTAATGGTTCGAAGCATTACGGGGGGACTGATCTATCCAAATGGTAGCGTTGAGACTTGGGACATCTTTTTCCAGGCTTTGCGTTTCAGCTTTGAGCTTATATCCCGTAATCAACACTTTGGCACAGCAGTCTTGGAGAATATAGCGATACTCTTCATTTTTAAGCATTGTATTGATGGGAATAACCACGGCTCCGATTTTATTAGCAGCAAAAATACTCACGACAAACTCTACACTATTAGGACAAATCAATGCAATGCGATCTCCGCTCCCTACTCTCAAAGCACGAAGCGATTGCGCAAGATCATCTACTTTATTGAGTAATTGACTGTAGCTATAGCTCTCATTAGCAATAAAAATTGCTTTCTTACTCGAATTCATCTGAGTGACCGATTTGAGCATCTCATAGAAATTTTCAAACGGGTACTGAATCAAAAGCGATACTCGATTCCTGCAGTAACGAGATAAGCACGGGCATTGGAGAATTCACCGTTAATTGCACTGTTATGGACTTCTCTATCTTTTTTCATATCAATGAGTCCCGCGAGACCAATATTCCATGATTTATCGATCTGATAACGACCGCCCATAGACACGATCCATGCATCCGAATCGGGTAGTTCATAACCTAAAGTTGATTCAGGAACAGGTGTTTCATCGTATGCCAAACCTGCCATCGCCGTCCATTTATCGTATTTTTGGGTTAAGCCGAGGCGGTAAGTGTTAGAACTTTCATAATTTTTTGCTTTTGGTGCATCAAAATATGGTGCCAATCCACCTATGGAAACAGGATAGTTAAAATCCAAATTTTTATACGCTGACCAAAACGTTCGCTCATAAACCGCTTCTACTGTTGTCCCACTATCAAAGGTATACGCAGTCGCTAAGTTCAATGTAGCAGGGAGAGGGACACTTACGCTGGCATCACCACTATATGCCAGCGTTGAACCAGAATAAAGTTTTGCACTTCCTTCGATTGACAAGTCAATATTCGAACGATAGGCTGCCGCAACACTGAATGCAGATGAAGGTTTGTACATTAGTGCTAAATTATATCCATAATCAATCGCACTCCCTTCCATATCCCGCGAAACGACATAAGTACTTTTAACAACTCCGCTACTAGAAATCACCCTAAATCCAACACCCATACTCACGGTATCACTAAGTGGCATAGCAATAGAAGGATTAAACTCAATCGTTTTTAGGGTAAATTCTTCCGCACTCGCTTTTGGAACAGTACTGTCCCATCGCTTTGACAATCCAGCTGGAACAACAATACTAAATCCAACACGTGCCCCATTATCCCCTAACTTTTTAGACGTATAATGAAGTGACGGAACTAAAAAATTCTCTTTTTTAGAACTGTAATTTCCTGTTGTCCCTGAAAAATCAATCTCACTTAACCCAATATAAGTCATATCCACTTCGAGTAAATTCGCATCCTCATTATAGACCATAGCTGCAGGATTATAATACGCTGCATCTGCACCGTGCGCATTAGCAACATAGGCTGCACTGAGTGCCGTTGCATTGATGGAACTCTCAGGGATAGCGTATCCCCCTGCCATAAGTGTCGCTGCTGCAACCGCTGAAATTACGATAATTTTCATACTTTACTCCTGCATTGAATATAAAAGTTCTATCTCTTGCGCCCAAATGGTCTCATCAATCGTCTCTAAAACAAGTGGAATATCATCCATGCGAGGATCATTCATAAGAAATCTGAATGCATCCAATCCGATTTTTCCCTTGCCCAGTGAATCGTGCCGATCGACATGAGACCCTAAATCAGGCTTGGAATCATTAATATGCATCCCTTTGAGATACTTAAACCCTATTATTGTATCAAATTCTTTCCAAGTTGCATCATATGCCTCACGGGTACGAATATCATATCCTGCGGTGAACATATGACACGTATCGATACACACGCCTACCCGCGATTTGTCATCAATACGCTCGATGATGGCTGCAATATGCTCGAATCTCCACCCCAGATTAGACCCCTGACCAGCGGTATTTTCGATGGTGAGATTGACACCTTCCACCATTTTAATCGCTACATTCATACTCATGGCGATACGGTCGATACACTCTTCTTCGCTGATTTGTTTGAGATGGCTTCCGGGGTGAAAATTCAATCGATCAAGCCCCAACTGTGAACAACGCTGCAACTCATCGATAAATGCTTCCAATGATTTTTCACGTTTCTCTTCTTCGGGATGACCGAGATTGATCAAATATGAATCGTGAGGCAAAATATGACAGGGTTGTATACCGCTTTTGGCAAGATTGTCTTTAAACAATCCAATCGTCTCATCCTCAAGCGGTTTTGCCGCCCACTGCTTTTGGTTTTTAGTAAAAAGAGCAAAAGCTTTCGCCCCAATTTTCATAGCATTTAGTGGGGCATTAAAGACTCCACCCGAAGCGGAGACATGAGCTCCTACGTATTTAGACATATATTTTTCCTGTTTTCAAGTATGCTATTATAGCTTGCGAGTAGATTTCATTCACTTAGTTTCATTACCGTCACGGATCTCACTGATCTTAATCATTAATCCATTCAGTCGGTCTTTAAAAAACGTTTCAGATGAAGAACGGCGATAGACTATATCCATCTCATCGTTTCGTATATTTTGGATTTTTACCCCTCCGCATGACTCGCTTGTCCCATTGCCATCGAAAATAGGTTCACCCTGCAACACACGACGCATCGTGTCACGCGGATAATCCTTATAGAGATATTCGCTTACAAATGCTTCTTCACTCATACATCCGGCACTCACGCATACTTGTTTATCGATGGATATTTTTTCCACTGCTACGCCTGCGGTAAAAAGTTCCATCTCAACTGCATCGCCTTCATAGCGAAGATATCCCATATCTGCGTATTTCAGCTTGGGGCTTTTGATAACAATCATTTTTGGGGTGCTGATAGAATAGTGTTTCGTTGCGCATCCTCCTACTAGGAGGGCGAACGCACTAACCCATAGGATAAAGTATTTTTGCATGTACCGCGTCCAAAGCGTGATTAATTTCAGGTGAAAGGGTGACGTTCATCGCCGCCAAACTCGCATCGAGCTGTTGAGGTGTTATTGCTCCGATGATGGTTGAGGCAACAAAATCAAATTGCTTACTCCATGCAATCGCCATCGTGACAATGTCCATTCCTGCCTCATGGGCAATACGAAGATACTCTTGTGTAGAAGACAGCGTTTTATCGTTTAGAAAACGTGCTGCCATCAATCTCTGACGTTTGTTGGTGGAGTTTACATAATCACTAAAACGTCCCTGTGCGACACTTGCTTGATTGTATTTTCCGCTCAATATCCCGCCGCCCAATGGTGAGTATGGTAACAGAGAAATATTTTCACTTTTACACACCGCATTAATCCCATCTAAATCACGGCGATTAAGGAGAGAAAAATTATTTTGTACGGATTCAAAGCGAGCTAATTTCTCATATTTTGAGGTCATTGTGGCTTTCATCACCCCATGGGATGTATCGTTTGAGGTTCCAATATAGCGTACTTTTCCGCTTTGCACCAGTAAATCAAACGCTCTTAATGTCTCTTCGATAGGGACTATCGGGTCTGGCCAATGCATCTGATACAAATCGATATAATCCGTCCCAAGACGTTTAAGTGAACCCTCGATAGCCCGCTCGATATGAAATCGATCACACGCCGTGTATCCATGACGAATCGGAGGAACGAACCATCCTGACGCGGCACCAGCGACTTTGGTGGCTAAAATCAGACTGTCACGCGGTTTTGTTTTCAGCCATCGACCGACCATTTCTTCAGTCAATCCTGCCAATGGTTCAGATGGAGGTACGGGATAGAGTTCTGCCATATCAAAAAAATTAACCCCGGCATCGTATGCTTTGTCCATAATAGCAAACGCATTCTTCTCATCGCATTGACTTCCAAACGTCATTGTTCCCAAACAAATGGGGGAAACGCGTAAACCACTGCGTCCGATATAACGATATTGCATTAGTTCTCCTGAGCGTTTTTCGATATTGTATCGAAATTAACTTGCTGCCTTTAATGCATCATACGCTTCTTGCAGAAGTTTAAATTTTTCCGTATATTTGTTGATCACTTCAGGACTTTTTGTGTGAACGCGGTCAGGATGATATCGTTTTGCCAACTGTCGATAACGCTGCTTTAGATCTGTTGGCTTACTGCCGATTGGAAGCTCAAAAAGCGCATGATATCGAATCATCTTATCGATAGCATCGCTTCCCTCACCCCACCCTTGGTGGTGTCCGTAAAGCTTACTCATAAATTCATCGTCATAACTGTAATTGATCACATAATGGAGCACTTCGCGTCGATTAAGTGCTTTTTCTAAACGTGATTTGGCGCTCAGTGTTGTAACATCAATGTAAATTTGATTGGAAGTACTGCTCATAACCAAAGAAGAAAGCTGCTGCTTGAGATAGCGCATCACCCAGCGGTTATCGCTCAAAAAAGTTATTTTAACCCGGCTTGGACCAAAGGCATAAAGCTCAACATCCACTTTTTCAGCTTTGCGATACGGTATCTCAATACGAACTGCAGCACTTTTGCATTTGCGAAGGGATCGTCGATAAAATGGACTGGAGAGGTCGTTGTCTTTAACATAGCGATCGGTTAGAGAATCGAGAAAATCTTCTTTTTGTTCCGACGAGTTTTCATTGTTAAGAACCAAAACTCCATTGTCTAAAAAGAGGGTATTGTGAATATGATGATCGAAAAACTCTTCCATCCACGGCTCTTCGAGAGTAGTTGATCCCCCGTGAACGAAAATAGCATTGTTGCGTAAAACGACTCTCACGGATACCCCCGTTCTGATTGTATTACAACAATTAAGCAAAAATTATTCCACGATTTTTTTGTAACACTCCGGTCGGCGGTCACGAATGAGTCCCCAATACTGACGATGCTCGCGAATAGAAGCAGGCTCGAACTCGCTGTAGAGGATCTCCTCTTTATTGCGTGACGCCTCCGCCACTTTTTGCCCCGTATGATCGGTAATAAAAGAACTACCGTAAAAAGTCAGAGTACAACTTTCTCCAACTTCCTCTCCGATACGGTTAGCAGCGATTACAGGAATGATATTCGCGGCACTATGGCCCATTTGTACACGCTGCCAATGCGATGCCGAATCAACCCCTATTTCAGGCTCGCTTCCAATCGCCGTGGGATAGAAAATCATATCCGCACCCATCAGTGTCAAACAGCGTGCCGTTTCGGGAAACCACTGATCCCAGCAGATTCCCACACCAACATTCCCAAATGCAGTTTCCCATACTTTAAATCCTGTGTCACCCGGCTCAAAATAAAATTTCTCCTCGTATCCAGGACCATCAGGAATATGAGTTTTTCGATAGTTTTCCATCACCGTGCCATCACTATTGATCATCACAAGTGAGTTAAAATAACGCTCCCCGTCTCGTTCAAAATAGCTGATAGGCAATACAACACCAAGCTCGCGAGCCAATGCACTAAAACGTGCAATCACGGGATGCTCTTCAAGCTCCTGTGCCCACGAAAAATACTTTTTGTCCATATCCTTACAAAAATAATACCCTTCAAATAATTCAGGTAATAAAATAATTTGTGCACCATTTTTAAAAGCTTCTCGAACCATTATTTCGGCTTTAACAATATTGGCCGTTTTATCTTCACCCATTTGCATTTGTATTGCGGCTACTTTAACCATTGTCAACTCCTGTTACTTCGTACTAAAATTATAACGCAGCACTTATAAAATATTAAAACATTACGTGGTATTCTATACCACTATAGAAACGTGCTAAAAAAGGAGTTACCTATGCAACTCAACACACAATACCAATCATTCCCTCAAATGAATACAGAAATCAACAAGCGGGATAAAACTCTCGAGAAAATTGCAACCGGTGCTGAAGTTAAAATCGATGACAGTGCTTTAGCGTCCATAGCTTCGATGATGCAAAGTGATGTTAGTACTTTTACTCAAGAGCTGATGAATACTAACGATTCCATCTCTATGATGCAAGTTGCCGACGGTACACTAAGCTCTCTCAGTGAACAAACTCAAACACTCAGCGATTTAAGCGTTCGGTACAATAGCGCTTCGCTCAACGAAAGTCAAAAACAAGGGCTTGCCGGAGAGTTCAATCGAACGTTAGAATCGATGAATCAATCCGTTCAAAGTACAAGCTATAATGGACAAGGCTTATTTAATACAACCCATACGTTTGGTTCATCAAGTATTTCATTGGGAGATATGTCAACCGATACACTTGCTATTGATGATCAGGAAAGTATTTCCAGATACGCGCAAAGTATATCTCAGACACAAAGCGATGTAGGTTCTACGACGAATGGACTTATCAGCACTACAAATACTTTACTTGGACAAATAAGCACGGCTTCTGCCGCACGTAGTCAAATTGCCGATACTGATATAGCAAAAGCAATCCAAGATTTTCAGCAAAGCACTTTAAAACTTGACGTTTCTCAAATCGCAATTGCTCATCAAAATGATGCATTACGTCAAAATATTGCGCAATTGTTGGGGTAATTTTTTTGTCATACCCGATAGGATATGGCAAAATTACATTCGATCTTTGGCTTCAATTCCGAGAAGAGAAAGACCTGTTTTAATAGAAAGGGCAACAACGAGAAGAAGTTTGAGTAATTTAGCTTCATCTTCATGCCCAATAATGCGGGTATCATAATAGAATTTGTGTAATTTTGCTGCAAGTGCTTTGAGATAATCAGGAAGTTTTTGCACTTGACGTGATTCGAAAGCATCCTCGATAATCTCCGGCAACAACAGCGCTTCAAACAGCAATCCATCAGCATCAGCACTTAACCCAACGAGAGATGACTTCATGATATCCTCTAAACTCATCTCACTTTTGGCAACCAGCGTTTGAATACGAGCATGCGCATACTGAACATAATAAACAGGATTGGAGCTGTCTTGACGCTTCAGTTCTTCAATGTCAAACTCAAGGGCTGTGTCACATTTTTTGCTTGCAAACATAAAACGCAATGCATCTGCACCGATTTCTTCCACCACATCACTCATTTGAATGACTGTTCCTGCTCGCTTAGACATCTTATAAGGCTCACCGTCTTTTAGAAGGCTTACCATTTGAGAGAGCTGTACTTCGAGTTTTTCAGGATCGTATCCTAAGAAACTAATGGCCGCTTTGACGCGAGCGATATAGCCATGGTGATCCGCTCCCCAAATATTGATGTAGTTTTGAAATCCACGCTCAAACTTTTGGTTATGGTAAATAATATCACCTGCAAGATACGTCGGACGTCCATCATCTCGAACGACCACACGGTCATGGTCATCCCCTAGGCCTGAAGAACGAATAAGTGTTTTGCCCTCATCGACATAGACACCATCGCCCATTTTTGCCATAACACGATCCCACTCATCATACAGAGAGGCTTCTCCTACGAATGTATCAAAATGTACATTAATCGCTTTTAGATCATTAACAATAAGTTCTAAGATTTTATCTTTCGCCCAAAGTGCTAACTCTTTTTGACGACTTTCATCACGCAAGGCATCATCTCCAAATAGAGACTGAACTTCTTTGGCTAAATCGCTCAAATACTCGCCTCGATAATATTTTTCAGGCCATTGGACTTCTTCGCCCAATAATGAACTGCGCCCTTCAAGCTGTAACGAAGTTCCCAGCAAATCGATTTGATTGCCCGCATCATTGACGTAATATTCAGCCGTCATGTCATAGCCTAAATGTCGACCCAGACGAAGCAGTGTATCACCATACACGGCACCACGTGCATGCCCGATATGAAGTGGTCCTGTTGGATTTGCACTTACAAATTCGAGTAAAATTGTCCCTTTTTTATCATCACTGCCAAATTGCTTATCATTTGAAAGTGCCCAAGAAGCATACTCATCTAAAAACGCCTCTGAGAGACGAAAATTAATGTATCCCTTAACCGATTCGACCGCACCAAACATCTCATGCTCTCCAAAAGAGTTAGCAATCTCTTCGGCAATAATCATAGGCGATTTTCGTAGTTCTTTAGAAAGTGAAAAGGCAATAGGAGTAGAAAAATGTCCGAAAGAACGATCTTTCGGCTTTTCAAGAATTATATCGCAGTTGAATTTATCGCGCAAAAGCGCGCTGACACGTTGTTTCAAAATTATACTTGTGCTGTAGTTTTTGGAGCTTCAACACTTGTGGTTGTAGGCGTTTCTACTTGTTTAGGAGCTTCTACGATAGTAGCTTCTGATCCTTCAGCTTGATCATCTTTCATCTCTTTTTTGAAATTACGGATTCCTTGACCAAGACCTTTTGCAAGCTCTGGGATTTTTTTTGCCCCGAACAACAAAACAACGATTCCAAGAACTATCAACCAATGACTTGTGCTAAAACTACCCATAGGTACATTTCCTTTTATATAAAATACATTCGAGCAGTATAACGGCTCATTGCTGTAATGACCCTTATACTTTTTTTACTCTTAGAGTGCCCACATTTGGACAAATTCATTTATTTGCTGTGTCGGGATTTTCATTCGCGCTGCTTTAGCAATCGTAATGAGCACATCCGCAGCAGCTTCCAAATCATCATTAACAATTAAATAATCGTATTCGCTGATACGCTGTACTTCACGTGTTGCCATGTCAAGACGTTTAGCGATAATTTCTGCACTGTCGGTAGATCGTCTTAAAAGGCGCTTTTTGAGCTCATCCAAAGTAGGTGTGGTGATGAATACCGATGTTGTAATATCGGCTAAACGATTTTGTACCGCATCATGCCCTTGTACATCAATGTCAAAAATGACTAATTTACCCTCTTTTAGTGCTTTTTTAACAGGCCCTAATGATGTTCCATAATAGTTTCCATGCACAAGCGCATATTCTAAAAACATCTCTTCGTCTATTTCGCGTTTGAATTCTTCTTGAGAGACAAAATGGTAATGCACACCATCCACTTCTCCTTCTCGTTTAGCACGCGTCGTAGTAGATATGGAAAAGTATGTAGAACCGATATCATTAAATATTTTATTGATCAATGAACTTTTTCCTGCCCCGCTAGGACCGGAAAGAACTAAAATGGCACCACTCGTTTGATTCACTTCTCATTCCCAAAGTTGATATTAATACTAATATTAAGTCCTTTGAGCGATGCAGCAACATCATCATTTGAAAGTGCTTTTAAAAGAGCCTGCAATGCTTCCATTCCTTCAGACGGAGAACTTTTCTTTTCTATTTCTGAAGCTGCAACAGGTGCCTCAGCTTTATCATTGATCTCTAAATCTTTTGATGGATTGCCCATAGCTTCACGTAGTGCTTCGGCATCTAATGAAGAATGCTCTCCTGCACCGACTCGAACACTCAATTCTTCTTCGACACTCTCTCCGATTGCGAGTTTCATCTCTCGTTCATCAATACCATCTAATTCATCAATCTCATCAAAAGAGCCTAAATCATCTAATCCTAAATCACCTAAATTCGTATCATCCAGTGTAGATTCCAAATCTTCAAGATCCAATTCACCTACGGCATCTTGAATTTGTTGTTCAAGATCATCAAACTCATCATCACTTAATAAATCACTTACCGGCTCGCGAGACGTCTCAACCTCGTCTATACTAGGTAAATCTTCAAGTTCTTCCAGCTCTTCCTCTGATTCAAGGACATCCATTCCATCCAACATTAAATCATCAAGTAATGCATTATCAAGCTCTTCATCTTCTACTTTAAGAGCTTCTTCATTCTCATCTTCTCCAAGGCCACTGAAAATATCATCAAATTCGTCTTCATCAAGCTCTTCCAGCTCTACCAATTTTTCGATAGAAGAAGGAATTACTGCTACTTCTGTTTCATCCAGATCTAAACTTTCAAGACTAAACTCTTCATCTTCATCAAATGTGTCAGTATCGTCCAAAAGGTCTTGAAGTTCTTGTACTTCTTCCTGATCCAGAACATTGGTCTTCATTCCTTGAAGCAAATCATCGGCAGAACTATCCAATTCCTTAAGATTAACTAAATCTTCTTCTTTTTCATCATTAAAATCTAGCTCATAATCAAGCCCCAATAACTCATCATCCGATTCATCGTTCATTGCGTCCAATTCAATACTTGGTAAATCAATCGATTTTTCTTTTTCTGGTTTAACGACTGCTTGTAATGATTTATCAATATTAGCAAAAAGTTCAACTAAATCCGTTGGTAAAAAAGGTTTATTAATCACTTTATCAAAGCCCGCAGGAACAGCATTTCCTCGAGTTGCCATAAGAAGGCTTGTTTTATAGGTGATTTTTTCACCTAATGCAGTCATTATCTCTTCACTATAATACGCATCATCTACAATCAGTAAATCATACACATCATGTTCTATCTCATCAACAGACCACACAACATTCAAATCATCTTTCGTTTTTTGTGCACTTAGGGCAACCAATTTACGTACAACTGGATTATCATTTACTAATAAGATTCTCATAACAAATACTGCCTTCTTGATGTTGTGTCAGCTAAATGGTATCATTGTAACCAAAAAAGAATAAAATGATAAAACTTCTCACCTTATTTTTGACATTAAGTGTTGTAAATGCTCAAACACTGACCTTTCTTCTTCCTGATGAAAAAAGTGCATTTGAACATGAACTAATACACCATCTCAAAAAAGCACATACCCAAGTTATTTTGCTCACTCCATCACTGAATCATCCTGCATTGCGTCGGCAACTTATTCAATCCGTTTCTAAGGGCGTCAAGCTCACTTTGATTACTCAAAACTCTTCTGCTGATCCATTACAGCTTGTTGCTTACAGAGGAGTTGAACTTTATCTTTACCAAGCTCGTTCTCTAAGTGATACGTTGATTTTAATAGATGATGAGATAGTCTGCCATGTTTCAGGCGGGTTAAATGATGATGAACTGTCGCAAAAAAGTCAAAATGCACTCTGCAGTGATGATAGTGATTTTATTCCTGCCCTACACCAAAATGCGAACCGAATTTTGGCACGTTCAAAACCCTATCTAAAATAATTTTCCCAAAATCTGAAATGCACTTTGCATCTGTGAACTTACAATCATCATAGTCGCAGCAAGCGTTGCCATTAAAACTACAAATGCGACACCGATTTTAATCGGCATTCCAATTACCAGCAAGTTGAACTGAGGCATTGTTTTCATAAGCATTCCAAAAATAACATCGGCAAGCATCGAAAGTGCCGTAATAGGGAATGCGATCATGAAGCCCACCACAAACATATTGAGCATGCCGTGCATAATGTATTTAAAAAGCTCCGGAGTCACCATAAAACCTCCTAGTGGAACGGACGCGATGGATTCGGATGCAAACAGTAAAATCCAATGGTGCATATCAAGAGAAAGCAATACCATCAATGAGACCAGCGCCAAAAACTGTCCGATAATCGGCATCGAAACACCCGACTGAGGATCAATGGCAGACGCCAAAGTAAATCCCATCATGAACGATATTTGTCCCCCTGCAAACGTAATAACGTGATATGCGAGTTGTAAAATAATCCCTACCGTCAATCCAAAGAGCATCTCACCTAAAATTGCTACGGTTAAACTAGCAGCATCCAAATGGATTTGTAACGGTGGTAATGCACCAAAAAAGAAAACGGTAAAAAAGAAGGCCATAGCGGCTTTGACCGACATTGGGATATTGGCATGAGAAAAGATGGGCACGGCCATAAAAAGGGCACTAAAACGGACAAACAACAGGATAAACGCAGCTGTTCGTCCTTCACTAAAAAGCTCAGCCCATTCCATAAATCATTTGCCTTTTACTAATGTACCATCGACCATACGGTAAATATGGTCACACCGTGCAGCCAATGCTTCATCATGCGTTACGAGAACTAGCCCCGCATCATGCTGAGTCAAATAGTCCATAAAAAGATCCATTACTTCTGTCGCAGTTGCGTGATCGAGATTTCCAGTTGGTTCATCGGCGAAAATAAGACGTGGTTTTTTGGAAAGAATTCGTGCGATAGAGACACGCTGCTGCTGACCGCCTGAGAGTTCCGTCACTTTTTGTCCTATCACCTGCTGGATGCCAAGATTTACTAACAACTGAGGATCAATAGTTTCTCCCGCTAAAATTGCCGCAACTTCAAGGTTTTCGTATGCACTGAATCCTTTAAAAAGATAGTGGCTTTGATAAATCAAACCCAAATCATGCCGACGAAGCTGTACTAACTGCTTATCGTCCAAAGCATAAATATCTTTTTCAAAAAGTTCGACATTGCCGCTGTTGGGTTTTAAAAGTGAAGAGAGTATGTGCAAAAGCGTCGATTTTCCGCTGCCGCTGACACCGACAATGGCTATTGATTCACGGGCATGCAATTCCAATGAAATATCATTAAAAAGAGGATAATCAAAACGATGAGAAAGTGAGGTTGCTTTTAAAAGTATCATGGGGGAATTATAAAGGAAATTAAGTTAAAAAGAGCAGATTGCGGATCAAGTCCGCAATGACGAAATATTTATCGTCATCCTGAACTTGATTCAGGATCTAAGGGTTACCCCTTACGCCATTTGAGCAGCGACTTCTTCTGCGAAGTTGTCTACTTTTTTCTCTAAGCCTTCGCCTACTTCGTATTTAACGAATTCAACGATGCTTGCTGTTCCGCCGTGAGCGGCAGCTTCTTTTGTCAGTGCTTGCGCTACAGTCATAGAATCATCCATAACGTAGTTTTGATCCAACAATGCAAGTTCTTTATCTAAAGTTGTATTGTCTGCTACGAAACGAGCTAATTGTCCAGGAATGATGTTTGCCCAAATTTTTTCAGGTTTGCCATCAGCTAGTAATTTTGCTTTGATCGCTTCTTCTGCCGCAGCCATAACTTCAGGAGTTAACTGAGACATAGAGATATACTGAGGAACGTTTTTGAGAGGTTTTTTCAAACGTGCAAGTTCTTCGTTCTCAGTTTTGATCGCTTCGATACGACCGATTGTTTCTTCTTGAACGTATACAGGATCAAAATCATTGTAACTCATAGTAGTAGGTTTCATTGCAGATGCGTGCATTGCGATGTTACGTACCATTGGAGCCAATGCTGCTGCTGTTTTTTGAGAATCACATGTGATTGCTACCAAAACACCAACACGGCCGTTTGTGTGAACATAACCGTTTACACATCCGTTTTCGCCTGCATTAAGTGTTACAAAACGACGAGTTACAATTTTTTCACCGATACGAGCAACTTGTGAAGTAAAGTACTCCGAAAAAGTTCCTGTTTCGTATGAAGTTTCGTTTAACTCTTCTACTGAACTGACACCTGTAGTAAATACGTGTGCTGCAGTGTTGCCAACAAGAGCGATAAAGCCGTCATTTTTTGCAACAAAGTCTGTTTCAGAGTTAATTTCTACCAAAGAAGCAGACGTAAATGTTTCAGAAATTTTAAGACCCAAAAGTCCTTCAGCTGCAACACGATCCGCTTTTTTAGCAGTTTGAGCCATACCACGGTCACGCAAAAATTCTTTTGCTTTTTCCATGTCGCCATCACACTCTGTGAGTGCTTTTTTACAATCCATCATAGGCGCATCAGTCGCCGTACGAAGGTCTTTGACCATTGCTGCTGTTACGTCTGCCATGATTACGCTTCTTCTGCTACTGCTGCAACAGGAGCTTCAACAGCTGCTGCTTCTGGAGCCATTTCTTCTTCAGTTACTTCTTCGTTTCCACCGTTACGAAGTGCTTTACCTTCGTTGATCGCTTCTGCCATTTCTTTACAGAAAAGTTGAATTGAACGGATAGCATCGTCATTTCCAGGGATTGGAATGTCGATTACGTCTGGATCACAGTTAGTATCAAGAGGTGCAACAACACGGATACCGAGGTGACGCGCTTCAAGAACTGCAATGTTTTCTTTTACTGCATCGATAACGAACATCATGTCAGGCAAAGTTTTCATGTTACGGATACCACCAAGGTATGCGATCAATTTGTCTTTTTGGCGACCCATCATCAACGCTTCTTTTTTAGTTAAAAGACCCATTTGACCGTTTGCTTGCATCTCTTCGATGATTTCAAGTTTACGGATTGATTTTTGGATTGTTGGGAAGTTTGTCAACATTCCACCCAACCAACGGTTGTCAACGTATGGCATACCACATGAAATAGCTGCGTCACGGATAGCAACACGTGCTTGTTTTTTAGTTCCTACAAAAAGAACTGTTTGTCCCTCAGCTGCAGCGTCAAGAACTTGCTGATATGCGCTACGGAAAAAACGCAATGTTTTTTGTAGATCGATGATATAGATGTTTTTACGAACGCCAAAAATGTATTTTTTCATTTTTGGATTCCAACGACGTGTTTGGTGACCGAAATGTACACCGCACTCTAAGAGGTCTTTCATAGTTACCATGAGTAACTCCTGTATTAAAATATTTGCTCTTCGTTTACTTGGGCGATTATCAACAGAGCCGACGAAACATCGGATGCACGAGAACAATTTATTCGCTTGCGAATTTTTACTCACGTCATAAGAGGAGAGAAAATCGGGCGAATTTTACTTGGAATCCTCTTAATATTAGCTGTATTTACCACTATTTCTAGCTTAATCACATCTTTATCACTAAATATTAATGCTTTCAAATTGCTTTTATATAATTTTTGCTAATATCAGTAAAAGCAATGCGAGTGCATTGAATCAATTATTACACCACCAAAGACTTAAGGAGTCAATATGAAACAAAAGTTTTTAGGATCGATCGTCGCTGCAGCGCTCCTCTCTACAACTGTAATCGCTGATGATACACTCATGCAGCGGTTTGATAAAATGGAAAAAGAGATGGCAGCTCTCAAAGCAGAGCTAAACACACTTAAAGCCCAAAAAGCTGAATCAATTCAAAAAACAGCGGTTGTTGCTGCTCCAACTACTGATAAATCACCGATTGTTTCCAATGAGGACGTTGCTAAAGAAATTGATGACATTAAAGATCAATTAAGCAGTATCAACAAAAAAACGAATGGGAATAATCTAAAATGGAATGTTGATTTCCGCAGTAGTTATGATAATCTTCAGTACACCATGGCCAATGGAGATAAAGTTAAAAATGATGCGCTGTTAAGTAATCGTCTATGGCTTGGGATGAGCTATGCGGCTACTAAAAACTTAAGTTTCGTAGGACAACTTGCTTATAATAAAACTTTTGGAGAACGTGCTAAAAGTCCTGATAGTAGTCTAAGTAATTATGATAGTTTTGATTGGGTCAGCGGTGAATCAGCATACGATGATACGCTTCGTGTTCGTTCTGCCTATTTCTTCTATACTAACGATGAACTTGCAGGATTAGACATCCCTTGGACCATAAGTATCGGTCGTCGCCCATCTACCGAGGGACACCTTATCAATCTTCGTGATGATGACCATGCATCCTCTCCCCTTGCACATACTATTAACGTAGAGTTTGATGGAGCAAGTGCTAAGTTTGGGATGGATGAGATTACGGGGTTAACGGGTTCTTATTTTAAACTCTGTGCGGGGAGAGGAATGAGTAATGCTGAACCACGATTTAATTCAGCCCCTTATGCACATAGTGCTGATTTAAAAACTAATGACATTGATATGGCAGGAATTATTCTTGTCCCTTATGATGATAAACAGTACAGTGCTGGGATGCAATACACATATGCCAATAATTTAATCGATAATAATCAATCAAATCCTAGTGGTGCAGCTCTTGAAACAGTTGGAGGACTGCATACAGCAACTGCATTTGCTATGGTTAATGGAATTGGTGATGGATGGAGTGAATTTTTGGACAATACCACATTATTCATCAGTGGAGCAATGTCAAAAACTGATCCATATGCAGGTCACCAAGGAATGCTAGGTTCAATGGAGAGCAAAACAGGATACAGCTATTGGATAGGGACACAATTTCCATCTCTTATCAGTGATGAGGGTCGATGGGGAGCAGAGTTTAACCATGGCTCTCAATACTGGCGCCCAATTACCTATGGTGAAGATACTCTCATTGGCTCTAAAATTGCTGCACGAGGGGATGCTTATGAACTTTATTTCACTGAGCCTCTTGTCGGTGACATCCTTACTTTTCAACTTCGCTACACGTATATTAACTATAACTATAGCGGGAGTAATGGCTTCTTCGGGACAACAACTGGTACTCCTATGAGCATGAGCGATGCAGTAAATGCAGGGTATGGCTCTCAAATCGTTGATAAAGCCCAAGACATTCGCGCCTACATTCGTTATAAATTTTAAACTTCTCCGTCATACCGTGCTTGACACGGTATCCAACAGCACTAAGAGTGGATCCCGTATCTAGTACGGGATGACGAGCCTAATGCCGCGATGATGAAATACTACCCTTGCAATCTCACCAACTCTTCTTTCACTTTCAAGACATGATCTTTTACTTTTACATTCGTCCACATCGCTTTTACAACCCCTCTTGGATCGATGATATACGTTGAGCGAACAATCCCCATGTACTCTTTGCCATAATTCTTTTTCATCGCCCATACGCCGTAAGCTTGCATCATTTGCGTGGTTGGATCACTGAGCAGTGTAATACCGAGATTTTGTTTCTCAATAAAGTTACGATGCGCTTTAGTACTGTCGGCACTCACACCTAAAATAATCGCTCCCATATCATCGTATTCATCCACAGACGCCGTAAATTCACACGCTTCAGTCGTACAACCGGGAGTTGAATCTTTCGGATAAAAATAAAGGACAATCCATTTACCGCGTAAATCGCGTAGACAAATCTCTACGTCGTCTTGATTACTTAAACAAAAATCGGGGGCGGTGCTTTCTAGTTCTAACATTACTAATACCTTTGTTATAAAATTACGATTGATTTAATTTCTGTCATTTCTTCGATAGCGAAACGTGGACCTTCTCGCCCTACTCCGCTGAGCTTCACTCCGCCATAGGGCTGAATGTCAAAACGAAGAGTCGGCATATCGTTGATGACAACACCGCCTGCATCGAGTTCTTCTATCGCTTGAGTGGCATGAGCCAAATTGTTGGTAAATATGGAAAACTGTAATCCGTACGGTGAGTTATTCATTCTCATGATTGCATCATCGATTCCATCCACTTTTACCAAACTAACGATGGGGGCAAAAACTTCTTCGCAGACGATTTTCATGTTTTCCGTCACATCCGCCATCACACACGGATAAAAGATGCGTCCTTCACATCGTGGTGGCGTCAATGCGCGTGCCCCTTCTGTAATGGCGCTCTCGACCCAACTCATTGCTCGAAGTGCTGCTTCATCATTGATAAGCGGTCCTAGAAAAGTATCTTCATCATAGGGAGAACCCACGATTAGTTTGGCTGTTGCGTCTGCCATTTTGGTAGAAAATTCATCGTACACAGAACTATCAACATAAATACGCTGAAGCGAGATACACACCTGCCCTGAGTTGACAAATGCTCCGATGGCACAACGCGATGCGGCATAATCCAAATCAGCACTGTCATCGATATAGGTCGCTGCATTACCGCCAAGCTCCAATGAGACTTTTTTAATCCCTGCACTTTTCGTGATAATGTTTCCTACCCCAACGGAACCGGTAAAACTAATGACTCTGGGAATATCACTCCCTACTAATGCGCTTCCAACTTCCGCATCACCGTAAACGACACTCAGCGCATCTTTGGTTGCATAGGGACTTTCGATAAACAGTTTCGCCAGCTTGTACGAACAAAGAGGCGCTTCGGGAGTGGGTTTTAGCACCACGGCATTCCCTGCTACCAATGCGGGGGCAAGTTTATGCGCAACAAGATTGAGCGGAAAATTAAACGGGGTAATCGCTACGACAACACCACACGGAACTCTCTGCCAATACGCATGCGCTTTTCGTCCGCTTGGCATTGCATCGGTATTGATCGTCTCACCGTGCAGTGTACGCATTGTTTCGGCAGAGAGAGTAATGGTTTCGATGCAACGATCGACTTCAATACGTGCATAGGCAATCGGCTTACCTACCTCATCACACAAAACACGGGCAAACTCCTCGCGCTGTTCTCGCAGTTTATTTGCAACATCCGTGAGCCATGAGCATCGTTGATGAAGCGGAACTTTTTTAGCGATTTTAGACGCATTTTGTGCAATATTAAGTGCTTGACGAGCATCATCTGCACTGCATACTGATGAACGTGACACAACTCGCCCATCATACGGGCTAAATCGTTCCATCATATTATTACGTTTGATTTCTTCTGATCCCATCCAAACATGCGCATCCATACATCAGCCTCATAGGTAAATTATTCTTTTATTATACAAATCATCACCTAAAAAGAGAAAGATGCACTCACTTTAAGGCGTTTTTTGTTGGATATGTTTTAGAATATCCCCATATTTATCAAAGGGACAATAATGAACTTGACCATAACAGACGGTGTTTTAGGGGTACGCCCTCCAGTGACTAAACCTCATCCGGGATTTTTTTTCCAAGTAGGGGAAGAGCGTTTTCGAAAACTGGTTGACGATCATTATGAAATGATCCGTACCAGCGATATTGCCTTTTTATTTCCGGTTAATGATGAAGAGGATTTCAGTACAGCCAAAAAACATGCTGCAGATTTTTTGATCCAAATTTGCGGAGGACCTGATTATTTTGCACAAAGCCGTGGTGAGCCTCGTATGGTTGGACGCCATGCACCGTTCCGAATCGATGAAAACGGACGTCGTCGCTGGCTCGAGTTTTATGCTGTCTTGCTTCCGGCGCTCGAAGCGGAGGGGATCAGTCCTGAGTACATTCAGTCGTTTTGGGATTATCTTGATGTTTTTTCAATTTGGATGGTCAATACACCAGTGCATTAACTCGTCATTCCAGCGAAGGCGGGCGAAGTGCCCCTGGGTGAATCCAGCTATACGCTGATAGGGATGGATCCCCGGGTCAAGCCCGAGGATGACAGAAATATTACAAATTAAGTAACAACCCGCCAAATCCCTTGGAAGCCACGCCAAGAGGGACTTTTATTCCCCCTTCCATGTGATCCGCGAAAAATCGGGTCAACCAAATACGATTTGTTTGGATTTTTTGCAACACCAAAGTATCTTCTTTGTCAATCACTTCCGTATGATAATAGCCAATCGCTATCGTAAGCTTTTGTGTCTCTCCCTCAGGAAGTAAAATAAAATTAAGGGTTCTTTTGGTCGTGTCCACCGTCACATTTTCAACTTTACCGTACCCTTTTGAACTAAAATACATGGATACTGCAGACGTCATAAGTTTGGAACGAAAGGCATCCAATGAAGAAACTTCAGCCATACCAGACACACTCAATAAAACAGCCAATAAAACTATTCGTAACATAATTAGAGCACCTTTTTTTTAGAGAATTATACCGCTTAATCAATGTTAAATGGCATCTGCGCTAGAATCACCTAATTTTTATTTTGGAGATTTTCACTATGAACGAAGCCAAAAATATTTGGATGAACGGAAAACTAGTACCTTGGAATGACGCAAAGATCCACGTCCTTTCTCATACGCTCCACTATGGTAACGGTGCCATCGAGGGGACGAAAGTCTATAAAACTCCAAAAGGTTATGCTATTTTTCGTCTAAACGATCATACAAAACGTTTGATTGAATCGGCAAAGATGACCCTCATCACGGTTCCTTATACTCTTGAAGAACTCAACCAAGCACAAATTGATCTCATTAAATCCAACGATTTTACGGGTGAAAATGTCTATCTTCGTCCTATTGTCTATTTAGGATATGGCGTTATGGGAATCTATCATAAAGAAGCTCCTGTTGAAGTTGCCGTTGCTGCATGGGAATGGGGTGCTTATTTGGGTGAAGAAGGAATGAAGCGTGGTATTCGTCTCAAGATCTCTTCATTCAGCCGTCCAAACAACAAATCCAATATGGGTAAAGCCAAAGCAGTCGCTAACTATCTCAACTCTCAAATGGCAAAATTTGAAGCAGTAGAAGCCGGTTACGATGAGGCACTTCTTCTGGATGATGAAGGTTATGTCGCAGAAGCCAGCGGAGCGTCGTTTTTCATGATAAAAGACGGTGAAATCATCACTCCTCCAAATGATAACTCTCTCGCATCCATTACCCAAAAAACAGTCATCGAAATGGCAGAAAAAATGGGAATGAAAGTAACTCGTCGCAAAATCACCCGTGAAGAAATTTATGTTGCGGATGAAGCATTCCTCACAGGAACAGCAGCAGAACTCACTCCTGTTCGCGAAGTAGATGCACGTGTGTTGGGCGCAGGCGGACGTGGTCCAATCACTGAAAAACTGCAAAGCAGCTATTTTGACATCGTATACGGACGTAATCCTGATTACGATCACTATTTAACATACATCGATTGATTTTAAAACAGGTAAAATCTCCCGCATTCTAAAATGAGGGTAGCTTTAGGGGATTGCAAAGGACTTTAGTCCTTGCTACATTACGGGCTTTGCTCGTAATGTATGTAACATCAAGTAAAAAGGAAATTTTATGGCAACTGATATGAACGATTATTTTAATAAGAAAAAAAATGAAGAAAAGAAGAGCGATGGAGGATTTACTCCTCCAAAACCTCCTAAAATTGACTTCAATATGAACCCTCAAAAAGCGGGTATACTTTGGCTCGTTGGAGGATTTATCGTTCTCTTATTTTTAGCAAAACCTTTTATTATCATTAACGAAGGGGAACGCGGAATTCTCTCTACTAACGGTAAATACAGCGATAACGCATTAATGCCTGGACTTCATTTTCTCCTTCCTGTTATTCAAAATGTCTATATTGTGGATACAAAAGTACGTATTATCAACTATGCGGATAAAATCGATCGTGCGTCAACCGCAGGAGATGGGATTTTACTTAAACCCGCTATCACTGTTTTAGATAAACGTGGACTTCCGGTATCCATCGATATGACCGTCCAATATCGTCTTAATGCCCAACTGGCAGCTCAAACCATCTCCAACTGGGGTTTCAGCTGGGAAGATAAAATTATCGATCCTGTAGCTCGTGATGTCGTACGTAATGTTATCGGTCAATACGATGCAGAAACTTTGCCGATTATGCGAAATGCGATTGCCCAAAAAATCGAAGCAGGTATTCGTGATAATGTTAATCGCCAAAAAAATGGTCCTGCTGATCTCGAGTCAATCCAATTGCGCGAAATTGGTCTTCCTCAAAAAGTGAAAGATCAAATCGAGCGCGTTCAAGTCGCTAAACAAGAAGTTGAAAAAGCGCAGCAAGACGTTGAGCGTGCAAAACAAGAAGCGTTCAAAAAAGAAACAGAAGCACAAGGTACGGCAAATGCCCTTACTATCGAAGCTAAAGCTCAAGCTCAAGCCAACCATCTCGTAGGACAGTCACTCACACCTGGCTTGCTCAAGCTGGAGCAAATCAAAGTGCAAGGCAAATTTAACGATGCTCTCAAAGAGAACAAAGATGCGAAGATTTTCCTCACACCTGGTGGTTCAACTCCTAATATCTGGCTTGATACTAAAACAGCAGATAATCAAAAAATCAGTTCAACAGGGAAATAATTGATGAATCTTGATCAAATCGACTGGGCAAAGTCTGATCTTCTTCCCGTCATTGTCCAAGACTCCACAACACTGGAAGTCTTGATGATGGCGTACATGAACCGTGAATCGTTGGAACTTTCCCTCTCTACTAAAGTTGCACACTATTTTTCACGCTCAAAACAGCGCTTATGGAAAAAAGGGGAAAGCAGCGGTCATCTTCAGCACATCGAACGATTTTTACTCGATTGCGACAACGATACGCTCCTCATCATGGTACGCCAAGAAGGTGTTGCCTGTCACACAGGGCGTAAATCGTGCTTCTTTACTGATATCGAATCTGGAACTATTATCAGTGAGCCTGAAATTGATACAGTCAGCACCTATGGAATTATCGATGAACTCTACCATACTATTTTAAGCCGTAAAAACAGTGATCCAAAAAGCTCATGGACAGCAAAACTTCTTAGCAGCGGCGACAACGCTATTTTGAAAAAAGTAGTTGAAGAAGCGGGTGAGTTTGCCTTTGCTGTCAAAGACAACAATGAAGATGAAATTATTTACGAATGTGCCGATTTAGTCTATCATGTCTTGGTAGCACTGGGACATAAAAACATCTCTCCCGATCGCATCAAACAAGAGCTTGCCCGACGTTCAGGGGTAAGCGGAATCGCAGAGAAAAACTCTAGGACCAAATGAAAACTCAATTGCTTCATTTTATTCATACCTTAGCTCTTTATGATTACCTCCTTTTTGGGGGAATCCTTTTTTTCTTTTTTCTTTTTCTTATCTTGGCAGTACTGTTCCATCACAAGCTCACCCTTGCTATCAGTCTTATCCTCAGCGCATTTCTACTTCTTTTAGGTGCACCACTGGGTGGTTATCTACTTTTACATAAATATGTTTACAAACATACGATTACACTAACTACCGTCCAAGATCTCGAATTTACTGAGGCTCTGCTGTTAAAAGGCGACATCAACAACACCTCCAATCAAAGCTTCAAAGAATGTACTATTTATTTCGGTGTATCAAAGACATCCTCCATTAAAATACTCAACGATAAGGTTTATCCTTATCTCCCTTTTCATCGTCAAACACTCAGTATCAAGCAGCCTATAAAACCCAATGACTCAGAGACGTTTAAACTCTTAATTGAACCCTTTAGTTATCCAAAGAAATTTAGCGTTACAGCGTGGGGAGTTTGCAGATGATGAATACCTACTTTACTTTTTGGCACTACGGGGCGGTTATTTTTTTTACGTTACTACTAATTTTTCTCATTATTTTAACACTCAAGCAACCTAAATCTACTTCAAAAGTTTCCATCATTTTCACCTATGTTCTTGTTATACCTGGATTTATGTTTGGTGCACTTTTGGTTATAGATAGTTACACAAAAAAAACAACCTTGTCCGATGTTAAAGACCACCGTTTTCTTCCGACAGAAAAAATATTTTTTATTGGGTCTGTACGAAATACTGGTAATTATACGATCGGTGAAGTTAGTGTAGAAATCAAAATAGTCAACAAAGACACTCCTGCACTAGAAGGAAAACCCTCTTATCAGTCGAATGCGTTTGCGGAACTCATCGGAGATGGCAGAGTTAAGCCTTCTTATCTAATCGTGACCGAAGTAGTGGCCACTAATCTCAAGCCAGGGCAGCGAAAAGAATTTAGAATTATTATGCCTCACCCTTCCTATTTTAAAGGGTATACAAGCTACGTTAGAGCATATGGTCAATAGGGAGTTAGTATTTTAATCCAATCTCTTTGAGAGCGTTATTGATAGCTTTTAATTGGTTGTTTTTATCTCGACACCACTGCGGAGCAATAAGTGATTCATCATCAATTCCTGCTGTCAGACGCTGGACACTAATACCCTTTGGCTTCATTTTTAATGCTTCGCTCAATACTTCCAAATACAGTTCTTCTGTGATTGGGGTAAATTCACCCCGGCCATATTCATTTGCCAATGCCGTTCGTTTTACCACATAAAGAGGATGATATTTGAGTGAATCTACCCCTAAATCGTATGCTACCTGAGCCGTTTGAAGCATCATCGTTTTGTCTTCTCCAGGGAGTCCGAAGATAAGATGTCCGCATACATTTAATCCATACTTTTTAGCTTTTAGTATGGCATCTTTTACACTTTGAGCATTGTGTCCACGATTGATTTTTTCCAATGTTTCATCAAATATCGATTGAATTCCAAACTCGATCCACAATTCTGTTTTTTGGGAAAGCTCACACAAATATTCAAACACCTCGTCACTGATACTGTCCGAGCGTGTGCCAATACTAAGACCCACCACATTATCAAAACTAAGAGCTTTTTCATACAGCGCTTTAAGCGTGTCTAGCGGGGCGTACGTGTTGGTAAAGCTTTGAAAATAGACGAGATATTTTTGTGTCCCATTTTGGGCACTTAGTTTTTGAGAAAGCGCATCAAACTGCCACTGGAGCTGTTCAATTTGTTTTTCGAGATAAGGGTTTTCGGAGGATTCAAGGTTAAGAAAAAAACCTTTAAGAGGCTTCGCTTTGTCCAAGCTCGGACTAAAGGAATCATTTTCGCAAAAAGTGCATCCACCCTTTGCAACGTTACCATCAATATTAGGGCAGGTAAATCCTGAAATAGAGACAGGAACCTTGGAGACTTTGCACCCAAACTTTTCACTCAAATACTGTCCAAAAGTAAAAATCTGTTCGCGCACTATCATCTCATTTCTCAAAAAATAAAGTTTTTTGTAGCTTTAGGGGGTTGCAAGGGTGAAAAGCGTTTAAAAAGCCAACTGCTTGGCTTTTGTAGCTTTGGAACCTATGTCGATGTACGAAGTACCGACTACTAGGCGTCCCTGCCATTGAAACGGACGAGTTCGTTTTAATGCGTAACATCAAATGATATAATTGCCGGTAAAACACGCCGTACAATAGTTTTCTTCTTTGCCGTTTACACTCAGCAATAATCCATCATTACTCAAATAACCAAGCGAATCAGCTTCGATAAATGCGCAGATTTCTGCATTGGTCATGTTGGCAGCAATCAGCTTATCTTTATCCGGTGTATCAACACCGTAAAAACAGGGATCAGTTGTTGGAGGGCTTGAAATACGCATATGAACTTCAAGCGCACCCGCTTCTTTGAGCATACGGACAATTCGACGGCTTGTAGTACCACGTACGATGGAGTCATCGACAACGATCAAGCGTTTACCTTTGATCAGATGCTCTATCGGAGAGAGTTTCATCTTGACTTTCAAATCACGCATCTCTTGTGTTGGCTCAATAAAGGTACGTCCGATGTAGTGGTTACGCATAATTGCCATCTCGAAAGGGATACCGCTTTCTTGTGAGTACCCAATCGCCGCAGGAACACCGCCATCAGGAACAGGAACGATCATATCCGCGATCATTGGCTGCTCTTGTGCCAATTTTTTACCCATTGCTTTACGCATTTCATAGACATTTTGCCCATAAACATTGGAATCAGGACGAGCGAAATAGACGTATTCGAAAATACAATGCTTTGGTGTTGGCTCGAAGACTTTGATCGATTGCGGAGCTTTTCCTTTTTCAAAGATCAAAAGTTCACCCGGTTCTACGTCACGAATAAACTCTGCACCGATCAAATCAAAAGCACATGTCTCCGATGCTACCACATAACCATCGCCCAAACGCCCAAGGCTGAGAGGTCGGAATCCAAAACGGTCACGCATTGCAAACATTTTAGAACGGCTCAAAAAGACGAGGGAATATGCCCCTTCAATCTTTTTAACTGCATCAATGATACGATCTGTCAAATGATGCTGATCACTTTTAGCAATCAGATGGATAAGGTTTTCAGTATCCATGTAAGTTTGGAAGATTGCCCCTTTTTTGATGAGCGCATCCCGTACTTCTTTAGCATTAGTGAGATTTCCATTATGAACAATTGCCATCTCTCCAAGGTCATAACGGGCAAATACCGGCTGAGCATCGAGAATAGAATCATCTCCAGCAGTCGAATAGCGTGTATGTCCAATGGCCATTTGACCTTTTAGGGTTGCTAACTTTTGATTATCAAAAACTTGCGTAACCAATCCGCGATCTTTAATCGTATAGAGTTTTTCACCATTACTGGTGCTGATTCCTGCTGCTTCTTGACCTCGATGCTGTTGAGCATGAAGCGAGAAATAGGCTAATTTTGAAGCCTCGGGATGATCAAAGATACCAACAACTGCACATTTTTCATTCATACTACGCATTTATTCTCCTAATTCCAAACAATCGCTGATATTATACAATCCGTTCTCTTGACTGGCTAACCATTTGGCAGCACGAATTGACCCTTTTGAAAATGTATTACGACTGGTTGCTGTATGGTGAAGTTCGACAAACTCACCTTCGTTGTAAAAACCAACCGTATGACGTCCCACAATATCACCACCGCGTAATGCCATTACCGCGATTTCATCTTTGGTTCTCTCGCCGATATTACCATCACGGCCACTGATACGAACCTTATCCAAATCCAAACCGCGAGCAAGTGCTGCTGAGTGCGCCAAAGTCAATGCCGTACCGCTTGGAGCATCTTTTTTGTGACGATGATGCTGCTCTACGATCTCGATGTCAAATTCTTTGAGCGTTTTCGAAGCTGCATAGACAAGTTTATTCAGTAATGCTACGCCAAGTGACATATTGGTTGCGTACAAAATCGGCATTAATTCACTGGCACTTTTTAGTAAATTAAGCTGATGTGCATCCATACCGGTAGTACCGATAACTAGAGGACGAGGATGAGCCATCGCGCACTCTAAAAGTGCTTGAGTCGCTTCCGGAAGTGAAAAATCGATAATAACATCGGAACTTTTGAGCAACACATTCATATCGTTGGTAACAAGGACAGACGGATCAATCGAAAAGTTAAGCTCATTGCGTACATACACAGCACCCAGTGATATGTCACTTTCCTGACGTAAATCTTCAATAATCAACTTTCCAACACGCCCACCCGCGCCAAATACACCTACTCTAATCATGGTCATCTCCCGTTTACAATAGTAAAAACGAATTGTATCGTTTTAGACTTTAAAAGGACGAAAATCGCCGTTCGCGCACTCCGTCATTCCGTGCAACGACACGGAATCTAGTAACATTTAATGAGTAGATACCGTATCAAGTACGGTATGACGGGAATGTTCTACGGACGATGACGATATAAAACTATCCGTGAAAATGTTCATCCACATACGAAATTGCCTGCAATGCCGCAACTGCACCATCACCTGCAGCACTTACCACTTGCTTAGGTGCGGCAATGCGCATATCACCAGCAGCGTACAATCCTGCAACCGATGTTTTCATGCTCAAATCAACAATGACCTCACCTGAGGGTGTCATATCGCATAAAAAACTGCCGTCTTCTTGGATTAATACTTGATTATTAACATTATTTCCAATAAATACAAATACCCCTGGAGCATCTATCTGACGAGTGGAAGCGTCTTTAAATGCAACACGAATCCCCGTCACACCCATAGCATCCCCAAGTACTTCTTCAGGAAAAGCATTGAGAACAAGCTCGATATTTGCCGTATTTTTGATGCGTTCAATCGTACTTGGGGCTGAGCGAAACGTGTCACGACGGTGGATAAGATACACTTTTGAACAAATTTTTGCCAAATAAAGCGCCTCTTCAAGAGCCGTATCACCGCCACCAATCACCGCCACTTCTTTTCCTTTATAGAAAAAGCCATCACACGTTGCACAGGTACTCACACCCCGACCGAAATATTTATCTTCACCAATAAATCCGGCACGTTTTGGTGTTGATCCCGTCCCCACAATGACACTTTTAGCCATATCCGTTTTTCCATCGGATTTATGAATCGTAAAGGTTCCATCCTCATTACGAGAAATACGTGTTACTTCAGACATCTCATGCTTCAATCCAAAACGCTGACACTGTTCAGGCCATGGAGACATAAAATCCATTCCGCTGAGATTATGAGCTGTTGCGCCAGGATAATTTTCAATCTCGGAACTCATGGTGATTTGACCGCCAGGCATCCCTTTTTCAAACATAACAACATTATCCAATCCGCCGCGTGTTGCATACAAACCTGCCGTTAAACCCGCAGGTCCCCCTCCGATAATCGCACAATCCAACATAGTTAACACCTCATAGTATGATTCATTTCAAATTGGACGTATGGTACTGTATTGCTGTTAAAGGACGCTAGAAATTGATAAAAAGAAAAATGGTTTTAGAAAACTTTTAGACTACATTAAAAACTCAGAAATAGTAGAATGTATCTTTAAAAATGACTGCTAAAAGAAAAATGAGGATAAAAAAGAAGGAGAGTAAATATTGATATAACCAGAGAGGATAGCTCCTCTCTATTCTTGATTATAAAAGTGAGTTAATTTTGTCAGTAAACGCTTGTTTAGAAGCAGCACCAACCATTTGATCAACCATTTCGCCATTTTTGAAGAAAAGGATTGTAGGGATTGAACGGATACCGTATTTTACGGCAATGTCTTGTTCTTCATCTGTATTTACTTTACAGATTTTTGCGATACCATCAAAATCGTTTGCCAATTCTTCAATAACTGGAGCGATCATACGACAAGGTCCACACCATGGTGCCCAAAAGTCTACAAGAGCTACGCCCTCTTTTGTTGTATCAGCAAAATTTGCGTTTGTTAATTCGATGTATTTACCCATTTTAATTTCCTTGAGTTTTATATGATAAGCAATTATAACGCCCCTTTCTTTAAAACGTCTTATTACAAAAATTTTCATTTAATTAATAAGATTTCTGCTTCAAAGAAGCAGACTTTAGTGCCTTAGCGGCTAGCGCAGACAAAGGGATCTTATTCCTTTGTCGTTCAAACACTATCTTAAAGTGTGATATTTTCAATCCACTCAATTTCATCACCTGTAACAATTAATGCATCAATGCAATAATCAAGTGAAAACTTTTTTTTCTGCAGGTAGGTTTGAATCGTACGGTTTAGTTTTTGAAGTTTTGAAGCGGTAATATTATTGACAGCTTGCTCGTAGCTTTGAGCGCTTTTGACTTCGACAAAATGCAAGACATTATCTTTAAAAGCGATAATATCGATTTCTCCAAATCTGTTATAAACATTTCGGTCTATAATTCGAAATCCGTGTGATCTGAGATAATCACACCCTTTTTCCTCTGCCAAATTCCCCTTGGCTTTGGTATGCACCGATTAGTCCAAATAATCGGGTTTGATGATTTCAACTTTGATTGATTTAAATCGTGCTGTTTTAATCAGCTCGTCCGACTCGTCTCCGAATAAAAAGTTAATCTGACTTTTTGCGTGATGGAACGTCGTAAAGAGTGTCCCTTTTTTAACCGTGGTACTCACTTTTACGCGCAAAGGAGCACTTTGCCCGTATTCGCTTTTAAGCACCACAAAATCTTTATATTCGAAAAACTCTTCATCATCGACACTCACGAGCAATGTATCTTCACTGTGAGAGCGACTAAGCTTTTCACACGCATTCGTCTGTGCAGCGTTGTTATAGTGAACCAATACACGTCCCGTTGTGAGGTAATAACCCTCATAGTTTGGAGCACGTAAAAGCTCTGCTACTTGACCGCGAGGCTCATACTGCTTGTAACGAAAGGAAGCAATTCCATCTTTTGTTCTGAAATCATGGAGGTGTAACACCGGGGTATCTTCCTCTTGTACCGGCCATTGCAATCCGCGTAAGCGATTGGCTTCAAGTTTTTCGTAACTCGCTCCTCCAAAACGGACAGGGGCATCGACTCGAACTCTCTCCCAGACATCTTTAGAATCTTTAAAACCAAAATCCGTCCCATAGCGTTTAGAAATTTCAGCGATTACTTCCCAGTCATCGGGCATCGTAACATGAATCAAAGGTTGTGAAAGATGAAGTCGGCGTTCTGCATTCACATACACACCCGTTTTTTCATAGGCACTTTTGACTCCAAAAATAATATCCGCGAACTTGGTAATTTCATTGTTGAAAAGTTCATTGACAATCAATAAATCAAGATTTTTAAGCGCCGAATGAATTTTATTTTGATTAGGATGAATGTGGGCAATATCTTCACCGATGTTAAAAAGGGCTTTTATTTTCCCATCCACCATCGCATTAATCAAATCAGGAGTCATCAGCCCCACTTCTTTAGGCGGTTGATAATCGGGTGCATAGTATGGCAGCATCCCGACATCACACGTTCCCTGAACATTGTTTTGACCACGAAGAGGCATCAATCCAGCGCCACGTTTACCAATATTTCCCGTTATTAACGCAAGATGCGTAATCGCCATAACCGCATACGACCCGTCTAACTGCTCCGTAATCCCAAGTCCCCAGAAAAATAGGCTTTTGCGCGTTGCGTATTTACGGGAAACCGTTCTTATTTCTTCAACGAGTGATTCATACCCTGGAATTTGAAGCAAATACTCAGGATTTGCATACGGATCCTCTAAAATGGCCTGCTTGAATGCTTCATATCCTTTGGTTCGTGATGCAATAAAATCATCATTCACTAAATCTTCAGAAATAATGACAAATGTCATCATGTTGAGAATCATCAAATTCGCTTCATACGGGATACTAAGATGATGGGTGGCAGATTTTGAAAGTTGCAGTCTGCGCACATCAAGCACGGCCAGTTCAATTCCTTTGTCTTTGATCACATCCAACATTCTATTTGCAACGATGGGATGCCCCTCGGTGGTATTAGAACCCATGACGATCATAAACTCTGTTTCATAAATATCATCAAACGGATTGGTAGCAGCACCCTCTCCTATGGTCGTACGCATCCCTTTTAGTGACGGTGAATGACATACACGAGCACAGTTATCGACGTGAGGCGAACCGACAACATGACGGGTAAAGTGCTGAAATAAATAAGAACTTTCACAACTTGTACGTGCCCCACCGATGGAAGCAAACGAGTGCGAGCCATACTCATCGGTGATTGATTTTAGTTTGCGAGCCGCGAGTTCGTATGCACTCTCATAACTAATCTCATAAAAATCATGATCGATAGGCTCAAGGTAATCCATATCCAAATCGGCAAACAATGCAGCATTTTTTGCCAAAAATGACTTTCGCACACGAGCATTTCGAAGGCGTTTAGGATGAGTTACAAAATCCCACCCCTGCTTTCCTTTGATACAAAGTCGTCCTTGGGAAACAAGTCCCTCTTCTTTAGCAAAAATCTTCTGAATTTTGTTGTCTTCGACCTCAGCGGAAATATCGCATCCCACGCCACAATAGGTACAAACGCTGTCGATGACCATAAAACTTCCTTAGGGGGCTAACTACCCTTTTTATAATTAGTGAAGTTTACAATTTTGTCTCTTAAGGACTGCGGAAGTAGTAATGCAATTCGAATCATTAAGTAAAATCTCAACGGAAACGGGTAAAAGTGCTTTTTTGAAGCAATTGCATCAGTTATTTTCTTGACTCCAGCTTGGGTACTCAATAAAAAAGGCATCTTAAATCGATTTTTTTGAGTCATCTCTGAATCAATGAATCCCGGCAATATCGTCATGACATCAATTCCATAAGGCTTCAACTGATATCGCAAACCTTCTGCATATGCATTCAATGCTCGCTTAGATGCACTGTAAGCAACCGATGTAGGCATGGATAGCAGTGACGCAAGCGAAGAGATAAAAACTACTTCACCTGACTTTTGTGCAATAAGTTTAGGAATTATCGGCTCCAGCAATGCGTGAACGCTCAAAAAGTTGGTTTTAAACAGACGATAAAAATCCTCAAACGGTGTTACTCCACCTGAATGACCTACCGAAATACCCGCATTCAGGATAATTCGGTCAATCTGAGAATCTGCAAGCTTTTCTCCAATGCTCTTCATTAAATCAAAATCACTCACATCTGCCACGATCATTTCGACCTTCGCCCCCAGGGCCATACATTGACTTGCTACAGCTTCAAGTTTCTGTGAACGTCTGGCAATCAATACAAGGCTATTTGATGCTTGTGCATAATGAAGCGCTAATGCCTCACCTAGTCCACTGCTGGCTCCCGTAATGATTATGCGCATTTTTCCTCCGTGATAGTGAATCTTAGCTATAATTATACCCATGAATGAAACACTAAAAATCGGGGAAATAAATATCCTCACTATCGATAGAGATACAACTCCTGGGCTTTTTTTACGCGCCTTAGATGAGAGCGATATTTTATTGCCCAACCAATACGTCACGGACTCAATGCACATCGGCGATACCATCGATGTATTTGTCTATACAGACAGCGAAGATCGCCCCGTAGCAAGTACCGTGTTGCCAAAAGCGATGGTCAATCAACTAGCCTTCGTAGAAGTAGTCGATACTACTCCTATCGGGGCATTTGTAAACTGGGGCTTGCCCAAAGATCTTTTTGTTCCACGTGTCATGCAAAAAGTCCCTTTCAAGGTAGGCGAAAAGCGTATTGTCCGTGTTATCTTAGATGAACAGACGAACCGTCTCGTGGGAACTGAAAAAATCAGTCAGGCTCTTGTTGATGCTCCTCGAGATTTTTACCCCAACACCCCCGTTAAATTTATGATTATTGCCAAAACCCCTATGGGATATAAAGCGATTGTGGATGACAAATATGAGGGGATGATATACGCCAATGAGATGTTTGAGAAAATTCACTCTGGGCAAATCAAACATGGTTTTGTAAAACTTCGCCGCGAGGATGGAAAACTGGATTTGACACTCCAAAAAACAGGTAAATCAAAATCGGATGATTCGAGTCAAAAAGTTCTCGATATGCTCATTGATAATGGTGGAATGCTGCCGTACAACTATAAAAGTGATGCGGATCAAATCCAAAAAAAGTTCGGACTCAGTAAAAAGAATTTCAAACTGGCACTCACAAAACTCAGCGACGCTAAAAAAATAACCATCAAGGAGAACGGAATTTATGGGATATAGACCTAAAAAAAGAGCTTTTATGAATCTTCAAGGACGACGTTTATCGTACATAGAAGACGATAAAGTTTACACACTTGTCAATTTCGATCGAAGTGAAATGACACTGGAAATTCACATCAAAGATGGAGATGAAGAGAGAATTGATCTAAAATATCCATTTGCTCATCTTCCTAAAAATATGAAAAAAGAGCTCAATCCGCTATAATTTTCCCAAATTTTTAAAAGGGTATCCATGACACAATTTGAAAACGTTACTGCAGACAAAAAAGCCAATATTTATTTTGACGGGAATGTTACCAGCCGTACGCTCCATTTTTCTGACGGTAGTATAAAAACTCTAGGTATTATGAATCCTGGTGAATATACTTTTGGTACAGCAGATAAAGAGATCATGGAAATCATGAGCGGTGAGATGGATATCCAGCTTCCTGACAATGAAGCGTGGATTACGATTAAAGGACCAGAATCATTCGAAGTTCCTGCCAACAGCTCATTCAATCTGAAAGTAAAAACACTTAGTGATTATTGCTGCAGTTATGTAAAATAGACTTTAGCGTCGTATTACGACGCTATTCTCTTCTATCCATCCTTCTTTATCATACGTTGTCCACCCGATTGAAGTTACAATACCGCTTATTTTATAATAATTTTTTCGTTTAATTTTAGAAGTAAATGTAGTATTAGCCTTATATGGTTCACATTTACCATTACCATCACATACTTTTGCCCCCTCTTTAGCTGTAAACGCTATTGCTTTTATGTTCTCTAATTCTCCATTCATTGTATTATCAGTTTTTTTCTCAAGCTTTCCGTCAATAATATCAATAAGTAGTTTTCGTGCTTCGTTATCGCCCTGTTTGGCTGCAGAGGCTAACCACATCATTGCAAACTGGTCGTTTTGTTCTACACCTCTTCCACTTGCGTACATTAGTCCTAAATTATACTGAGCATCCATATGTCCTTGAATAGCAGCTTTTTCATACCATTTAGCCGATTGAGCTTGGTTGATATCAATACCGATTCCCCGTTCAAACATGACACCGACTTGAAATTCAGCAATTTTATCCCCACGAAGAGCATTAGTATAACTGTCCCAAAAAGAGTCTTGTGATGAAGCAAATAAAGAAGGTAAAAAGAAGAAGCAGAGAAGCAATAATAATTTTTTCATAAAACCAAAACCTTATCAAAAAATCATTAGTTTTTTCCCCTGATTAAAGGGGAGAAAATAGTTACTTGTAACGGTACGTAATACGCCCTTTATCAAGACTATACGGAGTGAGTTCGAGTTTAACCGTATCACCCGGTAAGATCTTGATATAGTGCATACGCATTTTTCCAGCGATGTGACATAAGATCACATGCCCATTTGGAAGCTCCACACGAAACGTTGCGTTCGGTAGCGCTTCAACAATCTTTCCGTCTACTTCAATGACATCATCTTTTGCCATAAAATTCCTTTACGTGATTGATAAAATTTCAGCTCTACCGTTGATAATCGCAACCGTATGCTCGTAATGAGAGCCTCTCAGCTCATCCACACTCACCACATCCCAACCATTTGCCAAAATTTTAGACATACCGTCTTTTTGACAAATCATCGGTTCCAAACAAAAAACCATTCCGTTTTTAATTTTTGGTCCCGCTTTAGGATTTGTTCCATCGAAATAATTAGGGATTTCAGGCTCTTCATGAGGCTTTTTTCCAATACCGTGTCCACAAAAATTGCGTAATGGGACATAACCACGGCTCAAGATGAATTTTTCCATCTCATAAGAAAGCTCTTTGAATCGCATTCCATCTTCGATAATCTCAATGGCGTGGTAGAGGGTATCTTTCGCGCATGCGATCAATGCCTCATCTTCTTTGGTAATTTGACCAACACCCACCGTTATGGCAGCATCACCAAAATAACCATTTTTTTGAGTACCGACATCGAAGCCGATAATATCGCCTTCTTCAAGTCGATAATCCGTAGGTATTCCGTGAATAATAACGTTATTAAGAGAAGTACATACCGCACTTGGAAAGCCGTAAAGACCTTTAAATGAAGGTTTTGCGTTGAATGAACGAATATATTCTTCACCCATCGCATCCAATTCTTTTAACGAAATACCCACTTTTGCATGATCTCTCAGTAGCTCTAGCGTCCCCGCAACGATTTTATTCGCTTCACGGAGTTTGGCTATTTCATCATTTTTACGTAGTGCAATTGCCATAGTTACAGGCCAACCGCACTAAGAGTTTGGTATTTAGATGTATACACTTGCGCTTCAACCCGACGCATCGTGTCCAGTGCTACTTGAACCACGATAAGAACTGCTGTCCCTCCAAAGAAGAAAGGCACACCCATCGCTTTAACAATAACCCATGGAAGCGTTGCAATCAATCCGAGATAAATCGCACCCGTAATGGTCAAACGCCCTGCTGTTTCATTCAAAAATGCTTTTGTCGATTCCCCTGGGCGAACACCGGGAATAAATCCACCTTGACGCTTAAGATTGTCAGCAATATCTTTGGCATTAAATACGATAGAGGCATAGAAAAATGCAAAGAATACAACAAACGTAAATTGTAACACATTAAAGAAATAGTGATTCGGATTAAGAACATCTGCAATAGCTTGAATCGTCGGATTCGTACTGCTTGAGAGAACCGTCATCGGAAACATCAAAATCGCTGAAGCAAAAATAACAGGAATAACACCCGAAAGGTTTACTTTAACCGGGATATAGTTCATAACCCGTTTGTTTTGATTTTGAAGCATAGTCTTTTTTGCATACGTAACCGGAATACGACGTTCACCAAGCTCTACATAAATAATGACCAGTACCGTTGATATTACCAATGCTATGATTGCCAGGACAACTAAAGGACTCATTGCCCCCGTATTCACCATCGTAACCATATGCCCAATAGCACTAGGAATAGCCGAAACAATCCCTGCAAAGATGATCAAAGAGACACCGTTACCAATGCCGCTTTGAGTAATTTGCTCGCCAATCCACATCAATAACATCGTTCCTGCTAACATCGAAACAACAGCAAGAAGTACAAAAGTTGAATGATCAACCAAAATAGCACTTCCGCCATCTTTACCACCCATATGCTGCAATCCAACACTCACACCAATTGCTTGAACAATCGTAATCACAATCGTTGCGTAACGGATAATTTGCATGTATTTAACCATACCATCACGCTCTTTTTTCATTTGCGCTAAAGTTGGGAAAGTTGCTGCTAATAATTCCATAATAATAGATGCGGTGATGTAAGGCATGATACCAAGGGAGATAATGGAGAATCGTTCTACGGCTTTACCGCTAAACATATTGAATAAACCTAACGCGTCAGCTTGATGTGAATTAAAAAATGAAGCGATGACGGCTGTGTCAACACCCGGTACTGGCACGTATGCCAATAGACGGTAGATAAAGAGAAAACCGATCGTAATTAAGATCTTGTTTACAAGTTGCTGGTTCATTAGTTACCAGTAGTTGTAACGTTTTCGTCTTTAATTTTAGATGCTAAATCTTTTGCGCTTGCACCAACAAGTTTAACTTGAGTGACCGATTTTTTCAAACGGTGTACGCTACGGATTGTTTCCATTGTAATTTCTGAAAGCTCAGCGATTACATTTGTTTTTTCAACGTTAATGATCGTTGGTTTTACGACACGAGACGTAAATCCAACTTTTGGCAAACGGCGAGCAAGAGGTTGTTGTCCACCCTCGAAGTTACGCTTTTCATTGTAACCTCCACGAGCTTTTTGACCTTTGTGTCCTTTACCAGAAGTTTTACCAGTACCACTACCAGCGCCACGTCCAAGACGTTTTCTGCTGTGGGTTGACCCCTCAGCAGGTGTTAAATTTTCGAGTGCCATACCTTATCCTTTGATACGTGAAAGTGCATCTACTGTTGCACGAACCACGGTGTTTGGATTGTTTGAACCCAAAGACTTCGTAAGAATGTCTTGGATTCCAGCAAGCTCAAGAACAGGACGTGCAGCGCCACCGGCGATAACTCCTGTACCTTCAGATGCTGGTTTAAGCAACATACGACTTGCGTTGTATTTTACTTCGATGTCGTGTGCGATAGTAGTTCCTTTGATCTTAACAACTGTAAGATTTTTGAACGCTTCATCTACCGCTTTACGGATAGCATCGGGAACCTCTTTGGCTTTACCGACGCCGTAACCGACAGTCCCTTTTTTGTTACCTACAACCACAAGTGCAGTAAAACGAAAACGACGTCCACCTTTTACAACTTTGGTTACACGACCGATATTTACGATCGCTTCTGAAAATTCTTCTCTATTAATAGGATTCATTCATCAGCCCTTAAAACTTGATTTCATTTGCACGAAGTGCTTCGGCAAACGCTTTTACGACACCGTGATACAAAAATCCGTTACGATCGAACGTAACTTCATTAATCCCAGCATCTTTTAAGGTTTTTGCGAACACTGCACCCGCTTTTTCAGCGCTTTCAATGTTAGCTTTAAGACCCAAAGTTTTTGAGTGTACGGCTGCAAGAGTTACCCCTTGTTCATCGTTAATCGCTTGTGCGCTGATAAAGCGGTTAGAGCGAAATACTGAGATACGTGGCAAAGTCGCGCATCCTGAGATTTTAGAGCGAATACGGCGTTTACGCTGAAGACGCTTTGCCGATTTATTTTTAAGTGTTTTACCTGTCATATCATCGCCCCTTATTTCTTAGATGTCTTACCGGCTTTACGCAGGATAATCTCATCAGAGTATTTAACACCCTTGCCTTTATACGGCTCAGGTGGACGGAATGAACGGATTACAGCTGCAATTTGTCCAATTTGTTGCTTGTCAGTACCTTTGATAGTAATAACGTTTTTCTCAACACTAATTGCAACGCCAGCAGGAATATCAAAAAGAATATCATGACTGAAGCCCAATTGAAGTTTCAAAATAGCACCTTCAACAGCAGCACGGTAACCAACACCATTGATTTCGAGTTTTTTCTCAAAACCAGCAGTTAAGCCCACAACAATATTTTGTGCAAGTGCGCGGTAAGTACCCCAAAAGGCACGGTGAGCACGATCGTCAGAGTTTGTAGCAAACGTTAATGCATTATCTGCATACGAAACACCACAATTTCCACGGGTATCAAGAGTGTGAGTTGTATCACCTTTTACAAAAGTAATAACCGCTCCATCAAGAGTAACATTTACATCAGCTGGGATAGAAACAGGAAGTTTTCCAATACGTGACATCTTATCCCCTTACCAAATTGTACAAAGGACTTCGCCGCCAACGCCAAGCTCGAATGCTTTAT